>DHNG01000009.1 GCA_002409405.1 Flavobacteriales bacterium UBA5422 | reverse complement strand
TAGTCAGAAACACTGCACTGGGAGTGAAGGGCACCAAAAGAAGTAGTAAGTACAAACAGGAAAATTAGTGTATGACGTAGCATCAGTCTTCAGTATTTATAAGATATATTTTTATTTTTGGCTCTATTCTATAATTTAGGTGATATTTTCCTCGGATTCACAGATGAATATTCGATAGATTAATCCATTTCAATTGCTATCCGAACTATGGTTATGGAACAATGAACTACATCCAAAACAGCAATTAAATAAATCGAAATCAATTATTCACAACAATGCATTCAACTCTATATTTTATCTCCTAGCTTTTAAAAAAAATCATTATTTTTTCTCCAGCGCTTCTACACGTTTTACCAATTTGTCTAATTCCGCTCTCATTGCATCAATTTGCTTTTGCTGGGCTTCATTTTCTGTAATCAATGTTTTTACTGCTTCTGTAGACAGGACGGATAAGGCGTTATAATCAACCACTTTGATTGGTTTAGTAATGCTTCGCCCTAGTTCATCTTTACTAACTGGAAAATTTACCTGTTTTACGAGTGTTGGGAATAATTTTTCCAATTCCTGTGCCATGACTCCATAACGAAGTTCTCCTGGATTGGATTTTAGTTCATATGAATAGAAGTTAACTCTCTTTAAATTCTCCTTTAATTCATTACCACTTTGTGGTCCGTTTAATCCCCTAATATTTGTTTTTAATGTTGAATCTGAAATTGAAATAAGACTTCCTGCGTAGTTAACATTACCATACACCCACAGATTTGCACCATTCACTCCACTTCCTATACGTACATCCTGCCCATTCCAAAATTGTAGATCCAATGAACTCTCATCAAAGTTAATCTCATTACTGTGTCCTGATATAATTGAAGGATTCCCAGGATAAGCTGTCCCAATCCCTCCAAATTTTATGGAAGTCGACATCGCATTTCCGTAGTCTGTAAAAACCTGCAACGGATAAGTTGTAAGATTTGCCTGTTCCTGAGGAGAGGTCGGTGACGGGTCACCATTGATCATTACAAATCCCTGGTTTGAACCTGTAGGGCTGTAATAGATATTCCCAGGATAAGCCGTATTGTCGACCCATAAGGAAGAACTAGACACAACTGTTGTATTTGCCAATTGTTTCCATTGTGTTGCTGTAGCGTCAAAATACCAAAAACCATACTTGTCATTGGCATCTGTCACAAATACGATTAATCCATCTTCTCCAGGAATAATGCTACTTGGCCTCAATGCACCAGTCGGATCACTGATTGTTGCATGTGTAACACGAGGAATCAACATCCCTTTTTCAGTAGAGACAACGTCCAGCATTGCATTTTTAGATGGTGGTACCTGATCATTCGCAATGGATACCCCTTGAGGCGTATTTTGTGCCAATGCACTATTCATTAAAGAAATAAGAGTAATTGATAGCGCGATGTTATTTATAACTTTCATAGTATTTCGGATTATTTTATTCAACATTAATAATTTCACTGTATTGTGTATTCATTTCATTGCAATCTTCCTGATCGGACTCGATTGTATATGGAGAACCTTCTCTACAGTTTGTTTGGAATTCATTCATGAAGGGAATGAACTCTCCACTACGGACACGTAACAGTTTTTCCGGAATTTTATAAGTCGGATCATACAAGGTAATGATTCGTTGTGGTACAGAAGGGCAAACCTCCACCCCTCCTCCGACTTTAGGAATCAGCATACCGCAATTAGATACCGAATAGGTAGGAAACTGGCTCATGCACGTCAACGGATCCACACACGCTATTCTCAACGCATCGACATAAGCACCACATGACAGAACGGCCTGTGCTACCATTTCATCAACCTGAGCCATGGATACCTGCCCGGAAACAGAACCGTCCACACACTCTACAATTTCGTAACAGTTGAAATTGAGCATTTGCACAATCTGACCTCGGAAATAATCCTGCCGCTCTGCACAACTGTTACGGGCACTACTGAAATCCAGATCGATCATGTCTTGCAAATCACTACAATCGATCGGATCAAGCGGAGGAAGGCTTCCACATAAGGTATTGTTCGGATCGTCATCCAGGTCATCAGGAGGAACTGTCTTTGAAGCCTGTAAATAAAACATATAGCGTTCCATGGCATTCCAATTATGATGATCTGTATCAATACAAGGTGGAGCATAACACAATGCTACCCCTGAAAAATCATGATAGCAAGTTGTCAATTCCAATGCTGCTGAGGAAGATAGCGGATAACCATTTTCTAAATTTTCCGTTGTTGTATTCAAAAAAGTAGGAGAAGCTGAGCGATCAATGTCCGCATCATACTCAAAATACTTAAACATCCATGCTGGTGACTTGATATTGTCATAACGTAATTTATCCGTAATCAATGTTGTTGTGTAGTTTCCTGGGTTACCGTTGTCTTCTTCTACTTCTTTCGCATAAATAGCCTCCTTTCTAGTTGCATATTTATAGTATTCAACATCCTCTATAAAAATAGGGGTATTTACTTCACCCAATGTTGCCTGAATTACCCCAACGTCACGCGTATTATCATTAATCGCATCAGCAGGAATATCAATAATAGCCGCAAATTTGTATCCTGCACACGACATGAATGTATTCGGAATATCGTATTGAATCGCCATTGGAGAAGCACCTGAACTTCCGTCTCCTTCCCCGGCCAAGTCATCCGACAGTTTTTTCATTTTTTTGGAAATGATAAAACTTACTAATTGTTGTAACAATCCCTGATTACCGTCAGCACTGTCCGGATCATCGCTGTGTCCTCCTGCTACTGTACCGTCGTCTCCACCTGAAGAAGCGTCATTGTCTTCATCATTATTGACTCCATCATAAATATTAAATCCACTTGGTGTTTTCAGCATTTCAAAATATGCCCGAATTGTACTGTACCAACACTCATACAATGCGTCGCACGTATAATAAGGTCCGTAAAATTCTTGTGGTGCTCCCGCCGGAACTAAATCACCTGTAGAATTGTAAACAGGTACAGATCCAGTAGGACTGTCCCACATCCAATCACTCCCACTCTGGTATGCGTTTCCTGTAAAATACTGATCTGTGAGCATGTGGAAAATCATATCGTCAAAATAGGAACGGAACGGATCTGTTGAAGATCCGGGAATGTCGCCACCAAATCCATTCATGGCTCCCGTTGCATTGCCAATTCCCCATTCTGTCAGGTAGGCAGTAGGGTTACCATCCTGAACAATTTCTTCATACAGTGTACGGAATATATCAGAGAATAATACATCATCAGGAGTTAATGTTTGCATTGGGTCTCCAAGAACATCTTCAATCCGCTGACAGACAGGATATTTTTCTACTTGTGGGATATCTGCTCCAAGATCTCCGCAACAGGAGGTTGTCATAACTAACTGAGAGGTGTTGACTTCAGAAGTCGGTTGTCCTTGTCCATCCAGTACAAAACCATACTGTAAAGTATATTCAGGATTGAAAATGAAGTTAGCAGGAAACCCATAATCTGTCACCATTCGGTTGAAGTAGGTTCCCAATGTTCCTGTCCAGAAATGATTCTGATATCCCGAACCTTCAAAACAATTCGCAGGTTGCCCAACACACGCTGGTCCTGCTGCTGCATGTCCTGCTGCCAGATTCGTAATCAGTGTGTCCAGCATTAAATTAAAGACATCCAGATCTTCCTGAGAAGTCGTACTGTTCATCCACGTTGCAACCAAATCAACCAATGGTGCCAAGTACTGTTGCGCTGCCGGAATTTCATACGCTGTAGCGGGGTTCGTCATGGAAGTAACAATTTTTTGAACTTTCCAGTTACCTGCAGGCAATGTTACCTGATTTCCATTGGTTGTATACAATCCTGCTCCCGCTTCAATTGTGTACCATGTATAGTTTGATCCCTGAATTGCATTGGAACAATCTCCAAGGCTAACATCCATATATTGAGTACCGAATTTTTCACCTGTAACAATATTTGAAACAATAAAGCGCACTTCAAAATTACAGTTTCCTCCTGGACATCCTCCTTCTGCGGCAGTGATACTTTGTGTACACGGAAAATAATCAATTGTGATCGTTGTCTGCTGATCCAGTGGCAGTACTTTCGAACTGATGAATTTGCTATCGGAAAGCGTATTAACAACAATTTCATCTGAAACCATCATTCCAAATTTCCCTGCATTACCGGGATTATCAATTGCCAGTAAATTGTCGGGAACAACACTACTCATAGCTGTTGCAATGGTTAGTCCTTCAATAGTTGTATAAGCGATTGTTCCTGTTCCATTCGGATCCAGTGTAACTGTTTTCAAAATATTCACTGCCGGCGGTGCTTCATCACCAAAAACAGCAATCAATTCATCATCTGAAGGGGTACCGTAAAAAATACGGGAAGTTCTCCCTTGCCCGATTGCATGAACTTTTCCTATTCCGGAGGATTCTGCCACTCTTCCTGATCCATCCGTTAGGTAGATTGTTCTTGAAAACGGGTATCCTTCCGCATCTGGAATGGTATAATCGGAAGTGTTGTTCTCTGAATAATAACTAAATGCAGAAGCACCGTTATCCTGAACTGTTCCAGGATTTTGAATGTTTCCATTTGCATCAAAATCATTGGCTGTATATAACTGTCCACTCGTATTCAATAAAAATTCGTCTTGATATCCATTTAATCCTGAAGTACTCATAGGAACAGGTAGTGTATTCAACGTAGGACGTCCCAGGTAATCCATCACTGTTTGTGAAATGACAGATTTTCCAGAAGAAGCTGCATACGCCTGAGTTTGTACAGTCTGTAATAAATTGTTGGCATATATCATACCCTCTCCGATTTTGTTCCCTTCTGAGATCACTCTGGAGTACATCCAGTTTTTCGTATCATCCGGATCTTCGAGGAAGAAAGCAAATGGCGTAGAAGGAATCCCCGGGATTGTTAAATTAACTGTTAGTCCTTGCGGGTATGAATTTGACCAGGTTCCCAAATTCTTTGCATTCGAGAAACCTCCCGGATAAAAATTCCCGACTCCTCTCACTCGCCATATATAAAATCCGGTTCCTTCAGCAACGGTAAGACGAACGGCTTTTGCTCCATTGGTTGTTTCAATTTTCAATGCATTGTCCCAGTTTACTGTTGCTTCAATTGCATCGTTTTGTGTGTTTGCCGGGTTTGTATTCTCTAATTTCAGGATTTGAATTTCATAATTCGGGAAATTATGTGTCGTCGCTGCCCAATCAAATAACAGCACCCTGGAAGTTTGTGTAGATCCTGAAAATCCAGTTACAACAGGAGCTGCTGCCTGATTTTGATTGGCTTCCAGCCGTACATCCACACCATACTTTGTCGTTACACTTGCGCTCAATTTCCGGTGATTTGCTACATACCCCTGAATTTGTGTCTGCTGGCTGCTATAAGCTGGTCCAACGATCACAGAAGTAGACATATTTATAATTTCAATTTCTACCTTTTCGAGATCATACAAGTCACACAAGCTGGTAATGTCTTTATGAAAAACAGCAACCGCATGTTCTGAATTGATTGTCAATTGAGCCGTTTCACTTTCAACCGGTGTCGGGTTTCCCTGTTCATAAAAATGACAAGCAACGATAATTTCATAATCGTCAATAACAGCACCGTTATTTGCATCTCCTAATAAGAAAATATCATCAACAGTCCATGCAACTGTCAACTTAGATGATGTTACCTTATGGTTTAGAGGACTAATCACCGGAGATGCCATAATATTCACATCAAATGAAGTTGAAGCTACTACTGCACTTCCTCTTATTTCATCTGAATAAATTTGGGTATCCACTTGCCCAAAGACTGTGGTTGTTACTAATACCGACGTAAGTAACAGTGTATAAAACCGCTTCATATTAATTTGTAATAAGCTCATATCCATTATATTTAGGCTTTAACTTTCCCTTTGAATCCAAAAACATTCCGACAAGGTCTTTTGGAAATGTGTATTTATAATCTGTTTGAAAATCGTAGTATGTGATACTCATCCTGCGGAGTTGATATCCTTTTCCGTATGAAGTGATTGTTTTCTTCAACTTTTTAGTTTTTGAATCAAAATAATAGGTCAACTTATCTGCATGAAATCCGTTAATTTTTAATTGAGATACATCCAAAACTACCTTATAAAGTCCTTTCTCACTCACTTCAGAACACTCTGACACTGTCGCTTTGCTAATAATGTGTTCCTGATTATTGAGAAATGTACCGAAAATCCCTGCACCGTCAAATTCCGGATCTGATTCCGGATTTCGACTTACCAAAATCTTTTTTTGTTTGTGCATCACTGTAAACACATACTCTTTATTGGTGTATGTCGAAATTTCGCTGCTGATCAAATGTACCTGATCGGCAGAAACGTAGTATTTCACGCGTTGTTTCGGGGAACTAACATCCGAATCCCAATAACTCAACTCCTGCTCAAAATCAACATAATACACTTTTCCAGTTGCCGGTTTTCCTAATTTCCGGACTTGTTCGTTGTATTTTTTGACCATGTCAATGCACTGAGCATCTGTCTGTCCCTGAGCAACAAGAACAGACAACAGCACAATGATTACACTTATTATTTTAGGCATCCTTCTACTCATTTCTATTCGCCTTAGGGCTATTCGCCTGTTGCTCTTTCACTGTTTTACGTCCTCTCTCCGTTTCAATAACTGTACGAACCAACGCTCCTTCCGTATTGTACTCGTAGATCACTGCGAAATGCTGATCATCTAACTGAGCAACTACTTTGAAATCACTTGGATTGTAGACTGTCATGGAAACTCCTGCTTCCAACGGATGGAAACACACATCATCCAATAACAATTGGTGAGCTGCCGTAGGAAGATCATACAAGTACTGGATTGTAAATGCATCTCCAATCGTCAATCCTGACCATGTTTTCACATCTACACTCAACAAATGCCATTCTCCGACTGTAGCAATTCTGGTCATCGGGTAAGTTGTATTACCAACTTTCAATCGTGGATTCCCCTGCATTACTTCTGTCAATAAAGGATCAACACTTCCTTCGTTGGTAAGACGCACCCATACTTTGAATCGTGCACCTTTATCGTGCAGATTTGTAGTTAACTTCAGTGGTTGCGTTGCAATGATTCCGTTGTTGATTGTTGCATAATTCAACGAGCGTGTTCCCGTATGTGCCTTTGCAACTGTTTGCCCGATCGTAGAACCGTTTTCATAGTCTTCAAACAATATGCTTTCATATTCTGCATTTGCCGCTGACATGATTGGTAACAGGTTACCATATCCTAACTTCACTGCACTATAAATTCCTAACAGATTGACTTCTTCCAATGGTTGTCCGTTCGGTGAATATTTCGTTACATACGATGGGCTTTGCCATTTCGGATTCAATGCTTCTACATCTGTTGTACCTCCGTCTTTCCACTTGAAGAATTGAAAATTGGTAATTGTTCCATCTTTGTACACTCTTCCTGAGGAAGCATTCGCAGAAGTTCGATCTCCGATAAATGTAAACGAACGTACCGGGTAGTAGAATGCATTCAATTGATCCAGATCAGACTGATCAAATCCATTCACTCCGTTTTGTGCTCCAAATTCTTCTTTTACACGCTCCATTGAGGCAGTTTGCGACACACCTCCGATGGTATATTGAATATTATCATCGAATCTATCCTTTCTGAATTCCGTAGCTGTTGCAGATACAACCCGATCCATATTGGTTTGATGCGGATACCATTCCCCATTGGTAAATTTCCAGAGCGGGTTTTCCGAATGCGTTGTAAAACTTCCCGCAGCTGCTGAGAGTATATTGAAGTTATCCGGATTTTTCGATTTCTTCCCCATTTCCGCATAAATCCACGCTGCCGGCAAGTTCATTGTATAATAAACATTGTCTTTATTCTGATTCGCCGGGTCTTCACTGTCTGTATCTATTGGTACATATTCTCTGAAATCACCTATCTGATCTGGTGCATCGTATGCTGAGGAAACACGTGTAATGATAGGTGATCCATCCAGATCATTGAAAGCCAATGTTTCATTAATTGTTCGTATTCCATCCTGGAATGTCGTTGTTTTTTTCAACCAAGAAGAATGTTTGATAACTCTGCTGGTAACATGTTGACTCAACTCTGTTTCATCATAACTTAGTGACAGCCCGAATCCGAAACTGAATACAATCGGGAACTGAATCAGGAAATTAAGGTCAAGCTCAACAGAAAAATCAAACGTACGATCTTCTACTCTTCCGGCATACATCGCAATATCCTCCTCTTGTCCGAGATTCATAGCTGATTTCTTCAATTTCAGGTTGCCGGAACCGTCTAGTTCTCCAGTTACAACCGTCTTTGCTTCATTAGTGTACTCATTTTCTACTGATGAATACACAGAAGCACTGAGCGGATCCGTAAGATAATTTTCATAAGTACCATTGTAGGTATATGATCGTTTCAGTTTGCCGTGAAGGTCACTTATTTCAAAAACAAATCCCTGTGTGAGCCACGCCTTGTCCTGAGAATAATTGAACATTCCCATCGGCAATGAAAACTTCGTTTTCTTATAATGGTCCTTAATTCTACCTTCGAATATAGCTCCCGGTTTTTTGATTTCCGTATGTTTCGCTTTTACGGATGGTTCATCTTTACAGGTAATGTATTCATTAATTACAAAACCAGGCGAACTTTTGCCACTGTGAATATTTTTAATCACCACTCTGGAGTGTCCGATTGAAGCTCCCGGGTACAAGTGCCCACCCAATGGTCCTTCTGCCCAACTTTTATCACGTCCTGCCATTAGTTTATTTAAAACTCCTTGCTTGTAACGCGGAAGGATATCCACCAATGCATTTTCCAAACGAGATGGGCCAGGTTCATTTGTTGCAACACCACTTGATTTTCCGTCTTTTGTTTTATAAATGTACTCCGATCCATAGACAGATGCTTCGCCTCCTTCGATTCCCGGATTGTACATCAGTAATCGTTTCACACGTACACCTCCTCCTTTTTTTGCTTTCGGGACAACCAGCTTAAATGCAGACATTGCCGGATCGTATGCTTTAGCCACATTTGCTTTTGATGGCTTGTTGATTGCGAAAATCGCACCTGCAATTTTTGCTCTTAATCCCAATTCACTTGATTTCATAAGGTATTGCTTTACCTCTTTTATTCCCTCTGCATTGTCATTCGCTGTGTTATTGTATGCCTTCTGAAGTAAGTTTCCATCAATATTTTCATTGTCGAGCAAATATTGTTGATTGTCCATTCCGAGGTTACCCGAAGTAATAAACTGCTCATATGCGATTCTTCTCGGAGTTAGGAATTTTTGGACTCCTTTCTTTGCTCCGAGGCTTATGAAAATATTTCCATTATCATAAACAATTCGGTTTACAGGGCAATATCCTTCTACAAAATCCGGTTTTCTGGAACCGTGTAAATTGGCAGCATCCTCACTCAAATTATACAGAAATCTGAAATAAAGCATATTACTCTTCTGGCTATTATCATCTCCATCTTTGATTTCATAGTAATTTGTATTAGATCCATCAAAAGCCATATTCCCATCAAAATACTGTCGAGCAATTTTAAGGAAGTATGCTTTTTTATCAGCTTCGGTATCCAAACCAACGTCATCCAGATTTAAATAGTATTTATTCTCATCGTATTTATATCCGTTTTCATTACCAATGCTCAAGGAAGGGTTAATGCTCACCATTGTAGCGGCTTCTTTGTCCTGTACATAGCAATAGTCCTTCTGTTCGTATTGAATATGAATTTCACCACCCGAAGGAAGAATAATTCGCTTCAATTGCCATGCGGCAGGGTCAAAATCAGATGGTAGTTCACCCTGATAACTCCATTCACGAAGATATTCACGTTGTTGACTCTCAATATCATGATGCTGATACCCCCCCCAGTTATCTAATAATCCTGATCGATAGATCGGATGTTCGTTCAAGCTACCATCACCATAGCCATTAAAAATTCCATTTTGCACATAGTTATTGAACGATGGGTAGTCACTCTTTTTAAAATACTCGTATTCAAATTTGTATGGAGCAATTCGTGCTTTTACCAATCCTTCTGTATCTGTCCATACTTTTTTCAACGTCAATTTTCCGGAATTAGCAGAACCAACTGCTTCTGTCGTATTTGGAATTCCTTTCCATATCTCATTGGAATATTCAAAGTTGGTTACAGAAACCGGCTTGTCCAATCGTGATTTGGAGAACAGTATAATTTTGTTCAATTGCTCAATTGTATGTGTTCCTTTATCTCCATTTGCTGCCTCTTCATCTCTTGCCGCATCAACACCATCTTTTCGTGGTTGATTAGTTCCGTTTGCAGGGAAATAACTCATGAATTTTGTCAATTCTGCTCCAGTCAGTCCCAAAGCTGTGGCAATGTCCTGAAAATCGTCACGTGTAGTACCACTTGTTACAAAACAAGCAATGTGTGTTTTCGTTTCAATGGTCTTTAGGTAAGCTACCTCTTTTTCTCCGGAAGAAAGGGAAGCTGTCTGATCGTACGGATTATTCAAACGCCCTTTTCCATAATACATTTTGTTATATGGTGCTCTGTGTCGATACCATTCATTAGCTCCTCCATAGCGTTTACGGTAGGTGAATTTTGTCCATCCTCCGTAATCACGGGCATCTGGTCCATTATCATTTACGTCAATGTAATCAGCAGTAAGAATCTGAGTAATAAGGAAGCTATTTGAATACGGTTGAGCAGTGAAATCTCCTTGTGCACTCAGGTTATTTTCAATTTGATTAATATCATTTGCTTTCAGGTAACTAGTTTGAACCAAATGCGGATTGTTTCCTGTAAATCCAGTATAATCTTTATGCATTGACGTAGCAGAAGCCTGCAATCCGACAGTTAGATTCAATTCATTTTTTGCTAAAAGTGCAGCACCATAAATGTATTTAGAACCATCTGTTTTTGTAATTTTTTATCCGGGAATTAAAAATTACAAAAACAGATGGTT
>DHNG01000017.1:47023-54163 GCA_002409405.1 Flavobacteriales bacterium UBA5422 | reverse complement strand
AAGCCGAGAATCCCGATGAACCCGATGGCCAGTAAACGACTCAATACCGTGCGGAGAATCATTTTCTTTACAGGAGCTTGTACCGGTTCAATATCCAGAAAATCACTGATACTTTTGTGTAAGGAAACAACGAACGCGGAGCTGGAGAAGAGTAATGTGACAATCCCGACAATTTCCATGACCGGATTTCGTTTCTCAACATCGTATGATTGCAATATTTCCATAATTCCGGAGACATCCTGCATTCCCACGTGATCCGATAAAAAATTGAAGACCAGTGTTTGTACAGTTTCATTTCCCAGAATCCTCCCGAAAAAATAAACACCCAGGTACAACATTGGGATGAGTGAGAAAATAGCGTAGTATGCCAACGCGGCTGCATGTCTGAAAGTAGATTCTGAAAAATATTCAACAAACGTTCTCTTGGTCAGTTGCCATGTTTCCAACCAGCTTAAACGCTTTCTTTTATTTTTTCTTTTTATTGATTGTAATCCCTCTGACATTGTTTAATTGCGCTTTGTGTAATAATACAATTTTTTTCTTTTTATCAACGTTAAATTCATTTAAAAAGTAACTCCCCATGAAGATGGAATGCGAATAGTGAAGCGGGATTTCTGGGGTTTCCGAATGATCAATTTCGTATTCGTCCGGACGGAAATGAACAGACTTTCCGTAAATGGTTAATTGATTGATCAATCCGAACATGCGCGCTTCGGAAATCGTTTTGTAATGGTAGTAGAACTCAACAGGAGTAGCCATTCGTTTGATTGCTCCGTCTTTCAAATAAATAATCCGGTCAGATAAACTGAGCAACTCTTCACTGTTGTGAGATACAATGATGATGCTCATGTTTCGTACTTTTTTCAATTCAGTAAGATAACTGATCAGACGATACCTCAGTTGAGAATCCAGGTGTACAAATGGTTCATCCAGCAGGAGAATCGTCGGTTCCAATGCCAATGCACGTGCAATTGCCAATCGCTGCTGCTCTCCGCCCGATAAGGTATGCGCCAGACGTGATTTGCCGTGTGTGAGTTCCATTAAATCCAGCAATTCTTCCGTAAACTGTTCCTGTACATGTTTTGGAAGATGAAGAATTTTTCCTTTTACGTTTTCTTCTGTTGTCTGATAGATGTCCAGATCGAAATCCTGGTTCACCAATTGAATATCGGGATGTCCCGGGATCAGTTTCATAGATGGACCGACCACCCGTTTGTTGTCCAGATGAACAGTTCCTTCTGTTGCATCTGCCAGACCGGCAATAATTTTTAATAAACTTGTTTTCCCTGCTCCGCTGGTACCTGCAATGCCAATGATTTCATTTTCTGCCACAGAAAAAGAAATGCCGTTTAAAACGGGTTGATTGTAAAACAGGCAAATATTCTTAACGGAAAGCATGGAGCAGCATTAGAAAATCAATTCTTTCGGAAACTCACGGGATGCAATGTAAATTCCCGGAATCGGATTGGCATAGGCTTCGTAGTCACGAATGAATACTTTCAGGAAAATGGTGTCATCTTCCGTTGTTTGCTCAAACCTGTCCAGAATGCTTTCCGAACAACCGATAAAGGTAGAAGGCACTCCCTCCGATTGGATTTCAAACAAAAACATATCGTTGATCTCATGATGAAACGATTCACCTGAAGGAAGCTCCCCTTGAAGTGGAAACGAAACTTTCCGGTGCTCAACAACCTTGGTAACCGGAGTCGTAATTCGCATATCGTCCTCCCAGTCATACAACCGGTTATTTTCAGACGGTTTTCCGCCAAAGTTGGCATCTGCATGCTCCTGCGAAAAATGCTCATTGAGCATAAATACATTGATGTGACATTTCATAGTACAAAGGTAATATGAATTATGAATGCTGAAATAAGAAGTGGAAAATATGAAGTAATCCTGCTTAATCATCTGTAATTCATGTGTGTTATGAAAGAAGGGGCACGATTCTGTTCTTCTTCATTGAATCGACTTTTAATCTTACAAGAGCAAACGCATTTAAAATTTTTTATGCTAATTTCTTTAATGATTTGCATAGAAATGGCTCGCCAAGGCGCTAAGGCGCAAAGTTATTGGCGGTTATTTAGATTGTGCCTTTGCATCTTTGCGAGCAAAGGCTAAATGCATTACCTGGCCTTTACTCTTATCTTGCTAACAGTTTAAATGAGTTCAAAAGTAAATGCGTTTGCCCTGTTCAATCTTCATATAAATACCCCGAAATCTCAAATCTTTTTACTAATTTTGCACCTCAATAATTCTGAATACAATGTTTGAAAATCTTACGGACAAATTTGAACGCGCCTTTAAAGTATTAAAAGGACAGGGACAGATCACTGAAATCAATGTGGCAGAGACCTTGAAAGAGGTACGTCGCGCCTTGCTGGATGCCGATGTGAACTTTAAAACGGCGAAAGAATTTACAAATACCGTAAAGGAAAAAGCGCTTGGACGTGACGTATTGACGGCTGTTTCTCCGGGACAGTTGATGGTGAAAATCTGCCACGAAGAATTGGTGGAATTGATGGGGGGAAATGAGGTTGATATCAACATCAAAGGAAACCCGGGAATTATTTTAATGTCGGGATTGCAAGGTTCCGGTAAAACGACATTTACAGGAAAATTAGGGAACTACCTGAAGACCAAAAAAAATAAAAACGTATTGCTTGCTGCGTGTGACGTGTACCGTCCGGCGGCGATTGATCAGTTGCATGTATTGGGTGAGCAATTAGGGATTGAGGTCTTTTCGAACAAAGAAGAGAAAAATCCGGTATTGATTGCACAAGCAGCCGTGCAGCATGCAAAAAGTAAAGGATTCAATGTTGTAATCATCGATACCGCAGGTCGTCTGGCGGTAGATGAGCACATGATGGATGAAATTGCGGCAGTTAAAAAAGCAATCAATCCGACGGAAACTTTGTTTGTTGTGGATTCCATGACAGGGCAAGATGCCGTAAACACCGCAAAAGCATTTAACGACCGAATCGATTTTGACGGTGTTGTTCTGACGAAATTGGATGGTGATACCAGAGGTGGAGCTGCATTGTCAATCAAATCTGTTGTCAACAAGCCGATTAAGTTTGTCGGGACAGGTGAGAAAATGGACGCGTTAGATGTATTTTATCCGTCGCGGATGGCTGACCGTATTTTGGGAATGGGGGACGTTGTTTCCCTGGTGGAAAGAGCTCAGGAGCAATTTGACGAGGAAGAAGCACGAAAACTCCAGAAACGCATTCACAAAGATCAGTTCGATTTCAATGACTTCCTGGGGCAGTTGCAACAAGTGAAGAAAATGGGGAACGTGAAGGATTTGATGGGGATGATTCCGGGAATGGGAAAAGCCATGAAGGATGTAGAAATCGAAGACGATGCATTCAAACACATCGAAGCCATTATTTATTCCATGACGCCGAAAGAACGGACAAATCCGGAGATCATCAACGGACCTAGAAAAGCACGGATTGCCAACGGTAGCGGAACATCTATCCAGGACGTGAACAAATTACTGAAGCAATTCGGTGACACGAAGAAAATGATGAAGATGATGAGCAATCCGAAAAATATGATGGGGATGATGAAGCAGCTAAAAGGCATGAAGGGAATGCCCGGAATGTAAAGAGAATACTGAATTTTGAATATTGAATGACTGATTGTTTGGAGAGTGTAATTGATGGGTAATCAGTTGCTCTGGACTGAAAGTGTTTGTTTTTCATTCAGAATTCAAAACGCATCATTCAAGAATCATAAAAATCGTTGATAACTAATCGGGGTTAACACACATTAATTTTTTTTTTCATAGTATCTTTATCTTTTCAAAAACTGAAGGATGGGAAAAATCATTGCAATAGCAAATCAAAAAGGTGGAGTTGGGAAAACTACTACAGCGATCAATCTGGCTGCTTGTTTCGGAGTATTGGAATACAAGACCCTGATCGTAGATGCGGATCCGCAAGCCAACGCTACCAGCGGAGTAGGTCTGGATCCGAAAAATACCCGCAATATTTATGACTGCCTGGTCAATGATGTCAATCCTGAAGAATTGATCATTGCAGCTGACAGTCCGAATCTGGATATCCTTCCTTCCCATATCGACCTGGTAGGTGCCGAATTGGAAATGATCAATATTCCGAATCGTGAGCACAAATTAAAGCTGGCGTTGGAAAAAATCAAGGATAAATACGATTTCATTATCATCGACTGTTCTCCGTCACTGGGGTTAATCACAGTGAATGCATTGACGGCAGCTGATTCTGTTCTCATTCCTGTTCAATGTGAATACTTTGCACTGGAAGGATTAGGAAAGTTGTTGAACACCATCAAAATTGTTCAGGGACGCTTGAATACGAACCTGGAGATTGAAGGAATTGTTCTGACCATGTACGATACACGTCTGCGTCTGGCGAACCAGGTGGTGGATGAGGTGAAAGCACATTTCCAGGATTTGGTGTTTGATACGGTCATTCACCGGAACACAAAATTGGGAGAGGCACCAAGTTTTGGGCAGACAATTGTTATGCACGATGCTGCCAGCAAAGGTTCGATCAATTATCTGAATTTTGCACGAGAAGTATTGCAGAGAAACGATTCAACACAAATTTCAAATAACGAAAAAAATTATTCGATAAATGAGTAACGCATCAAATAAACGTTCCGCTTTAGGAAAAGGTTTAGGAGCATTATTACAAGGAGCAGACACAGGGAAAGAGAACACGGGAGAACCGGGATCTGTCTCCATGATTCAGATTTCGTCGATTGAAGCAAATCCATTCAATCCACGGACACATTTCGAAAAACAAGCACTGGAAGAACTGAGCCAATCCATTTCGATTCATGGAATTATTCAGCCACTGACAGTAAGAAAAGTCGGACAGGATAAATACCAGTTAATTTCAGGAGAACGTCGTTTTCGTGCTTCTCAGTTAGCGGGATTAACAGAAGTTCCGGCATACGTTCGCGTTGCAAATGATCAGACCATGTTGGAAATGGCATTGGTTGAAAACATTCAGCGGGAAGATTTGAATGCAATTGAAGTGGCACTTTCGTATCAACGTTTGATTGATGAATGTTCACTTACTCAAGACCAATTGAGTCAGAAAGTAGCGAAATCGCGTTCAAGCATTACCAATTTTCTTCGCTTGTTGAAACTTCCTGCGGAAGTTCAGGCAGGAGTCCGGGATAACCAGATTTCGATGGGACATGCCCGCGCGTTGGTTTCTGCGGGTGACGAAGCAACACAAATCAGCATCTATGAACAGGTTGTTGCACATGGGTTATCTGTTCGTGATACAGAAGCTCTGGTAAAAGGAGAGTTATCACCTCCAACAGCAACAGAAGAAAAAGCAAGTGTTAAAAATACACAAACACATACCATTTCTGATCCGCAATTCGTTTTTAAAGAGCATCTGAGCGATCGTCTTGCAACAAAGGTTGACATCAAAAAAGCAGCAAACGGTTCCGGAAGCATTGTATTGAAATTTAGTTCTGAAAATGATTTGAACAGAATCATTGAGTTGTTGAACAACTAATCAGAACGTTTTTATTCTTCTCAATTAAAATTGATGAAACAGTGGATGTTGGTATTGATGTTCGGAATGGTTGCTCCGGTCTTTAGTCAGGATAATGATTCCATTATCAAGGCTGGAATTGTAGCAGAACAGGATACAACGAAAAAACATTCGGTAAAAACAGCCACCATCTTATCGTTAGCACTTCCCGGTGCCGGCCAGGTATACAATCATATAGCCATGCCAAAAGGAAAGAAAAAGGCGTACTGGAAGGTACCGCTGATCTATGCCGGATTGGGAGCGACAGGCTACTTTGCCATCAAAAATCATCAGGAACAAAAGGCATTGAAACAGGAATATATCAATCGTACGGAACACAATACCTATGGCGATGAATACCTGAATTATGACGACAGCGGAATCATTCAGCTGTACCAACAAAAACTCAACAGGAGGGATTTATTATTCTTAGGAATGGGACTGGTCTATTTGCTTCAGGTTGCAGATGCTGCGGTAGAGGCGCACTTTGTTAAATTTGATGTTTCAGATGATCTTTCAATGAAAATCAGACCCGCTTTCATACCACTTTCCTATGGACGTCCTGCATCAGTAGGGTTGTCACTTCAATTTACATTTAAATAACACACAGATGAAAATAGCACTGATCGGATACGGTAAAATGGGAAAAGCAATTGAAGAAATTGCCTTGCAGCGCGGACACGATATTGTCGCAAAAATAGATGCTACCGGTTCCCTTACTGCATTGTCAGATCAACAGGTGGATGTGGCCATTGAATTTACACGCCCGGACGCAGCTGTGCAAAATATCCTTTTTTGTATGGAACATGCTATTCCTGTGGTTGTCGGAACAACGGCATGGAATCATGAATTTGCGCGGGTAAAAGAAGCGGTTGATGCGAAAAACGGAGCACTGCTGTACGCAAGTAACTTTTCAGTGGGCGTGAATATTTTCTTTGAAATCAATCGTCGGTTGGCACAATTGATGAACCCACACACAGAATATACCGCAAGTATTGAAGAAATTCATCACTTGCAAAAATTGGATGCTCCAAGCGGAACAGCCGTTTCAATTGCAAATGACATACTGGGGAGTAGTGTCAAACTGGAGCGATGGAAGCTGGGAGAGGAAACTGCGCCGGAGGTTCAACCCGATGAACTGGCTATTACGTCATTTCGTCAACCGGATGTTCCCGGAACACATGTTGTTTCGTACCGTTCCGAAGTAGATACACTTGAAATCAGACACGAGGCACACAGTCGAAAAGGATTTGCGCTAGGAGCAGTTGTCGCAGCTGAATTTTTGAACGGAAAAAAAGGTATCTTTACGATGTCGGATGTGTTGAAAATCACACATGAGTAATTAAATTGCAATTTTACAAGGCGGGAAAGCAAACATCCGCTATACATTTGAAAATTAAACTATAAAAAATGAGCTTTATCTATTTCTATTTGATGCTGTTAATTCACCCTTATCTGGCAATGTGGTGGAGAAGTTTTGAACTGGCAGACAGAAAATCATGGGAGGCATTGATTCCTGTGTACAACTACTACGTTGCATTTAAAGTTTTCTGTAAAAAAGGATGGTGGGCAGTACTGTTAGTAATTCCGGGTGTACACCTGG
>DHNG01000017.1:2663-46902 GCA_002409405.1 Flavobacteriales bacterium UBA5422 | reverse complement strand
ACCTGGTGATGTGGTCGGTGGTGAATGTGAGTTATATCCGACGTTTCGGGTATTACAGCTTGCTGGATACCATTCAGGGAATTGTCTTTCCATACATCCTGTTTTTCAAAATAGCACAGAATCAGGATAAAATATTGCCGGAAACAAACTGGGCAAACAGCAAAGAAGTAGCACAAAGAGAATGGGGTGATCATTTAGTATTGTTTCTCTCATTGCCAGTGATCGGACACATTATTGCATTGGGAATCGGGGCTGTAACACGTGCCCGGCCGGGAGCGAAAACAAAAGTGAAAGAATGGGGTGACTCCATCATTTTTGCATTGGTGGCAGCATTGATTATCCGTACCTATGTGTTCGAACCGTTCAGAATCCCGACTGGATCCATGGAACGAACATTGCTGGTCGGAGATTTCCTGTTTGTAAATAAACTGGCGTACGGACCGAAAGTTCCGGTGACACCGTTGTCGTATCCACTGGTACACAATACCGTTCCGTGGGTCACCATGAAATCATATACAACAATTGAAAAAGGAACGTATACACGTCTTCCGGGATTTGGGAAAATCCAGCGGTATGATGTGGTTGTTTTTAACTACCCTGCAGGAGATACTGCTGTTTACGACCCACGTATGCCGTACGGTTTGATGGGGCATGAATACGAAGGGATTGTCAACAACGAAGCGTATCGCTTGTACAGAGAATCTTCACAGACACGATTTGGTGTCATTGAAAATTATTACCGGGATTCATTAAAAAAGGCTGGGGTTTATACGGACGAATTATGGAGTCGTTTTGTGAACGAGCGCGGAAATTATGAATACATCAAGGACCTTTCTTTGTGGAAAGAAAAAGCACGCAAGATGATTGCTGAAGATAAGGTGACAATGGACAATCAAATGGGACAGTTGATCCAGCACCATGGAATCATTTACCGCCCGGTTGATAAACGCGAAAACTACATCAAACGATGTGTCGGGATGCCGGCTGATTACCTGGAGATTAAAAATTCAATTCTGTACGTGAATGATAAACCTGCGGAAGTAGCAGAACATCAGAATTTATTGTACATCGCAAGTGCATCCGGATTTGCAACTTCTGACGGACTTTATGAACGATTTGGAATCGAAAAAAGTGATTTGTACTGGGATGGAAGAGTGGTATACGGTGTCCATGCTAATCTGGCAACCATTGCAAAAGTACGCAAAGCATACCCGGATGTTCAGTTCAACATTGATGTGAAACCGCAATACGTTCCAGATGGAAACGGAGTATTCCGTGCTTCAGAACAAGTGGACAATTTATCGTATTTCCCGAAGGATATCAATGTATCAAATAACGTGTCAAACTTTGGACGTTTCCAGGTTCCATACAAAGGAAAAGTCGTTGACTTTACGAAAGAAAACATTGCTTATTATCGCCGGATCATTACTGCATACGAAGGACATAAACTGGAAGAGAAAGCAGACGGAATTTACATTGACGGAAAGAAAACAACGACTTATAAGGTTCAGATGAACTATTACTGGATGATGGGAGACAACCGTTACCAATCGGCAGATTCACGTACGTGGGGATTTGTTCCGGAAGATCACCTTGTCGGAAAAGCATCGATGACCTGGTTCTCCAGTAATCCGGAATATGGTATTCGCTGGGATCGTGTTTTCAAAGCAATCAAGTAATGCACATTTTCCCGACGGCTTATTTCGCTCCGATTGCATATTATCGTGCATACGTACATGCGAAAGAACCGGTTGTTGAAACGAAGGAACATTTTGTTAAACAAACAATCCGCACCCGGTGTGAACTGCTGGGGCCAAACGGAAAACAATTACTGAGTGTTCCGGTTGAACGAGTCAATGGGAACAAAACGGCTGTTGAAGATCTGAAAATTGTAGAAGACGGATGGCGTAAAATCCACTGGAAAACGATCGAAACAGCTTATTCTTCGTCGGCTTATTTTGATTATTACGGAATGGAAGTAAAGGAATTACTAGAAGGAAACTACGTCCGTTTAATTGATCTGAACGATGCCGTTCATCAACGTGTTTTGTTCTGGTTGGATCTGGAAATTCCGACAATCTATACGACAGTATATGACCTGCAACCGGAAAAAGAGGACAGGATGACTACATTCGATACGGAATCGGATTATGTACATACGCCTTATCACCAGGTGTTTCGTCAGAAAGATAATTGCTTACTGAATTTATCGATTCTGGATTTGATTTTTAACCAAGGTCCAATGGCAAGGAAATGGATCATCTGATCTGCCGTTGAAAGCATCATTCTACAGGTTTCAGAACCTTTTTCCGTACATGAAAACCTGGTTTCTTTTGCAGTTTGTGGGTACAAATTCCTTATTTTTGTCAGATGAAATTAAAGCAAATTCCCCTTGAAATGATCAACTCTTTCAATAAGAATACCTTAATGGAAGTGTTGGAAATAGAATGCATCGAACTGGGAGATGACTATTTAAAATCCCGTATGCCTGTAAAGGCTTCAACACATCAACCTGTAGGGTTATTACATGGAGGAGCCAGCGCTGCGGTCATTGAGAGCATCGGGTCAATGGGCTCTGTCTTATTGATTGACATCGAAAAAGAAGTTCCTGTCGGATTGGAGATCAATGCCAACCACATTGCAGGTGTCAGAGATGGTTTTGTCATCGCTACCGGTAAAATTGTACATGCCGGAAAACGAACACACGTCTGGCAGGTGGATATTCACCACGAAGAAACCGGGAAATTGGTGTGTACAGGGCGTTTGACAGTTATGATTGTACCGCGTTAGTTGTGCAGTCAACACTGACATACCGGCTACCCGGATCTCCTGTTGTTGAGAAAAAAGGATGCTTCCGAAAATTGGATAACCCCAATTTGTTTGACGGATTCATCGTTTCTGATTTTGAAGGTCAACACCTGTATGGTTTTTACGAAGGAGCGTTCGATGAAGAGACTGCAGAGCAGGAACTTCCGGTTGTCATTTCCAAATCGGCATATTGCGATATAGCAAATGAATTTATTCACTACCTACAGGATCACACAATTGACAAAGCTATTTTATCACGTGTGAAACAAGTCGATTTCGGTTCCAATCAACCAATGATTTTCTTTTCTAAGTTAGTTGAGAAATACCCCCATGCGTTTTGTTACTTTTTCGAAAGTCCTTCATTGGGAACCTGGGTAGGAGCGACTCCCGAAACGCTGGTGAAAATAGAGGAGGGGAGAGGAGTGACGATGTCCCTTGCAGGAACGAAACCTGCTGGCGATGGATCCGCTTGGGGAGCAAAAGAATTACATGAACAACAACTGGTAACGGATTTCATACGCGGACAATTGCTTGAAATGTGTGCGGAAGTCCGGGAATCAGACCGGGGAGAACTGATCGCAGGTCCTGTGAAACATTTGGTGCATCATTTTACGTTTGATATTGCTGCATTCAAGCAGTGGGAACTAATCCGTAAATTACATCCAACTCCTGCCGTTAGTGGCTACCCGAGAGACAAAGCGTTGAAATGTATTGCAGAATTGGAAGCACACGATCGGAAATTCTATGCAGGAATTATCGGGTTGACGAGTGCAAAGACAACAAGTCTGTTTGTTAATCTTCGGTCTGCAGAACTACTGAACAATCAATTATACCTGTATTTGGGAGGAGGGTTGACACAACAATCAGATCCTGAATCTGAGTGGAATGAAACAGAAAACAAAGCCAAAACTTTGTTGGATCTGATCGATTAAAATAAAAAAGCGGGATTAGTCTGCTATTTTACAAACCAATGTATCTCCCGTCTCCGAAATAGCCATTGCTTCGCACATCGCCCGTGCATCGTCTTTACTTTTATCATTGATTTCGTAGTTTCCGTAAGCTGTTCCGTCAAGTGTATAGGTACACGAACACGTCCAGTCTTTTTTACAGGAAATACATACCAGAGATGTAAAAGCAAAAAGGAAGATAGTTTTCTTCATAGTTTTAATCGTTTGATTGAACCGTCTAAAAATAGTGAAATTAAAGAACCGGCGCGCCTAATTCCATTCATTTTTAAGATCAATCAGGTTTTTCTGCCTGATCGATTGTTGTATAAATTTTTAGTTGATTGTTCCCGTCTACATATATTAACAGAACACCCAGGTTTTTATGCTCTTCAAGGAATTTTAATCCGTTCTCTTTCCCTAGGATTAAGAAAACAGTGGCATAAGCGTCAGCCAGTGCTGCGTTTTCAGCAACTACAGTGGCTGATAATACATCTGTGGCAATTGGTTTTCCCGTTGTCGGATGCAAGGTGTGACCGTATTTTTTCCCGTCTTTTTCAAAGAAATTACGGTAATTTCCACTGGTGGCCATTCCGCAATCAGATATGGATAGTGCAGTGATACTCATGTGTCCTTGACTTTCTTCAGTTGGAGCATCAATTCCGATGGTCCATTTCTTTCCTTCCCGGTTTTTTCCTTTTACCCGTAATTCTCCGCCTATTTCCACATAGTAATTCCGATGTCCTCTGCTTTCTATGAAATCAGCGATAACATCTACAGAATATCCCTGAGCAATTCCATTGAAGTCGAGTTTAAACCGGGGATCTTTCTTTGTGAATTTCACACTATCCGATTCAAATAAGACAGTGTGGTGTTTTCCGTTTTCAAATCCGGTGAACTGAAGAATCGAATCAATTGCCTGTTGGTCGGGAACGTGTTCACTTTTGTCAAAAAAACCCCATGCTTTCACCAGTGGGTACACCGACGGATCAAATAAGCCGTTTGAATGCATGTAAACGTCCTGCGAAATGGTATAGCAGTTTTTAAAAAAGGAATGTGTGTCTTTGAATGCATAGTTTCCCTCAGAAACATTCAACCTGCTGATTTCTGATTCGGGAATGTATGTAGAGAGCACGGTGTCGAATGCAGCAAGTAATCCATCAATTTCTTCTTGTTGAAAATGAATGCTGTCTTCTGCTACGATAATTGTGTAAGTTGTGCCCTGTGTATTTCCCGAGAATGTAAATCCCTTGCCGGAATCGCTTTTTTGCGGAGCACACGAAAAGAGGAACAGCAGACCACTAATAGTGGCGCTGTAATTTAGCATCCTGCGTTTCTTTTTGCCAAACATATTCCGTAATCGGTTTACCGTTTTTAGTATAAGTTATTGCGTGATTGGTTTGCGTACGCACATACTCGGAACCTCTTCCCTGGATCACCACAATTCTTCGCGTAACAATTGCAGAAAGGATTCCTGCGTCATCTTTTCGCTGGAACATTTCCTGTGAAACTCCTTCCGGATATTTCTCTCCAAGTGCATTTGGAACGATTGGTTTTTCGACGGGAGCATTATCAATTTTGTCAATTTCTTTCTTCGCATCCAGAATGCTCTGATTTTTCTCATTGCTGATAGATGTATTCCCGGTAGACAATGTTTTGGATGTTTCTTTTACTTGCTCTCCTTTTTCTTTTAATCGGTCTCCTTCAAGTAACTCACGTTGTCTGGATTCGTCTTTTTTGATGTCAATATCCCGTTGCGTATTGAGACGAAGCTGGTCATCTGATAAGCCCATTGCTGCATTCGCAGTACTGGTTGCTGCTTCCACACGGCTCATGTCATTCACTTTATCCCGGTGTGCAATTCCCGCTCGTTCGGTTACTGCCTGACTTTTTATATCCTGCGCTTCTACCAATGTTTTTGTCTCATTGTTTTTCAATGCGTTTTCATCGCTTTTTAATTGCTCGGATTGCACTAGTTCGTTCGCTCGTGCCTTGAGTTTTTCGGTATTCTCAACACGTTTGATTTCTTGTTTTGCATCATCTTCCGACACCTGCTGTACAATGGTAGTAACACCTTCTTTTACACCAATCGATTCATGGTGCTTATTTCTGGAGTCCGCTGTATTTCTATCTGTTATTTCCCGGTCAATTACTCCGATTTTTTTGTTGTGATCTGCCAGTTCACGTTCACTGGATACCGTTTTTTCATTGACACTGGTATATACGTTGTCGACGTGCTGTTTACTGCTGATTGATTCATTGTATTTACTTGCATCCTTACTTGTGAGGATATTTTCTGCTTCAACACGTCTTTTATCCACATCCAGTGCAATTTCAGCCTGTTCTTCTGTGCTTTTGGTGTTATCTGCTGCTATTTTATTGGTAATGGATGTAATTGTTTCATCAACCAGAATATTTTCGTTGTGATTATTCACCGATTTCGAATGGGTTAAATCCTGTTCTTCCACACGAACCCGTTCCACATCAATGTGATTTTCCTGTTGCAGTTTTGTACTTACCTCGGTGTCCTGATTTACTTTTGCTATCTGACCATCAAGGATTCCTTTTGTTTGCGCAACCGAATGTTGTTCGTAGAGGTGGTTTTCTGACTCTACCTGTGATTTCCGGGCCTCTGCGACATGGACTTTCGAAGCAACTTCTACTTTATCAATCCCCCGGTCCTTTTCATCGATGATTACCTTGGTATATAAATTATAGATAGTGCTGATTGTTTGCGCCTGCTCTGCCTTTTTGTTATCCGTCATTTGGGCATGAGAAACCAATGCTTCCTCCTCCACTTTCTTAACTTTACTTCTTTTACTGTCTTTTCGCGTTTCTTCCGCTTTTTTCAAGGCCATTTCACCATCGAGAATAGAACCGTCAAATGGTTCTCCCAATGCTTGTAATTCAGAACTGGATTCACTCACAGGATTCAGTAAACCATTGATTTCTTCAATCCTTCTTTTCGGATACGGATCACTTGATTTGATGCTCAATGCCCGTTTGTAATACTCCAATGCTTTTTCGTAGTTGGTGTTCTTGAAGTTATTGTCAGCAACATCCAGAATTTTCTGATACTGTTGGTTGGCCAGTGCATCTGATTCCCGTTTATTCAGCCGTTCAGCTTCGGTTAACTGCTTTTTTGTATATTGATGTTCGGGTCTCACAGCCAGTGCTTGCCTGTATGTTTCTGCCGCTTTTTGATAATTTTTACTGTTGAAATAATCATCTGCCTCAGCTACCAATTTGTTGAAAGCCGCTTCCGATTCCTGTTTTAGTTTATTGGCAGCATCCCGTTTTGCAATCAATGCTTCTACCTCGGCAATTTTATTCATTGCTTTCGTATCATTGGGCTTTGCATTCAATGCGTTTTTGTAATTGTTAACAGCAAGCTCGTATTCCTGAACAGCTTGTTTTGCAACACCGGCGTCAAAATACTGTTGATAAATCACTTCTTTATCAGCTACATTCGTTGCCTCTGCCAGCAATTGACGCAGCTGTTCAATCTTTGCAATTGGTTCCGGATTTCCGGGTTTTACTGATTTTGCTTTTTCATACAAGGCGATTGCTTCGGAGTAATTCTTTGCTGTTTCTTCTTTTGCCGCTTTTTGCATGAAGTCTGTATACGTCGCATTTTCTTTTTCCAGCGACTCAATTTTCGCCAGTAACATAGAAGGTCTTGGATCCGTAGGTTTCAGGGACGCAGCTGAGGCGATGTACTCACGCGCTTTCTTGAAATCATTCTCCGTAATCTTCGTATTGATGGCAGCAATGATTTTTTCGAACGCAGCATCCTGTTCCGTTTTTTGTTGCTCCGCAGCCAATTTTTCTGCAGCACGTGCTTTTACTACCGGTAATTCTTCGTTTGGCTTTAATGCCAATGCCTCATTGTACTTTTTTATCGCCCCCGAGTAGTCTTGTACCCCAACAAGTTCATCTCCTTTTGCGATCAGGTCGTTGTACTGTTTATCGAGTGTGGACGATGCTTTCTGATCGGCCAATAGTTTTGACAATGCATCAATTTTACTCTTAGGAAGTTGTTCATTCGGTTTTAAGGAATTTGCTGTTTTATAGCCTTGCAATGCTCCTTCATAATCAGCAGCTGCTTCTGCGATCTCAGCTTTGTTCATCGCAGATTTATACTCCTGTTCCAATTTTTCTGCTTGCAGTTTATCAGAGATTTGCTTTTTAACTTCTTCCAGTTTATTTGTTACTTCCGTATCTTGTTTCAGTTTCAGCGCTTCTTCCAGTGAATGCTTTGCACTGACCCATTCGCCTGCTTGTGCTTCAGCAAACCCTTGTGCTTTCAAACGGTTGAAATCAGCCAGATTTTTTGCTTCGTTTTGTGTTTTCGCGACTTCCGATTCAATGAGTGCGAGTTGTGATTTGGCAGTTGTATTACCCGGATCAATGGACAATACATCAGTGTATGCCGCAGTTGCAGTTTCCCAATTTTTTTGATCAAATGCAACTTTCCCTTTTCCCAGCAGTGCTTCGATTTGTGCACTTTTTTGATTTTCAGCCGTTCTCAGAGCCGTAATCTCATTGATCTTACTTCTTATTTCAGCGTCGTCTTTGATCGCAAGTGCCTTTTCAAAATTGAGCATTGCATTGTTGTAATCCTGGTTGGAAACCGCCTGAAATCCTTGAGTTTTTAATTGTTTGAAGGTTTCCTCTTTGGCTTGTTCGGATGCCAATGCACTCAATTGAGTGGCAATTTCTGCCAGTTTCGCTTTTGCTGTTTCGTTGACGTTATCAATGGTGAGTACTTCCTGGTATTTGCTTTGAGCTGTTGTATAATCTTTCGCTGTCAGAGCAGTTTGACCTTCTGCCAGTAAAGCAGTCACTTTTTCTTTACTCGAATTAGCAGCAACTAACTGGTTGATTTTGTCAATTTCAGTTTGTGGATATGTTTCAGCTGGTTTAATGGATTTTGCTTCCTGGTATTTGGCAATTGCTTCCGGATATTTTCCACTGTCACGGAATGTATTTGCAGCAGTAATCGCTGCGGTATATTTTGCACTGATTTCCTGCTCCTGGGAAAGTGCTCCCAGTTTTTGTTGTGCACTTGCCTTTTTTTGTTCAACCCCGGCATCTGCCTTGATTTTTAATGCATCTGTATATGCTGTAATTGCCTCCTGCCATTTTTCAGATGAAACGGCTGCATCTCCCTGACTGACCAATGCAGTGAATTTTTGTTCTGCATCAGCCTGTTGTTTCAGTTCCACCAGTTTTGCAGCAATATCGGCAATGTATTTTTTTGCAGTTGCATTCGTTGCATCCAATACCAGTACCTGTTTAAATTTATCTTCAGACGCTTCGTACTGTGTTCCCGAGAATAAGTTTTCTCCCTCCTGAATCAGTTTTGCAATTTGCTGTTGTTTTTCAGCTTCACCTGCTTGTTTTGCCAATTCTGCTTCAATGTCCGTTATGCGTTTTTTTGCAGTTGCATTGGGAGGATCCAGTACGAGTACCTGCTCAAATTTTGATTTTGCATTTGTATACTCTTTTTTACCGAAAGCAGTTTCTCCTTCTGCCAGAAGAGCTGTAATCTGTTGTTGTTTTTCAGCTGCTGATTTCTGATCTGCCAGAATTTGATTGATCTTGGTGATTTCTTCTTGTGGGAATGCCTCTGCAGGTTTCAGCGATTTTGCCAGTTCGTATTTAACAACTGCTTCTGTATATTTCTTACCGTCTCTCAGTGTGTTTGCTTCCGTAATCGCTTTTTGGTAATCCGCTTCCAGTTGTTTGGATGCTGCTAATTCTCCCATTTTTGCCTGCGCATCTGCAATTTTTTGACGCACTGCCGGATCGTCCATGATTCCAATGGCAACGTTGTAAAATCCGATGGCTTTCTCCCATGCCTGATTGGTCATTTCGGCATCACCTTTGGCTACATTTTCTTTGAATTTAGCTTCTTTATCGGCTTGATCTTTTTGCGACTTCAGCAATTTGTCAATTTCCCCGATTTTTGTTTTTGCCGTTGCATTGTTTGGATCTAAGGACAATACCTCGGTGAATTTTTCACGAGCCGGTTCCAATTGAGCACCGTCCATCACGCCTCCTTCCATCAGGGAAGTTCCTTCCTGCAATAACTGTTCAATTTTTTGCTGTTTTTCGGCGGCCGATTGTTGATCTGCAATCAGTTTTTTGATTTCACTGATTTTTTTCAGCGTCGGATCATCTGTAGGTTTGATTTGCAATGCAGCTTCATATTTCGCAAGTGAAGTGGGATAATCTTTCGCTGTATATGCACTTGCTCCTTCTGCAATCAGTTTGGCAAATTCGGCCTCTTTTTGGGTTGCTTGTTCAGCATCTGCCAATGCTTTTTGTGCATCCTGCAGTTTGATCTTAACAGCAGCATCATCCTTAAGTCCGATGGCTTCCGTATACTTTGCAACAGCGTCTGCGTATTTTTTTGCTGTCGATGCATCGTCACCTTGTTTGACCAATGCAGCAAATTTTTCATTCAGTTCCTTGTTCTTTGCTTCGTCTGCAAGAATTTTTTCTATTTCAGCGATTTTTGCAGGAGCAGCTGTATTTTTATCATCAAGTGTCAGTACCTCTTTGAACTTACCCAATGCAACATCGTACGTTTTAGCCGTATATGCCTGTTCTCCTTCCTGTAGCAACTTCGCGATTTTCTCTGCTTTTTCTTTTTCGGCTTTTATGTCTGCCAGTTTTTTATTGATGACATCCAACTGCCCTTTGACGTAAGTAGATGCGGTTTCTATCTTGAGTGCTTCCTCAAATTTAGCTTTCGCTTCTTCCCACTTTTCTTCTTTCACCAATTGTTCTCCCTCAGCAACTAATTTTTCGTAGTTTGCTTTTTTAGCCGCAGCGTCTTCTTCCGATTTGATGTTGGCATCCAGTTCTTTTAATTTTTGTTGAGGATATGCTTCATTTGGTTTTAATTTCAATGCTTCAGCGTAATTATCCCGCGCAGACCGGAAACTTTTTTGCTTCACCATGATGTCTGCCGCTTCAATCAATTGCTTGTACTTGGCTTCATCTTCCTTTGCCTTGATTCTTCTTCCGATTTCTTTAATTTGATCAAGCGGGTACTGCTCATCACTGATGTCTGAAGCTTCGAAGTATTTTTCTTTTGCTTTTTCGTAATCTCCTGCTTTGAACAAATTATCAGCTGCTGTAATCAGATTGACATAAGCTGCATTCTCTTGTTGGAATTTCAGTTTGTCTTCTTTTTGCTTTTGAACGAGCGCATCAATTTCATCAATTTTTGTAATCGGATACTGTTCTTTTGGCTTGTATTTGGTCGCTTCTTCGTATTTTGTCAATGCCGTTGTATAATCTTTTGCCGCATAGGCTTTATCCGCAGCTTGTATTGCTGCATTATAGGCCACTTCATTTTGCTGCGCCTTTTGTTCAGAATCTTTTAACAGCTTATCAATTTTGTCAGCCATTATTTTTTTACTTGCTTCGTCTACGGCCGGGTATCCTTGCTGGCTCCATGTGAATTTCCCAACAGGTTGTGTATTCAGAAATGAAAAATCTACTCCGGGTCTTTCCGAGAAAACTTCCATATCCAGTGACTCAATTGGCTTATAATCTCCGGGAGGAAGATCCTCTAGGTTTAATCCCTGAAAGTTGAAATTGATACGTTTGCTGACAAAGCCACCTTTTGTAAAAACAACGTCAAATGGTTTGTTGTAATCTATTTTTCCTTTTACAGAATACCTTCCGTTCGACCCGGATGTTCCCGAAGCAACAGTTTGTGATCCTTGTAGGATGGCAATGGTAACTCCCGCTTCTTTTTTTGCAAGATCCAGATTGGATACACTCCCTTCGAACTTGACGTCCAACAGTGATTGACCGGTCCCGAAAAACGGAATGGTAAGAAGCAGAATAAGGAAAAAATTCTTCATAGTTATTACTTAAACGTGCTACCTGTACAACCAGTTACAGATTTGGTTTAAATTTGATCAAAAAAATATTACAAATATCGTAAAAATCTCTGAGAAAAGAGTTCAAAAATCATGCTAAACATTGAACAATTAAGTTTTTGGGAACGGAAAGAATTTTTTGAGGAAATTGATTTCCTGATTATCGGAGCCGGTATTGTGGGGTGCTCTACTGCTTTTCACCTGCGTAAAAAGTATCCTTCTGCCCGGATTTTAATGCTGGAAAGGGGATTTCTCCCCTGTGGTGCGAGTACTAAAAATGCAGGATTTGCAAGTTTCGGCGGGCCGGTAGAATTGTTGGATGACCTGAAGAAACAGGATGCATCGTTGGTGTGGGATACCGTGCAGGCGAGGTATGAAGGATTGGTGTATTTGCGAGAATTGATTGGTGATAAAGCAATGGATTTTCAACAAAACGGAGGGTGGGACCTCATTACACCGGACCAAAAAGGGGTGTCAGAAGAAGTATGCGATGGTTTGTCAGCTATGAATCAGGAATTATTCAGAATCACAGGGAAAAAGGAAGTATTTTCAGAAGACGTGTCTGCAGCCGGTCGATTCGGATTGTCGGGAATTGAAACATGTTTTACTATTAACCTGGAAGGACAGATCGATACCGGAAAAATGATGAAGCGGTACCACCAATTGATTGTCGAAGCGGGAATTCAGATCATGTATGGAATTACCGTCGAATCGATTGATGAGCAGCAAGGAATTGTCCACACGTCAATTGGGGCTGTTTCCGCATCAAAAATTGCGGTAACTGTCAATGGATTTACAAGACAGCTCCTGGCTGATGAAGACGTTGTCCCGGCACGTGCTCAGGTGTTGGTTACTTCTCCGATCCCGGATCTTTCACTGAAAGGAACATTTCATTACGATTTCGGGTATTACTATTTCAGAAATTTTGAGAATCGGATTCTGCTTGGTGGGGCAAGAAATCTGGATATTGCAGGTGAAACGACGTACGAGATGACAATCACTCCGATGATTCAGGGTCGGTTGCAACAATTGCTGGAGGAAATGATTATTCCCGGAAAATCCTATGCGATCGATTACCAGTGGAGTGGGATCATGGGAATGGGGGCGTCGAAATACCCGATCATTAAACGGGTGAATGATAAGGTTGCTGTTGGAGCACGACTTGGTGGGATTGGTGTGGCGTTGGGAACGAATGTTGGGAAAAAACTGGCTGAATTGATTTAGTTGAAAGTGATAGAGTTGAGAGTGGAAAGTGGAGAATGATGATAACTTTCCACTTTCCATTTTTAACTCTCCACTAAAATAACAACTTCGTATCCTGTATGCTTTCGGATGTTGATGACCGAACCGTCTTCAAACAGCAGGTATTGACCTTTAATTCCGCTCAGTTTTCCTTCAATCAACGGTGTTTTGTCGAATGACAGGCTTTTGATTTTTTCAGGATATTGTTCAACCGGGTAATGAATTCGAATAATTTCATCGTTTTCGGAGAAAAACTCCGTCAGATCGGATGGTAATTGGTCGTGCAGTGACCATTTTTCTTCTTCCAGGTCAATGCTTTCGTCAATTTCATTTTTGAGCATTCGCTGCCAGTTGGTTTTGTCTGTGAAAAAGCTTTTCAGAGCAACTTCCAGTTTTCCGGCTTCATAGCGATTGGGGGTTTCCGCCAGACGTATTGCTGATATCGCTCCCTGATCCATCCATCTGAAGGGAACTTGCGTTGCACGGGTTACTCCGACCTTCACGGTATCCGACGCTGCAAGGTATACAACATGCGGTTGGTTGTGATTATTTTGCTCCCACTCGATATCTCTCCCTTCTCCCAGGTGAGCGCGACACAATTCCGGGCGTAAAATACACTCTGAAGCTTCAGGTGCTGATTGAAAGCACTTAAAACAAAGCCCATCCTGGAATGTTTTCTTGATTTTAGTGCCACAGGATGAACAAAAAATGGCTCCTGTGTGTTGCAGTTGGATGTGCTTCCCGATCAACGAATTGACCGACAGGTTTTCCCCATCCAGTAATAAACTGTACTCAATGGGATCATTGAATACAGTTTTCATTTTATGCAAAATTCCTTTCACTACTGTTCAGGTAAAATATTCATTTTATCTGCAAAGTGGTAACAGTAATCACGGAGGTCTTCACAAATGTTTTTTTCTCCGGTCGCTTTTTCAAACGTATCGGCCATTGTCAGTAAGGTCTGGTGAAAGAACTGTTTCATTTCTTCAACAGACATATCTTTCGTCCAAAGGTCAATTTTCATTGTGTTGTTGGCCTTCGGATCCCATAGTGAAAGCATCAGTGCGCGTGCTTGCGCATTTTCCACTCCACCGTCTGAGGCGCTCCATTGAATCCCCAATGGCAGGTTGTTTTCATTCAATCCAACTGATAGTTTAATCTCAGATGTTTTTGCAATTTTATCTTCTGCTTCCATATTTTTCAATTATTCCGGTTCGTACGCCTGTAAAATTTCGTTGTAAGGTGTATTGATTAATTCTTCAACTGTCGTTTTGGAGTTTTCCATGTAGTTTTTTACAATTTTCCATCCCAGGAATTGCCCCAGTCTGTCAGGACCTTTTTCCGGGAGTCCGGAAGTAAAGGGACCTTCCTGTAACATATTGCGTGCATTTCTTTCGTCCGTTTTAAACAGCATGTTTTCATCAACCAGGTATTTCCAGAAACTGTATTCGTTTTCATTCGCCCATTTCAGATCTTTTTCGGAATAACGTGTAATGATGTGTTTTGCTGCGGAAGGCATCGCTGCTTCTGTCAGGTATAGCGCTTTTCCATGATAAATAATTTCTTCTGCCAGGTTTCCCTTTACTTCGGGAAGAATGTGCGTAAGTATCCATGAGAGTACCGCATCTCTTTCCATGTAGTTGCGGTCAAATCCTTTTTTCATCCAATCGTAAAAAGGTTCAGAAGGAAGTTGTTTAATTGTCGGTGATTGGGCACCCAGGTATTGGTCCAATCCGATCCCTATTTCGTTTTCCGTACAAAAAGCGCTGCTGTTGAACAACGAATTTTGAAAAACAATCTGTTGCGGAATTTTTGCATCCGGCACGTGTGTTTTCAGGTAACGGAAAGCGAGTGCCAGGTTCTTTTTGTATTTACTGAGATCGCTGAACTGACTGGCAATTTCCTTTTCCAGTTGAATGATGCTTGTGTCGGCCCGGTACTGCAAGATGCTATTAACGAATGCAGTGTCGTGAACGCGTCCGATGCGCATGCAATAACCAATTTGATAGTCAAAAATATCGGAAATAGAAGCAGAAAGCTCTTTTCTGAGTTCCGGGAGTTGCTCCGCATTGGTGTTATAAAGCAAAGAATCCAGGTTGGTGAAACCGATCTGAACGCTCGTTGTACTGATGTCAATATCCAGCGGGTCGTGTTTGCATGCTGTCAGGGTTAAAAACAACAGGATGAAACAGAAAAACTTTTTGAGTATCATTATTTTGTTTAATTTCGCATCAAAATTAGTTAATTTGGGTTGAATAATCGACCACTTTTGTTGAACAACTAAAATATTAAGATGAAAAAGGTTTTACTTTCAGTTATTGTTCTTGCATTTTCACAATTATCAATGGGGCAGGATGCCGCAGATAAAAAATTCCAGGGAGGATTAGTGGCAGGATTTGGATTGAATTTCCAGAATATGGGAACAAAGAACCTCGAGAAAAACGGTGTTGGAAATGACCTGCTGATCGGTGGAAACATGAACATCATGTTCAATGAAACGATTGGTCTGACAACCGGAATTGAATTCGAATTTTCTACAACAAAATTTAAAACCGGACCAAGCCCGTTGTTCTATTATTTTAATGATACAAAAATTGTAGGGATTGAAGATGCGGCAGAAGCAAACGGCTTATTCCTGTTGCAGGAGCGCAATCAAAAATCAACATATCTTACTGTTCCTACGATGTTGTTGTTCAGAACGAAATTCATCGGTTATGTACGTTACTTCGGTAAGTTCGGTATGCGTCACAGCTTCTTGTTAGGACAAAAATCAAACGATACGGGAAATTCATTTGCATTTACTGAATTAGGAAGTTTACCTGCGAATTTCGGAGCAACTGTTGAACAAAAAAATATGAAAGCTTCCAATGAAGTATTCTTTTATAAAGGATCGGTTGGTGTAGCAGGAGGTGCTGAATGGAATTTTACAGGAAGTACATGTCTGATGGCTGAAATCGGTTATTACTACGGAATTACTCCATTGTATTACAACAGAGACAATGCGTACATGTTTACATACGAAGCAGACCAAAACGGAACGATGGTTCAACGACCTGTCTCTAATAAAGCAACACAAGGACAATTGCAGTTGAAAATTTCGATCTTGTTCTAAGGAGCACATCACATTATTTACAGATATTTTGAAGGCTGAAGAGGTTTCCAGTTACATCCGGGAATGGTTGGCAGATTACCTGAAATCGACAGGTTTATCCGGTTTTGTTGTGGGAATATCGGGAGGAATTGACTCTGCATTGGTTTCTACACTTTGTGCACAGACAGGAGCGAAAACGATCTTGTTAACCATGCCGATTCGCCAGACAACAGCAGAATACGAACGAGCAGTTCAACACATGGATGAACTGAAGATGCGGTATCCGAATGTTTCTTCTCTGGAGATCAATCTGACGGAAACATTTGAAACATTTGAACGTGCGATGCCGTTTAATTTGAATGCCAATCACCTGGCAATGGCGAACTCCCGCTCTCGTTTGCGAATGACTACATTGTACGCTGTCGCGCAGGTAAATGGCTGTCTGGTTGTCGGAACGGGAAACAAAGTGGAAGACTTTGGTGTCGGGTTTTATACAAAATATGGCGATGGGGGGGTTGACATTTCTCCGATTGCAGACATTAATAAAACACAGGTCTTTGAACTTGCCCGTCATTCAGGTGTCATTCCGGTTATCCTGGAAGCAAAACCCACCGATGGCTTGTTTGAAGATGGCAGGAGTGATGAAGATCAGATCGGGGCAACCTATCCCGAATTGGAGTGGGCGATGGAGTTTTCGGGCGACGAAACTGTATTGACAGAAAGAGAACAGCAGGTTTTGGCAATCTACCGACGTTTAAATCGTATTAATCAACACAAAATGCAGCCGATTCCGGTTTGTTTCATTCCAAAAATGTATCTTTAGGCTCCAAAGAGTTTTTAGATGAAGAAAATATGCTTTTTGTTTGCCTTCTCAGTGTTCACTATCACCGGGCAAATTGATCTGAATAAGTTTACTACACTACAATCGTCCGGTAAGATTCCTTCTGATTTCTCTGCCTTGACGCGTGAAAAAGTAGCAGGTGACAAGCAACGAAATAGTAATCTGACAGAAAAGTCAGATGAAGAATTTAAGCAAAATATCCATTATTCGATTGACCAGATGATTCACTCCGGGCAGTGCATTTATGGAGATCCGATTTCTGTTTATGTGGACAAAATTGCACAAAAACTGCTGAAAGATGATAAAGAACTGTATTCAAAGCTCCGGTTCTATACCTTAAAATCCAATGTCAGTAACGCCTTCTCGACACATCAGGGAATTATTGTTTTTACAACAGGATTGATCTCCCAATTTGCAAATGAAACACAGTTGGCCTATGTTCTGGCGCATGAAATCGTTCATTATCAGGAAGAACATGTCGTGCAGACATTTGAATGGAAGTTACAACATGAATACAACCGGGAAAACATCGGACAGTTTAATAATTATTCAAAAGAAAAAGAGTTTGAGGCAGATAGTAAGGCTGTCGATATGTGCCTGAAAGCGGGATATTCTGCTACGGAAATATACAACTCTTTTGATGTCTTGATGTATTGTCATTTGCCATTTGATGAAATTAAATTTCCTTCTGATTATTTTAACACACCACTGTTTTTTGTTCCGGAAAAAGAATTTTCAACAGAACCTTTTCCGATTAAGATTGATGAAGCGTACGACGATGAAAACAGTACTCACCCGAATGTTGCAAAACGAAAAGAAACCATTCGACCTCACCTGGAAAATCAATTCGGAACAGGAAGTGCATTTGTCGGAAATGCAGATGAGTTTACAACCATCCGGAATTATGCCCGTTTCGAATCGGTGCGAACGAGCATTATCGATTTGGAATTGTCCAAGGCGCTGTATCAGCTTTTTCTGCTTGAAAAGGAGTTCCCTGAGAATTATGCATTGACGAGATGGAAAGCACATACCTGGTTGGGATTGCTGAATGCGAAATTGAACGGACACTGGACAGATGTAACCGTTTCGAAGCAAAAACTGGAAGGAGAAAGTGCTGTTTTGTATCAATACATTAAAAAACTGGACAAGTATGCTGTCAGTTCTCATGCGCTAAGAACTGTGACGGATGCATTGGCAATTTATCCTGATAGCGAAGAACTGCAAAAGATCCGCTCATCAATGATGAAGATTATAGCTGCTTCAGGAAACTGGTCATGGACAAAATACAGTGATATTCCGTTTGAGAAGGCGTTTGAAGCGAAAACAGAAAGTAAAGATTCATTGACTTCAGGAGTAATCGATTCGACAAGTACCATATCAACGACTGAACCGTTGTCAAAATACGACAGAATTAAGGGCACGGGAGCAGGGAAAAGCACTTCGTCAGCCATTGTTAGTGACTCTTCTAAATACTACCTGTATGGAATTTCCGATTTGATTTCTGATAAATCGTTTACAGACGAATTTAAAAGTTACCAGGAGGAGGCGGATAAACTTAGTGCAGAGCGGTCAGTGAAGAAAAAAGCAAGAACCCGTAAAACAGAAAAAACTTCTGTTGTCGGAGAACGATTGATTGTGGTAGAACCGACAACTGTTTATATCAACCGGCAAAATTATGATTTTGAAAAAACGGATATGTATCAAAATAAGCTGGTTGAAGCGATTAACTATACCGCGCAAAAGGAAAATGTCAAGCTTGTTGATTACAGTACGCCATCACTTAACCAGGGAGGTACAGATGTATTCAATCAACGAAATACAATGATGAATTACTTGCGACAGTATGCCGAATTACCTGAAGCGACGCATTTTGTTCCAGTAGATTTTGAACTGATTCAGCACATTCAACAAAAATGTGGAACGAGCAGAGTCTTATTTTCCTGGACGGAGTATTATACCAATCCTAAAGGAGCAATTGGTGCTGCAGTTACCGGAGCAATTGTTCCTCCTCTTTTCCCTGCAATGTTCCTGATGGGCTTTTCCAATTACAGATGGTGTGAAATTGCATTTGTGGTATTTGATATGGAAGAAGGAAATGTTAGTTATGTTCAATCTATTAAAACCAGAAGCTCTGGTGGAAGTCTGGTATTGAAAAGCGAAGTTCACAACTTGTTTAATGCGAAAAAATAAGCTCAATGAAACAATTTATCATCTATAGTTTTTGCCTTCTTTTTAGTTTTTCAGCAGTTTCCCAGGGAGGATACTTTGGGAAAAAAACAGTTGTTTCAGTTGATGGATCCATACGTGCAACGCTGATTTATCAAAGTTTGTTAAGTAGCTTTAAATACAATACAGGAAGTCTGAACGGAGAAACATCAAATCCGGGTATTGCCGGAGGGTTTACGGCCTCCGTATCCCACTATTTTACAAAAAACGTAGGAGTTGGGATTGATTTCAGTATGACATTCAACCAATTGAAAATGCCTTTTGAGAAAAATTTTAATAGCTTTTCACCTTATATAGCTGATTATAACTCTACTGCTACCGTAGAAAAAATGAATATGCGGACGTATTATATTATTCCGAAAATTGAATGGGCATCACGGGGGAACTTGCCGATAGGGATTTGCCACAGTATCGGAGTCGGTTATGCAAATTCTGTTTTAACAGATGATGAATACCGGGTACGATTAACGAATGTATACGATAATAATGGTGAATTTTATTCCAGTGTTGAACATACAGGTCCCTTGAATTATTATTCTTACAATAAACCGTTGCATGGTGTTGTGTTGGAATATGGACTTAAACTGCGATTTCCGGTAACTTCGTTTATGGCAATTAATGTTGGATCCAGTCTTCGACTGCACATGCCTCATTTACGAAACTGGTATACTGGAGGAAACATAAGTTATATCAATTTCGGTGAAGATATCCGAAGATCCATGCGCATGAGCAGGGGATCTAATATCATGGACATCCGTGCCGGGTTGTCGTTTATACTCTTTTAATTCAGAAGCAGTTTTTACTAAGGTTGGAAGTTTCTCCTGATCGCTCTATTTTATTGTTGAACGATAAGGGTATTAACGAATTCCATCATTGATTTAGCCTAAAAATAACAATGGCCCCATAATCGGAGCCACTGTCATACTATCTATTTTAACTATTCTTACAACCTGTCGTTAATCCTTCACTACTCTTAGCAGTGTTACGTTGTCTCCACGATAAACGCGAACAAAGAACGTATTTGCTGTATAAGCTGAAAGATCGAATGTTGTTTGCAATGCATGTGGCTGAGTGGTCTCAAGTACTTTTCCAAGTAAGTCGATCAATTCTACCCGTTCAATCGTAGCTTCACTTGAAGCAATCGTAACAGTGCTGTTTGTTGGTACAGGGTAAACACTTAGTGTTGCATCTTGCTGCAGTTCATCGATTCCTACAAAGCTAACCTGTATACAGTTTGACGTATCGGAACATCCGTAAACGTTGTCTTGAACAATGACAGCATAGCTTCCCGATTGTTGTGCTTCAAATATTACGTCTGTTTCACCTGCAATCGGAGACATATCTAAACAGTTCACCCATTGAGCAGTCATATCCACAAGCGTACCTGCGCTAAGTACGGGCCCCGATGAAAAGATGGATGCCATCACTGTGTGAATTGTAACCTTTGCCTCGTCTGTTGCCGTACATCCATTCGTATCTGTCCCTGTTACGGTGTAAATTCCGGTTGCTTGAGGAGTAAACGGCACGCCATTCGTTACGCCATTATTCCAAACATAGGTAGCTGCACCTGTTCCGGAAAGTGTATGTTCCTCTCCCTTGCAAATATCCACATCTGGCCCTGCAGAAACAATTGGTAGTGCGCTGACTGTCACGGTGACAGTATCTTCTTTGCTACACCCGTTGTCATCGGTTCCGATTACAATGTAGGTTGCTGAGTTTGTTGGTTCAAACGGAACATTATCAGTTACGTTGTTATTCCATACATAAGAAGTTGCGCCTTGTCCTGCGAGTGTTGTAGAATTGCCTTCACAGACATTGTAATCTGGTCCTGCGGAAACGTTTGGATTCTGATTGACTGTTAGGGTAAACAGATCGGTTCCCGTACATCCGATTGAATCTGTTCCGATGACCGTATAAATTACGGTTGTATCTGCCTGGAATGCAACGCTGTCTGTAATACCATTATCCCATGCATAGTTTTCAGCTCCTGTACCGTAAAGAAGGACCTCCGTACCTGCACATACAGTTGATGCCGTACTGGTTATTCCAACAACAGGTACAGAAACAATTACGTCAAGGGTATCGTGCAATGTAGTAGCACATCCCGGAATACTTGCTGATACGGTATACTGTGTAGTCGTTGTCGGTGCTGCCGGAATAGAAACTGTTGCTTCCCCGGTTCCCCATGTGAGAACCGTTCCTGGTTGATCGGCCAATGTATAATGAATCATCCCGTTCCATACACGCGGTTGGTAAACAGCTCCTGTTCCCGCGGTAAACGGATATTCCATACCACCACCTTCAAGAAACGTAATATTTGCATCGCTGCTGTATACGTTCCCTACATTGGTACCGTTTGAGTAGTTCAGAGCGACTCCTCCCTGTACACTGGAAGTTACATAGAATGCGTACGTTTCTCCTGCAGGAATTGTAATGTTCACATCGACTGCTACCGGTGAAAACCCACCTGTATATGCTACCGGTGCAGAACCAACGAGCGTCCATGCCGAAGGTGTATTGGCAAACCCGTTCCAGGTACCTACTTTGTAATAAATTTCCATTGTTGTATTTCCCATTGGAGAAGCATCAAATGATAGAATAGTTACAGCATTCGTTGCAACAATATCGAACATATTTCCACGGTGATTGTTTCCTGCTGTATTGGAAGCCATCAGTTGGATCTCTTCCCCGTTTGCAAGTGCATTGAGTGTGATACTGTCTCCGGCACAGATCAATGAATCTGTTGAGCTAAGGACAACCGAACAAGGCTGTGCGTATGCCTTGGTACCGATTAATAGCGTAAATAATAGAAGGCCAAGCGTTATTGGCAATTGAGTAATTTTTCTCTTCATAAATAGTTGGTTTTTAGTGGATAATATTTTTCACAAACATAGTACTTTTTTTGACAAAGGTACTTGGGGTGCTCTGTTTTAATTTAAGGGTAAACACCTGTTTTTACCAATCAGGTAATTTTTTCTATTGTTATCCCGAAAGGAGTTTTAATTAGTTCGATTGTAATCAGTTGAAGCTAATTACAGGTTAAAATAGTGGCATAAACGCCTAAATTCGTTAGAACGGAATGAGTTCTTAAAAAGAAAATTGTTTAAGCTTCTGGTGCCAGGCGAAGCCGGATACCGTCTATAGCGTCTGAAATTTGAATCTGACATCCCAAACGACTATTTGACTTGACAAAAAATGCCTGATCAAGCATGTCCAGTTCATCATCGGATTGTTCTGGTAATTCGTGGTCTGATTCCAGGTAGCACTGACATGTAGCGCACATGGCCATACCTCCGCATTCTCCTGCAACAGGTAATTCGTATGACTTACAGAGCTCCATGATGTTCATGTTCATGTCTGTAGGAGCCAGTAATTCATGCTCTTGTCCTTCTCTGTCTATGATGATTACGGTAACGTCGGTCATTGTTTCTGAAATTCGCTACAAATATACCCTAAAATCTTAAGATCAACTTCAGGTTAAATCTTCTTTGTGTCAGATAATTCGGTACGGCATAATACCCGCCATTGACATCCTGAACCCATTGTTTGGACATTTCGTTATTGACTCCTAACAAGTTGTAGACTTCAAATGAAAGAATAGCATCCGTAAAGGCTTTGTTGAAAAAGTTTTCTTTGACCTGTTGATTATTTTTCTCTCTCATGCGTTTGTTGTAGAGGAAGTCATACGAAGTACCGAAGTCAACACGGAAATAGGGTTTCATGCGCAAGGTATCTTTGTAACGATCGTATCCCGGAGGACCAAACGGAAGCGGTGTTCCGAATTGCAGACCTACCTGAACGCTCAATGCTTCGAAACGAGGCATCTGATCCTGGATCAATACTCCGATATTTACTAATTGGTCTGTCGGGCGAGGGATGTATCCCGGAGAAATAACGGCTGAATCAACTACTACCTGATCATCACTGTAACCGAAATAAATTTTTTCACCTGCAGCATTGTAATATTCGGTATAGGAATCAGACTTAATGTCTTCTCTTGTTTGCATGATTCCCAACTTGAAATAGGACGTAATTCCTTCAATAAATTCTCCGTTGAGGTTGAAATCAATTCCGACAGCATAAGCCGTAGCGTCATTGTTTGCATAGTAGCGCGTTCTGACATTTTCGACTTTGTATGGATTCACGTCCCACATGTACTTGTAAAATACTTCTGTGGTAAATTTGAATGGATTATCCCTTCCCCACATAAAGAAGAACATGTCATATCCGAGTACAGCGTGGTAAGATTTCTGGGACAATACATTTGTGTTCAATGCCCCTTGAAATGTTCTCATTTCTCTGTAAATCGGTGGTTGATAATAGAGTCCTGTAGAGAAGCGCAGACTGACATTCCGACGTTCAATGGTTGAATCTTTTACCAGGTATGTTCTTGGATAATGCATTACCGAAATACGAGGTGTCACGAAGAACTCGTTATTGACACTTGTATAGGCAGCACGTGTTCCTACAGAAAGAGCCCATTTGCTGGCAGAAGCCCGTATGGTATCCCGAAAGACAACTTTGTGTTTGACTTTATTGGCGTCTTTGTATGTTTTTGAGAGTTGAACCGGGTGATCAAGTTTGGTACGTGACCATACGGAATTTAGCTGAAGATGCCCACTGAGTCTGCTGGCCTGAAGATTTAGTTTTCCTTTGATGACTTCAGATAAATTCACTTTGTGATCATTCGATTGTGGTAAGCTGTATCCTGCTGAGTCAACCAGTTTCCATTCACTCAGCACATCATAGAAATCATCTTGCTGGTAGTTGACTCCCCACAGCAAATCAAATTGATTGTGTTTTGTCCGTTCAGCATTCAGGAATCCGTTTTTCAGCGAGCGGCTTCCGGTATGGTACACATTCAGAATTGTTGCACGTAAGCGGTTCCGTGCGTGATCCAGGAACGTTCCAACGCCCAGTACGGCAATAGAGTCTCCGTATTCTTCCTTTGACGGATCCGTTTCTAATTGATTGATGTAGTACTGTCCTTGCACATCAAAATACTCACGTTCATCAGAGTGAAATGCTGTTGCAAAGAAATTCAGTTTTGTTTTACTGTCCTCCGAGGTAAACGCGAACTTCGTACCTCCCATCATGGTGCGAAAACGGGTTTGTTCTTTCCCGTCAAAGTAGATCATCAGGGAATAAGCTTCATTGGCAGGACCGAAGTTTGTTTGCGCTGTTTGTGGTGTAAAGGAGTAATTGTTATCCGAAATGTGTGCGATTGCAGACCAGGTCCATTTGTCGCTGATAATGTATTCGGTCAGTAATTGTGCATCCCAGAATACGGGATTGTAAGCACCTTTTGTCGGAAGAGAATTCAGGAAATAACCGTTGGAACGGTACCGTGCGCCCATCATGTAACTAAACCGCTTCTTTTTCCCCAGTTGTTGTTCCAGATGGCCTTCTACACCGAGCATGGATGCCATGACGGATCCTTTAAATTTCTCAGGTGTCCGGTATTTTATATCCAGTACGGAACTCATTTTATCACCATATTGCGCGTCGAATCCACCTCCTGAGAAACTCAGGGATTCAACCAGTGCACTGTTGATAAAGCTCATTCCTTCCTGTTGTCCGGCACGGGTTAAAAAAGGCCGGTAAATTTGAAATCCGTTGACATAGACCAGGTTTTCATCATAGTTTCCTCCCCGTACGTTATAATTAGAAGTTAACTCATTGCTTGAGCGTGCTGAGGTAGTGAATACAAGTACATGTTCAGGGCTTTGTAGCGGGATGGTTTGCCAGTCTCTGAGTTTGATGGGGGTTAGTTCAAACGGTTTTTCAATGTTGTGAATGACCGTATGACCTTGTAAATCTCTTACATCCACTTCCGGAATTGTTTGCACAGGAGGTAATGTAACCGAATGTTGATCCTGTACATAAAATTGTTGAACCAGTTTAAATGAATCTCCGGGAATGGAATAGCGAATGGTGAGGGAATCTCCTACCTGTGCGAAAAAAGAAAAACGACCGTTTGCATCACTGAAAACAGGTTCATTTCGCTGATTTATCCGAATCAGGACATCACTGACACCTTCCTTTTTTTTATTGATACATCGTCCGCTTACCACAACTTCCTGTGAGAAAGCATGGGTTAGAAAACATAAGAAAATCAGAAAAATCCAATTACGCATGGGGGCAAAAATAACCTTACAAACGGAAAAATAGGTGCTTTATTTCAGAATAATGTTTCAAAGCGTGGTTTTTTCAGAGCAAGAACGGTGAATCGGGCATCATTTCAGAGAGTTAAAGCTCTTTTTTTAACATTAAAAGTTGAGATTTGATCCATTCCAACCGGGAGATAACCGCATCAACGTTATTTGTTGTTGTTTCAACAGGTTCCTGCTTCTTTTTTAATTCTTTTTTGGCACCTTCCAAAGTAAATCCCTGAATTTTAACTAACTGATAAATCTTGTTAAAATTTTCGATGTCTTTTGGAGAGAATAAACGGTTTCCTTTTTTATTCTTTTTTGGTTGAATTAATGTAAATTCTTTCTCCCAAAACCTTATTAGCGAATGGTTTACGTTGAACATTTCCGCAACTTCACCAATGGTGTAATACAGTTTATTTAACGTCTTTATGTCGATTTTAGGAGTCAAACCGGTTTTTTATTTATCCGAAATTAGTTATAATTTTGCAACTTCAGGAAAATGAACGAATGAAATTTATTGTTTCTCTAGTGATGGCATGTGTTTTTTCAGTCTGGTCTTTGGGCCAGTCTGCGGCTGTTGGTACAGATACAATTCCTGCGAAAAAAGCAGATTCGCTGGTTGTGAATGAAAAGCCTGTTTTGAAAAATGGGAAACAAATTGACGACATGATCTCATTTGCCAAAACATTCTTAGGAACCCCCTATCGGTATTCGGGAAGTTCTCCTTCCGGGTTTGATTGCTCCGGTTTTATCAATTATGTAATGGGAGGTTTTGGATTTTCATTGCCCCGATCCAGTTACGCCATTGCCGAATTAGGCAAAACGGTGAAATTGTCAGAAGTACAACCCGGAGACTTATTGTTTTTTAAAGGAAGAAATATCAATTCAACGACAGTCGGGCACGTTGCGATGGTCGTGGAAGCAAATGAACACGAGATTAAGATGATCCACTCATCCACTTCCAGGGGAGTGATCATTGAAAATTTCAAGAACAGTAAGTACTATATTCCGCGCTTTCTCAAAGCAAAGCGAATGGAATACTCCCGCGATTAAAGAAACACCCCGAAAATGAATCATTCCGGGGGTGCTCCGGTTTTTCGTTTACTTATGTACGATTACCAGCTTGGTCTTGTTATAAGTTGATTGTGCTGCTTCAACATCGATGAAATAAACGCCTTCACTTAATTCATTTGTTGCGATTGTCATTTCTTTTGAATCAATCGGAAGTTTCAAAACTGCATTTCCATTGATGGAAGAAATAATCAGATCCCCTTTTACAGGATACTCAAACCGAATGGTGACATTCTCTGTCGCCGGGTTGGGGGATGCGGTGAACGTTGCTGATGATTGCACTTCTTCTACCCCCAATAGTTCAACTGTGCATCCCTCTATTCCTGTGTCGTACCATTGCTGAACACTGTCAGCGACAAGTAATAAATCTGCTACATTCTGGAGTGCGTTGCTGCTTCTGTTGTACAAGATGGCAAAAGAGATTTCGTGTTTACCTCCCGGTAGTAGTGTAGCATCAAATGTGGTTAATGATTTTACATCATAGGGGGGATTTGCCATTGCTACTTCGCTGTATGAGTTACTATCCAACGGACTTTCGTGATACATGAAATGTGTTGGGTTGCCATGGTTGTCCAGTATGGGACTTCCATCGCTCCACAATCCGTTTAAACCATTCCACATACCTGTAGCGGTTGTCGGTAATGATTCAGGAAAGCTTGATTGGTATGAAATATATGAACTTGCTTTTTGATTCAACGACAGAAATCCGACAGCAGGTGGGTTTTCATCAAACCCCGGAATTCCTGAATTCGCTTCATCAAAATTATCCGCATTGTAAGTATAAAATACGTTTTTAGTGGTGTCACATCCGGCATAATCGTCTGCCGAATTACCTAAATCATTGTCGGCAAACAAACCTATTTTGAAATCTTCCCATAAGATGTTGGAACGGTTGTAAACAGTCACGTCCATGAATGTCGTATTATTCAATGCATTATCAGCCAGGTATTGGTAAAACATGTAGTGGACCTCTATACGAATCAGTTCTCCCTGAGTTTCTGTATGCGTCGTATAATCATTGAGAATCATGTAAATCGCTTCGCACCCTTTGATAAGTGGGTAGTCTCCCAGTTCCGGTTCGTAGATGTTATTTTGGTTTAAATCCTGAAAAGGAGCCAATTTTTCTGCGACGCCCAGATCGGTATCGCCATTGCCCGGCCAGTTTAAGATACTGGATGGAATAACATACCCGGAAGTTCCCCATGATTGTATGTGCGCGTCAATGTCTGCGCTTGTTACGCGCCAGATGGCACTGCCGTATGCATTTCCGTAATCGGATGTACTGTATGGCCCCGGCTTGAAATCAGATCCGGATTCTCCATACCGCATTCCGGCGAGTTTGAGTTGACCATTGACATCGGTTGCCCCAAACCAAAAAGCGGCAGCATATATTAACGATGTATTGAGTGCTTTCGGGACGTAGTACACACCTTTTCGCTGTACAGGGTCATTGAATAGAACTCCTGAGTTTGAAACCCTGTATTCAGCATTATTCACATCCATTCCGGTGTAATAATTCTGTGCCTGTATCCAGTGGAGGTTTAAAAACAGGATCGTAATTGCAGGTAAAAATCTGTTCATAACGTTTCTTATTAGTGTTCTGTAAAGGTACATGATGAACAACAGATAAAAAACCGATTTAAAATCAATTATTACTGATTTTAAACATGTCTAAAGCATGTTTTTACACTGATAAGGTGTTGACAATTAAAGAATTATTAGTCCGGAATTTACACCAATTTCTGATAGGTTTTCCACCACAAATCAGGAATTTCATTTTTCATTGCCCGTTCATAATCTTCCTGGTTACAAGGAACTAAATAATGCCGTTCGTATTTCCTTCCTTCTTCCGCAGGGTAGGGGACTTCCATCCACCAGCGAGCAGATTTGTCACTTTTGTAGAATGTCAGTTGCTCAGTGAAATCATCCAGGTGGACAATGAATTTCATATACTCTTTCCGGGTTCCGATCGGGAAATCGCCTACACGCGCATTGATTCCGTCAACAAAGTACCAGATGATCTGTGCAACCAGGTCGGAGATATTTACAGCAGTTGACTTTTCGGGTAAATAATTAAATATTCCGATGCTGGTTAGTTTATCACTAACTCCTGCATAGCGTGCCATCTGACACATCTGTTCTGCATAAAACCCGTTGGGATTGGTGTATTGGCTATCTGCAAGTTCACTGTAACGAATACTTGTCAGGTCGATACTCAGGATGTCTGAATTCCTCAGGTGTGGTTCTGCACGTTTGAAATCGGCATTGAATTCACCCAGGCGACAATAATCGAAGTAGAGTTTTTCAAATAATTCCAGTTCCTCTTTTTTCGCAAAAGGAATCTGTAACCCGATGTTGGCGTGATTGAACAGGTAGCAGGGACGTTGCACCAGAAGTTGACTGATGTATCCCTCTGCGTGAATTTCTTCATCCGGATTCCCGATGTCTAATTTGGAGTCAATGCTGCACAAATTGACAAATTGTTCCAATTTTTCATAGCCTTTGTACAAGGCCATTGTCATGTCCTGAGACCCACCGATCAAAACGGGAATAACCTGATTTTTTACCAGTTCAGCCACTACTTTTCCGACAGCAAAATACGTATCGTTTACCGAATCACCTGGTAACACATCCCCCAAATCATAGATTTGCTTTTCCCAACCGCCGGATGCGTGGAGTTGGTACAATTGTTCTCTGAATTTTTCCTCGGCGATGGCCGTGTAGGTAGATTTTCTGAATTCAGGAACATAAAACAAGGCGATTCCTCCTTTTTTCAACTCCGGAAACCCATTTTCAGTATGTATATCGATTTCTTGTCCCAATCCTTGTTCCGGTATGCGATCCAATGCAATCGGGGCGAAGTAAAACGAAATATCTTCCATAATTTTCTTAGTTTGTTTCAAAACTAGGGTGAATAAGTATTCGAATTACATGTTGTGTGTGAAAGTATGAACGATGAGATGTGTAGAAATAGGAAATGACATTAAAAAAGCCGATTGCCGTCCTTGTGAGACTGAAACAATCGGCTTCAATTATATATATTGACGACCAGTATATGTGTGCCCGTGTCGGACAGAAAACGGTCGGATGGTCACATTAGAAGCGGTATCCTACCGTGAGCTGAAGCAAGAAATTCTTGTACCGCGGGTCGGTAGATGTACCATCACCTTTATTATTCTGGAAATCCATAGCTGCTCTTGGAGAGATCACAAAGTGACGGATATTGAAATCAAGTCCTAAGTGCATTCCCAGCATATTTTTTCTCCAGTTATCATTTTCAAACTCTTGCTGATCTTCACTTGATAGGTTTCCAACCGAGAGTTTATCTTTCTGGCTGAGTTGAAAACCGATCTGTGGTCCTGCAACAATACTCAAGAACGGAGCAGGTCTGATCGCAACAAGCAAGGGAATGTCAATGTAATTTGTTGTTCGTTCCATTTCGTAAGGAATGGTCATAAATGTACCTGAACCTTTAAATCCTTTTTGGGAGAACATGACCTCAGGTTGTAGTGCCACAATGCGTCCGAGGGGAATCGTTGCAAATACACCACCTGCAAATCCTGCTTTGGGGTCAGCAGAGAAATCCTCTGCTTCTGTGTCCCAGATATTGGAAACGTTTGCACCTGCTTTTACACCAAAAGTAAATCTTTCTCTTAAATCGTCTTGAGCTACCGCTGTTGCAGAGATGAATAGTCCAACGGCAAATACTCCTAATTTTTTCGTAATCATAACATCTAATTGTAAAAGGTTTCTACTATTATGCAGATTGATTTTCAACCGGCTTTTTCTAAAGGTAAGTAAAAAAATAAATTGCTTTTTTGACTTTAACAATCGTTAACGCTTTTAAAAATGATACTTTTTATTTGAAAATATCATCCTGTTTCCAGGCTAACTATATGAGAATTTGATTAAAAAACGTAGTTTTGTCTCCAGTCATTTATGATGCATTGAGATAACGACAAACATGGCAAAAAATCACCTGGCGATCGACATTAATACTTCTGCAGTCCGTTTTGTTAAGTTGAACGGGGATTTTGTAATTCAGGAAAAAGCATTTCGTTTTACTGATAAACAGGATTACCGCTACAAACAGCAATTGGAAGAGTTTTGGGAACAAACAGGGTGGAAGGAAACTGATTCTGATGACATCAGTTTGTCCTGGTCTGAAAAACAAACGACTCTGGTTCCTGTCAATGTCTTCAACGAATCGGATAAAGAATCCATTTTTGTACTGTCATTTGGCCGTCAGGTTCAGAATGACGAGATTGATTACAACCGTTTACCGATGCAGGGAGTGGTCAATGTGTTTTCTATTCCTTTGTGGGTGAAATCATTTTTTGTTATGCGGTTCCCCCGTATTGTTATCCAGCACGAAGGAACGCATTTGATTCGCGGTGTTTTTTCCGGGCAAACATTCAAACTGAAAACAAAACTGGTCATTCACGAAGCACATTTTCTGTTGCTCATTGTTCAGGAGAATAACTTACAGTTTTATTCCTCTTTTGAATGGAGTACTCTGGAAGATATTGTCTATTATTATAGCTTTTCGATTCAACAGCAAGGGAAACACCAATTGCTGAATGAAGTGGAACTAGCAATCGGGGCAGGGGCAGAACTGGATGCAGCGCAATTAAAAACAAGCTTGGAATTAATTCACGGGGCAAATATCCAGGTGTTGACAGGAAACCATTTAATCGAAAAATACCAACAGTTGTGCGTATAATCAGAGGGATATTAAAAACGAAAAAGATTACGGTGCCGAAGAATTTTCCTTCGCGGCCAACTACCGATTTTGCTAAGGAAGGTTTATTCAATATGCTGGAAAACCGCTTTGATTTTGTAGATCTGAAGTTATTGGATTTGTGTGCAGGAACAGGAAATATTTCATTTGAATGGTTGTCACGAGAGGCAGGAGAAGCCGTTGCTGTTGACAGTAATTTCAATGTTATCCGGCATATTCGCTCCCTGACAAAATCTTTTGAGATGGAGTCATTTCTTCAGATTGTTCATTCGGATGTGGTGAAATACCTGGAAAAAACAACTGAAAAGTTTGATTTAATTTTTGCAGATCCGCCGTACGAAGCAAAATTCCACGCGGATATTGTGCGATTGGTCTATGAACGCGATTTACTGAATGAGAACGGACTGTTGATCATTGAACACGGCAAACGAACGGATTTAAGCGAATTGCCGAACTTTGAACTGAGCAGGGGGTACGGGAATGTTATTTTCAGCCTTTTCTCGAAGGAATAACTAAAAAAGGTTCTGTTCTAAAAGTCGGGGGATGAAATCGTGTTGAATAAATTGCACAAATACCCTGTTGTATTGACGCGACTTGTGTACAGTGTTGTTCGTTGCTCCATAATCACAGATTCACGAATTACCTCTATGGACTGTTAAGCCGGTGTCATTTTTTTCGTCGTCTGTTCCTTTGTATGTATATCCGTGGCGAAAATATCATCCAATTTTTAGAATAGAGTTCTAAAAAAAATAACCTTTCCCGGATGGAGAAAGGTTATTGAAATTCGATTATCACTTATTTCCTAGTGGTGATGTCCTCCCGGTCCGTGTACGTGACCATGAGTGATTTCATCATCTGTTGCTTCCCTTACATCTGCAATGGAAATTTCAAATGTCAATACTTCACCTGCCAACGGATGATTCAGATCCAATGTGACCTCTTCTCCTTCAATTTTTGAAATGCTTGCGATTGCCGGTCCTTGTTCTGTTTCCAGTTGAACCTGCATTCCTACCTGCATTTCTTCGTCTCCCTGAAAACCATCTTTCGGAACAACGTGCAGTAAATCATCGCTTCTGTGTCCGTATGCATGTTCCGGCTGAACAACTACCACTTTCGATTGTCCTTTTTCCATTCCATCGATTTCGTTTTCAAGACCCGGGATTAATGCACCTACTCCGTGTAAGTACAATAAAGGAGTTCTTCCTTGCGAAGAATCAAGTACTTCTCCCGCGTTGTTTTTTAATGTGTAATCCAACGAAACCACAGAATTTGCTGTTATTTTCATGTATCAAAGTTACAATATTTCATGTTTTGATTGTTTTTAATCAGTAAAAAAAATGCAGATTATTTAAAAAAAATGTTAATTTTATAATTGCTAAATTATGAGGGAAATCGTTCCCGGATTATAAAACTATACGTTATGAAAATCAAGCTAGTAACAGTTTGTGCTTTTTTCTCCTTTGGCTTAACAGCATTGGCACAAATACAGGGCGACGGTGGAATGCCCAAAAGTAAAACAATCCAACCTGCAGCAGTAAAAACAGTCCTGTTTCAGGAACCGGATGTAGCAGCACTGCGAGCAGAAGATCTAATCAATGATGCGGAAAAAACAGGTCCGTGGCGATTCGGATACAACAATGATACATGGATGAACATGGAGAATTCCGGAGAATGGTATGAATTGACCAATGGCGGAAAAATCTGGATGATTAAACTACAATGTAAGAATGCCTATACCGTCAACCTGACGTTTGAGAATCTGGTGATCCCGAAAGGAAATGAGTTGTACGTATACAATGAAGACAAGTCATTTATTCTGGGGAAATTCACAGGTAATCACGTGTATGAAGGTCAGTTGGGAACAGAGTTGGTTCCGGGAGAAGTTGCAATTGTCGAATATTATGTTGCCCCTCAGAACACAGCTATCCCTGTCTCATTATCGATTGATAAAGTAACACACGGTTACCGTACCGCATCTGAGTACATTGAGAAAGGATTGAATACTTCGGGAAATTGTAACATGAATGTCAATTGTCCGGACGGAGCTGCCTGGGGAGATCAGAAACGCGGTGCCGTAATGCTGGTATCCGGTTCCAACGGATTTTGCTCCGGATCGATGATCAACAACACGGCGAATGACGGAAAACCATATGTATTGACAGCGAATCACTGTTACAGTAACCCGGCATCCTGGATTTTCCGGTTCAACTGGGAATCGGCGACATGTACCAATCCGGTTACGTCTCCTACGTTTCAATCGTTGAGTGGTGCTGTTTTGAGATCGCGAAGAATCCCATCCGATTTTTGTTTGGTGGAGATCACGGGAGGTTTACAAGGGGGGACAGTTCCCGCTTCTTATAATACTTATTTTTCAGGCTGGGATAATTCAGGGACCGTACCGACTTCTACGGTGAGCATTCACCATCCCGACGGAGACATCAAGAAAATTTCATTTGACGACAATCCCGCTTCTGCGGTACAGGCAATGGGATCTTCCGAAGCAAACAGCAGTTGGCAGGTTTCCTGGGATCGCAATACCACAACGGAAGGAGGATCTTCCGGATCACCCTTATTTGATCAAAATCACCGGATTATCGGTCAGCTGTGGGGTGGGGGAGCTTCGTGCTCTAACCTTTCCGCTCCGGATTTTTACGGGCGTGTTGCTACGTCATGGGAGCCGTCGGGAAGTAATTCTACCAACCAGTTGAAGTACTGGCTGGATCCTTCCTCATCAGGAGTGACTGTTTTGGATGGTTATGATCCGAATGCAGTATCTGTCAGTGACGATGCAGGAATCCAATCTGTTACAGAACCGATGGGAACGTACTGTGAAACATCAGTAACACCTTCTGTTGTTTTGAGAAACTATGGAATGAACAACCTGACAAGTGTAACAATTCTGTATGCATCTACAGGTGTTGCGCAGCAAACATATAACTGGACAGGTACACTGACTCCGGGAGCTACAGCGACAGTTGTATTGCCGACAATGACTGTAAACAGTGGAAGTTCAACATTCACCGTTCAGACCTCGCAACCAAATGGTGTAGCAGATAACAACACGGCAAATGATTTGAAAACGTCTACGTTTACAGCAACAGCGAATGCCATTCCTTTGACTGTAAATATTGCTACGGATTGTTACGGATATGAAACGTATTGGAGAATTGTGGATGAAAGTTCAACGGTTGTTTTATCAGGTGGTAACCAGGCCGTTCAACTTCCGGGAGGAGCACAGAATGCATCTGCGTCCGGAGCCGGAGCCTATGCGAATGCAACGGCATATGCCATTCCGGGATGTTTACCAGAGGGATGTTATACATTCGAAATGTATGATGATTACGGAGATGGTCTTTCTTCCAGTAATGGTCCGGGGTGCAGTACTTCAGGTGCAGGATACAACGTTTCTGACGGAAGCACAACATTGGTGTCCATGACTTCTGCTACATTCGGAGCGAGTGCTTCTCATAACTTCTGTTTGGGGAATGCTTCGCCGTGTAGTTCTGCTTCTCCTTTGACTGCAACATCTTCAAGTACAATCAGCAGCGGAACCAACGGAACGGCAACTGTTACTCCGACCGGAGGAGTTTCACCATATACGTACAGCTGGTCAGGACCGGGTGGATATACATCTACCAGCCAAAGTCCTTCAGGATTGGTTCCGGGTACATATACTGTGACAGTAACCGATGATTGTGGTACAACGACGAGTTCAACGGTTGTTGTTCAAAGTTCCGTAGGAATCAATGGTGCAACTGCGAATAGCTTTGCGGTATATCCGAACCCGAATTCAGGTAAATTCACGATTGAATTTGCACAGGATTTGAACGAGGACTATACGATTTCAATTATGGACTTGACAGGCAGAACGATTTATACAACTTCAGATTCCAAACTGAAGAAAGTAATTGATCTGAATAATCTTGCTACCGGGAAATACATTTTAAATGTAAGAACAGCAACGTCATCAAACAATCAAAGTTTGTTGGTACGATAATCGAACTGAATAACATAATGAGAAAGAGCCGGAAATATACCGGCTCTTTTTTGTTGTTGTTGTAAATTCAATCAAACGTACGGTATTATTTTACGGTGATTGTCGGATCCCAGTAATAATAACCATACAACTGCTGTGTTACCCCGTCACTCGCCAATGTGTACAGAGCAATGTATACCAAAAATGCTTCTTTTCCACTTGTTGCTACTTTTGAGTCGAGGCTTAAAAAGTTTTGAGAAACATTTACTGCAGGCAATCCTGTATCTGTTGTTGTATTTGGTTGAACAGCTCCTTTTCGTGTCACTGAGTTGGAAATAAACCGGTTAAACACGTCTGTGTTTCCTGTTATTGACGTATTTTTCTTAATTGCGTAAACAATTACCGCATCGTCTGAATTCTGGTAAATTGAAGTGCCTCTGAAGGATACGAGATCTCCTACGTTTGCTCCGAAACTAAGATCTGCTGTCCCCTGTCCGGAGATGATACTACGTGCACCTGTGCAAATTAAGAACTGACTGTTGTGATCAATCCCAACCGGTGATGACTGATTGTTATTAGGACCATATTTTTTCTTAATATACTCCGTGTCGATTACAGTAAGGATATCAATACTTACTAAGGATGCGTCTAATGTACTTTTAGTTGCCATTTTATTTCATTTAAATAACTTCCTACTCGTGAGGCTTTTCGGATTTCTCCCCCTTTAAGAACCAGCCGGGATGGTCGTTTTTCTCGCTGCGAAGGTGGTTGCAACTCCACTTTTATATACTGTCATGACTGATTCAAAGTACTGACATTCTTTTCGGTTAATTCAGCGGATAAATACCGAAAAACACAATTCAGGTATATTTAACTGGAAATCAATGGTTATCACTTGTTTTGTCGGAAATGAAATGATTACATGGCATCGGAACACCTTCTTACTCCGGACCATTGCTTTTTTATTTCCTGTATGCATGCAGGGTAGAAGATGAGTAGAATGTTTTCCCCTTTTTAAGATATATGTGTTATGTTCTTTTGAATAGAGGTATACCGCAGGTTGTTGAAAAAACAAAAACCCAGAAACAATTTGCTTCTGGGTTTCAATGGATTAATTTTTTAAAAATAACTCAGGTGCAAGTTTGGAAGATTACCAACTCCCCTTTATTTTTTAATTGCCAGATATAATGTGAATACAAATAGGAAAATAATTGCAATTACATAAATCCATGCATATAGTGTTAAGTTCCTAATTTGTATAATTTTTCTAATAATTCTAATCTTCTTTGCAAAAGTAATTTTGTTCTTGACAATTCTAAATAGCAAAAGATATAGAACAATAAAAACAGCTCCGAAAATATAGCCATAACTGGATTTAGGTACATCAGAATCTCTTTTCCAAAAACTTTGAATGCCAATATCGTAACCACTAAATTGTTCAAATATTACTAAAAGGGAATGAAATAGTAATGTAAGAATAATACAAGATAAGGCATTAATTTTTGTTTCGTTATCATCTATTTTTCTGTTTGAATATAATCTACTTAACAGAACATAATTTGTAATTAACAGGAAATATATTATGATCATAATAATTTTTAAACCTAATTCAATGGGTCATGCATAATTTCTTGTACATACGTTGGTTGTCAACAGAGTAAAGATAATAAATTTCGTTATCATCGGCCTCTAAATAGTACGGATAAGTGGTTTTTCCATAGTGTTTTGTGTTTTTTTAGGCTGCCTTTTCCGCCTACGGGTTTTAGTTGCTCCGTCTTTGCTGTTGTTTTTCAGGCTTTCCGCTGGTAAATTTACTCCCTCCAAGCCAAAAACAAACAGCAAATCCCTTCGCAAGCTGTCACCCTGCGTCGAGGCAGGAATCTGATACATGACCCCATTCCATCAGGTGCAGATTTGGAACACGTGGTATGAAAACGCTGCGTTTAAGATACCTGTTTTGCATTCTTTTGAGTAAAGATATACCACAGGTAGTGGAAAAAACAAAAAACCAGAAACAATTTGTTTCTGGTTTTCAATTGATTAATTATTTAAAAATAACTCAGGTGCAAGTTTGGAACACTACCCTTATTTTTTCATTATATCTCTTAAAATAATTGAATCCGTATATTCAGCCTCTTTATACTTGTATGTTTTTTTCAATACGTAGCTACTATTTTTGATTTGATATTGTTTAACGTACCCATCATCAACTTTCGTTCCTTGTAGACAAAAAATTGAATGCCCCTTAATGTATGCGTGTCCTCTCGAATAAATATCAAACTTTTTATCTTCCTTTGACAGCAATACTTCTTGCCCTGACTTTAAATCATAGGTAAAAATACGAGTCCATCCATTAAAACTCATTGTCATCGGAATGAAAAGTATAGAATTAGACTCCAACATATCAGCTTTTATAATATCCCCTTGTTCATTTACTAATGAGATTCCATCTTCTACAAAATATCCCATATTCTCGTCCTCTTCCCGACAGAAAAATTTATAAATACATCTATCATTTTTAAAAATGAACAACGAATCTTTAATGTCATCTTGAAAGTAATGTCTTATTTCGTAAGTTTTACTTGGGTCAAATACAGACTCGTATTTTACTGAATCAACATTCTCTATTGAAATAGTTGATTTTTGATTTTCATAATCATATTTGTCACTGACACAACTGTAAGAATAGCTACAGAATAAAGTCAAGTATAATATCATTTTTCCCATTTTTCTTTACTTATTAAATTCTTTTAGATAGCCTTCATATTTGGCTTTTTGTTCTCTCGTCTCATGTTGTTGAACCTTTATTTCAGTTTTATAATCCAAATTGGCAACATTACCATTCAAAATGAAATTGGAAGTCGAAATAAACTCATCAGCGGCCTTAATTCCATAATTTAATGCATTAACCATGTGTTTTTTTACTGAATTCATCTGATTTCGAATATCATTCCCATAATCACAGTCTTTACAGTAAGAATATTCTCCTGTTTTATTACGTTCTGCATCAGATTGTTGGTAACTACCAGTATTGAATGCTCTATCTATTCCAGTTGCAGTAATATTTTCTTGTTTTATTAAATCAAGCGCTCTTGGCCATTTACTTGCCAACTTGGAATGATAGTCTTGCATGGATGCTTCGTAACCTCCAATATTAGTGTAGTCTTTAACTCGTCCATGAGATGTTTGACCGTTAGAAGGCTCTCCTTTTCCAGCCATAATTGAAAACAAATTATAGTTTGAACTAGAACCATCCCATCCACTTTCAAGAACTGCCTGTGATAAAACCATTAATGCTCCTTGCGAACTTGCTCCCTTTGATTTTGCAAAATCAAATATTTGCAAACCAACAGTTGTAAGATAATTATAATGCATCGGAGGTTTAGGTGCCTTTCCATTGGGGTCAATTAATGCAATTGGATTCCCCATAACGTAGTTATAAGTACTCCAGCTTGGGAATTTAGAAGCCAATGGGTCTAAAGATAGGAACCTCGCAATATCACTATCATAAAAACGAGCTCCCCTGTAATCCAATCCTGTCTCTTGATCCCGTTCATGCTGGGTCGTCAAAAACTTCTCCGGATCTCCAGTGTTGGTATTCACATACTCTCTGAGGATTTTCCCGTAAGAGAAGTAATCTGCGGCGTAATTAATTACAAGTTCTGCTAATCCGCCACCTGCATAGGTGTGTTCATATACAACTCTGGTATTCCCCAAATGATCGTACAGATAGAATTCAATCTCCTGTGGCGCAATGATTCCATTGTGCGTTACATTTTTGATGCGTGCTTCGCGTTCTGATGCGTTTACATAGTATTCCCAGGTAGCAGTAGCCGAACCGACTTTGCGGCGCAGTGCAACGGTTTTCCCCATCGCATCTTGCAGGTAAAACTCGGATGTTGTTTCTGTCGGGCTTTCTACTTTCTTATACATACGTTGGTCATCAACGGAATAAAGATAAGCAATTTTGTTGTTATCTGCTTCTAAGTAATACGGATAAGCGGTTCTTCCGTATTGCATTTCGGTAATTTCCCGGTAACTGTCGGTGAGCAGGTTTCCGTTTTTATCATACGTGTAACCGCGGCTTGCAGTTCCCGGATTTCCCATTACCTGTGTCAGCCTGTTTTGACTGTTGTAATAATATCCCCATCCTTCTGCTTTGCTTACCACTGTGTTGTCCAATGGGTCTGAATGGCGAATGGTACGGTCCATGTATTTGATGTTTCCGATCTTATCGTAGTTATAGTATTCATTCCCGATGAGTGTCCCTGCTGCTTGTTGCCCTACGGCGATTGCCGCAACTACAAAATCACCTACCAACCCGTCTGCATGCACGAGTCGGTTCAGGCGGTCGTATTTGTAGCCGTAAACGGTTGGATGAGCAAACTGGGAAGGTGGACTTCCGTAAACACCCTCAAAATCATAGGAGCTGATTATTCCATTGATGTTTCCATTGTGGTTGAATCCGAATCCCGGCACATGGGTTTGAATCGGGTTTTCATACGTTGGTACTTGCATGTCGTAGTGATACTGGTGTTTCATCAGTTCGGGAGAAGAAGAATCAACAGTCGCATTCTTGGTGATGATGCTCTTCAGACGTACGCGTTCATCGTAGCTGTAAGTTGTTTGTGTCAATGGTTTACTAACCTCGTGAATACGTGTATTCAGTACACCTTCTACATTGTCGTATGCATATTGGACAATGGTGGTGGCGTTGTCTGAAATGCCGTTATTGTCCAGTACTTTGATGGCGCGCAACCTGCTCAGGGCATCGTACTGGTAGAAATATTGGAGCTCGAGATTACCATCGTTGTCCACGTCCACCGATTGATGCAGTGGTAAGCCTTGCGTGCTATATGCGGGGTATTCAATCACTGCAGACTCCACCAGTGTAATATCGGTAATGGTTTGCGGTGTTTCGTTGAAGTAGGTTTTCTGATGGTTAATTTTCCCGCGGTAATTGTAGCCGTACAACACCCGTTGGATTTCATAACCCGAAAGATCATAACTTTCCGTGTGTTCCAACAGTCCGGTATTGTCCTGGTACACGTATTTTTTCTCCCGTTGTACCAGGGTATGGTACTCCGGCGTTGAAAACACGACATCCCGGATATCGTCGGGTGCATATGCTCCCGGATTCAGACCACCTTCGAGTTCCGTTACCTGGTAGCGCAGTAACCAGTCTTGCGTGGAACTGTGTGAGAACACATAGTCAAAATACGCACACTCCTGCGGGTTCGGATTGTAGTGCGGCACAGCACACAGCGGGTATTTATCCGGATGTTCGTACACACCATAAAACTCCGTTTTGTAGTGCAGCGGTCCGTACTGTGTACTTTCCCTGTAAACAGGTCCTTCGATAAACCCGACATCCGTTGGTCGCCCGTAGGCATCGTAACGGTATTCGCGGTACAGCGGCGCACGGTCTGATCCATCCATGCGACTCCACAACTCCTGGTCCAGCATCAGGGACACCTGTCCCCGTTTGTTATACATGTATTTTTTCTCGCCCGCTTCCGGTGTCGTTTCGCGGTACAACTGCCCCAACAGGTTATATTCATAGGTGTTTTCCAGTTTCACCGGGTTGATGACCTGTTTCACATTCCCCATGTTGTCGTACACAAACAGGGTAATCACCTTATCGGAGGCGCTCAGGTAAGAAATCGTTCCGATGGTTTGCCCGAACGCGTTGGTATATACCACCGACTTGTTGTCGTCCTGATCAAGGGTTTGTACGCGGAAAAAGCGGAATCCTGCCGTATTGCCATCGGTCATAACTGCCCGGAGCTCGTCGCCGGAAAGTTCCAGTTCACAAGACGTGTATACATTGTTGGCAATGGCATAGCGCTTGCGTACCGTTTTGTCGATCGGAGAAGTGATGCTCACACCAAAATCCGCTGCTTTCTTCGCACGGTTTTTCGGGGTGCGCTCCAGTTCAGACTCCGTAAACGATGTCGTGTAATCCCATTGCAAGGCAGGGATGGCATGTGTTTGCCCGGATGAAATACCTACGGAGGTGGGAGCAACGTTTTTAAACTGCCGGAAACCCCGGTCCCATTTGTCGTACCAGACACTTCCAGTATAAATAAACTGGGTTCTTCCTTCCTCATTGTAAGCGGTCACAGCACCTGCAGCCCGTCCCAGCGGGTCGGCATACTCGCGGGTAAAGGAATAATCGGCCGGGTCACTGCTGTTGAAGACGCGTTTTTCCACGTAATTCTGTGCTGCCCGTTCCATGAAGTCATCCGATGCAGACCCTCTGTCCCACAGGTGGTAAGCGGCTTCGGAGAGTACCAGTGTATCCGTTGAACTAAACTCCCGCACCTGGATCAGGCGGTTGAACCCGTCAAACGTGTAGCGCATTTCCAGCCCGAACGGATTCGTTGTTGAAGCTACCTGCGCAGCAGTGGTATACGTATAATCCGTTCCCATGGAATCCGCTCTTCCGTAACCCACTGTTACACGGAACGGAAGTCCCGTATTCCGGTAAAGAACAGTACTGTACCCATCGCTTTCACAGCGGGTGTTGCGGTAATGGTAATACGTGGGTTTCTGGTAATGGTATTTTGTTTGCAATCCCGTAGCATCTTCTTGTAATGCAACCTGTGTATGGCGATTGCGCTCTAGTATTTTTTGGGAGAGCAGGGACGTGAACGGCAGAATCATCCGGTAGTTTTTCCCCTGGAACCCGTCGATGGGGTCCGGCCCGATGCTGTCCATCCCGAATTCGGCAATGTAGCGGTTCTTGCGATCCCATTTATTGTCGAGAAAATCATGATCTGACAAGTAATCCACCGTGTCTACCTGTACGTAGGTACTGCGCAGCTGTAATGTTTTGGAAAGTACTTCCCCGATCGGGTAAATCGCTATCGGCCCGCCTGGGTTTTCCGGAGATTCAGGTCCTTCCGGTTCGGAACAAATCTCCGATGTGATCTGCCCGGGATAGCATGCGTATGCATCTACTTCCCGCGGACACACCCAGTAAGCGTATTGCCAGCCGGTTCCGTCTCCACCGATGTGGTAGTAACAATAGTTTTCCGGTGTGTAGCGTTGCTGCATCAATCCCATTTCGTAATCTCCGAAAATGTGGTTTTCATAAATACATGCGCAGGAAGGTTCACCGGGAGGTATAATACAGGTGTCACCGACAAAGGTGCGTGCAATGGTTGCCGAGGTCAAATCCGAAAAATTCCAGCGGGCATCGTAATGGTAGTACTCCGATCGGGAAACGACCGCCGGATCAGCTGCTGTCCGGGAGAAACTGGTTTTCTGGAATGGAATCCCCCGCATGTTGTAATCCCGTGATTTGACCATCCCGTCATATTGGGGGATGTCAGGAAGTTCGCCGAAATCATGGTGGAAAGCGCGGTTTAGGTCTTTGTTGTACACAACGGTATCCAATGGTATACCGGTGTCCCAGAATTCCTCCATCTGGTACTTTTCGTAATTGGTCACATCGTAGTTGGCCCAGTGGCGTCCGTAGCGGTTCTGTAAATCGTACAGGTAAAAATATTCTTCCCGTTGGGAAGCACCCGGCAGGTGAGGAGAAGTCACTTTTTTGGCAAATACCTGCCACGAAGGTTCGTATTTCAGACGCAATGCCGGAATGTAGATACTGTCGGCCGAATAGGTCGGTACATTTTTCGGGAAGGTCGAAGGCTCGTCAACAGAAGAAATCATCCCCATGAGCAATTCATAGGCTTTTCCTTGTGCGTGACCTCTGTAATCGGCTTCGTAGTATTCGTACTCTGTTTTTGTCTCGATGTAAATCCGTGAACCGCTGACAGGATTACCGCAATAAGCATCCAACGGGTTGTATCCCGGCCAGTTGACCCAGTCGTGGAAAACAACCAGCGGGAAGGTAATTTCCAGGTGTCCTTTCAGGTAAGCCGGAAGCGGACGTGCAACATGGTCAATGATGGCTTGTACCGTTGCCGAATCGGTGGTGCGCTCGGTAAAGAAATAATAAAGGGTCGTATCGGAAGGTATTCCGTCTCCGGTCAGGAACAAATCAGCGATGGATGCTGTCGTCAAATCGGTACGATCCATCAGAATCCGGTAGTGGTCATCCAGCGGTTGCTGATGCTTCAACACAGTTGTCAGCATCTGCCATTTCAACTTATCATCTTCAACGACGACTTTTAGCAGGGAATCCGTAAATAACGGTTGCACTGCCAGTGCATGCTCATAACTTTCACCAATCCAGTCCGACGGTGCGTCGGTCATGTAACCCACCACGTCATCCGACAAATACGGATTGCGTGTAAGGATCGCCGTAAGTATACTTTTGTCGGTGAGCCGTACTTCAATGGCTCTCTTCTGAATGGTATCTGTGAAATACGGTTGACTCAGCACCAGGCGTTTCAATTGCAGGGGAGTTAAGTACGTTGCTATATCTAGGATTCCGAGCCAGATACCATTTGTTAGTCCTCCCTGATTGGCCATAATGTTAACTTTCTGGTCAAACGTAAACGAATCGCTCATTCCCATTGCACCTAGTACTTGCTGGGAAAGTGAATTTCCGGCTTGCATCAGAGCGTTGTAGGCTGTTTCAGCAGGTGCATTCGTAATCATGTCCAGGTACAGTGAGTCAAAAGCAGTCGACGGCTTGACGATGCCACCACCAAACGGATTGCGTGGTTTCGGTTCCTTGTTTCTCACAGGGTCGGTGACAATAACCGGATTGGCAGTCAATTGCGTGGTCAGCCCGTCTTCGTAAGTACGGTCAATTTCAGAAACCAGTTTTATAAAATAGGAATTGAATGCATAAGCAGGGTTCATGTATCCGCTTGTAAGTGGATCACCATTGACGTCAGAGATTGTAAAAGATGCCCGTAATTCATCATGGAAATAAAAGGGCAGGTACTTCGGATGCTCCATCGAATAACCTTCGGAGCCTCCGATTCCGCGGACACTTCCTGCGATGGTCCATTTTGCAGCATCTCCTGTTTGAACCGTGGAACCAACCGTAGCAGTTGGCTCATCTCCGGTGTAGTAATCCCGGTACTCGTAATTATCAGTGACCGGTTGATAATATCGGTTCACCTGATCGCGGTAGAAATTGGGGCGTCCGTATCCGTCTTCAAACGCGAGGGTATAGCTGTAATTGTACAGTTTTTCCTGGTGAATCTTCCCTTGGTGATCGTACGTTTTTACGCTCTTTGGTTTCCCGTAGTACAAGTAATCGGTAACGGTCGTGGTTCCAGGTAAGGTAAATGGATAATTGACATTCCCGTAAAA
>DHNG01000017.1:2014-2518 GCA_002409405.1 Flavobacteriales bacterium UBA5422 | reverse complement strand
ATAATTGCGTTCTCCGGTTTCCAGTGCCGGTTCATATACTGTCACTTTTGCATACCCCCTTTCGTGGGTGTTGGCATAGTGGCTTCTGAAATGATCGGAAGGAAGCTCTAGGCGTTTGAAACTGAACGTGGATTTAGTCAGGTCGTACACATACTCCCATTGTCGGGTAGAAGGAACGAATGCCTGTGCCAATGCATCGTAATCCGCTGCCCGTTTGGTAATGTATTTCACGGCCAGGTTCATAGTAAAGCTTTTTTCTACGCCGTAGGAAGCAGGTACATATGTTCCGCAGTTCCAGTTAAAATTCGTCGTAGAATAGGTACGTGTCGGCGATGCATTGATCGGGTAATATTCTATCTCGGTAATGCCTCCCAGATTGTCGGTGAATTTGGTTAGCGCATAATACACCAACCCGACATACGGTGTGGTTTGTGAATACGTTCCTGATCCAGGAAGAAGGTTGGTATATTCAAAATCCGTTGTCAATACAACAGTCGGATCGGT
>DHNG01000017.1:1636-1854 GCA_002409405.1 Flavobacteriales bacterium UBA5422 | reverse complement strand
CCAAAATTGCTTGCGTACAGGTTCCCTTCCAACGGTACTTCGTGCACGGATTTCAATAGGATAACTTCACTGTTATTCAGTTCCATTACAATGGTATTACCGTCTGTATAATTTCTGTTTCTACGGGTGTTCACATACTTCATTTCGTATTTGATTCGTTTTTGAGAAACCAATTTTTTACCGGTTGTAACAGGTCCGCCGTATTCGCCTTCCATGCG
>DHNG01000017.1:1062-1409 GCA_002409405.1 Flavobacteriales bacterium UBA5422 | reverse complement strand
TTGGTCGGGTTGTGGTGATCACCATAGGTAGTAATCTCTGTGGATGCCATTGACCACGTTCCCTTGTATAATTCTTCAAAGGAAGCAGGAGATCCTGTTCCGCTTGCTCCTACCAACGCCCGGTGATTATATACAGGTAGCATACTTCCCCAGGGATGTCCGGTGCCGAAATTGCGGGCAATGGTTCCTGCAGATTTCAAAAGTGTCTGACCCTTCAATTGCGGATAGGCCCACAGAGCATTCGGGCGGTTAGTACTTTGAACGGGAGTGGTAACGGTGTAATATAAATCCGTGTTGGAGTAATAGTTGTAGTCAATATCCGAGTTCCCGGGACCTACCTGGATGTT
>DHNG01000017.1:473-949 GCA_002409405.1 Flavobacteriales bacterium UBA5422 | reverse complement strand
CCGGGACCTACCTGGATGTTGAATCCCTGGAAATTTTCTGGTAGGTTGGGCATGACAAACAAATTGCTGGTTTGTAGTACTTCATCGCCCCAGCCCATCTGCCATTTCAGGGCCATATTGAAAGTAGAAAAGAGTTGTTCCCCTCGGGTAACATTGTAATTCGTGTGGAGAATAGGGGAAGAAGGCTCCGAATACGAAGTTCCTGCTGTTCCGTTTGTGACCACGGCAATGTCAAGGGTACCGTTTCCGTTTTTCAGGTCTTCGCCGTCCGGTCGGGTTACACGTGTGCGGATTTCATAGAGATCACCTGCTACCAGCGCAGCGGCATCTGAAATGCGCGGACTTTCAAGGAAACCATGGTCAAATGGAATCCCGGATGCTACGGATGTAACTCCTTCCCGTGTGTAATTTGAAGAGGGATTGATATACGGGTTGGTTTGATTAATGTCTTCAGGATTGATTGTTTTATTGCGGTT
>DHNG01000017.1:0-281 GCA_002409405.1 Flavobacteriales bacterium UBA5422 | reverse complement strand
GATGTTCCGTCGTAGCGTTTCACCACCTGTGAACAGTACATCGGATCAGTGGCAACCGCTCCCGATACTCCCGGGGTGAGTAAATAACTGCTGGATAAAGATCCGTCGATGCCGTATTCCAATTCAATGATGTCCGTATTGCCGTCTACCGAGGATCCGATCACCCGTTGCAGCACGATATCGCGATAGGTTGTGTAATCAGGAAGATAACTTGCTGACCGATCCACAAAAACGGAACGGTGTACATCCTGGTAATTTTCCTGCTGGAACTCCTTGAAAAA
>DHNG01000022.1:33365-56927 GCA_002409405.1 Flavobacteriales bacterium UBA5422 | reverse complement strand
TACAACACCTTTTACAAATAAAATTAAAAAAGTGTTTCAAAGATAGCTGAATTTACCACTCAAACTCCTCATCTATCAAAAATGTTTTTTAAGTAAATGTAATGCTTCGTTATAATTCTTTATTTTTAATGAAGTTTATAATTAAATAACACTATGAAAACAATTTTCTTACTACTCTGTGCAAGTATACTGCGCACTTCAAATTTACATGCATCGGACAATTTTTTAAATTTTGACGGGGTGAATGACTATGTCGACATTAATTCCATCGCACCGTCAATGACTGGATTAACCCGCTTTTCCGTTGAATTTTTGTTTAATGTAAAAGAACCTCAGGTCAGACAATATGGAATGTTCTTCAGCATTAATGGCGCATTGGGAAGCTCCGATGATAACAAACTATTGATCCGGTTGGCCGGACCAGGAGAAGGCGCAGGGAATTCGGTTGTTGTGAATGCTCCGTTTGGAGGGTCTCTATTATTAATAGGAGGAGTGAATGTATTGGATGGCAATTGTCATCATGTTGCATACACCTATAACTCGGGGACGCATTCACTCTATATAGATGGTGCATTACAAGGTACAATCACAAAAACACTTACACTGGCAAACACAGACAGGTACAGTCTCGGTCAGGAATACGACAATAATGTTACCTCAGATTTTCTAACGGGAAGTATGGATGAAATCAGGATTTGGAACACCGTAAGAACTGCTACGGAAATCAATGATAACAGGTTTAGTCAACTGGCAGGAAACGAGACAGGATTAATCAACTATTTTAACTGCAATCAGGGAATCTCGGCAGGAAATAATACACTCATTACTTCTTTGACAAATACAATCTCCCCTTCCCGAAATGGCACATTAGTCAATTTTCAACTGCTCTCGAATACTTCTAATTTCAGAAGAATAGAAGGATGCAGAAAAATAATCTCTCAATCAAACTGGCTGAATTTTGACGGAATAAACGACTATGTAAATATTAATACGATCGCTTCTTCCATGTCAGGATTAAATCAATATTCTGTCGATTTTTTGATCGATTTAAAAAATCTTCAAAAAAGTCCGTATGGAATGTTTTTTAGTATCAACGCCGCTCCGGGAGGAACAGACATCAACAAATTATTGATCCGGCTGGCTGGAACAGGAGAAGGGGCCGGAAATTCGGTAGTTGTGAACGCTCCGTTCGGAGGATCCTTATTAATTATTGGTGGAGTAAACGTACTGGACGGCAATTGCCACCATGTTGCATACACCTATAACTCCGGGATACATTCACTTTATATAGACGGTATTCTCCAGGGTACAATGACAAAAACAATTACACTGGTAAGCACTGACAGATACAGTCTCGGGCAAGAATATGACGACAATACTACATCTGACTTCCTAACGGGAAGCATGGATGAAATCAGGATTTGGAATACCACAAGAACCGCTACAGAGATCTATAATAACATGGGAAATGAGCTGACGGGGAACGAAATCGGATTGATTAATTATTTCAATTGTAATCAGGGGATTCCGGGAGGAAATAACACGCTCATTACTGCTCTAACAAATACCATCTCTCCTTCCCGAGATGGAACGTTGGTTAATTTTCAACTCATTTCCAACACATCGAATTTTGTAGCAGAAAATTGCAAACGACATGAAAGCATTACAACACCATTGCATGAACAGCAAACTAAAACAAATAATAATATGGCTGTTTTTCCGAATCCTGTTACTGATTTCATCTACTTTACGCTCGAGAGTGGCAAGCAGTATGAGGTAATTATTTATGATTTGCCGGGAAATATAATCTACAAAAATTACCACGAATCAGCGGAAAACAAAATTGATACAAAGAAGTGGATAAACGGGACCTATATCATAAAGATACTATCGGGTGAAAACAATATTGACATCCACAAAATAATTGTAGCCCACTAATATTATTCCAAGAGATCATCCATAAAAAACAGGAGTGAGTCGCTCCTGTTTTTTATTTTAATAATGACCGATACCGTTGAATTGTATTTTCCAATCCCAGGTACAACGCATCTGAAATGAGCGCATGCCCGATTGAAACTTCATCCATAAACGGAATTTTTGTTTTCAAAAACTTCAGATTCTCCAAGCTTAAATCATGTCCTGCATTCACTCCCAACCCTAATTCTTTTGCAAACTCAGCTGCCTTCACATATAACTCCACTGCTTTTTCGGGATTTGTAGCGTAATCCTCCGCATAAGGACCTGTATACAACTCAATGCGGTCGAATCCTGCTTTTGCTGCAAACTCAATATTTTCAAGATTCGTATCTACAAAAACAGAACTTCGAATCTTCATTGCTTTCAGCTGATTAGCCAAATCGGCTAGGAGATCCAACTGCTTTTTTGTTTCCCAACCGGCATTCGAAGTCAATACCCCCGGAGGATCGGGAACCAACGTCGCTTGTTCAGGACGAACATCTTCAATTAATTTCATGTAACGCTCATCCGGGTACCCTTCAATATTGAATTCAGTTCGAACAACCTTTTTCAGGTCATACACATCCTTTGTTGTAATGTGACGCTCATCAGGGCGTGGATGAACAGTAATTCCTTCCGCACCAAAACGTTCGCAATCAATTGCCACCTGAACCACACTCGGCACATCTCCTCCCCTTGCATTTCGGATCGTTGCAATCTTATTAATATTTACACTTAATTTTGTCATCAATTAAAAAGTAATCGTGTTGTTGTTAATGAGGCAAAGTTAACCATAACTAATTATAAAAAAACAATCTTTCTTCTCAATATTCCATTCTCTTTCCGTATTTTTGCCCCCGTCATGAGTGAAGAAAAAAATATGTCCTTCCTTCAGCACCTTGAGGAACTTCGGTGGAGATTAGTAAAAAGCGCTATTGCAATTGTTACTTGTGCGATTGTTTTGTTCGTATACCAGGAATGGATTATGGACAATATCTTCCTGATCATGCTGGACAATAATTTTATCTCGTTCAAATTACTATGCCACTGGTTTGATGTATGTACTCCGCCAACACCTGTTGAAATGCAGAGTATGAACGTATCCGGGCAGTTTTCGTATGCTTTATGGATGAGTATTTTGGGAGGGATTGTTGTTGCTTCTCCATTTATATTTTACCAGCTATGGGCTTTTATCCGTCCTGCATTAAAAGTGACAGAACGTTCCGCAATGGGAGGATTGGTATTTTACGTTTCACTACTGTTCCTTCTTGGAATTTTATTCGGGTATTTTGTTGTAACACCAATGACGATCCAATTTTTCGGAAACTATAAAATCAGTACCCAAATTCAGAACATTTTTACCGTTGATTCCTACATGGGAATGATTTTATCAACCATTTTTTATACCGGTTTATTCTTTTTACTCCCGATTGCCTCTTACTTACTGGCTAAATTGGGAATTATCACAGCTGACTTCCTTCGAAAATACCGCAAACATGCGCTTGTAGGAGTTTTAATCCTGGCAGCAGTGATCACTCCACCGGATCTGATCAGTCAGGTAATTGTCTCTATTCCTATTGCGTTGTTGTATGAAATCGGAATTCTCACAGCTGCAAGAGTTGAGAAAAAACGCAACAAAGAAAATATCAACAATTAAGCATGAATGATTTAATCAGTGGTAACAAGTTGTTATTAACTGTATTTTTCTACTTTTACTTCTTCAAATGAGAAGATGCTGAAGATTGTACTGCTTATATTGGTCTTGACTCCTTTAACACTCCTTGCACAACAAACCAAAGTAAGTGGTGTTGTAAAAGATGCTGTTACAGAGGAGCCTCTTCCATTTGTAAAAGTCCAGTTTAAAGATTCTAAAATTGGTATCTTAACAGACTCCGTTGGTTTTTACAGCATTGAAACCTATTACGCAACAGACTCTCTTCGCTTCACATTAACAGGATACATTACACAGACACTAGCTATAAAAAGAGACAAAGAGCAGGTTCTCGATATAGACTTAGCAATGACTGTTTCTGAAATTGAAGAACTGACGGTCTTACCTCCGGATGAACTTCCTTCCGTTACGCTGCATAAAAAGATCATTCACAACAAACCGATCAATGACCGGGAGAAATTGTTGGCTTACGAATACGAGCTCTACAATAAAATTCAGTTTGACCTCAATAACATCGGAGATAAATTTAAAGAAAGAGGAATCGTCAAGCGAATGGATTTGATCCTGGATTACCTGGATTCAACTGAAACTGGTAAAAATTACCTCCCGGTTATCTTTACGGAAGGATTGTCCGATTTTTATTATGCAACCAATCCCAAACGCAAGAAAGAAGTTTTAAAAGCAACCCGTGTAGTCGGTATTGATAACATTCAACTGGATCAGTTTCTGGGAGAAATGTATATGGACATCAATATTTACGACAACAACATCAACATTGTCAACCGAAGTTTCATTAGCCCTATTTCAAGTTTTGCACGAAATTATTACCAGTTTCTGATTGTTGACTCTTCCTTCCTTGACAATCTGTGGTGTTATAAAATGACCTTTAAACCCAAACGGGAAGGTGACATGACTTTTGAAGGAGAAATGTGGGTGCACGATACAACCTATGCCATTAAATCGATCAAGGGAACGATTGCTCCATGGGCAAATATCAACTACCTGCAGGATTTGTATTTTGAGCAGAATTTCTCAATGGTAGAAAAGGAAGTATGGATGATGACCAACGAAACGATTCTGGCAGATTTTAAACTCACGAAAAAAACCAGTTTATATGGTATTTATGCTCGGAAGTATTCATCCAGGGAAAATTTTGTCATCAACAAACCACATCCGGACGCATTCTATAAAAGCAACAACACAGTAGAAATAGCAGACAGTGCGCATCAAAGAGACGAAGCGTACTGGGAGGCGCATCGACACGTACCACTTACCTTTCATCAGGCAGGTATCGGGGAAATGATTGACTCCTTGAAAACAGTCCCGTTTTTCAAACGCCTGCAGGGAGTTACCTACATGCTGACAACAGGATATTACCCCTATGGCTATTTTGATTTCGGAATGATCTACAATATGTTTAGCTATAATCAAGTAGAAAAGTTGCGTTTCGGTGTTGCCATCAGAACCTCCAATAAGTTCTCCCGAAGGCTTGAAATCGGAGGGAAAGTATACTACGGATTTGGCGATGAACGCTATAAATACGGAGGAAGTATCCGGTACAATGTTTCTCCTCAGAAACGAGGAATGTTGAGTGCATTTTACAATTATGACATTGAACAAATCGGTGCTTCTACCAAGGCATCTCAGGTAGGATCTACCTTTGGAACACTTTTTCGCACAGGACCTCTGGACAAACTTACATTCGTTGAAAAGGCCGGAATCAATTTTGAAAAGGATGTACACAAAGACATTGTGCTCTTCACTGCTTTTGAATGGAAAGAATACACACCGTTGGGGCTAGCTAATTACCTGCGCATGAATGAAAATACCGGTTTGTACGATACGATTAACAGTATCCGTGCAAGTGAGGTTACGTTCCGTTTCAGATGGGCAAAAGACGAAGAATTTGTCGGAGGAGCATTTGACCGTGTTTCCATCAAATCCAGGTTCCCGATCATCTCCTTCCAGACAATTTTGGGAATAAAAGGAGCATTGGGGAGTGATTACCAGTATCAGAAATATGAACTGGCACTGGATCACAGGGTCACAGCAGGAGTTCTCGGATACATCCGGTACGGAGCGAGTGTGGGATACATCAATGGTTCTGCTGCATATCCTTTCTTAAAAGTGCACGAAGGAAATCAATCATACTTCTTGTACAAAACGACCTTCAATATGCTCAATTTCTTTGAGTTTATTTCCGATAAGTACGCAGACGCCTACATCGAAAATCACTGGGGAGGACTCTTCCTGGATTACATCCCGGGGATCAAAAAACTAAAATGGCGATTTGTCTCCAGTGCGCGTGCAACATGGGGAATGATTGATTCTCGACACGAAAAAGAGATGATCTTACCGCCATTTACCAAACAATTTGGAAATACTCCATATATCGAAGTATCTTTGGGGCTGGAAAACATATTTAAGTTACTCCGCTTTGATGTCTTTTATCGTGTCACTCACCAGATTCCGGGAGTTTCACCATTTGGATTCAGAGCACGTTGGGAAATATTCTTGTAATGAAATTACATACAAAAGAAATAAAGAAAACATACAAAGGCAGAAATGTAGTAAAAGGGGTTTCTGTTGAAGTAAACCAAGGCGAAATTGTCGGGTTACTCGGACCAAACGGAGCGGGAAAAACAACATCATTCTACATGATTGTAGGACTGGTTAAACCTGATTCAGGAGAAGTTTTTCTCGATGAAATCGACATTACCAAGATGCCGATGTATAAACGTTCCCAATTTGGTATCGGCTACCTGCCACAGGAAATTTCAGTGTTCCGGAAACTGAGTGTCGAGGATAACATCATGGCGATATTGGAAATGACCGATCTGAACAAACAGGAACGGGAAGCGCGGTTGGAACAACTCCTCAACGAGTTCAGTCTGCAGCATGTTAGAAAAAACCTGGGAAATCGTTTGTCCGGAGGAGAAAAGCGAAGAACGGAAATTGCCCGCGCCCTTGCTACCAATCCAAAGTTCCTGTTACTTGACGAACCGTTTGCGGGAGTCGATCCGATTGCTGTAGAAGACATCCAAAGTATTGTTTCTGAGCTCCGGGAAAAAAATATTGGTATCCTGATCACCGATCACAATGTGCAGGAAACACTCTCGATTACAGACCGTGCCTACCTCCTTTTTGAAGGTGCGATTCTGAAGTCAGGGACAGCAGAAGAACTAGCAGCAGATGAACAGGTACGTAAGGTATATCTGGGGCAGAAATTTGTGCTTCGAAAGAAATAATTCAACCAATTATCAATTAAAAAATATATATTTGACCTCTATAATAAAACGATTATCCATCAAAACCCAACATTCATGAAAAGAGTTGTAAATCGCGTGCTTATTGCCTTCTCTGTTATCTTAGTAGCTACTTCCGTTTCCTGTAAGAAAAAATGTGATCTGGGAGAAGATGCCACTTCTGGCGAAATCAAAGCAGATATTTCTGTGTTTTCTGAATCCGGGTACATAACATCCAGTATGAGTCCTGATGAATACTTAATTAACGGGAACAGCAATTATGCAGACAACTTCAAAATCAGTAAGGATAAAGGAATTACTAAAACGGCAGTAGATTATACGGAATATAACATTTTATGTTATCCGATGACTGTCAATTGCTTTGCTCAATTTGATAGAAATGTATTGATTGATGATGAAAACGGAGTCGTTAAGTACACCATTAAGGTGAAAGATTGTGGTAAGTGTGAAGAGCAGCGTTACATAGAAAATTTCATTGTTATCCGTGCAGTACCTGATTACTATACCGTTACCTATGATATAGATATTCAAACGGTCGATTAAACACGATTTGAAAATCATAAAATATCGTTAAGGGTGTGTAAACACCCTTTTTTATTGCCTGTAAATTGCTAAATTTGCCATTCATTTTCATGAACACCTGTTGATGAAAGAACTTGTTATATAAATGCTGATTCGCCTTGTCATCCTCCTTGTCATCATATGCTATAGTCCATTTCTTTTTTCCCAATCGGAGTTATCTATTTCCGGAACGATCATCGACTCAGACAAACAACCACTTTCTTATGTCGCAATTCAAGGGTACAGCAAATTCGAAGATAAAATCGTAAAAGGTGATTTTTCGGATGAAGAAGGGAACTTCAACCTCGTACTTCCGGCAGGAGAGTTTTACATTGTCTTAAAATATGCGGGGCTTACCAATGACACGATTTTACTACAGCAGCAAAGCGGAGATGTTAAATTGGGCACCATCACCATGCAGACAATCGCAGAGCTGGAAGCAGTAGAAATTGTCGGACAAAAGGCTGCTATGGAATACCACCTGGACAAACGTGTTTTTAATGTTGGCTCCGACCTGAACAACCAGGGAGCAAATGCAGTTGATGTGCTGGAAAATATTCCTTCCATTACAGTCGATGCAGAAGGAAATGTAAGCCTGCGGGGAAATTCGAACGTGCGTATTCTTATCGATGGAAAAATGTCCGGTTTTGCATCCAGTGCAGATGCATTGAAACAATTGCAAGCCGATAACATTGAAAAAATAGAAGTCATTACCAATGCTTCTTCCCGTTACGACGCACAGGGAGAGGGTGGGATTATCAATATTGTCCTTAAAAAAAATCAGACCCGGGGATTAAATGGTTCTGCCAGCATACGGGGTGGATATTTCCCGGAACTGGGTGGTGACTTCCGGATCAATTACCGAAGAGATAAAGTCAATGTATTTGCAACCTATTCAATCAATAAAAATAGTATCCCGGGATACAGCGAAACCTATCAGCGTCTCAACAATGCAGATACGGCATTTGTATACCGTCAGAATTATGAACACAGAAGAAGAAAATTGAGCAATCACGGTTCCCTCGGACTGGATTATTACATCAATGAAAAAAATACGCTTTCCACCTCATTTACCATCCGTTCAGGATTGGGAAATAACTCCTATGACCGCTACTACGAGAACATGGACCTGAATGACAATCCAACCGGGTACAATGACCGGTACGAAGGACAAACAGAACTGGAAGACTTACTGGAAGCAAATCTTTCTTACACAAAAAAATTCAACAACAAAGCAGAATGGTCAACCGATCTGAAATGGTTCCGGGACCAGGATATTGAACGCTCGAACTATTCGGAAAACTCTTCTACTTTCCAGGGAGAACGAATTGAACACTCCCAGGTGACCATGTTGGAAAATAATTTTCTTGCTCAATCTGATTTTGTACTTCCATTTCTCAAAGAAGGAAAATTTGAAACAGGGGTACGAATGCAAATCCGGAACATGGAAAACAATTTCCGGTTCGGAGAATGGGTCAATGCAGATTGGAACTATCCGTCACTGTACAACGATCGGTACAAGTACAATGAAAGCGTATATGCCGCGTATGCAATGGCATCCAATACATGGAAAAAGTTTTCGGTACAGGCAGGTTTACGGGCTGAATATTCAGACATCAGTACCTTACAGATTTCCAACAACAATACCATTGATAAAAATTATCTGGACTTATTTCCAAGTGCAGCCGTTTCATTTAAAAATACGGAACGACAAACGTTTCAGTTGAGTTATAGCCGGAGAATCAGCAGACCGGGGCAATGGGATCTGATGCCTTACACTAAATTTGGTGACAACCGCGAACGCAGAGTCGGGAATGCCTATCTGAATCCGGAATACACCAATTCATTAGAAGCGGGAATTCTCCAAAACTGGGGTTCGGGATCTATTTTAGGGTCAGTGTATTACCGCAATACAACCAACAAAATTGAACGGATTTCCACACTTGGTGATGACGGAATCATTTACATTACTCCACTCAACATTGCTTTAAAAGATGCCTACGGAGTTGAATTAAATGTTACTTACACACCTGCCAACTGGTTCCGGTTGAATTCAGGGTTTAATTTTTATGAAGAAGTCATCTCCGGGAATTTCAACAATACAGATTTCAGAAGAAAAAACTTCACATGGACCAATCGCACATCTATCAACCTTTCATTCCCGAAATTATTCAAATCACAAATCGCATTTAATTACACCGCACCGAGTGTTCGTCCGCAAGGAAAAATGCTGGCGATTTACCATTTCGACCTGGGACTTTCACGAGATCTGATGAAGGGAAAGGCAACAATCGGGTTAAACGTCCGCGATTTGTTCAATACACGCCGCTGGAGAATGATCACCGATACACCTGAATTGTATTCGGAAAGCAGTACACTCTGGCGTCCGAGAACGATTACACTTGTATTTACCTACCGTTTTAACCAACAGCGCAAAGAATCCGAAAAAGCTGATTTCAACTTACTGGATGAACGAGGAGGCGAATAAGAAAACCACTATCAGGTATTCCTGACTCAATCTTTACAGCTGCAAACTGCAATATCTTAAATTTTTATATATATTTGCTTCTTGTATTAAAAAAGGATTATTCATGGCAGTAAAAACTTCCAAAAAACCAACAGCAGCAACAAAAAAGAGCAAGGTTGACAGTACTTCTAAATTCTCAAAAGAGACCTATATCAAGTGGTGGAAAGATATGTTGCTGATTCGTAAGTTCGAAGAGAAAACAGGTCAGTTATACATTCAGCAAAAATTCGGTGGATTTTGTCACTTGTACATCGGTCAGGAAGCAATTGTAGCTGGAACAGCAAGTGCTTGCAAACCGGGTGATAAACACATGACTGCATACCGGGATCACGCGCATCCGATTGCGTTGGGAACAGATCCGAGAGTGTTGATGGCGGAATTATACGGACGTACAACCGGCTGTTCAAAAGGGAAAGGTGGTTCCATGCACTTTTTCGATAAAAAAGTAAACTTCATGGGAGGACACGGAATCGTTGGAGCTCAGATCGCAATGGGTGCCGGTGTCGCTTTTGCTGAAAAATACAATGAAACAGGAAATGTAGCTTTCGTATCTATGGGAGACGGAGCTGTTCGACAGGGAGCATTGCATGAAACATTTAACATGGCAATGATGTGGAAACTTCCGGTTATTTTTATTATTGAGAATAACAATTATGCCATGGGGACTTCAGTTGAACGAACAACAAATGTAACAGATCTTTCTAAAATCGGTCTTTCTTACGAAATGCCTTCACGTATTGTAAACGGAATGTCTCCGGAAGCGGTTCATGAAGCAATCGAAGAAGCAACAGACAGAGCACGAAGAGGTGATGGCCCTACCCTATTGGATATCCGCACTTACCGATATAAAGGACACTCTATGTCAGATCCTCAAAAATACCGAACAAAACAAGAAGTTGAGGAATGGATGGATCAGGACCCGATTGTACACTGTTTGGAAGTCATCAAAGAAAACAAATGGATGACAGATAAAGAAATCAAGGAAGTAGAAGACTGGGTTAAGAAAGAAGTAGAAGAATCTGTTGAATTTGCTGAAAACTCTCCTTACCCTGACGGAAAAGAATTGTACGAGGATATTTACCAGGAACCAAACTATCCGTACATCGTTGAATATTAATTAAGAATCCTAAATAGATTAAAAATAGTATGGCTGAAGTAGTTTACATGCCTAAATTGAGTGACACCATGACTGAAGGTGTTGTTGCTGAGTGGACAAAAAAAGTTGGTGATGCCGTTTCTTCCGGAGAAGTACTTGCGGAAATTGAAACGGATAAAGCAACGATGGAATTTGAATCGTTCTACGATGGTGTGTTGTTACACATTGGTGTTGAGAAAGGTCAGGCTGCTCCTGTGAATGCAATTCTTGCGATCATTGGCGAGAAAGGAGAAGATATTTCCGGAATTCTTTCGGGAGATACTGCTGCTCCGGCTGCAGCAAAAGAAGAGAAGAAAGAAGAAAAAGCTGCTGCTGCCCCTTCACCGGAACCGATTAAAGAAACTGCTCCGGCCGCTAAAGCGCAACCTGTAAGTGCACCTGTTGCTCAAACAACTTCTACAGATGGAAGAGTTGTCGCTTCCCCACTGGCAAAAAAATTAGCTTCCGAAAAAGGAATCGATATCAATACAGTACAAGGAACAGGAGAAGGTGGTCGTATCGTAAAACGCGATGTGGATCATTATGTACCTTATGATGCTCCTGCACGTGCTTCATTTACGGCTGCTCCTGCCGGAGTTGAATCATATACAGATGAGCCGGTATCGCAAATGCGTAAGACAATTGCACGACGATTGGCTGAAAGTAAGTTTACAGCTCCGCATTTTTACCTGACACTGGACATTGATATGGACAATGCAATTGCCGCACGGAAAGCATTGAATGCAACAGAAGGAGTAAAAGTATCATTCAACGATATGGTCATAAAAGCAGTTGCAATCTCTCTGCGTCAGCATCCTGCGGTCAATTCAGCATGGTTGGGTGATACCATCCGACGCAATCAACACATCCATATCGGAGTTGCTGTTGCAGTGGAAGAAGGATTGCTTGTTCCGGTTGTTCGTTTTGCAGATACAAAAGGATTTGCACAAATCGGTGACGAGGTAAGAACATACGCGAAAAAAGCAAAAGATAAAAAATTACAACCTTCAGACTGGGAAGGAAATACATTCACCATTTCCAACCTGGGAATGTTCGGTATTGAAGAGTTTACAGCCATCATTAACCCACCTGACAGCTGCATCATGGCTGTGGGAGGAATCAAAGAAGTTCCTGTTGTGAAAAACGGACAGGTGGTTCCGGGGAATGTGATGAAGGTAACACTCTCCTGTGACCACCGGGTGGTAGACGGAGCTTCCGGAGCCGCATTCCTGCAAACATTTAAAGGATACCTGGAAAATCCGGTGACAATGTTACTGTAAAACAAATTTAGGAAGGAGCTGTAAGGCTCCTTTTTTTATATACATCAATTCGCCTATGAAAAGAATACACATGTTGGAATGGGAAGATTTGACATGGTTCCCAAAAAGTTGGAGAGATTACGGAACGGATTACCTGCGTTTTGTGGCTACAAAATTTGACATCTATAAACCTATTCTCCCCATTATCAGAAAAGGATTACAGGCAAGTCGCAACAACACATGGGTTGACTGTGCATCCGGAGGTGGAAGTAGTTTGGTTCCACTCGCAAAAGCAATTCATGATGAACTGCCGGAAGTGAAGATTACACTCACGGATTATTATCCCAACATTGAAGCATTCAAACGCACAAAAAAAGAATTAGATACCGTGTTCAACTACGAAACCGGATCGGTTAATGCCATGGAACTTCCGTCCCACTTGCGAGGTCGATTCATTACACTTTTTGCAGCTTTTCATCATTTCAGACCAGTACAGGCAAAACAAATCCTACAACATGCAGTGGACACGAACTCCCCTATTGCTGTGTTTGAACCTGTTGCCCGAAATTTCGGAAGTTTTTTTTCCATGTTATTTGTGATTTTGAATGTAGTGATTTTTACACCGTTCATTCGTCCGGTTCGCTGGCAAGTCTTACCGTTTATTTATCTGGTTCCACTCATCCCGCTTTACATTCTTTGGGATGGAATCGCTTCTATTTTCAGAACGTATTCGGAGAAAGAACGCCGGGAATTGATTCAATCATTAACCAATTCGGAGCAATTTGACTGGGAAGTCGGTAAAACCAGTGGTCCGATGCCGATTAATTATTTGTATGGAATTCCTAAGTCGCATTAATTCCCCCCTGATTAAAAGAGCCTTAATTACTTTTTAGCTGGTTGAAAAATCTATACCGATGGTATCTTCTATGTAATTAATGGTAATTAAACCACATAGAAAAACAAAGAAACATAGATTAATGTCTGTAATATCTGTAAAAAGTGACACATAGCAGCCCACGGTGTGAGCTGAGTTGATTACATTGTTGGTGTGCACACAATACGTGTAAATTAAAACTAATACATCTGTGGTTAAAAAAGAGTTATACAAACAAAAAATCCGGTAGAATCATCTACCGGATTTTTCATAAACTCAAAACTACTACTACTTATTAATATTCCTTCACTTCTTTGTGATCATATGGTTCTGCAACCAATTCGTCAAAAGGAAGAGGAGGTTTATTCCAACCAAATTTGTTCAGGATATTATCAAACATCTGATAAACTACCGGAACAACAACCAACGTCAGGAACAACGAAGAAATCAATCCTCCGATGATTACCCACGCCAATCCGTTTTTCCACTCAGATCCTGAACCGGACGCCATCGCAATTGGCATCATACCAATCACCATCGCGATCGTTGTCATCAGAATCGGACGCAAACGTGCATGGTTTGCCAACATTAATGCTTCGTGTGTGGAGTGTCCTTGTGCCTTCAGGTGATTTGTAAAGTCGACAAGGATAATCGCATTCTTGGCAACCAAACCGATCAACATAATTAATCCCAAAATGGTAAAGATACTCAACAAATTATTTGTCAACGCCAGGGCAAGGAATGCTCCGATAATCGCCAACGGAATGGAGAACATAACCACTAACGGATGTACAAAGCTGTCGTACAACATCACCATGATGAAGTACACCAACAATACGGATACCAACAAGGCAATTCCCAATGAACCGAATCCATCCTGCTGATTTTCCATATCTCCACCCCAGATGTAATCAACTCCCAATGGTTTTTCTATTTTCTTCAGTTTTTCTTCCAGTTCCGTTGCAACCGTACTTACAGAACGACCGACTGTTTGTGCCTGAATTTTCACAGAAGCTGTTTTATCGCGACGCTCCAATCGGCTTGGTCCTGACTTAATCTGAATATCGGCAAATTGCGATAAGCGGATCAATTGCCCCATATTATTAATAAATGTAACATTGGCAACGTCGTCTACACTTTCACGGTTGAAAGCATCCAATCGGATATTGATATCGTATTCGTACTCTCCTCTTCGGAATTTACCGTCGATGTTTCCGTTGAAAGATGTTTGTAACGTTCCTCCGACAATCTGCATGCTCAACCCTAAAGCAGCCATCTTATCCCGGTCTACTTTTATTGTTACTTCCGGAGATCCATCCTCTGCGGACAATTGCACCTCCGATGATCCCGGGATTTCTTTCAATACATCCATTACCTTATGGGCATACGCATATACTTCGTTGATATCTGATCCAAGTACCGTCATATCCAACGGAGCCTGATCGGCCATCCCCAGAATACTGATCGGAGCCGTTTTCACTTTCGCACCAACCAATTCTCTGGACAATTCTTTCTTCAACTTCGCTGCGTAGATATTTGTCGGATCTTCCCGCTGCGATTTGTGCACCAGTTTTACCGTAATCTCCCCTTTGTACATTGTTTTAGTAACACCCGCCATACCATCAGATGCCTGACCTACCGTTGTGATCTGTGTAACTACTTCCGGTTTTTTCGCCAGGTAATTTTCAGCTTTCATGATCATCTGGTTGGTTTGCTCCAGCGATGCATCTTTTGGTAATTCAATTTGTACCAGGAATTCTCCTCTGTCACCCTGAGCAAAGAACTCTGCTCCGATAAATCCTCCGATTACCAATCCGAATGAAGAAAACAACAACACAGTTACAATTCCAAGAGTAAGGAATTTATGACGTAAAGACCATCCAAGGATTCCACTCACCCATTTAGTGAAGTTTCCTAACCCACGCTCAAAGCTCAAAATGATTTTCCCACCGATGTTTTTACCTGTGATGTGCTCCAGCCTTCCGTAACGGGAAGTCAACCAAGGAACAATTGTAAATGAGGTAAACAAACTGAGTAATACCGCAATAACGACCGTCAAACAGAACTCGCGAAGAATGTTTGCAACCATCCCCGTACTCAAACCGATCGGTAAGAATACTACGACGATTACTAACGTGATCGAGATCACCGTAAATCCGATTTCCTTTGTTCCGTCAACCGAAGCCCGTACTCTGTTTTTACCCATCTCCATGTGGCGGTAAATGTTCTCAATGACTACAATCGCGTCATCGACGAGGATCCCGACCACCAGTGAAAGTGCCAGTAAGGACATCAAATTGAGGGAGAATCCGAGGAAGAACATCCCGATGAATGTTGCGATCAAGGATGCAGGAATCGCTACCATTACGATCAAAGCGTTTCTCAAACTGTGGAGGAACAATAACATGATCGCTGCTACCAGGATGATCGCCAGAATTAAATCGTGTACTACCGCATTTGCTGATTCCAATGTATACACAGAACTGTCATTTGCAATCTGTAATTTCAACCCGTACTGCTCGTATTCTTTTTCAACCTGTCCGATGATTGCCTGTGTATTTTTACTCACTTTCACCGCATTGGCATCCGATTGTTTCAATACCTGTAACGCAATTGCTCCTTTTCGATCCAAACGTGCAATTTTTTCAGCATCTTTCTGTGCATCCTGCACGTCTGCAATGTCCTTCAAACGTACCTGTCCGTTTTCTTGTGTCTGGATAATTACCAGGTCTCTCAGTTCTTCAATTGTTTCGTATTTACCTGCCAAACGAATCAAGACGTTCTGATCCTGAGATTTGATACTTCCTGTCGGAAAGTCCATATTCGCAGACAAAACAGCTTGTTGTACCTGGAGCAATGAAATGTTGTACGCTTCCAGTTTTTGCGCGTCGATATTCACCTGGAATTCACGCTGACGTCCACCGATAATGTTCACTTTCGCAACACCATCCACACGTGACAATAAAGGTTGAATACGTTTGTCAATCAAGTCGAAGAACTCTACATCTGACAATTTATCTGCTGTTGCAGCAATGGTTACAATTGGTAAGTCATCAAATGAGAATTTGTTCAACGATGGCGTCTTGATTGTTTCCGGTAAATCGGCCATGATGGCGTTGAGCTTCCGCTGGGCATCCGTCATAGCATAATCGACATCTGCATTGTCCTGCAACGTTATGACGATCAAAGATAAACTTTCAAAAGAAGTGGACTCGATTTTCTTCACCTTTTCCATCGAAGCAACCGCTTCTTCTATCTTTTTGGTGACGGTATTTTCTACTTCGGAAGGAGATGCACCCGGATAAACGGTTGCAACAGAGATAACACTAGGAGTAAACTTAGGAAGTAACTCATAGTTCAATAATGAATAGGAAATCAATCCAAAAACTGTCAATGCCGTAAAAATTACGATCACCAACGATGGTCTTTTGATTGAAATATCTGCGATTTTCATACTCTATCTTTTTGAAAATTAATTGTGAACAACTTTTATTTCAATACTTCAATCGGAGTTCCGTTAATCAAGTTAATCTGTCCTGTTGTAATGACTGTTTCACCTTCCTTTAACCCTCCTAAAATTTCAACCTGCTCTCCGAAGATTGCTCCCGGAGCGACTTTTCTCAATGTTGCAACGCCTTCTTTCTCAATCACGAAAATTTCTCCGCTGTTCACACTTCCGATGAATGCTGTTCTCGGAATTGCAATGATTGGTGTCTGATCGCCGAATTTGAATTCTGCAGAAGCATACATACCAGCTTTTACTTTATTCTTCGTTTTCGTGTTATCCAATTTGATTTCAATCGGGTAATTCAAGCTGTTGTCCGCTTTCGGAGCAATGAATGAAATAGACCCGGTAAACGTTTCATCCTGGAAAACAGGAACCGTAATATCTACTTTGTATCCCACTCCCAATTGAACAACCTGACGTTCGTTTGCTGTCACATTCAATTTCAGGCTGGATACGTCAACGATGTTGAACAATTGTGTTCCTGCTGCTGCAAATGAACCGACTTCAATGTATTTTTTGTTGATGATTCCGGAAATAGGTGCTTTGATGGAAGCATCTGACAATCTCTTTTTTGCTTGTGCAAGTTGGCTTTCTGCATTTTTAACTGCCAAATTGATTTCGTCCACTTGCGATTGTGTAACACCCCCTGTTTTCAGAGCACTTGTCAATCGTTGCTGGTCAACTTTCAGTTTCTGCACTGCATCGCTTGCTGCCTGATAATCCAAGCTGCTGTATGTGCTTTCAACTGTTGCCAATACTTGGCCCTGTGTCACTTTGTCTCCTTCTTTCACCCGGATCGACAACACGCGTCCGTTTACTTCAGAGATCAGCATCAAATCCTGATTGGCTGCAAGCTTACCATTCACAGCGAAGTCAACATTAATCGCTTCTCTTTTAACGGTCATTACCTTTACCGGTACTGCTCCCGTTCCTTTACTAACGATGTCAATTTTTGACTGGTTTTCTTTTTTATTGCTCTGAAGCGTCCAAACAATTCCTCCAATTGCTGCAGCTACGACAAGAACGGTAATAATTATCTTTTTCATATACGTTTAACTTAAAGTCTATTATTTATTTAACAAAGTTCCTATTTCTCCTTTTGCTTTAATCATTTCAATTTCTGCCACTTTGTATTGCAGCAAAGCTTCGTTGTAGCTGTTTTCAGCAGTTCTCAACTCTGTTTCAGCATTGATTAAATCGGTCAGACTGGATAATCCAAGTTGGTAATTACTATTGGTAATGTCATATACTTCTTTTGCCAGTTCTTTATTGGCCTCCTGTACCTGAATTGTTTTCAAGCTGTTTGAAATCTGCAATTTTGCATTGTGAAACGACATCGTTAACGCGTTGGATGTTTTTGTCATTTCCTGGCGTAATTGCTCTAATTGGATTTCAGAAGACTTTACTTTTGCACGTTTTGCCAACCCATCAAAGATCGGAATGGAAAGGTTCAATGAAACCGCTGCCATATCATAGCTCAATGCTTTTTTTGTATACAGATTAAAATCATTACTTTGTGTGTTATAGGAATAATGTCCGGATAACGACAAGGTCGGATAATAATTTGCTTTAAACACTTTTGTCTGCAAGTTCAAGAGTTCAGCTTGTTTGTTGAGCATACGAAAAGAAGTTAGATTTTCCACATTGAACTGGTCTGTGGAAATAATTCCTTTCGCATAGTTTTCCAATTCACCATGTGCTGTTGCCGGAATAGAAATTTGTTCTTCAATTGGCATTCCCATGTAATATTTCAACAGGTTTTCCATTTGAATAACAGCATTGTCCAACTCCAACTTCTGTGCTTCCAGGTTTGTTTTATTCCCCCGAACACGATCCAGGTCTATTTTCTTCGCCAATCCGTTCTCCACCTGGGAAACCAGAATTTTTTGCAATTCATCAACCCGGGCAATGTTTGCGTCCAATGTCCCCATTTTTTCACGGGTAACCACCAATTGATAATAATTTGTTGCAACTTGTTGCAATACATTTTCTTCACTCAGTTGCGCTGCAATTTCATAATATTGTGCACTTCCTCTGGCTGCCTTCAATCCTGAAAACACTTGTTGGTTATACAATTGCTGGCTCAAAGTTACCTGCGTCATCGCGGACCAGGTTTGCCCTGCACGAATTGCTACGAATTCTCCGGGAGCTCCCCCCATAAAGTCTGCCGGCAACACAAATGATTGCACAATCGGGTTTCCTGTTACCGAACTTGCGGCATTGATCTGAGGTAAAGCAGATGACAATGACTCTGTTACTTTTTGATTTCCGTTTTCAACATCCAACTTCGCCTGTTTCATCACTTCACTATTTTCCAATGCATAATTAAGTGCATCCTGAAGTGTAATGACTTGTTGGGAAAAACCGGAATTGACTGATAAAGCCAAAACGAATAATACTAGTGCGGATTGTTTAAGTTGTTGTACCATTTTTCTCTTTAAAAACGATGCAAAATTGGTGTATAAAAAAGGTTATTCAAAGTTAAAAAAGGTGAAACGGACAAATTGTGAGATTAAAATCAATTCTCCGATTGAATAACAGACACTCAACTTCACTACCGGATGATCAAACGGTTAAAACATAATTATCAATGATTTACATTTTTCACTTGCATAACTTCACCTGTTTTCCCACTGCAGAAACATGTTAAATATCCAACAAATAACTGTTAACTATAAATAAATAACGTATTTTAGTCCGGCATTTATTTTGTATAAACGGTTATGCTACTAATGATTATGAAAATAAACTCACTACTTTCAATGCGTTCAAATTCAAGTTTTTTTCTTGTTTTTTTCTCTTTTTTGTTGGTGTTCAGCTCTTCTTATTCACAAGAAAATGAATTGTTTTGGGCAAAAGAGTCATTCGGACAATATGATTCAGCAACAGAATTGGTTAATAAACGAACAGAGTTTTCCAAACACTTCCAAAACAAGGATGGAGCTATTTCTGCCCTTATCGGTGCAGGACCGCTCAACTATTATGAAAACGGTTCGTGGAAAACAATTTATCACGGGTTGGTAAAAACAACAAACGGATTTCAAAATACAACCAACAACCACAAGACCTACTATCCCGGTCAGGCGACAGGATCCATAAAAACAGTTATGAAAGATGGTGCTGTTCTGACGGATATGGTCGGCATGCGGATGTATTATAGTGGCAAAAATGGTGAAAGTCGGTCAACTGTTATTGCAACGAGTTCAGGAACAATCAATTATAATGTATTAACCTTTCCGGGGGTTTATAATTCTGATATTGATCTGGTACTAACTCATAATACAACCTTCCGGAAAATGGATTATGTTCTTCGGAGCAAATCGGCATTGAATGCAATGCCTGCTGATGCGGAGTACCTTGTTTTTGAGGAAAAAGTAGTCTTACCAAAGGGATGGAAAGCTGTTCTAAATGGAAAAAGAATCGAGTTGACGGATCAAATAGGAATGCTTGCCGCTTATTTTGATCAGCCTCTTTTTCATGACTCTCCGGTTCATTCACATGGCCAGAAAAGTCATGATGAACCAACACATGAACTGATTGGTGATTACCATATCTCTCAACAAGACAATGTATTGACCATTAAAACACTGGTTCCGGCAAACTGGTTGAAACAGGATTTGAATTTTCCTGTTTATATTGACCCTACGATCAATTTGTACCCCAATAATACCACCCGATGGACGGGACATCATTCAACAACGAGCAGTACCAATTGCTACTCTCCGGGATGTGCCAATTATACCTCTTCCAGCATTATTGAAAGTTCAGAAGGTGACTTCTGGATCGGCAGAAACAATACTTATTCGGTTCAAAGTGGTTGGACAAAATTTAATATTACAGACATTCCCGATGACGCGTGCATCAATACGGCTGAATTCAGGTATTATGTTGCAGACAATAGCTCAGCGAGTAGCGGTTGCGTCGTAAGTACGTATTTCAGACACATGGCGGCCGATCCCTCAACAAATGATTTTTCTGTTGCTGCCAACAATCTCGCGCGATTAGATGATATACGTGACGGCAATATCTTCGGAGATTACAATACAGCTGTTCTGGTTTCAGGAACAGGTTGGAGAACGGTAAATCTCACAGCAAACATGGCTGATTTGCAATCGCAGTTAATTCCAAACTGGTTTGCTGTCGGGATGCATACGTACGGTGGCGCAAATGCACACAATACGTGCCGAAACAGGATTCGGGGATATGCCGATGCGAACAAACCAATTTTAATTGTAACCTACGATCCGCCCTACGAGACAGAGAACATTACCATTTGTCCTGAAGATTTACCTTACACCTGGAATGGTCAGGTGATCAATTCTTCCGGAAATAATGTAGCAACGGCTGTTGTTCAGAATGCCAACGGATGCGATGTAACCATTACGCTGAATCTGGCGACACATCCGGCAACGCAACCACTCACTGATGATATTACGATTTGTGACTCCGACCTTCCGTACAGCTGGAACGGGCAAACAATTACAACGGGAGGAACTGCCGTAGCGACACATACCACACAAAATTCCAATGGATGTGATGTCACAACAACATTAAATCTTACTGTTAACCCAACCACTTCCCCTACAGATGATATTGCAATCTGCGACACAGATTTACCTTATACCTGGAACGGGCAAACAATCACAGCAGGAGGAGTGGCCATAGCAACGCATACAGCTCAAAATTCCAATGGGTGCGACATTATTACCTCTTTGAATTTAACAATTCATCCGACAACCTATTTAACCGATGATCAAACCATCTGTCAGGCAGATCTACCTTATTCCTGGAACGGACAAACAATCACAACAGGAGGAACTGCTGTTGCAACTCATACGACACAGAATGCAAACGGATGTGATGTTATTACGACATTAAACCTGATCGTAAACGTTCCTGATCCGGTGCATTTCACAACAACTGCAGAAACTTGCTTACCTGCTGCGGTGGAACTCATTCCGACAGGTCAGCATAACGGAACATGTGTATGGACAATCAACGGAGCTCCGATTAACGGAGATTGTAGCGGAGCAACAACTGTTATGAATCAAGCTGGATGCTACACTGCCGGTCTGACGGTTACGGATGCAAACGGATGTATTTCCTCACTCACAATTAATGATGCAGTATGTCTCGATAATTTACCGGTTGCAAATTTTGAGTTGGTCAATCAAACCAACGAAAGTGCAACAACCTCTAACACCAGTTCGCATGCAGATTTTTACAGCTGGACACTTCCGAACGGGGATGTCAGCACAGCGTTTGAGCCAACTGTTTTATTTGGTAACACTTCCGGTTTTTACACTGTAACACTTCATGCCTATGCTGCAAACGGATGTTACGATTCGACAACAATCACTGTCGAGATTATTTATGAAATAAAAATCCCGAATGTTATCACCGTCAATGGTGATGGGGTCAACGACTTTTTTATGTTACACGAAATGCAGCCCAACACACAGTTATTGATTCTCAATCGATGGGGAAACCTGATTTATTCATCCGACAACTATGACAATTCATGGAACGGCAGAGATGTGAATGGTAATTATGTGACGGAAGGTGTTTATTCGTATGTGGTTACTATTCCCAACGGAACAAAATACCATGGTTTTGTCCATGTAGTGCATTAGAAATATTCAAACGATCTTGAAAAGCCGGGACGAATTCTTCCCGGCTTTTTCGTTTAGATTTATTCCTTTTATTAACTTTAACCCTAAATTGAATAGTATGCTCGCAATACGCTGGGATGTAACTCCTGAAATCATCGACGGTTGGAATACACCGAACTATTATGGACTTCTTTTCGTAACAGGATTAATTCTAGGATATTATACGATCCGAAAAATGTTTCGAAAGGAAGGAATTCCTGATGAAAAGCTGGATCGTTTGGTATTGTATGTGGTAATTGCAACAATTGTAGGTGCGCGGTTAGGGCATGTATTTTTTTACGACTGGAGCAGTTACAAAGACAACCCGATTGACATTCTCAAAGTATGGGAAGGTGGACTAGCCAGCCACGGAGGAGCAATCGCACTGGTATTTGCATTGATTTTATACAATCAACGTGTTCTGAAAAAACCTTATATCTGGATTTTTGACCGGATTGCCGCTCCGGTTGCAATCGCTGGTATGTTTATTCGCCTGGGAAATCTGATGAACAGTGAAATTGTAGGAAGACCGACAGATTTACCATGGGCATTCGAATTTGTTAACTACATCAACGAAACAACCCGGCAATATGATCCGACACCACGTCACCCGGCTCAATTGTATGAAGCAATTATGTACCTGATTATTTTCGGTATTCTGATGTATATGTTCTGGAAGAAAAATGCATGGAAGCAACCGGGACTTATTTTCGGAACGTTCTTGATTCTATTATTCGGTGCACGCTTCTTTGTGGAGTTTGTGAAAATGGGACAGACGGCTTACGATGAAACATTAACAATCAATACAGGACAATGGCTTTCTGTACCATTCGTTATCGCAGGAATTGGTATTCTGATCTGGTCGTATAAAAACAAACCGAAAGCGCTGGACGCAACGCAAGCGAAGTAATTTTCTATGGCAAATAAAACGATTGATCGGTTACGACTTGCCCAGTTTGGGAATCTGGAATTACTTGCAAAGCAGGTAGTCGAAGGTTTTATTACGGGAATGCACAAAAGTCCGTTTCATGGTTTTTCTGTTGAATTTGCGGAGCATCGTTTGTACAACAAAGGAGAATCAACCCGCCACATTGACTGGAAATTATACGGAAAGACGGAAAAATTATTTACCAAAAAGTACGAGGAAGAAACC
>DHNG01000022.1:8834-33199 GCA_002409405.1 Flavobacteriales bacterium UBA5422 | reverse complement strand
ACGAGGAAGAAACCAATCTCCGATGTCAGATTGTTATTGATTGCTCTGGTTCTATGTTTTTTCCAAAAGACGGAACCATCAACAAGTATGAATTTTCCACCTACGCAGCAGCTTCATTGATCGAGTTATTAAAACGTCAGCGGGATGCAGTAGGTCTTAGTTTGTTTTCCGAGCAATTGGAATTGCACACACAATCAAAATCAAGTCCGGCGCACCATCGTTTTTTATACAGCGAACTGGAAAAGCACTTGACTGAATATACGGAAGCGCAGCAAAAAACAAGTGATACGATTACTGCTCTTCACTCGGTTGCAGAATTGAGTCACAGAAGAAGTCTGATCATTATTTTTACTGATTTTATAGACAATCCGTCGAAGATTGAAGAATTATTTCACGCATTACAGCATCTGAAACATAACAAACATGAAGTCATCGTGTTTCATGTTGTTCAAAAGAAAACGGAAATTGATTTTGAACTGGAAAATCGTCCTTATTACCTGGTTGACATGGAAACCGGAGAAAAAATGAAAGTTCAGCCTTCTGAATTGAAAGCCAATTACAGCCAACGTATAACAGCTTATTTTGAGGATCTGAAGGTCCGGATGATTAATAACAAAATTGATTTTGTTCAGGTAGACATTGATCAGGGATATGATCAGGTATTGTTGAGTTACCTGCTCAAACGTCAAAACTTGTATTAATTCCCCTACAATTTCGGCAACGGGATCAGTATTAACTCTGTCCGGTATGTTCCTTTCGCTACAGATTTCAGTACAATCCGTTCTTTGGAATAGGCATCAACCAAATAGGTATTTCCTTTATTGTCTACCCGAAAGTTCATTGTCAGGTTTTGATCCGCGACTTCAAAAGAGCCATATTTCGGGGGACGGTTTCCGACTGTATTTAATGGTTGTTCAGAAAATTTTGAATCGTCATAAAATGTAAGAACTGTCCGGAAATTAATATTCTCCGGCGCGTTCTCCACGCCATTGATCCGTTCACTTTCAACCATCCACACTTTGCTGGAATCATCGTGTAATAAACTGTTGATCCGGATTTCCACAACCGATGTATCATTCCCACATCCGGCAGTCATGAGCAACAAACCAAACACCAGCAAACGAATCATCAGAAGATCATTTGGTTATCCGTAATGATTTTATAAATTTCCTGTGAAACAGAATCCTTGACATTTTCTTTCACAATTCCCGAAAAATTTCCTGCAGGCTCCTGAATCACTTCAACTGTTTTAAATACATATTTTCCATTCTCCCAACTAAAGATACAATGGTAATATACATCTGACCCTTCAATTTTGTCAATGAACCGCAGTAATAAATCATCATTAGAACCTGCTTTTTTCTTTTTACCAATCAGATTGGCAATAAAACCGTTTACCTTTACCAACGCTCCTCCTTCCCGTTCAAACACCAATAAGCGTCGAAGTGCAAAACCTCCTGTATTGGCTTTTACAAGTAAAATAAACCCGTCCTGCAACGAAGCTCCTTCTTTCAACGGAAAGAGTTTAAAATTTTCAGGCGTACACGGCGTCATCAGATTTCCCTTTTCGTCCATCTGCACATCACTGCAAATATTGATTTCTTTCAATAATTCAACCGTATTGGGGTCACTGAAGTGCTCTTCTTCATTGAACAGCACTTCTATACCTTCAAATTCATCCTTTGCAGCTGTAGTTTTTGTTTTTGTGGCTGTATCCTCTTCTGCATCATTACAAGCAGACAAAAACAGTACCACCGGAAGCAAAAAGAATACAGTCAATTTATTAATGCGCATAAAATACATTGTTAGATTCATTCATTGCATTCATAAACGCATTTTTGTCAATTGGTAACACAATTCCTTGTTTTTCGAACCAATGAATCATGATTTCGGTAGGCATATTACCTGTCAGATCATCTTTTGCCATCGGGCAACCACCGTAACCTTTTATCGCTCCGTCAAATCTTCTACATCCGGCATTGTACGCTGCCTGAATCATATTTTCAGCATTATCACGTAGTGTATGCATGTGTGCACCAAATTCTACCTGAGGAAATGCCGGGATCAATTCTTTAAACAGATAGTCAACAGAATCTGTTGTTGCGCAACCAATTGTATCACTGAGTGCCTGAATGTTAATTCCCAGATCCTTGTACAATCGTTCGCACCACTTGATCACCAATTCGGCATCCCAATGTTCTCCGTAAGGATTTCCAAATCCCATAGAGAGGTATACAACGAGCTGTTTTTTGTGTTTCAACGCCAGGTTCTGAATGGATTCTACCCGATGTAGTGATTCTTCAATACTACTGTTGGTATTGCGTTGTTGAAATTGTTCAGAAATAGAAAAAGGAAATCCCAGGTAGGTGATTTCGTCAAACTGAACAGCATCCTCAGCGCCACGTTCGTTGGCAACAATGGCCAGCAGTTTTGATGATGAGTCCAAGTCTAATAGTTTCAGCAGATCGGCTGTATCTCTCATTTGAGGGGTAACTTTAGGAGATACAAAACTACCAAAATCTACTGTGTCAAAATTACATTTTAAAATCGCATTTATATATGCGGCTTTTACTTCTGTCGGAATAAATTCTTTTATTCCTTGCATTGCATCGCGGGGGCATTCGATTAATTTAACTTCCATATTTTCAAAAATACAATTTAATTCATTTCTTTCAAAATAGCTTTATTTATTCGTTTTACTAATCCGGGACCTTCATAAATAAACCCAGTGTAAATCTGGATTAATGCAGCTCCGGCATTTAATTTTTCAAGTGCGTCTTCCGGGGTATGGATCCCTCCTACTCCAATGATCGGGAACGATTTTCCTGACTTTTCGGACAGGTATCGGATCACTTCTGTAGAACGGTTGGTCAGTGGTTTACCCGACACTCCTCCGGATCCGATTTTTTCAATCAATTCCTTCGGTGATTTCAGGTTTCCTCTTTCAATGGTTGTATTGGTTGCAATCACACCATCAATTTTTGTTGTTTGGATGATTTCAATGATATCATCCAATTGCTCATTGGTTAAATCCGGTGCAATTTTCAGCAGGATTGGCTTTTGAACGGATTTGGTTGTATTTTCATCTTTTAGTGACTGCAGTAGCTTCATCAACGGTTCTTTTTCCTGTAATGCGCGCAGATTAGGTGTATTGGGAGAAGAAACATTGACAACAAAATAATCAACGTACGGATGAAGAACATGAAATGCGGTAAGATAATCTGAATCTGCTTCCTCGTTGGGGGTCACTTTATTCTTCCCGATGTTTCCTCCGATAATTAATTTTGTTTTTCGCTTTTTCAGTGCTTCTACCGCGATTTCAACTCCATCGTTGTTGAATCCCATTCGGTTAACAATGGCTTCATCTTGTTTCAAGCGAAATAAACGCGGTTTTTCATTTCCGGGTTGTCCTTTCGGCGTGAGCGTCCCGATTTCAATAAAACCGAATCCGCAATACGCCAAATCGTTATACATCTTCGCATTTTTATCAAAACCTGCGGCTAACCCGACAGGATTATCGAACGTGAGTCCGAATACTTCCGTTTTCAACCGGGGATCCTCAACGCAATAGAGTTGTTTAAATAATAGTTTTCCTCCCGGAACAGACAAAACAAATCTCAGCATTCCAGTAGTAAAGTAGTGTACTTTTTCTGCGTCGAAAAAGAACAAAACAGATCGCAATAATTTATACATGGTTTATCAAATGGTTCACAAATGTATAAAAGCAAAATGAGGCAACAAACGCTGCCTCATTATTTTTTTATCCGGATGTGAATCAGAACTTGTATCGTCCTCCTCTCCACGCGTTTTTGTTTCTGCTTGACGCGTAATCTTTATAGGTAATGTTTCTGTATACAACAATATTTACATAAAAATAAGCATCTTTCTGTTTGTCACCACGTTGCTGTCCTGGTGTAAACCATGTCGAGTTTTGATGGCTCGGGTTGGACAAGTAAGCAGATTCAGGACCTACCTGAGCAGCTAAAACAGCAGGATCATAGTATACACCTCCGACATCATCAATATAATCAGAAAATGTTTTCACATAGCTTGCTTCCAGACCTATTCTCCACATTCTGTTAATACCCATACGCATACCGATTCCCATTGGAATAGCCAATGTCACAGGTCCGTATGGTTTTGCACCGCCCTCTAGTCCTTGTCCTTCTGTTTTCAATGGACGCAATGCCACCCAACTTCCCTGAAAATTTGCTTTCGGGTTGTAATAGGTTGCTCCTACTCCTCCAAAAATATAGATTTGTTCGTTTCTGTCTTTTGCACTTTTAAGTCCTTTGATCTTATAACGTGCACCAAATTTTTCGTTCGCCAGGATAATGACTTCCAGTCGCTGTGATAATTCAAAGAAAATAGATCTGAAATGCAGGTTTCTTGAGTGACGGATAATTTCATTTGTCTGCGCATCGTTACCTCTCAGCATTCCACCTGTCAATGTCGTTGATGTAGCAAAATACGGATGAAAACGGTACCGGAATCCGACCATTCCTCCAATGTTTGTAGATCTCCAGTCAATATCTCTCAGTGAGTAGTCCGTTCCGATGCGGTCACGTCCTCCCAAATCACCTAAAAACTGAGTTGCCCCAATACCAAACATAACCTCTTTCTTATTCAGTGACCAGTTTCTTTGGGTATTAAAATTCGTATGCTGAGCAGATACAGAAGTTAATAATGTAAGTATAATCAGCGTTAGTGGGTAATTTAAATTCAATTTCATCAACGATAGTTTACAGCAAAAATCTATTCACTTAGTGCAAATTTATTATTATTATTCCTAATGTGCTACAAAAAAAGAAAAAAAAACAATTCATTAATGTTAACAAGTAACTTGTTAATATTTATTTAAATTTAAGATTTAAGTCCATTGAGTAGCAACGCATCAAGTCTCCGTTGTCATTTTTTGCGATAACATTGGTAATGAATACGGTCTGGTTCAATCCCAACTTTTCCAGGTCCAACACAACGTCCTGTGGAATTTTCGAACCTTCGACAGAAATAGTTTTGTCTCCGAGTCTTGATGTATATTGAATACTGAATTGTTTTACGGAAAGATCTTCCGCTACAAAAATTTCTCCTTGTTTAAAATTCTCCCACTGGATATCTCCGTTATAAACCCCCGAAATAGATGGCATCCCATTTCTGGAGACAGTTTTCGTTTTAGCGATTTTATCAACCGTCTTTTCTTTCAACACAACTGATTCGATTGTGTTTCCCGGAGCATCTGTGTTTTTCTCAGTAGTTACAGGCATCGGAGCTGTCGTTTTCTTTTCAGGAATTACAGTGACCTTTTTTTCCACAGGAGCAGAATATGTCTCCACTGTTTTTACATGCCGGGCAATCAGCAGTTCGTTTTCTGCTTCTGCGGGAGAAACAGTTGTTTGTTGAATGATATTCTTTTGAGTAATTATTGTTTCATTAATATTGCTTTCAGATTGTGAAAAATTATAACCAACTATTGCAGCGACACCGGAAAGACCGATTGTTCCGTAAAACCAGGCCGATTTCCAGAACCCCGGTTTTGACATGTTTACTTTTGTCAGTATCGAATCGAAGTTTTGTTTGGATTCGATGTATTCCGATGTCAGTTTTTTGCGGTCCAGATTAACTTTAAAATGCTTCATTATTCATTTTTATTAATAAACAACTTCTTTAACTTCTCTAACGCACGGAAAGACTTTACTTTCGCATTGTTTTCCGTAATTTCAAGTATCTCTCCAATTTCTTTGAATGAACGTTTTTCGAAGAAGCGAAGTTCAAGCAACTGCATATCTTCTTCTTTCAATTTTGAAAGGCACAGCAGTAAGCGCTCTTTGTTTTCTTCATTCTCATCGTGTTCAAACTCTTCAATAAAACCGGTTACCTGAACAGTATCGATATTCACCATTCGATCAGCTTTGTTATCTCTGAACGCCTGGTACAACTCGCTTTTAGCAATTCTGTACAACCACGAAACAAACGGTACTCCACGAAACTCATATTTATGCAGGTTTTTGATTGCCTTCATAAACACCTGAGAGGTTACGTCAAATGCCATCTCCTCGTCGTCCATTCGCTGATATACATATCTGAATATCTGCTCATGGTACTTTTTATACAACGGTGCAAAATGAGCCGGATCAGCCTTTGCTCGTTGTATCCAATCCAACTCCTCCATCATTCGGGAATTGGTTTGGTGATACAATGGGTTCACACTCATAGTTTTTGGTTTTATTTCTAGTTTGGCAGAGAAATTGGCTTGCAGACCAACTACTCTTATAAGAAGATAATTTTATTCTGGTTACACTTACTATAACGTAAAATTATCATTTTAGTATGTTTGTTTGGATATTTTCAACTTCTGAATGAATATTTCAAAAATAAAAAAACCCATACGCTCTGTTTTCTGAAGCTCCAGAAAACACGATTAGGATCGTCTGGCCTGTTCTGTAATCCGCTGCTGAATGAATCAAAACCCGAAGGTTGCGGCCCGCCATAGTCTGCACAAGACTTTTCCACAAGGTAAAATTTTAAGCTTCAAGATATCAACGTATGGGCTCCCCATGAGGGATTCAGTCTCTGCTCTAACTCTTTAGATGTACTGATAGTGCTAAGGTAACTAAAAAAAGGCCATCTACAAAATTGTAAACGACCTTTTTATACAATGAAAAAGAAAAAAGTTATGCTTCTTGCTTTACCAACTGGATTTCAGCATTCAAACGAACGTCTTCGGACACCATTACACCCCCTGTTTCCAGTGCTGCATTCCACGTCAATCCGTAATCGTTTCTGTTAATTTTCCCGTTGATTGTCAAACCTGCTTTTGTATTTCCGTATGGATCTTTTGTGATTCCACCCAACTCAACGTTCAGTTTTGCTTCCTTTGTAATTCCTTTGATTGTAAAGTCTCCGTACACATTGAATGTATCGTTGTCTACTTTTTCAACTTTCGTGCTTTTGAACGTCAACTCAGGATGTGCAGCAGCATCGAAGAAATCCCCGCTTTTCAAATGCCCGTCACGTTGTGCATTGTTGGTTGAAATACTTTCAATCGGTGCAGAAAACTGCAATTGTGCCGTAGCGAAATCATCACCTTCTGTCGTTGCACTTGCATTGAACTCTGTGAAATTTCCGGTTACATTTGTAATCATTAAGTGCTTTACTTTGAATTGCACTTCGCTGTGTGTCGGGTCTATTGCCCATGTACTTGTTGCCATTTTGTATTCTGTTTTTAAGTTAATTATCTATTTTATTTAAACTGCCATTGGAACTTCCATCAGCAAGAACTCCGTATCTGTCGCCGCTTCCAATTTCACTTCTGAAGCATCCCAGATTCCAAAACCATCCCGTACATTTAACTGCTCTCCGTTCACCTTCAAGTCTCCTTTCAGTACGAAGACATACAATCCGTTGCCTGCTTTTTTGAAGGTATAATCAGTGACCGTTCCTTTGTCGAAATCTGCCAGGTGAAACCAGGCATCCTGATGAATCCAAACTCCTTCGTCTTCTTTATTTGGTGAAAGAATCTGCTGAAGCTTGTTTTTGCGATCTGCTTTATTGAGCGTAATCTGATCATAGCGTGGCTCTACGCTTCGTTTATTCGGGAACACCCAAATCTGGAGAAATTTTACCGGAACCTCTTTGTTTTTGTTGTACTCACTGTGTCGAACTCCAGTCCCGGCGCTCATGACTTGTATATCTCCATTTTTTATAACCGTGGTATTCCCCATCGAATCTTTGTGTTCCAAATCTCCTTCCAGCGGAATACTGATAATCTCCATGTTATCGTGTGGATGCGTTCCGAATCCCATTCCTCCTGCTACCACATCATCGTTCAGCACTCTCAAAACTCCAAAATGCATGCGCTCAGGATTGTAATAATTAGCAAAACTGAACGTATGGCGGCTGTGCAACCATCCATGATTTGCATCGCCTCTTGTTGCTGCTTTATGTAAAACCGTATTTTCCATGATCTTTGAGTTTGTATTCGGTATGTGATTGAATCCTACATCAGTTGGGTTGGTCATTGGCTCCAGTTGTTCCAATTCGTCAATTTCATTTGCCAAAGCAGAAACCCCGGATGCACCTAGTGCAAAAATACCTGTTCCCAATAACCCTTTTCTGATAAAATCTTTACGTCTCATAGCCCGAATGATTTATTTACGATACAAAGGTCTGAAGATGCTGTGAATTATCAATTGACCTATGTTAAGAAATCGATTTTGGAGTAAAAAATGAGAAAAAACACCAAAACGTTATTCACATACGGATGCTGAATATTTATTCTGATACAGCAATCAACTTCCTGATTCTTTTCTTACTTTTGCTCTATGCACCTCAAATCACTCCAATTAATTAATTTCAAGAACTATGAAGAAGCTGAAATTCTTTTAAATGAAGGAATTAACTGTTTCATTGGAGTCAACGGTTCCGGGAAAACAAATATCCTGGATGCGGTACATTATCTCAGTATGTGCAAATCATATCTGAATACCGTAGACCGGCAAAACATTCGATTTGACCAGCAGTTTTTTTCCATTATCGGGGTTTTCGGTAAAGCAGAGAAAGAATATGCTATTCATTGCGCATTAAAAACCGGAACAAAAAAGGTATTTAAACAAAATAAAAAAGAATACGAAAAACTGTCTGAACACATCGGTTTGTTTCCAACGGTCATTATCTCCCCGTATGACAAAGATTTGATTTCTGAAGGAAGTGAACTCAGAAGAAAATGGATGGACGGTATTATTTCCCAATCGGATCGGGAATACCTTTCAGATATTCAACGTTACAACAAGATTTTACTTCAACGCAATGCATTGTTGAAACACATGTATGAAAACGGTTTTTTCGAGCGGGAATCCATTGATGTGTGGAACGATCAGTTATTAACAACCGGCAACAGAATTCACCAAAAACGCATTGCATTTTTACGTGATTTTATTCCTGTATTTCAGCATCATTACAACCGGATCGGACTAGATACAGATGAAGTGACACTGGAATACCGTTCGCAACTGAATGAAGCACCGTTTGAAGAGGTTCTGAAACAGTACGAACGGAAAGATGCTGTTACACAATATACCAACGCAGGAACTCACAAAGACGATTTATTATTCCTGATTAAAGGACATCCGGTGAAAAAATTCGGTTCACAGGGACAGCAAAAATCATTTATTATCGCTCTTCGATTGGCTCAATATGACTGGTTAAAGCAGAACCTGGACTTAAAACCGATTTTGCTGCTCGATGATATCTTTGATAAATTGGACAGAAATCGTGTCCAGCGTTTAATGGATTTGGTTTCCACTGATTTTTTCGGACAGGTACTTGTTACCGATACCGATGAGGAACGTATCCGGCACACATTTTCTGAAAACAACCTGAAAGGAAAAATGTACCGTATTGATCAGGGAACGGTGGAAATATTGCCCGAATTGGAGTCTAAACTGATAAGTGTTAGCGCATGAGTGAATTTAAACGAAATGCAACAGAAACACCTCTCAAGGACTTAATCGACAAGTTCCTGAAAGCTTATCGTCTGGATGGTAAAATGAAGGAAATGGACGTACTCAACGGTTGGAAAGACATGATGGGAATAGCGGTTGCCAATCGTACGGAAAAGCTCTACATCCGTAACCGGATTTTACACATTAAAATGAATTCTTCTGTTATGCGGGATGAGTTAGCTCACGGAAAGCAAATTATTTTGTTACGCGTCAATGAGTATGCAGGTTCTAAGATCATTGATGATGTCTGGTTTGAGTAATTGCTGAACGACAAAATTATCGGTAGTACGTATCAACATTAAATTCCAACAACTTCTGATACGGGTCATCCGTAATCAATCCCAGTAACAGACAAAAAGCAGGCTCTGTTTTTATCCCCTGTTGCTTCAATTCCATGATTTTCTTCCGAAATTCGCTGTTTTCCCGGCACAATATTTCGTGCTCTTTTAACATGTGAATGTATCCGGCCTGTTGATCTGTCGGAATTGCTGTTGCATATAATTCAAACGGAATGTCCTCGATGATGAAATTGCAAACCACTGATTGATCTGCACCTTCCTTTCTTTCAATATGAAAGTCGTTCCATTTGGAAAAATAGTTATTCAGTACAGCAACAAGCAATTCAGGATTCTCTGTGTACAAGATGATATCAACATCACTTGATTCAAGAGCGATATCAATGGGAATCGTTCCGACGACAATCGGATCAAACGCTTGTAATTGTTCTATAATTTTGTAGGATGTCAGCAATCGATACAGATTTTTCTGCCGCTCGTTGCCATTCTCTAAATATGCTATACTTGTAAAATCAATGCTCATTTCGTTTACCGAAACAATACTTTCCGGTAGATAATTGACACCAGAATACTGTACAAGGTAGATAACACCAACATAGAAAGCATTCCGAAGGTCATCATAAACGTTCCGGAGAACAGCATTTGCGGTGTTTTCCGAAATTCTTCGAGGATCTCATCTTTGGTCATTACTTCCAGTTCTTTATTCGAAGCCTTCAATTCTTTCAATTGCGCAGGATCGTCCACGATGGTCTTGAAATACATTTCACGCTCCGCAATCATTTTCTGGTTGTATTCCGGATCGATTTTTTCGTAGTAGAGATACAGGAAACCGCAAACAACCAGTGCATAGATAACACCTGAAGTCATTCCATTCTTGATATCGGTCAGCATGCTATCGTCCTCTACTCCTTTTCGTTTCTGAAGGTATAAACCAACGGAAACAGCTACCAGAAGCCCCAGGATATTGGTCAGTACAAACAATGAGGTATAGTCGGGTGTGTTCCATCCCAACTGATACCCCAGTAATTTAAAGCCAATCCATACTGCGGCACAAATCAATGCTGTCTTGATGGTTACTTTCATTTTTATTGATTGAAATTAGCTGTTCATTGATACAAGAAACTCTTCATTAGAAAGTGTTCCTTCCATTCGTTCTTTCATAAATTCCATTGCTTCAACAGGATTCATGTCCGCAATAAATTTACGCATCAACCACACCCGTTGCAATACATCTTTGGAAACCAACAAGTCTTCTCGACGTGTTCCCGAAGCTGTAATGTCAATTGCCGGATAAATTCTTCTATTGGCAATTTTACGATCCAGCTGTAACTCCATGTTCCCCGTACCTTTAAATTCTTCGAAGATTACTTCGTCCATTTTTGATCCGGTGTCCGTCAAGGCTGTTGCCAGAATGGAAAGTGAACCTCCGTTTTCAATTTTCCGTGCAGATCCGAAGAAACGTTTCGGTTTGTGCAATGCGTTTGCATCCACCCCACCCGACAATACTTTTCCTGATGCAGGAGAAACCGTGTTGTATGCGCGTGCCAATCGTGTAATTGAATCCAACAGGATACATACATCATGACCACACTCCACCATTCGTTTCGCTTTTTCCAGTACCATGTTTGCTACTTTTACGTGGCGTTCTGCCGGCTCATCAAATGTAGAAGCGATCACTTCCGCTTTTACACTGCGTGCCATGTCTGTCACCTCTTCCGGACGTTCGTCGATCAACAAAACGATCAGGTATGTTTCCGGGTGATTGGCAGCAATTGCGTTTGCTACATCTTTCAGCAACATGGTTTTACCGGTTTTCGGCTGTGCAACGATCATTCCACGTTGTCCTTTTCCGATCGGTGCGAATAAATCCATTACACGTGTGGATAACGTTTCCTGCGGATGTCCTGTCAATTTGAATTTTTCATCCGGAAATAATGGTGTTAAATATTGGAACGGTACGCGATCACGGATGTATGACGGATCACGGCCATTGATTGATTCTACTTTTACAAGCGGGAAATATTTTTCTCCTTCTTTCGGAGGACGAATTGTTCCTTTTACCGTATCTCCTGTTTTCAAACCAAACAACTTAATCTGGCTCTGGCTTACATAAATATCATCCGGAGACGGTAAGTAATTATAATCCGAAGAACGCAGGAACCCATATCCATCCTGAATGACTTCCAATACTCCTTCTGCAGAAACAATTCCTACCAGATCATATGCATCATCTTTCACCTCCTGCTCTTGTTGCTGATTTTGGTGATGACGATTTCTATTGTTTTGTTGATTCTGGTGCTGCTGGTTTTGATGCTGCTGATTCTGGTGTTGTTGGTTTTGTTTCGGCCTGTTGTCCCGTTCCTGACGGTCTTGTCTTTCCTGATTTCGTTGCTGTGGCTGTTGAGCTGCTTGTTCTGATTTTTGTTCAACTTCAGGTGTTTCAGTTTGTTTAGCAACCACTTCTTGTTGTTCTTCCGGCTTCACTGTTTTTTGTGATGACGCAAGTGCCAGCAAATTTCTGCCCTTTGGTTTATTATCTTCTGTTGTTTCAGCAGTAGTTTCCGATTGCTGTACAGGTTCTTTTTTCTGATTCTTTTGCTGTTTCACAGGAACCTGTTCTGTAACTGTTTCTGCAAATAATTCTACCTGTGCAGGTTCTTCTTTCTTTTGCGGAGTTTGCTGCTGAACTTTTTTTCTTGGTCGTTTTTCTTTTTCAGTCGCTGTTTTCACTTCTTCTTCCACTACAGGTGAATCAGCAATTTGACCTCCGATAATCGCCTGAATCATGTCAGCCTTTTTCATTCCGTCAACTTTGATTCCTAAGGTAGCTGCGATTTCTTTTAAGTCTGAAAGCTTTTTACTTTCCAACGTTTTTTTATCCATAAATATTGATAAAGTGGGTATTAATTTTTATATTTCAATAAAATATAAGGAAATGATTTTTCGTAAAAGTGAATACAGGTTGTACTTTTAGGTGGTGCAATAATACATATATTTTTTTAAACACGTCTAAGAAATCAAAAAATATTCTACCCATTCATTTGTTGAAAAATAGTTCTCCATCTATTCCAGCTGCTTTGCTTCAATTTTTCAACAGCCTATTGCTACACTCCGAAATCGTTGTATTTTTACTCCATGGAAGTAAATCAGGCAAAGGCACGCATTGAGCAGTTAATTGAAGAAATCAATGTACATAATTATAGCTATTACGTAGAAAGTAATCCTTCTATTTCGGATTACGATTTTGACATGCTGTTAAAAGAGCTGGAAACATTGGAACAACAATTTCCGGAATTTGCATTTGATTATTCTCCATCAAAGCGGGTCGGAGGAGACATTACCAAAAAATTTGAAACGGTGAAACATGTCTACCCGATGCTTTCGCTTTCCAATACGTATTCAGAGGACGAAATTATCGATTGGGAAAACCGGATTAAAAAAATCGCTGATGGTGATCTTGAATATGTATGCGAGCTCAAATACGATGGTGTAGCGATCGGAATTCGCTACGATAACGGAATTTTGTCGCAAGCTGTTACACGCGGAGACGGAACCCAGGGAGAAAACATTACATCCAATGTCCGTACGATAAAATCTGTACCATTAAAACTAAAAGGGGATTACCCGGATACATTTGAAATACGGGGAGAAATTTTCTTTCCGCTGCAAAAATTTGCGGCACTGAACAGAGAACGGGAAGATTTAGGTGAATCTGTTTTTGCAAACCCACGGAATTCTGCTTCAGGAACGTTAAAATTACAGGATTCTAAAATTGTAGCATCCCGCGGGTTGGACTCCTACTTATATGGTGTGTACGGTGCTTCTCAATTTGCGGAAGGACACTACGAAATGGTTCAACTGGCTGGGAAATGGGGATTCAAAGTACCACCGGCTGACAAACGTTTTATTGCCAAAGTGAATTCCATCGAAGGAATTATGGCATTTATCCATTACTGGGATGAACACCGGAAACAATTGCCGTTTGAAATTGACGGAGTTGTCATCAAAGTCAATAATTACCGACAACAGGAAGAGCTGGGATTCACAGCGAAGTCCCCACGTTGGGCAATTGCTTATAAATTTAAGACAGAACGTGCAGAAACAACCTTGTTATCTATCAATTACCAGGTAGGGAGAACAGGCGCCATTACACCGGTTGCTAATTTAACTCCTGTACATTTGGGTGGAACAACTGTCAAACGGGCGTCGCTTCACAACTCAGATCAGATGGAGAAATTTGATCTGCATGTAAACGATGCTGTTTTCGTCGAAAAAGGCGGGGAAATCATTCCGAAAATTGTAGGCGTGAATCTGGATAAACGCAATCCGGAGGCATCAAAATTTGAATTCATTCATCACTGCCCGGAATGCGAAAGTGAGCTCGTGCGAACAGAAGGTGAAGCACAGCATTTTTGTCCGAATGATATTGCCTGTCCCCCGCAAATGAAAGGTAAAATTGAACATTTTATCGGAAGAAAAGCCATGGACATAGATGGTCTCGGGGCCGAAACGGTTCAGTTGTTGTTTGACAAAGGATTGATAAAAAACAGCGCTGATTTGTACGATTTGACCTTCGATCAATTAATCAATCTGGATCGGATGGCTGAAAAAAGTGCCAATAACCTCTTGCTGGGGTTGAAAGCATCCCGGGAAGTACCGTTTGAACGGGTTTTATTTGCCTTGGGAATCCGTTACGTAGGAGAAACGGTTGCAAAAAAGTTGGCGAAACATTTTAAGTCGTTGGAAAATATACGAACAGCAACGGAGCTGGAATTAACGCTTGTAGATGAAATAGGGGAACGCATTGCGCAATCTGTACGTACTTATTTTGAGAAACCGGAACACATGGAACTGGTCAGTCGTTTACAACTTGCAGGATTGCAATTCGAAACAGAAACAAAAGAAGCTGTTTCGAATAAACTGGAAGGCAAATCATTTGTGGTATCGGGTGTATTTACTTCGTTTTCCAGGGACGAGTTGAAAGTATTGATTGAAGACAACGGCGGCAAAAACGTTTCCTCCATTTCAAAAAAGACAGATTTTGTGCTCGCAGGAGAAAATATGGGGCCATCCAAACTTCAAAAGGCAACAGAACTGAATATTCCGATCCTTTCAGAAGATGATTTCGTCAAATTGCTAAACAGCTGATTTTAATAATAAAAAGTTCCGTAAGGTGATTCGATCGTCAGTTTTTTGCTGTCGGACGCTTCTACCCGACCCACAATTTGTGCTTCCACACCAAATGCAGTCGAACAATCAATAATTTCCTGCGCAATTTCCTGTGGACAGTAGATTTCCATCCGGTGTCCCATGTTAAAGACTTTGTACATTTCCTGCCAATCAGTCCCTGATTCCTCCTGGATCAATTTAAACAGTGGTGGAATCGGAAATAAATTGTCTTTGATCACATGTACATTGTCAACAAAGTGCAGCACTTTTGTCTGTGCACCTCCCGAACAATGAACCATTCCATGGATCTGAGAACGGTATTTTTCTAAAATTTGTTTGATCACCGGGGCATACGTTCGCGTAGGTGAGAGTACCAGTTTACCTGCATCAACAGGAGTATTTTCAATGCGATCCGTCAATTGTTTTGTACCGGAATACACCAATTCAGCAGGAACACTCGGGTCAAAACTTTCAGGATAACGTTCCGCCAGGTATTTTCCGAATACATCGTGACGTGCAGATGTCAGCCCGTTACTTCCCATTCCTCCGTTGTAATCCGTTTCGTATTCAGCTTGTCCGTAGGATGCAAGTCCGACAATGACGTCTCCCGGTTGAATGGTATGATTGGAAATAACATCGGAACGCTTCATTCTGCAGACAACGGTAGAATCAACAATGATGGTTCTCACAAGATCACCTACATCTGCGGTTTCACCACCTGTGGAGTGAATACCGATTCCTTGCCCTCTCAATTGTTCCAGCAATTCTTCTGTTCCGTTGATAATGGAAGAAATAACTTCTCCCGGGATTAAATTTTTATTTCGTCCGATCGTAGAAGAAAGTAAGATGTTATCTGTTGCTCCCACACACAGTAAATCATCGATGTTCATGATCAATGCGTCCTGAGCAATTCCTTTCCAGACAGACAAGTCTCCGGTTTCTTTCCAGTACATATAAGCCAGTGAAGATTTGGTACCTGCTCCGTCAGCATGCATTACGATACAATATTCTTCATCACCTGATAAGTAATCCGGAACTATTTTACAGAACGCTTGCGGAAATAATCCTTTATCAACGTTCTTAATCGCATTGTGCACATCTTCTTTTCCTGCAGAAACTCCTCTGAGATTATAGCGCTTGTCAGACATAAACTAAATTTTAAGCGCAAAAGTAACCTAAAAAACAGAAGAATCAAACCTGTTGCGGATATCTGTGGAAAAAGAATGAAAATAATTATTTGATCAGAATTTCCACCCTCCTGTTGGCTTGTTCTTCGCTGTATGTTTTGGGATTTTTATAGATTGGGGCTGTATTTCCGTACCCTATAGCCGTTAATCGTTCTTTACTGATTCCATGATCTGTCAGGTATTTCATGATGCGTTTCGCCCTTGCTTCCGACATTTTTTGTCCGGAGAATGAATTGTCTTCACCAGGTTCGTATACATGCCCCTGAATCTCAATATTCAGCATTGAATTTATAATTAAAAAGTCTTTCAACCTATTGAGTTTCGGAATGGAACTTTCCGTTATCTGACTGGTGCCAGGCACAAATTCAATTCCTCCGATCTGAACAGACTTTCCGGAACGAACCGGTTCTAATTCTATCAGAATCAGGTTGTCTTTTTCTGACGAAATAGCAATATTGGAAGAATCCTTAAAAAAATACCCTTCGTGGTCGCAGTAAAACTCAATCTTCGATTTTCTGCTGATGTCAAATACCAAATCACTGACATTGTACATCCCGTCGTATTTGCGGACTCCTTTCAAAATCAGGTCTGCAACCAATGGTTTTCCCGTTTCCTTGTCTCGTACCTGAACAATCAGCGAAGGGGATTCCCGGTCTTTCTTCAGGTTTACTTCCTTCGATTTGTACTCCGAAAAACCCGGATCATCAGAATGGAACCGGAAGTCCATCTGGACATATTCCGGATGATCATGATCCGCAACAACGACAAAGTGAAGTGTCTTTCCTTTTTCAATCGTTAGTGGGTATTGGAATGCCTCCGTAACGTGTTCATTCAAACCAATAACAGAAACATCTGCAGGTTCTAATAATCGTTTGATTTCTGCATTCCCGGAAGAAATGTCTGTACACACATTGTTTTCTGCCGCATCAAAAACAATTAATTTCAATCCCGTTCTTTTGGAAGATAATTCCAATGAGATGGATCCATTTGTGGGAGCTATAAATGAGAACCAGATTTGGTTTCCTGACGTGATGTGCTTCAACGCCGGGTATTGTGAAAACCGGCTATTGTTTCCTTTGTGCCCCAGAAACTGTAATGTGAATGAATTTGACCTGAAAATATTTATTGTACCTTCGCAAACGGAATACGTATCCTTCACTTTCTGGGTGTACCCGAAACTGCAGAAGGACAGAAAAAGAAATAGCAGGATATTCAACGTTTTGCACATAATGGTTAACACTAAGTTACTAATTTTCTAAAACTTAATTGACATCTATGAAAAATTTCTATGAAAGAATTGGTGAGAGACGTCTTCAATTGGTTGTACGGGAATTTTACAAAAAGGTTTTCATTTCTCCGATTATTGGTCATTTATTTGCGAATGACCATCAACTGATTCAGGAAAAACAGATTAAATTCCTGACACAATTTTTAGGAGGTCCTGATATGTATTCACAGGAATACGGACATCCGAAGATGCGGATGCGCCACCTGCCACACCGTATTGATGATCAAGCAAAAGAGGAATGGTTGCGGTGTATGCGTGCTGCTATTGACACTGTTTTTGAAGATGATATTGAGCTTGGAAACTCCTTTTATTCCATCTTTCCTCCGATTGCCAATCACATGGTTAACACACACTAATTCCCTTATTTTTCATCATTGGGTAATACCGCTTATTTCGGAATAGGTGTTTGCTGTTTCTTTCTGCGAATCGGGTACCGTTTGTTTTTCTTTGATCGGAAAATATCGAAGAATTGTTGCAACAGCTTGAAATCCTTAAATGTATTGAAGCTTTCTTTGTAATAAATACCGACCCCTTGTTTGAACTGTCCCCGGTTATTTGATTGCAATGCTCTGTTGTCATTTGATTCGTTGAATACATTGATACGGAATGTTCCGTCTTTATTCAGCTTGTATTCGATTTCAATGTCTCCGATCAGTGACGATTGTGTATGTTCCCCTGAAGCGGAGTTACGTGTACCAAATGAACCGGAAATAACCAACTGGTCGTCCAGGAACCCTTTTTCAACTCCAAACGCATATTCACTGCCTCCATTTGCATCTGAATTCATATCCACGTTGAGTTTATAATCCTGAGAAACCTGTGACAAAAGGGAATTGATCTGGTTGCTGGCCAAATCCAGCGCTGCTCCTCCACTTGCTCTGGAACTTCCTTTCATCGGCTGGAATTTCTTCCACAAAAGCAATGAAAAGAACTGTCGGTTCAATTCGTCCTTATCTGATGTCAACTGAGCCAGTAACGCTTTATCCGTTTCCGGAGCCTTCGGTGCCTTGATATCAAAATCAATTGTCGGGCGCATTAAGGATTCTGACAATTTCAGGTAACAGTTCACTTCCTGGTTTCCACTCGTCAGTAGCTCAGGAGATAAATCACCTAAATTGGCACGGACTTTATAATAGGCTTGTAAATTCAGGTTTGCTTCATACGGATTTCCTGTCCAGGTAATACTTCCTCCGTCAGAAATAAAGAATGTTTCTTTAATCGGTCCGAGTACAAAATTGTATTTACTTCCTTCACGTACCGTATAAGTTCCTTCCAATGCCATCTGTCCCAGGTTATCCAGGCGCAATCCTATTTTACCATCACCAACAGCAGTTATCTCATCCCCTGTCTGGTCATTGAAAATTAATTTTAGCTGTGCATCTTGTGTAACATCAAAATTCAGATTAAGAGATACACCTGAAAAGTCGATTTTCGGTTTTGTCTCCACCTCAATTGTATCGGAAGACTTAAATTCAATGAAGTTGTCTTCGCTCAATTCGCTTTGCCCGAACAGAGACAGATTCACCCATGTACCTTTTTGCGTTTTGATGTTCACATTAATATCCAGGTTGTTCAGGTATCCGAAAATCCCTACCGTTCCTGTCGCGTAAGCCTTTCCGTAGTACATATTTCCGCTTCTGGCATCGGTATTCATCACCAGGAATTTATCAAGCGGTAATTTCACCCATTTCTGGTTGGTATCCCTTCTGTAATAATCTTCTTCAATATTGATCGCAACATCAAAGTTCCAGTTTTTGTAATCACTGTGGTAAATGGATCCTGTCAGCGCACCTGTATTCCCTTCCGCATCAGAAATCGGCATGTAGTCGATGTAGAAACCGTCTTTATCGGCATACATCGGCCCTGTAAAACTGAAACTGGTTCCGAGCATCACGATCTTTGCAGATGCATTATCAAGATTCACTGTTCCTTCGATGATTGGCCTTGAAATCGATCCTTTTACATCCAGCTGCCCGTTGACAAATCCTTTGATGTTATCCACAACCAGGGGATCCATGAATGCATTGACAAATGAAATATTGGTCTGGTCGAATACCAGGTCAAAATCGAGGTTGTCCTTCTCCTTATTCACATCATAGTTTCCTTTGAACTGAAAGGTCGGAACTCCCCTGTAAATCAAATCTCCTGAAAGGTCAATCACATTTTTATTATCATCCCATTGCGACAATAAATAGACATCTCCTACTTCTTCTGCATCGATCACCAGTCCTTTGACGTTCAAATCTCCCATGTACGTCAGGTTTTTATATGGATTGGTAATGAATCCCCAGCCATTTAACTTTCCTGCAAGCGTCATATCCAGTCCGAGCATTTGGGCCAGCTTGTTCAAATCAATTTCGTTGACTTCAAAATTGAGTTTATCGCGATCGTCTGTCGAGACTTTTCCAAAGACGGAAATAAACTGTTCTTCACTGGACAATCGCAATCCGGTGACGTCGATTGTAGTGGAATCGATCAGCACAACTGCTTCTTTGTCAATATTCCAATTGTGTTTATTGATTCCGAAGAAAGACGGATCGAGCGTAAATTTATAGCGCGTTTCCGATTCAATCTGTGTTTTCCACTCAATTTTTGAGGCATTTTCTGTTCCCGGATTCCACGTGAGTTTCGAAGCCAGGTTATCTCCGTTTCCGATTCCTGTAAACCGTAAACTATCCAATGTAATGGAATCGTTCAAACTCAGAGAAGATAAGTTATAATCGGCATTGATCGAGGTACTGTCTGCCAGCTGCTTTAAATGAATTCCACGTGCGATCTTCCCATCGTATTCGATTCGGTCGGAAGTGAAATCCATCTCGAAAAAGCGCTTCGATGCATCATATCCTCCTTTCACAATTGTGCCGGAAGCAACCTGTAACTTCGGTTGGAAAATCTGCAGGAAAGCGCGTAAATCGATTACCTCCACATTAAAGTCTACATGATCAGAAGAGTTCAGCTCCTGGTGTTTTACATGTTTCTCAGGTTTAAAATGTGCCAGTCCCGGGAACAAGTGATTTAACTGGTCCTGAATCACATCTCCGATTTTATTGAAATCAACTTTACCTACTGCTGTTGCATTGACAAGTGAACTTCTCAATTCAAAATTGTCGTTACCGGGATCCCTGTTGACTGTCAGCGTCAGATTAGGAATCTCAATTTTGTTCTCGCCTTCTACGTATGAAATGTTTTCCATAACAGCAGTTCCGTCCATTGTATTCGGATTTAGTCCCACTGTATTCAAACGGATTTGTGCTGTCAGGTTTGTACTATCGTTCTCTGTTATGTTTAATTTACCCAGTAATGCTTTCTGAAGTCCGATCGTCATGTCCATCTTCGGTGCTCCGTTCAAATCGATCGTTCCACTATAATCTAACAATAGATTTCTATCCTCAACATCAACTTCTGCATAGAGAATTTTCTTCGCAAACGTGGCGTTTTTAACAGAAATACCAGAATAGGAATAATCGGCAAGGTCAAAGCGGTTAACATCTCCTTCGATCTTATTGAACTCAATATCTGAAAAAGAAAATGCTTCCCCACTAAGGAAGAATGTACCATCAACAATTCCAACGACTGAATTATCAAGGAACTTTCCTAAATTGAATTGATTAATTTTCACATCATATGCGCTAGCCTGAGAATGTGAAAACAAAAATGAATTATTTGCGTCATTGTGAGTAAACAAGATTCCATTGTCCATGTTCACCGAACCGATCGCTGTTTTGATCTCATCTGAAGAAAGTACAAACTGGGAATAGATTCCATCCAGGCGAATGTCCTGTGCTTCAAAAAATCCCAATCGGTTCAATGTTGGATCGAGGCTTATTTTTCTTTTGGAACTTGATTTCGGTAGCTTGATACTTTGAATGTCTTTCAAATCAACATATGCATAATTGATTCGTTCCTGATAAAACGCGTTCGACAATTCTCTGAAATCAGGTAAATTAATTGTTCCCCGCAATTCGGTTTTATTCCCCGTTTTGAGTATGAAGTCCTCAACTTTCAGATTTTTTACGAATTTGGAAAATTTCCCTTCAACTTCTACCTGTTGGTCCATACCTGACAATTGCGGAGCAAAAACAGCAATATCAGCAAAGGAAACCGAGCTTTTTTGTAAATCAGCATCAAAGGCAACGCTATCTACAAATGACTTGAATTGTGTATAACTGGTATATTTTAACTGAAACCGGTTACTTTGAATGTCTGATGCAGGAGTTTTGATGGTAATTTTTTTCAAGTCTACCCCTTTATTGGAAACTTTTAATTCCGCCTTGAAAGCATCCAGTTGAAACCCACATTGTTCAAAAGCCGACAAATTACCGACCGACGCAGTAATTACACCATTGTCCATCCGGATATCTTCTGCATCCAACGATATGTTTTTCAACAACAAGTGCTGATAATCCATCCCTTCTTCTTTGGGAGCGCTCAGGTAGTTATCGTAGTGGAATCGCACGTCACTCAGGTAAATATTATCAACCTGGAACAACATGGATTTCTTTTTCTTAGGTTTATCTGACTTAAAATAATCGATGATGAATTTCAGGTTCATCTCCCCTTTCTCAGCATCTTTACTTATTTTAACAACACCACTTTCAAGTGCAATTGTATGCAGGTGAATTTTATTCTGCAGGTTGGCAATTCCATCTATATTGACCAGTAAACTTTTTACACTGGCAATCGTATCGCTTTGATCCTGGTTGAGCAGTAACACACCTTTTAAATCTACCCGATCTACAAAAACAATATCCAATTTATCAATGGAAACGGTCGTCCCTAACTCTTTGGAAAGGAAATCGGTTGCATATCCGGCAAGAAAGGTCTGTACAGGACTTGTACGAATGGCAAAGGCTGCAACAATCAATAAAAACATGATCCACTCAATGATTTCATAGAGCGAGCGTGCTATTATTTTCAGTATTTTTGCCATATTTCTGTACAAAATTACGTAACTTGAATAAAAAAGATACAATAATATTGGGAATTGAATCATCTTGTGATGACACTTCCGCTGCGGTGCTCAAAAATACTGCCATTTTATCGAATATCATAGCAGGACAGAAAATTCATGAAGAATATGGTGGAGTTGTACCCGAACTCGCCAGTAGAGCTCATCAGCAAAACATCATTCCTGTTGTAGAAAGTGCCATCAAAAAAGCCGGAATCCGAAAAGAAGACATTGACGCCATCGCCTTTACAAAAGGACCTGGTTTACTGGGTTCACTGGTCGTCGGGACATCGTTTTCAAAAGCATTTTCACTGGCAATGAACATCCCGATGATGGATGTCAATCACATGCACGGACACGTACTCGCTCATTTCATTGATGATGACGGAAAAAGAAAACCTTCCTTTCCGTTTTTATGTCTGACTGTTTCGGGAGGACACACACAGATTGTTTTGGTAAAAGGTTACCTGGAAATGGAGGTGATCGGTTCCACAATTGATGATGCTGCAGGTGAAGCATTTGATAAATCGGCTAAATTACTTGGATTCCCCTACCCTGGCGGCCCGTTAATCGACAAACACGCACAAAACGGAAATCCGAAACAGTTTGAGTTCAGCAGACCACAGATCAAGGAATACGATTATAGTTTCAGCGGGTTGAAAACGTCCATTCTCTATTTTTTGCAAAAACAGGAGAAGGAAAATCCAAATTTCATTCAGGAAAACCTGGATGACTTGTGTGCATCTATACAGTATACTATTATTGAAATTTTGCTGAAAAAACTCAAAAAAGCGGCAAAAGAACTCAACATAAAAGAAATTGCCATTGCAGGAGGAGTAAGTGCCAACAGTGGTTTGAGAAAAGCAATTCAGGAAACAGCAACCGAATTGAAGTGGAATACCTACATTCCCAAATTTGAATACTGTACTGATAATGCGGCAATGATTGCCATTACCGGAAAGTACATGTACGAAAAAGGATTGTTCGCCGATCAACGTATTGCTGCAAAAGCACGGGTAGAAATGTAAATAGCCGTTTTTGGAAAGTAACGCTTGCAGGTATTCTGATTATCTTTACATTCAAAATATTCAGACTTGAAAGGAAAAGTTTTAAAATCGACAGGAAAATGGTACATCGTAGAACTGGAAGACGGTTCTGTAGTCAATTGTCGGATTCGTGGTAAAATTCGTCTGGAAGGACTGAGTACAACCAACCCTGTTGCTGCCGGGGATAAGGTTATCCTGACAGATGAAGTTGACGGAGAGGGCAACAGAACAATTGCCTCGATCGAAAAACGTACGAATTACATTGTGCGGAAATCAACCAATCTGAGCAAACAAATGCAGATTCTGGCAGCAAATATAGACAGAGCTTACCTGGTTGTGACGATTAAAAATCCGGTTACTCACCTGGCTTTTATCGATCGTTTTCTTGTTTCAGCAGAATCATTCAGAATTCCGACAACTATCCTCTTCAATAAGATCGATCTCTACGACGATGACGAGTTGGAATATGCAAAAGCGCTTGCGTTTATGTACAAAGAAATCGGTTATGAAACATACCTTATCAACGCTGAAAAACCAGATTCCATTCATTTTCTGAAAGCAGAAATCAGCGGAAAGCAAGTCATGATTTCAGGACATTCCGGTGTTGGAAAAAGTACATTGGTAAACGGGTTAGATCCTGCTCTACAACTAAGAACCGGGGAAATCTCTGATGCTCATTTGCAAGGAAAACACACCACAACATTTGCAGAAATGCACCAGCTTTCTTCCGGGGGATATATCATTGACACTCCGGGAATCCGGGCATTTGGGATCATCGAAATTGAGAAAGAACACATCTCTCATTATTTTCCGGAAATGCGTGAACGATTGAATCAGTGTAAATTCCACAACTGTAAACATTTAAACGAACCGAAATGTGCGGTAAAAGCAGCTGTTGAAGCAGGAGAAATTTATGAATCCCGCTACCAGA
>DHNG01000022.1:8203-8697 GCA_002409405.1 Flavobacteriales bacterium UBA5422 | reverse complement strand
CCGCTACCAGACTTATTACCAGCTGATGACTGAAGACAGTTCTGAAGTATACCGTAAAAGTGAGTTTGTATGAGGGTTGTCATCCAACGCGCCAAAAATGCTTCTGTCACAATCGGAAGTGTTATTCACGGGAAGATTGAGCATGGATTGGTTGTCCTTATTGGTATTGAGCACGAAGATACACAGCAGGATGCCGATTGGCTGATCGGGAAGATTATCAATCTTCGTATTTTCGCGGATGAAGCGGGAAAAATGAATCTCAGTATTCAGGAAATCAACGGACAGTTTTTAGTTATCAGTCAGTTTACGTTACATGCTTCGACAAAAAAGGGAAACAGGCCGAGTTATATTCAGGCTGCACGACCGGAAACAGCGATTCCTTTGTACGAATATTTTATCCGGGAACTGGGTAATAAAAGTGGTTTGATGGTGGAAACAGGTGAATTCGGAGCGGATATGCAGGTTCAATTAATCAACGACGGACCGGTAACGAT
>DHNG01000022.1:7512-8085 GCA_002409405.1 Flavobacteriales bacterium UBA5422 | reverse complement strand
TCAACGACGGACCGGTAACGATCTGGATGGACTCGAAGAACAGGGAGTAGTGGAAAATTGAAAAGTGGAGAGTTGGTTTAATTATGAGTTATTAATTATCAAATGATGGTCATAAAATTTTTGGTTGTGAAGCTTTGATAATTAATAATTGAATCATTAATCATCACCCAAGACAATAATAATTCAAAAAAACAAATAAAAAATGACGATTCAGCAAGCACAGGAAATAATTGATCAATGGATCAAAGAATATGGGGTTCGGTACTTCAATGAATTGACAAATACTGCTATTTTGATGGAGGAAGTTGGCGAAGTTGCACGAATCATGGCACGTCGCTACGGTGAGCAAAGCGAAAAAGAATCCGATAAGAACAAAGATCTGGGAGATGAACTGGCAGATGTACTGTTTGTTGTAATGTGTATTGCAAATCAGACAGGAATTGACCTGGAAGACGCTATAAAAAAGAACCTGGAAAAGAAAACGAACAGAGATTTTGACCGGCACAAAAAGAATGAAAAATTATCCTAAACGCCAGTGGTTTAATAAAAGACTGAAGTAGAAAAGATTAGGGG
>DHNG01000022.1:6462-7395 GCA_002409405.1 Flavobacteriales bacterium UBA5422 | reverse complement strand
GGGGGATCTCGGGAAATATTCACTGGAGAATCAATTCTATTCATATTGTTTTAGTGTTGAATATTTTTTTTATATTATTACTAAACTATTACCCAGTTGTTTAATTTTTAAACCTCTTTTTATGAAAACAAATTTCTTATCCCCTTTCGCCATTGTGAGTCTTTTTTTAATGGCCTTTGTATTTAATTCTTGTAAAAAAGAAATCGAAGCTTCTTCCCTCAATTCGGAGAGAAAAGAAAGTAAAAAACCAAGTGATGGAAACGCAAAAACCTGTCTGTACCCTACCATCGAATCTCCAAATGTGGGATTGCATTGTTCCGATGGTAACGGTTGTGGAATGGGTATGCTTACATCAACTACACGGCATCGAGTAACCTGGACGGTCGGTAGTGATTGTAGTCCATCTACTCCATATCCAAACATCGCCCACTATGCAGTCTATAAACAGACCAGTATAGCTGCCTATTCTCAAATAGCAAGTTTTAGTTGTTCCAGCACTGCTCAATGGTACGCTTCTACGTTATTAACAAATAGTTCTACATTTATTATTGTTGTAAAAGATTCCGATTCACCTGCTTCCATCCCTTCTTTTCCCACTACGATTACAGAAGATAGTTTTGGGTATTTATACAATGTTGGAGGTGCTTCTTTTTACTATACAGATTCATGGAAGTTCACAACAGGCACAGGAGCAGGTGCTTCATGCGGTGGTATCAAATCATAACTACTCACTTCCTCTATGGTCGAAATTGTGACTTTTTAGTCAAAAAAAAGAGACTGTTTGTTAAAAACAGTCTCTTTTATATTTTAATGAGCTTATTACTTATCGATTGTCGATTGCAACGTAATCTCTTGTTGTATACCCCGTATAAATCTGACGCGGTCTACCAATCGGTTCTCCGTTTTCTGTCATTTCTTTCCATTGTGCAATCC
>DHNG01000022.1:699-6342 GCA_002409405.1 Flavobacteriales bacterium UBA5422 | reverse complement strand
TGTGCAATCCATCCCGGAAGGCGTCCCAATGCAAACATTACCGTAAACATATCTGTTGGAATTCCAATTGCTTTGTAGATAATTCCGGAATAGAAATCTACATTCGGATACAGGTTACGCGCTTTGAAGTACTCATCTTCCAATGCATATTTTTCTAATTTCTTAGCAATATCCAATAGCGGATCGTGAATATTCATTGCCTGTAATACGTCATCACATGCTTTTTTGATGATCGTTGCACGCGGGTCAAAGTTTTTATATACACGGTGTCCGAATCCCATCAAACGGAACGGATCGTCTTTGTCTTTTGCTTTTGCTACCCATTTGTCAACATCTCCACCGTCGTTGTGAATTTTTTCCAGCATTTCAATTACAGCCTGGTTTGCCCCTCCGTGAAGTGGTCCCCACAATGCCGCAATTCCTGAAGAAATCGTTGCGTATAAATTCGCTTGGGAAGATCCAACGATTCTTACTGTCGAAGTAGAACAGTTTTGCTCGTGGTCTGCGTGTAGAATCAGTAATTTGTTCAATGCCGATACAACTGTCGGATTTACCTCATATTTTTCAGAAGGCAATGAGAACATCATGTGCATGAAATTCTTCACATAATCATATTCGTTGTTCGGGTAATTGAACGGATGACGCATTGAATTTTTGTAAGACCATGCTGCCAACGTAGGCAATTTCGCCAATAAACGGTGAATTGTCAGGTTTTTCGCGTCGTTGCTTCTGTTCGGATCCAATGATTCAGGATAAAAAGACGATAACGAGCAGATCATTGAAGCAAGAACTCCCATCGGGTGTGCCTTTGCAGGATATGCTTCGAAGAATTGCTTCATATCTTCATGAACCAATGTATGTTTTGTAATACTGTTTTCAAATTGTTCCAACTCTGATTTTGTCGGCAATTCTCCGTAAATCAGTAAATATGCTACTTCCAGAAAGGAAGCCTCTTCAGCAAGTTGTTCAATCGGGTAACCTCTGTATCTGAGAATACCTTCTTCACCATCCAAAAATGTAATGGCACTGGTTGTACTTCCGGTATTTTTATACCCGGAATCAATTGTTATGTATCCTGTAAGACTTCTTAGTTTAGTGATGTCAATGGCTTTCTCGTTTTCCGTTCCTTCCACAACCGGAAACTCATATACCTTTCCTTCTAGTTCTACTTTGGCAATTTCACTCATTGTATATGTTGTAAATTGTTGATAAATATTTTGCGACGTCTAAAATAGCGAGAATATTTTATTCGACAATAGCGTTTGAAAAATATTTTTTCAGAATTTAATATTCTAACAATTTTGCAGAAAAGGCACAGATTATCTGTAAAATTAATCACTTCAATTTCAATCAATTTACTGTTATTTGAATCTAAAAAAGGAAAGTTTGTAGTTCTACAAACTTTCCTTTTTACAAACAACAACAAACTAAAAAAAACTCACAATAATCCAGAATATCCTATTGATTATCTGAGAGCGACTTTCTGTCCTTTCTTCACAGTTTCCCGTGCAGAGGACAAATGATTTAATTTCATGAGACTTTCTACCTTGATTCCTTCCAACTGGGAAATTTCAAGGATGGTCATTTCTTTTGAATACGTTTTCGTATCATCTTTTCCTTTTGAACGCTTCGGATGAATGTTGACAATATCACCTGCTTTCAGACTGGTATTTCCATTTTTCACATCATTGTATTTGTGAATCTGGTTCAATGTCATTCCAAATTCTTCTGCTATTTTATAATAAGTATCGCCTTTTTTAGCGATTACAAATTTCACTTTATTATCGTGCAGAGAAGTTTCTCGTGTTTTTCCAAACGTCACCTCTACTTCTTGCTTCTTCTGAGGTTGTTTTGAAGTTGTTTTTTTAGACGAAGAAACGGTTGTTTTTTTATCCGATTCATTTTCTACCTGATTCTTTTCTTTTTTTGCAAGCACGTTGGTTGCTTTTCCGGGACTGTTTAACACCAATTCATCAAATTTATACAGCTCCATGGATTCAATCAGTTCAATCAGTAAATCCGGGTATTTCGGGTTGGTTGCATATCCTGCAGCTTTCAATCCTTTGGCCCACCCTTTATAATCATCACTTTTTAGTGTAAATAATTCGGCATAACGCTGACGACCTGTCAAAAATTCACTGTGATCAACAAACGACAATTCAGCATTGGAATACTTTCTGAAACATTCATTTTTTGCATCGTCGTCTTTATACACCTTATCTCCTGTCCAGTTATGGCACTTTATTCCAAAGTGATTATTTGCTTCCCGGGCAAGATCCGAGTTACCACTCCCCGATTCTAAAATCCCTTGTGCAAGTGTAATACTTGCAGGAATCTTATGGGAAAGCATGTTTTCCATTGCAACAGGTGACCATGCATTGATGTATTCCTGTTTTGTAATTTTGTTCTGATTGGATGCCTGCGCATGAAAAGCCAGTAAAATACCCGCTAAAAGAATTACTTTTTTCATGTTTTTTTGTTGTTGTTAACACTTATTACGACGGTTTTCAACAATTGTTTCATAAAATGTTGAAAAGTTTTATTTTTTTTGATTTTGGAAGGGAAGCAATTGTTTACCGGCATCAATTGCAACAAATAAATACCTTTGTATCTAAAACAAAAAATATGATCGACATTGAGTTATTAAATGATATCTGTACGATTCCCGGAGCCCCCGGCTTTGAACAACGTATCCGGGAACGGATTATCCGTGAGGTGACCCCTTATGCAGACGAACTAACCATTGACAACATGGGAAATGTGTATGCTATCCGAAAAGGAAAAGAAAACAAGCGGGTTATGATCGGTGCGCACATGGATGAAATCGGGTTTATTGTTACCCACATTGATGACAAAGGATTTATACGCTTTCACACACTGGGAGGTTTCGATCCTAAGACATTAACGGCTCAACGGGTAATTATCCACGGAAAGAAAGACATTATCGGTGTAATGGCATCCAAACCGATTCATGTCATGACGCAAGATGAACGCAATAAAACAGCAAAGTTGAGCGATTATTTCATCGATACAGGATTGTCTGCAGAAGAAGTGAAGGAATTGATCCAAATTGGTGACAGCGTAACGCGTGAACGCGAATTCATTGAAATGGGAAATTGTGTCAATGGAAAATCGTTGGACAACAGACTGGCAGTATACATTTCGATCGAATTACTGAAAGAATTAGAAGGAAAAGAGCTCCCGTATGATTTATATGTTGTTTTTACGGTACAGGAAGAGGTAGGGATCAGGGGAGCAAATGTTGCAGCACTCAACATCAAGCCTGACTTTGGATTTGGGCTGGACACCACTATTGCCTTCGACTTGCCGGGAGCAGCTGCGCATGAAATGATCACACGATTGGGAGAAGGGACAGCTATTAAACTAATGGACGCTTCTACTATTTGTGATTACAGAATGGTTGATTTTATGAAAAAAACAGCCGACAGGCATCTGATCAAATGGCAACCGGAAATCCTCACAGCAGGAGGTACAGATACAGCAGGAATTCAGCGCATGACAGAAGGAGGTTCCATTGCAGGAGCTGTTTCAATTCCGACACGTCATCTGCACCAGGTTATAGAAATGGCACATAAAGATGATATTCGTGCGAGTATTGATTTATTAAAAGCCTGTGTAACGGAAATCAACCAATACAACTGGAAAATAAGTCAATAACTGAATTGCATAAAAAAGACCGGCAGAAATTACTCAGCCGGTCTTTTTTTACCATTTGAATCTCCAATTTGCTTCAGGAGATACAATCTTTTAATTAATTCAGTGAGCAATACGTATTGTATCCGTCTCCCATAGCGCTACATTCAGTAGCTGCCTTTAATGTTGTAAATCCTTTTACCTTGTGCGTACTCGTTTGAGTAGACACGTAGTATCCGTTTGAATCATACACATCTGTTGCACATACACAATCATGTTTTCTACATGATGAAAATGCTACAGTAGCGCAAATAGCTGCGAAAAGTAATTTTATTTTCATATTCTGTTTCAATTTAGTTGGAACAAATATAGATCAATATTATTAAATTCCTAACGAACCATTCTGATTTCATCACTCATTCTCAATCAATTCGTATAAATTTTTTCGACCAGCGCTTTGTATTTCTCCAGTATAATTTTTCGTTTTAATTTCAATGTCGGAGTCAGTTCTCCCCCTTCGACACTTAATTCAGTTGGCAGCAGTTCAAATTTCTTGATTTGCTCCCAATGTCCGAATCGTTTATTGAATTCTGCCACTTCTTTACCGATTCGTTCAACTACTGTGGTATTTTCGATGATCTCCTGATTACTTTTCGAACGCAAATCAAATCCTTTTCTGTCGGCCCAGTCTTTCACAAAATTAAAGTTGGGAACAATTAGTGCAGAAGGAAATTTTTGTCCCTCTCCAAGTACCATAATTTGTTCAATAAAACGAGATTCTTTGAAAGTGTTTTCCATGATCTGAGGAACGACAAACTTACCTCCGGATGTTTTAAACATTTCTTTCTTACGGTCTGTAATGCGCAGGAATTTACCTTCCACAAAGTCTCCGATATCTCCCGTATGAAACCATCCTTCGGCATCAATCGTCTCAGCAGTCGCTTCCGGATTGTTGTAATATCCCATCATTACATTGGGTCCTTTTACAAGTATTTCTCCATCTTCCGCAATCTTTACTTCTACTCCATCAATCAATGGTCCGACTGTTCCGATTCGGATTCCGTTTTTCAGGCAATTAACAGACACGACTGGTGATGTTTCCGTCAATCCGTATCCTTCCAATACATTTACTCCTGCTGCAAGAAAGATGCGGGCTAATCTTGGCTGTAATGCGGCACTTCCTGAAGCGATCGCACGTACTTCACCTCCTAATGCCTCCTGCCATTTGGAAAAAATAAGTTTTCGGGCAATTTTCAACCGGAAGTTATACCAACCTGACTTTCCTTTCACATCGTATTCTTCTGCCAGTTCAACCGCCCAGAAAAACAATTTTCGTTTGATTCCTGTCAGTTCGTCCCCTTTTGCCATGATTTTATCAAATACCTTCTCCAACAAACGCGGAACAGCTGTAAAAACATGCGGTTTAACCTCACGGATATTATCTCCGATTGTATCCAGTGATTCTGCAAAGTAAATCGACGCTCCCAGATGGATATACAGATAGTGAAGCATCCGCTCATAGATATGGCATACCGGGAGAAAGGTCAGTACACGGGAATGCTGATCAGCAGGAATACGTGGCTGACATGCCAGTACATTTGACAGGATGTTGTTGTGAGACAGCATCACTCCTTTCGGATTCCCAGTGGTACCGGACGTGTAAATGATGGTCACCATATCACTGTTTTTAATCACTTCGCTTCGTTTCTTAACATCCTCCTCAGACGCACCTTCCGCTAATGCCGCAATTTCTAACCAGTGAGATGCATTTTCCACGACATCGAATGTATATGTTTTCTGTAGTGTGGAAATACTGTCTTTGATATTTGAAATCTTCTGGAAAAGTTCTTCATTTCCCACCACACAGAATTTCACTCCTGCATTGTTGAATATATATTTGTAATCAGATTCAGATATATTTGGATAAATAGGTACCATAATGGCTCCGATCTGTTGAATAGCGATGTCCATGATATTCCACTCTACTCT
>DHNG01000022.1:0-569 GCA_002409405.1 Flavobacteriales bacterium UBA5422 | reverse complement strand
AACTGCGATCCGTTCGCCGGGATTAACTCCGAGCGCGATTAACCCCCTGGATGTCTCCATTGCCAGTTTCAAAAAATCAGATGTCGATACGCCTTCCCATTTGCCATTCGTTTTTGTGACAAACATGTTTTTATTTGGAAATTTGTTCAATTGATTGTATGCTAAATCAAATAACCTTAATGTACTCATATATTCTTTTGTTTACAGGGTTTCCCTACGAATATACATTATTTTTTTAATATTCAAAACTCCACCGGGATTTCCCCCGAAAGAAGGGGGTAAAATAAAAAATGAAACCGCATAAATATTCAAGCAAACCCCTGTTTTGATCATTCAAAACTGTGTTTTAATTATTTAACACAAAAAGTGAATGGTGAACGGTAACCAGATCGTACGGAAAAACGTAACTTTACGAAAAACATCCCTGTTCTCTCTATTCTCTGCTACTTATGGTAGAATGGAATGGGTTGTTATAACAAATCGAAAGTATGAGATATATTATCCCGTTTTTCTGTGTACTGTTTTTTGCTGTGAATAATGCTTATTCTCAGGATCCTTCGTTTACGCAA
>DHNG01000044.1:117726-120009 GCA_002409405.1 Flavobacteriales bacterium UBA5422 | reverse complement strand
ATAATTTTCAAACAATTTATTCATGTCAAATAAAAAAGCCAATATATGCTGATTTCCAGCAGAAAAATCTGGACAATAATTACCTATAATTAATTTAGCCAAAGATATTGCATCTTGATACTGTTCTGTTTTGCGATCAAAGTTCAACTTGTCCAGTTCAGATACGGGGCCTCTCCAATTGTCAATATCAGTGAAATAAAGAAGTTGTTGAGAAACAGTTTGTTTTATTGATGTATCAGAAGAACAATTTCTAATAATATTCAATGCTGTCTTTAAAACACTGTTATACTTGTTATTACGATCGTAAACTATGTGTTCTGTATAAAACCTTTCTTTATGGACTAAATTATGTTGGACGTGTTTAGATAACAGCAAACGCCCTTTCAATACTTTTTCATTTCCTACATGGTGATGGTATTTTTTGACTAATCCTAAATGAGCTAAGCGTTCTACCTCTTTTATAAAAGTATACAGATAAATCTCCAGCAAATTCCGCCTTGTTATGCTTTGGGAAGCAGATTCAGTTTCATTCAACTTAATATATCCGGCCATTTGTAGCATTCTTAGCAAAGCAGATTGCCATTTTAATCTGGATTTGTCGCCTGAAGATCTATCGTCTGCCTTGGGAAGAACTTCAATTACTTTACTGCCCACCTGTAAAACACCTACATAAGACTTGAATGTTATTTTATTAAAACCTATTGTAAAGTACTTACCGCCATGCAGATCATTAAATTTTACCAACGCATTAAAGTGGTATTGGTTAAAGCCTTTCTCACCAACGTTCAATCTTTCATATTCAAAAACGGTAATAGTATTGCTCTTACTCATATATACGCTTTACCATATTTTGGAACTCCAAATCGTCAATCGTATCCAGGTTTTTAAGAGTATACACTGTTTTATCTTCAATATCGGAGCTATCATAAGTTCCTATTTTCATAAAGACAGCCTTGTTTTTTTTGATTTCCAGAAAATCAGCTCCTATGACTAGTCCAATTTTAGCATAATCATTATAAAAATATTCTTGTAGCAGGGGTATAATTTTATTGCTAAATACTTGCCTTAGCTCTTTTATATCAACTATCTTTATAAGAAAGGCATGTCCTATCGTATGATCTCGGTTTAATAATTTCTCAAGCCGTTCATTAATAGCCTCTAATAACTTTTGAAGATTGATATCAACGTCTCCTACTTTTATATCTAAGCATTTAGGATCGGGTAAGATCTCTTCAAATGAAAACCGTCTTCTCAAAGCTGTATCCAATGCTTCAATACTTCTGTCGGCCGTATTCATTGTTGCCACAATTCTTAAATTTAGCGGAACGCCAAACAAACTTTTCGAATAAGGTAGCGAAGTGATGATTTCAGAACTTGTACCCAGACGTTTATCATCTTCTATTAGTGTAATCAGTTCTCCGAAGATAGAAGCAACATTTCCTCGGTTCAGTTCATCAATAATCAGATAATACTCCTGTGTATCTTTAAATCTTTTTTGTCTGTTTATTCTGGAATCTGACAGGCAATCCTGGAGCGTTTCATATCCAGCCAACTGCACCGCTTTTTCACACGCCTGATAAAATATTCCGGGTACTATTTCATACTGTAACTTTTCGGAACCTTCATCTTCTGAATCTGCTAAAACCGGCTTGATACCTTCTATAAAATCTTCATAGGAAAATGATTGATGAAAAGTTATAAATGAGAAATTCTTTGGTTTGATGATCTTATTATTTACCAGTTCTTCTTTCCCGAAATAAAACCCGTTTTCTCTAAGTAAGGTAAGTAAGGTACTCCATCTGGTTCCTCCGTTGAGACGAACAAACGTTTTGGTTTGAGAACTGTTAAGATAAATGGGGTGTTCAAATTGCTTTAGCCATTTTACCGGTACAGTCTGAAAAGAGAAACTACTTTTTATAGCTTCCTGATAATTATAATCTTCCGTAACTTCTGCTATACCAAATAGTCTTCTCCCCGAAATTACACATATATAGTCTCCTTTTTTTACGTAACGTAAGTAGGATATCAACTGATAATTTCCCCATCCCTCATCCTCTATGTGTTTAGGTGTTAATTGCTCTAAATCACCCCATGACTTGTCCACCCATTCGTAACCAAGTACATTAGCTTTTTTAAGTTCATTCCATAAATAGCCGTTTCGTCCGGGAGCCAAATGCCAAAAATTGCGGGATGTATCCAACATGATCCGATCCTGAGCTTTTTCAGTAACTTCTTCATCTAAACAGAAATTCTTGCGTACCAAATATGTTTTTCCCGTTCCCG
>DHNG01000044.1:116919-117607 GCA_002409405.1 Flavobacteriales bacterium UBA5422 | reverse complement strand
AAATATGTTTTTCCCGTTCCCGGTGGACCATAATATATTTGATTAAAAGACTTTAATTCGAAAGATGGCTGAAATAATCTTTCTTCCTGTACAGGTTCGTCTTCGGTTTCTACCGTTTCCGGATCGTCCGGACTTCCGTATTCATTAAATAAGGCATCATACATCCGGAGTATCGGTAGCTGCTGATAAGAATATGAAATATTTCCGTTTACCCCTTCTTTAATTTTTTTCAGCGCACTATCTTTCATTTTTCGGCCATTGCCTTCTTTGGAAAGATTGTCCTTAAAATTAGGAAACAGGCTTTGATCAAAAAAGGGTGCTTTTACGATTTGTAACTGCTGGATGTCATCGAAATAAAGTTGGATATCAATACTGTTTGTTTCAATGTCTTTTTCAGAATGTAGAATGTTTATTTTCCGGAAATTATTTTCTTTTTCGTAGGTATTACGGTCTAATAGCATAGATTCGGTAAACGAAGAGTCAGCCAAATGTATAGGATAAAATGCTTTGGGAGATTGTCGAATCGTTAAAACAATCAGGCTACTGTCTAATCTAAAATATTTAAACGCCACAAACTTCCGGGAATCCAACGGAAGGTTATGATGTATTACCTCAAAAGTCATTTTTGGATGTCCATCAATATCAAGCCTCTCTTTTGCTTTCCATAGATGTATATCTTTTCCGGATA
>DHNG01000044.1:104695-116823 GCA_002409405.1 Flavobacteriales bacterium UBA5422 | reverse complement strand
TTTCCGGATATAATAAATGCATAATCACCCACTTCCACTTCTCCCAATTTCATCGGACTCAGTGTTTCATAATAGGCCTCTTTGATTTGTTTGTTATCTGGCGTTGGTTTTATTTTTCCGAAAAATAGCTTCATGGTTGTTTTATTTTTTATGAATAGCGAAAAAGTTGAGCTATCTACTTTTCCAGTTCATTAGACAATTCTTTCAAGCTGGCCAAAGCCGATTCTATATTATCGATGATTTCTGAAGCCAGAATATCCGGATCGGGCAGATTTTCCAGGTCAGTAAGGCTTTCATCTTTGATCCAGAAGATATCCAGAGAAGTTTTGTCTCTTGCAACTATTTCCTCATATGTGAATTTACGCCATCTTCCATCGGGATTTTCTTCACTCCACGTTGCTTCACGCTTATAAATGTTGTTGGTATTATAACAATACACAAAATCTTCCAGATCCGCCTCGGTCATCGGTTTCTTTTTCAGTGTATGATGCACGTTGGTACGGTAGTCATATATCCACACTTCTTTTGTTGAAGCTTCTTTTCCTCCTTTTTTATTGGTAAAGAACAATACGTTGGCCTTTACTCCATTAGCATAGAATATACCGGTTGGCAGACGCAGTATGGTATGTAGTTCTGTTGTTTTCAGCAGTTGTTTCCGAACCTCTTCACCTGCTCCTCCTTCAAATAAGATATTATCCGGTAATACTACTGCTGCTTCGCCATCTATTTTCAACAATGTTTTGATGTGTTGAAGGAAATTTAATTGTTTGTTGGATGTTGTTTCCCAAAAATCCTGACGGTTATAGCTCAGATCATCCTTTTCTGCTTCTCCTTCATCATTAGTAACTATATAGGAGCTTTTTTTGCCAAATGGCGGATTAGCCAGGACATAATCGTGTGTGTTATGATCCGGTGCGATGAGCGCATCACTTGACTTGATCAATGGTTCTCCATCTATTTCTCCTATACCATGCAGGTACAGGTTCATCAAGCACATCCGACGGGTATTGGCAACAATTTCGTTGCCATGAAAAGTTTTGTCTTTTAAAAACTTTTTCTCTTCTTTATCCAGCTTATTATGTTCTGTAATATAATCATAGGCGGCCAGAAAGAAACCGCCAGATCCGCAGGCCGGATCTACGATGGTTTTCATCGGTTGAGGTTGTACACATTTTACCATTGTACGTATTAAGGCACGAGGTGTGAAATATTGCCCCGCACCAGACTTGGTGTCTTCTGCATTCTTTTCTAATAAACCTTCATATATCTTACCTTTGATATCAGCACCCATCAATGCCCAATTTTCTTTATCTATGAGTGCAATAATCTTTAATAATTTTGCCGGGTCCTGGACTTTGTTCTGACTTTTGGTAAAGATCTGTCCCAGCATCCCCTTTTCAGTAGACAGTGTTCGTAACAATTGGGCATAGAAGTTTTCTAATGCCGCCCCATTCTTTGAGCGAAGATTTTCCCAGGTACAGCGTTCTCCGTCTTTTAATTCATTTCCATCTACATCTTTGATAAATGGCAATTGAATCTTCTTATCATAGGGTGGCTTATTCAATTCTTCCACCATTTTCAGAAATAAGAGATAGGTTATTTGTTCCAGGTAATCACCATAACCTACTCCGTCATCACGCATCACATTGGCAAGATTCCATATTTTTGATATTATTGTAGCTTCTGTCATTCTCTTTTTATATTATTAGCCAATGCTTTAGTATACCATTTCATTTCTTTAGCGCATCACAAGTTTGGTGCATTAATTCTTTAGTGCATCAAATTTTTGTTTTAGTGCATCATTTATTTCATATTCTCTATATTTATCAGAGCCTATTCGTTGTAGTAAATGATGCGAGTTTAATAATAAAAGATCCCTTTGTATAGTAGCTCTTGATACATTCAGGCTATCCATCAATGCTTTAAGCGTTAGAGGTCCTTCTATATAAAGTAGTTTTATTACTAATATAAGTCTACTCTTTACTGCATCACTTACTGCATCACTTACTGCATCACTTACTGCATCACTTATTGCATCACTTACTGCATCACTAAGTCTTTTTATTGCATCATTGTCAAGCAGAGCAGTGGCTTTGGATACATCTGTTTTAAGACCACGAAAAGTAAGTATGACTTCTCTTTTACTTTGTTTCCAACCTGGTTCTGGAAGACCAGCTTCTTTACATTCTTCTAAAATCTTTAATGTTCCACGCCCTAACTTGTCAATATATCCTATCAAAAATACCATATGAGCAATGTCCGGATTTACAGGAAAAGAACGGTGATTGGTCTTAAGATCTTTAATGTTAATGTCATCCGGTAGATTTCCGCTATTGGCAATGGTCAATTTATCTGGATAAACCGAAAGTGTCATTTGACTGTTAAAACGGCTATAGTCCCGATGTATTAAAGCATTGATAATTCCTTCCTGCAATGCTTTTTCAGGATACGCAAAGTCCATCCGCTGCCAATGCTTTTCATCGAAAATGCTTTTTGTGCCTAAATTCTGAACGTATTGTTCTAAGCGTTCGCGTATAGAGAACAGGTTTCCTTCCAATACTTCATCACGAATCAGTGATTTATCAGTCTTACTTTCGGCATATTCCGTAAGTCGTACCCGAGCCTGTGGTAGAAAACGAATAGGATTTTTGGCAAACAATATCACGCAGGCATTGGTAAAAGAGCCATTATTAAATAATCCGTAATGATTCAAAAATTCCAATACATCTTCTCCTTCATAATTGCTGCGACGATTCTTTTGTGATGTCAGCATAATTCTACGGATCAGCTTTTGATCAAGATCTTCCCATTCTACGCCAAAGGATACTTGACGTTCCCAATGCAATTCATTTTGTTGTCGGGTATGGATTAAGGATGCAATTTCTTCAGAGGTTGCTTTTTGAGTATGAATACCTCTTCGGAAGTAAATGGTTCCTTCAAAAATATAGGGTTGTTTAGATCCTTCCCAGACACGGACAATCATAAAACGTTTTCCATTATAGGTTTCTATATTTGCATCGAAAGGTGTTTCCGGGACAATATGTTGTACCAGATACTGCTCTACTTCTTCTACCGAAACATCATTCGGAATACTAACCAAGTTTTTGTTTTGATCAATCCCTATAACTAATCGTCCACCTTTTCCATTCAAAAGGCCGCAGATTGTTTGTGCAATTTTTTCCAAATCAAAGGACGGAAGAAAAGCTAATTCTTCGTTCTCGCCCTTCGCAATCAGGTTTTTGAATTTTGAACTGTTATTTTCCATCTTTTAAATTTTTCAAATCGCTTGCAAGTCTTTGTGGATCACCAAATTGAGAGTGGACAAAATCTGCCCCATCAATTTCATATTTATTATAATGATGCGTCCAAAGCCTGCCGGATAAAGGTTTACCATCGCCAATTGCGTCATTGTACATGTCAATAACCTTCAATGTATCCATAACCGTGGTCTTTTTTTTCAAATCAAAGTCTGTTCTATTGCCCTCTTTATCAAACATAAAATCCTTCAATAAAGTACGAGCAAAAGCTACATTACTATGAGCTAAAAATCCTCGAGGTTTATTTAATTCAACAGCTTTTTTGATTTCTTGATGGGTAATTCCTGAAGTTCCATAATAAGGAAAAATTATCCCAAAGAAAAAATCACATTCTTCAACGGCAGCAAGACAAGATCCCTCTGGGGATGCTCCAGGTATGTTATAGATAGTTCCTTTATGTGAGCAAAGAACCTTATATCCATATCCATCAAGTACCGAGAAAATTTGCTCAATTACATGTTCATTCCCATAAACGGAAGAAGATAACATCACTTTTATTTTATTCTCATCAGGCATAGGCTTATTTTTTCTTTTTGGGGAAATCTACAAGTGTTCCATATCCGGTTGGTACAAGATTGACGGTGTCTTTTTGCATCCATTCGATGGCTTTGTAAAAACGATGCTCTTCCAATCCCAGTTTTCGGTCTGACCAATTGTAGCGTGCTTCCTGTACAATTTCCTGATTTTTAGGTTTGTTCTTTCCTAAAATTAGCAAATTATTCCAGGCTGCATATACCGTGGCTACAATTTCGGCTTGTTCCAGATCGAATGTGAGGAATAAATGAAGTAATTGGTCAACTTGTTGCTTCTGCTCTTCTGACAGATTCTTTTCGAATTGTGTAATTGCTTTTCCGATTCCTTTGCCCGAAACATACGTATATCCGATTTTATTTTTCTGTACGGAAAAATAACCCGCCATCTTTGCCCGGTGTTCCACTGCTTTCAAACGCTTATAATCATCCGGACCTGCCGCATCTTTCACGGGCTGTCTGCCCAAAGGGATTTGCAGGTGGTATTCCACCAGATGAGAAAGCTTTTCACATTTGATGTGTGTCAATAATTTATGATGTTTAGGATTGTCTTCATGAAGTCGGATTACCTTAGCGATCAAACCTGCCTGAATATCGGTAGATATTTTTCCTGGTGCCGCGACTGCGGGTTTGGCCGGAATAATAGCTTTTTCTTTCTCTGTCTTTTTTTTATCGTTTTGTTTTTCTGCCTTTATCTTTTCTAACAGCACCGAAGCCGGCTCATAATCCGGTTCTTTTCGGCAAGCTTCCAGTTCTACCTGTGTCAACAACGCTCCGGCAAAGGCTTTTTTCAAGATACTTTGTCGTAAGGCTTCGGCTTTATCCAAACTGGTTTTGATCTGCTGTTCTACAGCATCGCAAACAGATAAACGGGATTCGATTTCTTTGACGATTTGGTTTTGTTCTTCAGTAGAGGGAAGGGGTAATATAATTTTTCTAATGCTGTTTTGAGAAATATTTCTCATCGACTCCTGATTACCAGTTGATAACTTCATTACTTGATTTCTACCATCATTAGTACGCAAAAAATAAAGTAAAAAATTCTTATCAAGACTGCTCTTCAAGACTAACCTTAATGTTTTATCACTTAACATCAAAGTTTTCGATATTTTTTTCACAATAACAGCATTTCCAACCAAGTCAATAGTATTTGCTCTACTTAATAAAAAGTCGCCTTTTCTGACAAAGTAATTTTCATTTATCTTAGAAGAATCTACTACAGTTTTTGATTCGGTTTCATTAAATTCTCCCCATGTAACAGAACTGACTTTGAGCACTCCGATTTCATCTATATTTGGAGGAACTTCTTTACAACGGAAACTTTTCCCTGCCTCTATTTTAATTATTAAATTGTCTAATTCAATCCAAGAAAAGGTCCCTTCAAACGCCTTTTTTAAAACGGCTTGTCGATAAATTTTTAATTGTCCCTGTGCTTTTTTCAAATCTGCAATACTGGCATCTAAAGCAGAAAATAGCTGCTCCATTTTTTTGACAATAGCACGTTGTTCAGGAGTGGGGGGCAGTTGAAATTCTTTTTTCCATAAATTGTTAGGCTCTACGTGAGGGATACCAACACCTTTGGTATTTGTATTTAAAAATTTGAAAAGTGACTTTAAAAAATAGAAAATAAATTTTTTACTTATATATTTATCATTAGTAGGCTCTATTTTCATTAAAGTAGAGCCTACAATTCCCTTTTGGGCAATGCCAGAATATCCGGCTCTTGCACCGTCCCAAACCATAACTAAATCACCATCTTTGCAAAGATTAACATTCAAATCATTAGAATATTCTTCTATTATATTTTTCTCGAATGCTTTAATATTTATATAGGGTAAAAATCCGTCTGATTTAACCTTTGTTAAATTCTTTGGTTTTTTACCTTTTGAATATTTGATGATATCCTCAAAAGCACACTCTATCCAATCTTCTCTCATTATGCCGCTAACGCTTCATTTAGTTCATTAATAATTTGCTCCATCTCATTGCCAAAGAGTTGGTACATTTTGCCACGGCCACCCCGCGCATCAAATGGCGTATAATCCATATCTTCCAGTTCAATATGGTAAGAACTGATGATATGATCCTTGATCATACGCAGCCAATCCATCTGCTCTGTAGTGAAACGGTTATGTTGCCCCGCATTTTGGGTAAAGATCCACTGCTTGAAATTTTCGTCAATGGTTTTATCGTAAGGCCGTAGCTCGGTATCAATGCCACAGACCTTACGAATCAACGAAACTAAAGCCGTTAATTCATCTTTTGGAGCTTCACTCTGGGTTGCTCCGATGGTTTTATAGGCCGACCAGATAGGAGCAGGGGCAAAGGTGGGTTTTTCCAGACGTATTTTATCCATGATTTCTTTAATCATGCTAAATGTCACCATACGTCGGTTATAGGGTTGGTTGTAATAAATGCTCAATGCTTTGATCTCATCCTTATTCGCTTCCAGATAAGCTTCAAAATCCTGTATAAGCGACTGAGCATTATCCAAAGAAGTAGTATCCCATTCTGATCGGGCTACGGTATCCAGGTTGATATGATCTATAATCTGATCGTGCTGCTTACGCACATTGTCTAAATACTCATTTAATTTTCCGTTGAACGTCAGTGAAGCTGCTTTGATCAGCTTGTTTTGTGCTTCTTCCCGTAGCTGATCTTCTTGTGCCGGCGTACGATCAGCAACAGGTATCTTTTGTAGCTGCACTTGTACCAGATCTTCTACACGATCCGGATCAAAAGCCTCGATCAGTTCTCTTGTGATCTGTTTCAGATTTTTTCCACCGGAAAATTCCAATAACTTTTCCTGTTCTTTTTCAGATAGTTGTTTGTCAAGCCTTATCAGTCGGTTTGCCAGGGATAAAAACACATCTTCGTCTTTCACACCCATCGTCACGGCTCCGAGCAAATCTTTAAGGGAAACAGTCGGCTTTCGCTCCAAAGGACGACTGTCTGTTTTCTTAGACTTGGTCGCTCCTACGGCGTCAACAATGATGAAATGAGTTTTGTTGTAGGCTGTCTTACTGACGAGTTGCAATTTATCATCGGCAATGGTACGTGTACCACGCCCTTTCATCTGCTCAAAATAGTTGATGCTCTTTACATCCCGCATAAACAGTAAGACTTCTAATGGTTTTACATCAGTGCCTGTAGCAATCATATCTACTGTAACTGCGATACGTGGATAGTAGTCATTCCTGAACCGGTTCAATACAGACTTCGGATCTTCATCTATTTTATAGGTGACTTTTTTGCAAAAGTCGTTGCCTTCCCCAAATTCCTCCCGTATCATTTGTATAATATCATCGGCATGGCTATCTGTTTTGGCAAAGACCAATGTTTTGGGGACTTCATAATTCCCTTCACTATCCCAACGATCAGGATAAATTTTGGTTTCTAAGGCGCTTTTGAATTCCCTGATGATATTTCTTATTTGGGAAACATTAACTACTGCTTTGTCTAAATCATTTCTACGGTATTCGGTATCCTCGTCCTCCTGTTGCCATCGTTTAGCACGGGATAATTTATCTCGCCTGTCTACATACCATCCGGATTGGATAACACTTCCGTTCTTTGATATTTCGGTTTCTATCGTGTAGACTTCGTATGGCACATTCACGCCATCAATTACTGATTCCTCATAGGTATATTGACTCACTACATTTTCATTAAAAAAACCGAAAGTCCGTTTATCTGGTGTAGCTGTAAGACCTATCAGAAAAGCATCAAAATAGTCTAACACCTGTTTCCATAAATTGTAAATAGAACGGTGGCATTCGTCTATAATAATAAAATCAAATTGTTCTATGGGTACTCGTTCATTATATGCAACAGGAATAGCTTCTTTTTTTGCCAGCTGTTTTTCCAACCAGGAAGATTGCTCGTTTGGATTTTCTTTCTCTTCATTTTCGTCCAGTTCTTCACCTTTGAGTATAGAATACAGTCGCTGGATTGTAGAGATACAGACATGACTATCTGCTGCTATATGGCTTGATGAAAGGCGTTGTACATTGTATAATTCCGTAAACTTGCGATTGTCGTCCTGAGGCTGATAAGCCATAAACTCCTGTTCTGCTTGTTCGCCCAGATTTTTGGTATCAACCAGAAAAAGAATTCGTTTTGCCTTAGCAAATTTCAATAGTCGATAAACAAATGTAGCTGCCGTAAAGGTTTTCCCTGCTCCGGTCGCCATTTGTATCAGTGCCTTTGGCCGATTTGTCTTGAATGATTTTTCAAGGTTTTGTATTGCTGCAATTTGGGCTGGTCGTAGACCTTCTGTGTCTAAATTGCCTAAATCCTGTAACCGTCCTCGTAATGATTGTTGTGATTTATACCATTCCCAAAGTGTCTCTGGTCTATGAAAGTGAAATAAATTACGGCTGCGGGCATTGGGATCACGATAGTCTGTAAACCGAGTTACAACGCCTGTACTTTCATATACAAACGAAATTGCCTCACTGCTATTGAAAAATTTGAGCTGTGCTGCTGCATAAGTCTTCGATTGCTCCTCTACGACGGTCAGCCGATGTCCTTCGTCTTCTTTTTTAGCTTCGATAATACCCACTGGAACTTGTTCGACAAACAACACGTAGTCGGCTGGTCCCACAGAAGTCTGATATTCCCGGATAGCGACTCCTCTCGATGCACTAAAATCAATATCCTTCTTTGACTGCACAGCCCAACCTGCCTGACGAAGCATTTCGTCAATTCGGTCACGTGCTATCTGCTCCGGATTTTGATTGATGGTTGAGGGCATCTATATCCATTAAATGATTAAATTCGCCCTAAACATAAGGAAAATTGATCGATTATAGGATTTTAAGATCAATAATTAACAATATGTCTATAGTGTTTTTACTTCCCTTCCAGCCATTCACTTACCACTTTCCGATACGTTTCACCGATCGGAACAAATTCCTGGTTGTGCAATTGAATCTGATTGCCTTCAATCAGTTTGATCTTGTCAGTTGGAATGATGTACGAACGGTGAATCCGGATGAATTGATCGGAAGGTAATTTTTCCAGAATGTCTTTCATATTATCCAGCACCATAATTTTCTCCTGTTTGGTGTGAATCCGAATGTAATCCCGAAGTCCCTCAATGTAGAGGATGTCCTCGAAGGCAATTTTGTAATGCTTCCGGTCGGCGCGGACAAACAAATGATCCGGTTGTGATGATACCCGAAATGTTTCCTGCCACCGGATAAATTTCTCCACACTCTGGTAAAAACGGTTGAATGTAATCGGTTTCAGAATAAAATCAACAACGTGAAACTGGAATGCATCCAGCGCATATTGCGGATAAGCAGATGTAATAATGAAGTTGTGTTCACGGTTGAACAATTGCATCAGCTCAATACCCGTGAGTTCCGGCATTTGGATGTCCAGAAAAATAAGATCAACCGGATGCGTATTGACAATCTGAATGGCTTCATACACATTGCTTCCGGCATACACCACTTTCAAAGAGGTGATCTTCTTTGCGTAATCTTCCACTAACTGTACGGCTAATGGCTCATCGTCGATGATGACGCAGTGAATAAGCTGTTTCATTGGAAATAAATAACAAGGTGAGCACTGAAAAGACCTTCTTGTTCAGTTGTCTGAAGTGTGTGCTTTCCCGGGTAAAGAATTTCAAGCCGGTTCTTCAGGTTATCAATTCCGATTCCACCCAGCTTATCTTTTTTCTGATTCCCGATTCGATTAATCACCTCAAAATCCAGTTGCTGATCATTGCAGGAAAGCCGGATGATAATCGGTGTTTCAGCAGTGTATGAGCCATGTTTCAGGGCATTTTCAACCAACGGAGACAGCAGGTAGGGAGGAATTTCACAATGGTCATTTTGCACCGCAGTTTCCCAGCTAACAAACGATTTATCATAATGACGTAGTTCTTCCAGTTCAATATAAGCGTGAATGTAATTCAGTTCTTCTGCCAACCGAATGAAATTGCGCGGCGCTTCATACGTAGTGAACCGCATAATACTACTCAGTTTCTCAATGGCAGGAAGCGCATTTGGAGATTGAAAATGCACCATTGAATAAATATTGTTCAGTGTATTGAACACAAAATGCGGATTGATTTGCGCCTTAAGGAATTTAATTTCTGTATTCTTTTGCTCTTCAATGATGTATTTATTGTAGTCCAACACTCTGACTAATAACACAACGATCCAGAATACACTGCTCAGAATAACCGGTCGTGCAGCATAAAAGGTATTGTCATAAATGTAATAAATGGTTCCTGTTCCGGAATTGTAATTTTGCACATTAAATAACTGTACAGTCAGAAATTGCTCCAGAAAATAACGAAGTCCTGCAAAAAACAGGAAAATGACAATCAGCCCTGCAATTGCTTTGATCCATTTGAAAGGATGGAACACCTTCGGTAAAACAAATAAGTAATTCACATAAAATGTAACCACATAGGTAATGCACCAGGTAGAGGAAAACAAATCCATCTCTGCAAAACGGATACCATTACTGTCAACCACAGCCAGCGTAAAATACACCCAGACCAACCAAAAGATAAGGTGTAGTAAAATTTCTTTCTTTACGGATAATGCGCTTTTATACATCACAAAAAAGTTTTTTGTAAAAGTAGGCATATCGTTACGAACCCAAATCAGGGTTTGCAGATAAACCAAAGGGGTTTGCAGATAAAGTTTCTTCAACCGGACAAAGCACACAATTTTTGCACAAAAAACGAAACAATGAGAAAATTAAGTGTATCGCTGGCTGTAGCAACAATCCTTTTTACAGCTTCAGCACAAGAAGACATCCGATTCAAAACAAAATTTGATGATGCCGTTCCCGTATTGAATGTCGGAACTTTTCACATGGGATATACCAGTGATGCCAATAAAACAGAATTTGATGAGCACAACAAAGAAAACGTGCGTCAGATTCATGAAATTGCAAAAGCAATGGCAGCCTTCAAGCCAACCGTGATTATTGTTGAAACAACACCTGAATACCAGGAAAAACTGGAAACACTCTATAAAGAATACCTCAAAAACCCGAAAATGACGTTTCAGAATCCGGATGAAATTGAACTACTGGCCTACGAAATCGGTCGGTTGAGTGAAACAAAACGCATGTATGGAATTGATTACAAAGAAGGGTACAATTATGCCATCTATTACCAATTGAAACAGAAAGTAGACAGTACCACTTACCCGAGATATGGAGAAATGATGGATGCCAATGAAGCACAGTTTGACGAGGAGAATGCTTCCGTGTTGGAATTACTGAAAATGACCAATCATCCGGATTATTTGGATTACCTGATCAACGTAAATGCAGACATGCTCACATATGTGTCTACAAAAGGGAAGGCAGAAGGAGCAGAGCAAGCAACGAAATTTTACCACCGCAACCTGGTCATGTTCTCCAATCTCAATCAGATTGAACTGAAAAAAGAGGATCGTGTATTCATCTTGATGGGAGCCACACATACCGCATTTTTCAACGAATGGATCAAGCGCAGCCCGAAGTATAAACTGGTAAATGTCTTTGACTATTTGAAATAGAAACAAATAACTTAATTATCAATGGTTTAATTATCAATTATCAAAGGAGGTGAATAGCATTCCAACCTTTGATAATTCATAACTCATAAATAACGCAAAAACACACCATGAGTCATCTTCATTCGATCATCGTTTTGTTACTGGGAATCTTCCTCAGTACAAACGGATCCGCACAAACACTCCGTCTTTCGGGGAACCTGATCAATCAGGACAGTATACCTGTAGAGTTTGCAACCGTTCAACTAATGCATAATGACAGCATCGTACAAAGTCGTGCATTGACAGACAGTTTGGGAGGATTCTTACTGGAAGCAGAGGCGGGTACGTATGTTCTTTACATGCAGTTATTGGGTCAGGAATTATACCGGCAACCGCTCCTGTTAACCAGCGATATGAATCTTGGAAGCGTAATTGTCAATGAATCTTCCGAATTGGAGGGGTTGGTGGTTACGGCTGGAAAAAAGATCATTGAACGAAAAGCAGACCGTTTGGTATACAATGTCGAAAATTCGACAGCAGCCTCAGGAGGAAATGCCCTGGATGTATTGAAATCGACACCATTGGTGCGCGTACAGAACGATGTAGTTTCTATTGTCGGAAAAGGAGAGGTATTGGTAATGATCGACGACCGTCTGCAACGCATGTCTGCAGGTGAACTGGCCGTATTGCTTCAATCCATTCCTTCGGAAAACATTCGCAGCATTGAAGTCATTACCACACCACCTGCCGGGTACGATGCGGAAGGTAAT
>DHNG01000044.1:82807-104497 GCA_002409405.1 Flavobacteriales bacterium UBA5422 | reverse complement strand
AAATTCATGGAATGCAACGATCGGAGCAACCTACCGGCAAAAGACCTATGCAGGGGGGACAGTGATGGGAACATTCCATTACAACCATAAAAAATGGGCAATCAATGTTGCATTGAATGGAGGAAAACAGGATTACCTGACGACTTCTGAGAGCCGGATTTTTTATCCGCAGGAATACTGGCGTTCTCAACTAAAAGACCATTCGAAAACACATGGGTTCAGTGTTGGGGGAGGAGTGGATTACAAAGCACATGAGAAATGGACGACTGGTTTCAAATACATGGGAAATTTTACAGGAGAAACAAATGCGAATCAACCATTCACAAGCAGAGCAAATCCATTTTCCGGTGATGCCAACGGTTTTATCCGTTCTGATGTGAAGGCGAGTAATCGTCCCGAGATGCATTCCGTTAACTGGTTCAATGCGATTACCCCGGATTCGGCTGGAACCCGTATTACAACAGATGTAGATTATTTCAGCTATTACAAGCGCGATGAGCGGTTTTTTGAAGGAAATGAACTGGATGTGTACCAAAATGTTATTTCGTCTACTTATTTTTCATCCAACACTACCAATATGAACCGTATTGAGAATATTTCCGGGAAAATGGATGTTGATAAACCCATGAAATGGGCATCGCTGACAGTCGGAGCAAAATTCTCCTATACACAAACCAACAACGATCTGACGGTGACAGATCATGAGACGGGAACACCCGTGCTGAATACAGATCAATCCAATGTCTTTCGCTACCGGGAGTATAACGAGGCACTTCACGCGTCGCTGAACAAGAAAATAGGTGGACGATGGGAAGCACAAGCTGGTTTGCGTGCAGAGGCTACACAAACAGAAGGGTATTCTCAAAACCTTGATCAATCACACCGGAATAACTACATCAAGTTGTTTCCGACGGCTTACCTGACCTATACACCCAATGATAACCATTCATTGTCATTGAATTATAGCCGCCGAATCCGACGCCCGGGTTTTGATTACCTCAATCCGTTTATCATTCGCACGAGCCCCTACTATTATTCGGAAGGAAATCCGTTTTTGCAACCATCTATGATCGACAATGTGGAATTTTCCTACATGCACCGTCAAAAATGGGTATCTTCCGTATATTATTCACAGGTATCGGATTTTTCACAGCAATTGTCCATTCTGGATGCGCAAACGAATGTCACACGAAGCACACCGCTGAATTATGCCAATACCTACCAAGTTGGAATCTCGATGTACTACAATTTTAGCAAGTGGTCATGGTGGAACAGCTTTTCCGGGTTCAACGTCAATTATCAGAACGTACGTTCCCACACAGCGGCCATTGCTTCTATTGACGGATACAATGCATACCTGTATTCCAACAACGATTTTACACTCAATGCTTCCAAAACGTTATTTGTGAGTGTTAATTACGGATTGCAATTGCCGGGACGTTACCAGATTTTTCACATTTCAACCATGCACCTGCTGGATGTATCGGTCAAGTACTTGCTGCTCAATAAAAAACTTGCGGTTACATTAACTGTACAGGATGTGGTCAATGGACAACGCCCACTGATTTCCTACGCTTCCAACGGAGTAGAAACCAATTTCCGCACTTATGATGACACCCGTGGTTTCAGAATTTCACTGAGTTACCAGTTTGGAAACAATAAGCTGAAAACAACGGAAAAAAGTTTCGGGAATGAAGAAGAACGCGAACGGGCAGAATAGAATAAAAAATCCGTACGGGAATAATTGTTCCTGTACGGATTGATCTGTGAATGGGTGGTTTTTGGATTCGTCAGACAACAGTTGCCAATACTTCTTTGGGCAATCTCACCTTTTTCAGCTTTGCAAATGCATCCTTTTCTTCGTCCCGGTAACCAATTGACAATAAAACGACACTTTTCAGTCCTTTTTCATGCAATCCGAGTAATTCGTCCAGTTTTTGTGCGTTGAACCCTTCCATTGGTGTGGTATCTATTTTTAATTCTGCCGCAGCAATCAATGCCGTTCCCAACGCAATGTACGCTTGTCGTGATGACCAGATGAAATTTTCTTCCGGTGTCCGACCCAGAAAGAAGCCCAGTGCAGTTTTAAATTCGTCCAACTGCTCAACAGGAATCGCTCGTGTTTCGGCAATATGCAGAATGTACTCGTTGATCATTTCCGGTGTCACATTTTCATATGCAGCGAACGCCAGAAGGTGTGACGATTCTGTAATTTGCGGGTTAAAACTATTTGCCCCTAACTCTTTTCTTAGCTGACTGTTTTCAATCACAAATAGTCGATAAGGCTGCATTCCAGCTGAAGATGCACTCAGGTTAACCGCTTCGATAATCTTTTGTAAGTCGTTGTCCGTTACTTTTCGGTCACTGTACTTTTTCACTGCATATCTCCAATTCAGTGTTTTTTGTAATTCCATTGTTGATGAATTTTATGTATAAAGGCACAAAGGTTATAATTGTTTGTTTACTTTTGTCACTTAATTACAAAAAGTAATAGTAACATTTGAGTAACAAAGTAACTTCTCATGGAAAAATTAAAAGATCATCATGCCTGTAGCCTGCGCATCATGGCGATACACGATACAATGGATGTATTGAGCGGAAAATGGAAAATAACCATTCTCTCATCACTGGGCTTTGGAAAAAAACGGTATTCGGACATTCTGAAAGAAGTAACGGGTATTTCAGGAAAGATGTTGAGCCGTGAATTGAAAGATATGGAAATGAACCTGCTGGTTAAACGAACAGTATTGGAGACACAACCGATCACAGTACAATACGAACTGACGCCTTACTGTTCCAACCTGATGCCCATCATTCAGAGTTTGGCGGAATGGGGAACGGAACACCGCAAGCGCATCATTGAAACAATGCGTTGAGATAGTATAACCGGTTATTTTTTTGTTGCTGTAATGGCGTATACCATCGGAATTTTGTTCTCCAGGTGAGCAATCCGGTATTTTCTGGGAGCAATTTCAACCGTTTTTCGGAAGCAATCGTAAGGAGAATAATCAAATTCATCCAGTGAATGGATTTGCAATCCGTTTTTGATGAGGTTATTGACTACCTCACTGATTCCATGGTTCCACATCACGTATTCTGCCTGCAGATCGGCATCTTTGTCAGCGTACGTCCCTTCGTAAGATTCAACAATAGCTCCGGAATTGAAATAAGTATAGCCGATTTTGTCAAAATCATCATCAAACATCCAGACCACCGGATGAAATTCAACAAAGACAAAGGTTCCGCCTGGTTTTAAGAAACGGGAAACAACTTGTGCCCACTTATCCAAATCCGGTAGCCAACCAATGGTTCCATAGCTGGTAAATACAACATCAAATTGTTGATCCAGGTGATTGGGTAAGTCATATACATCGCAACAGATAAATGTCGTGTCAACATTCATTTCAGCAGCAATTTTCCGCGCATTATCAATCGCATTGTCTGACAAATCCACACCAACGGCTTTTGCTCCCAATTGACTGAGGGAAATGGTATCCTGACCAAAATGGCATTGCAGGTGCAGAACGGACTTCCCGTTGAGGTCGCCCAATAGTTTCAGTTCAATGTCGTTGAGGGATGTATTTCCCTTTCGAAAACCATCCATGTCATAAAACGCAGAATCCAGATGGATATCGGTTTTTTTGTTCCATGACTGACGGTTGATAGCGATGTAATTTTCTTCTTTACTCATGATTAATAGCAATTGCTTAACGCAGCATGAAAAAATAGATTGCTCCCCAAATACCAACAAAAAATAACCCCGGAAGGACAGCTGTTCTGAATTTTGTTTTCAATTGCTTACTGAAAGCCAGGTATAACACATAGACAAGAAACAGTGCTGTGAGTCCGATGGGAATGTACAGGTAAAACATAATCTTTCTTTTTAGTTCTTTAAAATCCGGGAAGATGAGGACTAATTTACACAAAAAAGCCGTTTTTTCATTGATTCGGAGTAAAATAGGAAGGATTTTCCTAAAATACGTCCGTTACTCTCTCATCATCTCAATGTGTTCAATGCCGTCTTCGTCGTAGGGTTCGCCAATTTCAACAAATCCAAATGAGGTATAGAATGTCCGCAGATAGGTTTGTGCCCCGATGCGAATGGGTTGACTCGGATAATGACTTTCTACAGCCTCAATGCTACGTTGCAGGAGTTCTTTTCCGAACTTATTACTACGAAATTTCAATGCCGTTAGCACCCGTCCGATGGAAGGTTCTTCATAGGAAATTCCCGGCGGAACAATGCGTGCATAGGCTGCCAGTTCTCCTGTTTCCGGAATGCGTCCCATCAGGTGGTAACACTTCTGGTCTTTGCTATCAAGGTCAGGGTAAATGCATTGCTGCTCGATGACGAACACATCGGAACGTACTTGTAGTAGTTCATACAGTTCATTAACTGTAAGCGAAGAAAAGTGTGTGCATGTCCAGCTCAATTGATTCATATAGCGCTTATTTTTATGTAACAAAGGTACCGTTGATTTTCCATCCGGGCCGCGCTCACTGATTTTTTTACAAAAATTGATGGTCATTTCTGAAAAAATATTCATCTTTGCAGTCTGCTAATCGCAAGAGGCTGCCCAAGTGGCGAAATTGGTAGACGCACCGTCTTCAGGTGGCGGCGCCGCAAGGTGTGCTGGTTCGAGTCCAGTCTTGGGCACTAGTAAGGTCACATGAGATATATATCCATGTGACTTTTTTGCTTTGAGTCGAAATGACGAGTTTTATTAAGAAATAGTGAAATTGTTTCATCTACCTCACAGGTTATAACAACTCATAGGCGACATTTATCACTATTTCACTGGCTACAAGATTGATTGCTAGTTGTATCAGCACCTGTTTGCCAGACATTTTTGTAACTTCCATGTTTTTTAATTATATTCTTTCGTTATTTTCTTCTCCTAAAACTGATATTAGAAAGTTGTACAAATGATAAACGTCCGCTTTTACTGGTTTCGGTGGGTGGATAAAAAACTTTATATGGGAGAAAAAGATAAAATATGTATTCAGAAAGCTAATAATATGGCTTATATAGATGCTAAAGAACTGACGCTAGAGAATTTTTTAAAGATTTTAAGAACCAATTTGCGATTGATTTTAAGTCCGCAATGTCATTTTCCAACAAAGGAAATGTTAGACAAATTTCTTGAAACTATAAATGAGCGGTCAGAGTTTGAGGTAAAGGAAATTCTTTCGGCATTGATGTTAAAAAATGGATCGTTTGGGCAAGATGAATTCTATTATAAATTTTACAAACAAATTGAGGAGGCGGGACAACCTGAATCTTTTCAAGATTTGAGACAGACAGAGTATTATAAACGACTAATGCGTTATGAAAAGGATAAGTATAATGTTTGGGAAGGATTGACTTGGGTACTTGACTTACTCCCGCACTTTCCTAACGAGGCACTAAGAGCTTTGGACGCATACTTTTTAGCTAATTGTCAGTTTATGCCTGATGATTATTTAGTTGCTTTCGGCGATTGGTCTACGATAATTCGAGCAAAATTTGTTGAAGTAGAAGTTCCACAACAGATATTCCTTGAAATGCTACCTAGAGAATTTGAGTACTTGATCGCGGAATTGTATCAGAGAATGGGATACAATACTTCTGTTACGAAATCAAGTTATGACGGCGGTGTTGATGTAATAGCCAAAAAGGGTAAAACAGGAAAAAGAGAAATTATTCTAATTCAATGTAAGCGTTACCGCAATAAAATCGGAGTGAACGAAATTCGCACATTGAATGGTGTAAGATCACATTACAAAGCAAACAAAGCGGTATTGGTTACCTGCACAGATTTTACACGAGAAGCTAAAAAACTGGCTGACAAAAATCCTGTGGAACTGATAGGTCTGTCTGATCTAACTACTCTTTTGAATCTCCATTTGGGTACGCAATGGATAGTAAAAAGAGATCAGTATATAGTACATCAAAAGAAAAAACAATCTTAACTTTGTGGCAAGTCTAATCCGCCTTTATGGTCGATAAAACATCCGAGTTTTTTAAGTCTTTTACGTCCCGAAAGGTTTTTAAATACTTAATTTTAGTTCAACTTTTGAGCCGACTTCCGTAATCTGATAACAGCAAGCACAGCCAGCTGCGAAGATTTAAACTGCGGATTTCAAACAAATGGCAACGAATATAAAATAGGTAACTGCAAATGTCTGCGTCGAGAAGTGCGGATGAGCGAATTTGATTACTTTCGCCTTCAAAATAAATTGTTTTAACATGTTGAATAAAAATACGGATTTTGTTATTTGTGAAAATGCAAGTTTCATGAATGCAAAAGCGCCTACGAGTATCACCAAAGGAATTTGTGTGGGAACAAAGAATTACATTTTTTACATCCCAACCCAGACTGTCGGTTTTTTTCCATTGCTTCAAACGTTTAAGAACCACCGTTTCTTTGAAGGTGTTTCGATATTGGAAGGAACAATGAAGTTGATCAACAGTGCGGAATCTGTTCAGCAACTGGAAGAATCACTTACCGATTTACTGGAAAACAACGTGAAATATGTACACGAAATTGCATCGTTCGACACCTTTGTCATTTCAGGATTTTTCGTTAAAAACAACATGCGCCTCATCCGCAGCCGATTCGATTTTTATGCCTGCGTCCTCAAACCGAAGGAGGTAGCAAAAGAATTCAGGGATTTTTACGGAAAGTAAGATGTGGTCGATCAGATACAGAACTGTAAATCGCAGACAAGGCGATACAATTTCCCAGTGTCGCGTATGTAAGCAGAAAACGACCAAAATGCACGTAACGGAAAAGAAGGTTCTATTCATTTTGTATCTGATCCCGATCCCTTTAAAGAAAGAATATGTTGATATCTGCTCCGGTTGTAAAGCACGTGTGCGCGTTGCTTTCAACCCGGAGTTGATTGATTCCTAACTATTTTTCACATCAAAATAATGCCTCGAATCGCAGTATTAATGAGTCTGCTTTTGTTTCTGACAGCCTGTGGGAGAGCAGAATTCTCCTTTTCTGAAAAAGAAAAAGCGATTCAGAGCCAGAACAAGCAGTCGGTTGAAAACGATACGGAACAAGATCCACAACAAGAGATAACCCCTCCGATTGCAGAAAAATACATCGGAACATTTTCCGTAGGTGTTGAAACGGAAGCGACAACGACCGGAATGGCGAGTATTGAATACACGTTTACCATTACCAATGAATTTGTTCAATTGGAAACAAATACCTACCATGAACCGATTCGTTGCAACGGAACGTACAAAGCCCTCGAAAAAGAGAATATCCTGGAGTTGTATTACACCGGCGACGAGGAATTTTGCGATACGGAGAGTCCGATGTTTTTTCTCAAAGAGAAAAGAGGAAAACTATATGCTCAAGGACTTGGTGGTGAAGGAACGTATCATGATTGGATTAAGCTTGAGCGAAAGTGATAGCTAAATTGTCTTCTTTTTTGTTCTTGGGGATAGGTAATAGCTGCGTAAATTTTGTTAAAAATTTAATCTTAGAACATAAAAGTCTTTAATTGTAACCAACACTCCTCTTTCTTTGCCCACTCACCGTATAAAGCTCCTGGTGCATTCTTTTTAATAAATTGCTCTACCTCAATCATAAGATTATAAATTATAGTCTGTAATCCATCTGGTACGATTTGTTTCTTCCAGATTTCGGACAGGTTTATTTCCTTACCGCTCTTATATGATAGTAAAGAAAGGGCGTAAGGCACTGTAATGTATCTCATATCTCCGATAGAATTGGGTTTTATCCCGTACAACTTTTCTGCTGTACGGAATAAAATTGCCTTTGCAATTGCATCTTCAAAATATTTATTGTCAGGATTTTCAGGAATATTATGTGCGATAAACTGTGCATAATTCTTTTGGCTTCCTCTCACAACTATATGTGGTCCTATAACAAGCTTATCTTCCAGATAAACTTCATTCCACGTATTTATAAACTTTGCCAGCTCTTCTTTTGTAAAAAACTGCTTTTTGGGATTCTTAAGATCAAATGCCTTCAATTTAGCTTTTGTAACGCCATCTCTCGACCTTGCATTTCTGTATTGACCTCTGGCTCTTTCATAAAACCATCTTGTCTGATAGGATTGGCCACTAATAGGCGGAGCCCAGATATTTCTGGATAATTTTTCAAGTTCAACATGAAATGGTGTGTTAGAACTCAGGTCAGAAATAGAAACTTTATTCTGAGTATTAGCATATTCAGCAATACGGCTCACTATTTCTGCAAAATTATTCTTGTCTTTTATGATACTCAGCTTGACCTGAACTACAATATCTTTTATATCTGCTTTATCCTTTTTCCAGGTGTGGTATATAGATGCCGTTGTCTGACCTCCATTTACGATCTGAAGATCTTTTACAGATTCAATCAAATATCCTTTTTCGGTCTTTTTGAGCTTTAAGTCGTCTGCGGTAGCTGCAATACCATTATTAAAAGCCAGGAACATGTGAGGTTCCTTCAATATTGTATTTCTTATTCCCTTGTTTATCTTTCCGGTAAACTGCAAAAAAGATCGTACGTTTTGCTCTAACAACCGGGCTCCATATTTTTCATAAACCGAAACAAGTGCATGTCCTGGGATTAAAGCTAAGTAAGACTGATACTCAGAATTATCTATGTCCGCTTTAATACATGGAACTTCAAAACCATCCTGTTCAAAATCGATTTCAATAGGAACATATTCTTTCTCTGAAATATTGAAAAGATAATTCAGATCAATCACTCTGAAAAAAACAGGGATTTCATTTAACTCTTTTTGTGAAGGAATTTCCCCGGTATAAATACCGTCAGTTAAAATAAATATATTTATTCTTACCAGGTTTTCCTTGAGTTCTGCTGAGGCATTTAAAGTATGAGCAAAATCAAATATCTCAGATGATTCTTCCAGACTATTTGCATATTCTCTATTGTCAGATTTTTTTAGAAAGGAAAGCAATAATTTTGCAGCAGTATCAATGTCTGATTTCTGAATACGGACAGGTATTTCTGTGCATTTTAATATTGTTACAAAAAGGTCAAGTGTTTCATAATTATCAGCAATAGCATAAGCATTAATCTTATGACGGTTTCTTGGTACGATACTCTCATGAAAAGAAATCCTGGCATCTGCAGTTTCCCCCCCTCCAGATAAAAGATCAATAGCCTGCTTAGTAAACAACTGTTCTAATGAACCTCCTTCCTCAAGTGAAAGTTGCTCTGAACGAATATCCTGTAATAATTCGGTATAAAAGTGGTTGAGTTCCAGTTGTTCCATTTACAAAAGATCTTTTAATGTTTGTCCTGCATCTGTGTAAACCTCGTTCATCAATGAATCCGGATCTAATTCAACATTCTTTTTATCTTCTTTTACTGCTGAATGAATACAAATTCCTTTGCATAAATCGTAGATAGATCTTTGATTCTTGCCTTTTCCCAGCTCTTCCGTACCGTCAGATTTTAAAAAGCGGGCTATGGGTTTACATTCAGAATTTAGTATGCATCCTTTTCCGTCATACTCCAAGTGGAACAGATTTCCCAAAAGCTGAAATTTATATTTGTAATCGTTACCTGTGGCAGCATCTTCTTTATCAAAAAAAAGATATACGGGTTTTTCCTCCAAGACTTCAATAATCATTTGTGTTTTTACCTTATTTAGTTCTTTAAGAATAGTAAAACCTGTTTCAAGTTCTGTTTTAAATATTGGGGACCTAAGATCGTGATGAGACAGAGGATTCAGTAGTCTATTTTTAATTCTGTTTAAATCATCAAGATGTTGGAAAACTATCCCGTATCCTTTCATTAAGGTTTCAAACTTTTCTATCAGTTTTTGTAACCCTGTAAAACCTGACTGAGAAATATTCTTAGTACCTGAGTCGTTAGGCACAAAAAACCATACTTCATCATCTTGATTAATTGTTAAATACTTTTTTGATACAATAATGTGACTAGTATCAATATTCGAATTAGAAAACCCAGAACGTAACATGTTTTCAGGAATAACGCTGCGTAATTTTTGTTCAAATGCTTTCCGTAAGTAATTTGCACAAGCAGGATAATCACCCTGTATAAAATGGAAAGTTGCTCTTTCTTCGTATGTGTCTGATTTACGGATTAATGGTCGTTCTATAGAGCCACTGTAATTATCTACATAAAATTCTGTTTTTTGCCAGCCATATAGATATGATTTAGCAACGTTAAACCATTCCCGGTCATAAGTCGTGAGGAAGATCTGAGTGTCTTTAAATGAAGTACCATCTCCGAGATCATCGGCAGTAAGTATTTTCAGTAAAGGAATTCTGTTGGTCATATCGAGCCCAATAAAAATATCGTCCAAGAAAAGAATTCTTAATTCAGCAGGAGGAATACAAAGTTGATGGGCCAGAAATACGGAGATAGCAATTGCTGTAAGGCGGGCTTCGTTCAACATATCATCATGTTCTGGCAAATCCTTACCAAAAAGCTCCACTTTGAACGAAATTTTTGGATTAGTTAAGGTGCCATTATTTATTACGCCATCCGTATATTCTATTTTCAAGCTGCATTCTTTGTGAAAAAAACCAAGCAGCATATTTGCTTTTGTTTCAAGTTCATCAAAAAGAGCCGTTACATTGGTATTATAATCTGTCAAAGCCTCCTGATCCAATCCTTTACATTTAATCCAAAGGTTTTTGTAAGTTAACTTGTTTTCTGGTTTTGCCGGAGCAGGAATAACTATATCTGAAAATAAGCCATCTTCTTCTAAAAACACTGCAATCAAATCAGGAGCCTGATTCTTTTGTCTGAAATGTAGTTTCAGCAAGTCTCTGTAACTGATAAATCCATTGGTAATATTTGCCTGAGCAATATAGTTTGTATCGACTCCTGACTCATTATTGACCAATAGGTATTGATTACCATCAGAGGAAAATCTGTGATGGCTGTTATCATCAATCAAAATGTCAACAAAAGGTTCATCTGAAGTCTTCCCTGCTTCATAAAACAGGTTTTTCTGAAATGGTTGTCCGGTATTTAATGCTGCATTAAAAAAGTCTTTTAAAGCTCTGAATAGTGACGATTTTCCACTTCCGTTTTCGCCATATATCAGTAAGTTTTCTCCTTTAGGAAGATCTATTGTATAACGTGGGGAATCCTGATCATCATTTACCAGGAACGCTCTGTAATTGCTAATATGTATGCGCTTAATTTTCATTAGTCAGCGTTTGGTAAATAAGCTTGAACTCAGGAACCGTATTAATGGCGTAAACTGCTTTTTTTATAGTACTCTGAGGATCATTCATTATCTGATAGAAACTTTTTATTTGTTCCATATCGTTATTAAATGGTTTTAGGTTGTTTAATTCAGAAAGGGCGCTTAGATGATTATTTTTAAATATTTCCGGGAAATATATCTCAAAGACGGCTACATCCAATACGTTTATAAAGTATGAGCTTAAAATACGGCTATCTCTTGAAGTTTTATCCTTTTCAAGCAATAAGATACTTTTAACTAATGATATAATTCCAATATTCTTATATTCAGTTGTTAAGACCGGAAAATCCTCAATTACACTTTTTGTTTCCCTATCTTTTGCTTCACTGTTAAGGAAAGCAAACAATGCAGAGTTAAAAAGCGCAAGTAAGTATTCGGATGGCATTTCCGGGCTTCTGAAAGCCAGGCAATTACTGTCAATTACAATTGGTTGTTCAGATAAAGCAAACTTTTGTTCCAAACGGGTTATTGCTGTAGTTACAATGAATCCTTTATCGACAAGAGCTGCATTTTCATCAATCACACCTGTTTCGATGTAAGGGTTAATGGAATACCGATGAATATCTTTTTCCTTTACGAAAGGAATTCCTTTTTCTTTTATAGGAACTATTGAAAGTTTGCTCGATTTAACTCCTTGCAGAAAATCAGGTTTCCAACTTCCATCAATCTTTTTTATATCTCCCCACAATGCTTCCTTTTCTTCCTTTTGGTTTTCTTCAACTACGGCTACAATAGGTTCGTCTAATTCTTCCTCATCAAGTTCTTCAACATAATCCAGTTCCTCAAGGAATCGTTGATTTACGGCATACTCAATTTTCTCATCATTTTCTATCCAAGGAAAACTCGCAGCCAAACCTACTAATGGTATTTCTGAAAATGCGGCTTTATTTTCTTCAGGTTTAGGATTCAATAGATAAATTAATAATAATGCCTGCTTTTCCGGCCTGTTCTCCTTAATACGGATTGGGCTGGGTTTATCTACCCTAGAAGGGTCTTTGCCATTTTTTTCTGCATCTTTTCTGGAGTCGTTAAGCGCATTTTCGATCTGTTCATCCGTAAGGTCAATGTACTCATGTCGTGGGTCGATGATGTGTGATTTATTAATCGTGTAATAGTTTAACTGTGTTTCTGCATCAGTTCGTTTCGTCAATCCTACAATAACATCGTCATTGATTTTTATTCCTTTTTTATCGTCAGTGTTATTAATCAGCACTATTGTCCAGTCGGTAAGTTTTCCATTCTTTTGCTGTGCTTGGATATAATCAGACATTAGCCTTACATTAAATGATGGTTGTTTGGTTTGATATCTCTCCAAGTAGTTCATAACCTTACCTGCATTCCCTTTACCTCTCCATACAAAATGATTCCTGAAACGCGGCTGGCTATTGGGAGCACGATCAGGTAGCCCTAAGTTGTTAATAAGAGCTATGGTATGCGTATAGTTTTCCAAATGAATTGGATCATTTTTCCTGAATGAATACGTCTCTTCGAGTTCTCCAGAAAGACTGAGTTCCATGATTTTTTTATAACGGAACTTATTTGAGGCTGTAATGACCAATGCCCCGGAGTGTGTACGCACTTTCAAACCATATTCGGCTGGTGTTTTATCCAAGTCGCCCATGCGGTCAAATTCGGCCCGCATTTCTTCTGTTGCAACCGTAATGTGTTCATACCATTCCACCAGTTCATTACTGGTGAACAATCTGCACAAATCCAGATAGCCAGGCCTGTAACCAAACCAGCGCCCCATCTGCATCAGGGTATCATACATTTTTGATGCTCTAAGAAAGTAACTAATCGTAAGTCCCTCGAGGGTGAGTCCACGCGATAGTTTATTTCCACCCACAGCGATCACTGACAGACCTTTAGGGTTATCGTAATAATCCAGCGGGCGAATGTTTTTGTGTTTCAACCTATCGACTTTCGTATCACCATGTATAGCTCTCACCTCAATCTTCGCCACTGCCTGGTAAAGGTTTATTTCTACCTGTTTCCAAGAAATGGTTTGAATGGCCGGATCATTTACAGAGGGGTTGTCTATTATATGCTTTGTAGTTTCCACAAACTCATCGTTCCACAATTGTTCGAGGTCCCTGATAAAACTATGATCATTAAATTCTATACGTCTGACATAATTCTTTACCTCATTTTCTACCAGTGTAGCTATTTCATCCTGCACATCAATGAATCTCGTAACATGAATTAGCATTGAGTTATGTACATTTTCCTGGCCACGGACCCGTCTGGCAGCGCAGGATAAAAAGAAACACTTGATTGCCTGGTGGAGACTGAAGGGAATTCTATCAGGTTTCAGATCTTTTTTATGCTTCTCAGGAATAAAGAATTCATGATCGTCTATTTTCCGGAAAAGCTTTAGTGGGTGTACATCCTTTTCGATATTTTCCAGAGACTCTATTCCAAACAATTTTTCTGGGCCAATGTAATTAGAAGGGGCCGGAATGTTTACAATAAAATTCTTCGGAAAGATATCATTACCCAGAGACAGTGGAATGTTATTAATATTATAGTCCAGACCCTTTACATCATCATCAGTGTATTGCTTAATAAAAATATTAGCATACGGTGTTGCCGTATAACCAATATAAGTACTTTGCTCAAATAGTTTGAGTATGGAACGGATACAGGCATTGATACCTGACACATAGTTTTTGCTGATATTGATTGATGCGTTGTCTGCCTCATCATCAATTACGAGTAATGGAAGGTTTTTAATTTGCTTTTTTCCATCTTCCATCGTCTCACCCCTACTTGCCAACCAGCTCAGGAGGTTTTTCATTACAGAGGCATTTTTCTTAATGACAAGGATAATAGGATCATTGCCACGAATATTGATACCGGAGGATTCCGAGGCACTTCGGTTAAAATCTCCGTTTATTGCATTGGTCGTGAGCGAGTGCGCGGCAAGGTTTGGATTGATTTTACCAACACCAATTCTGTTGGTAGTCTGAGTAAAATTTCTTGCCATTTGTGTGTCAAAACCTAGAAATCCTTCATCCACCCTCAATTGAGTTTGCGAACGCAATGAATTGTGAATACCTGCAAGTACAATAATGAGTCTATAACCTGCATCAGCCGCCTTGCACATAAGCCCGATATAGTTACCCGTTTTTCCTGACTGTACATGCCCTACAATCAAGCCTCGTTTATCAAAGGGGTGTATATTATTGCCAGGACGAATTAGTCGGTCCAACACATCATCAGTCAGGTTATCCAACTGGTTGATGGTATCAGGTGCATAATTTTTCTGTTCAAGCAACATACGGTACCTGTTCCAAAAGTTCCATTGAATTTCTGCCTTTGCGCTTTTTACCCAAGGTTCAGGTTTTTTGTCATCCAGAATACGGTACTTATCGGAAAAGACAGCATAAAGCGCTTCAAGTTGCTCCTGTAAAGTCTGTTGTTCTGTTTCAGGAAGATTAAACAGTTGGTTTACTTGTATTATTTTTTGCCTGATAAAATCTGCATTGATGTTTTCCGTAGCAACAGAAAGCATGGTAATACAAATTTGTCTAGCTTGTTCGAAATTGGTCATACATGTTCAATTAGTTCCGGATATTCATTAAACGGCTCAATCAACAATAATCTGCTTTTTGCCTGTTCCGGTGTATTAGTATTCAATAATGAAGTATATACTGCTTTCAGCAATTCTTTCAGTTCATTTGACGCAGCCACTTTTTCAAATGGTCTGAAAAATGAATCGGGATTTTCAGATTCATTAATAACAATCAACGGGACTGGTAATGTTTCTTCCAGCAATCTGAGAAGAGGCTTTACAGTTTGCAAATCCATTAATGCAATGAATGGATGTTCCTGGTTTATTTCGTAATAACGTTTTCCATCCTTTTGTTTCTCCAACCATACGGGTTGGAAATGTTGAGTTGTATTATTTCGTTGGATAACCTTTCCTCTATGCCTGTAGACTTCAATTGCCTGCGCTCTTACCATAGATGCATAAGCTTTCAGATTGTCTTTTAGTCCAAAAGGAGCTCTTGCCACTGATTTTTTAATATCAATCTGCCATTCTCCATCCAGGCTATTAGGTAGATCAATCATTATTCTTGCAAGTTTGAAGTGCTCTTCCTTTCTGAACAACCCTAGCCATTCTCCACCAACTAGCATTCTTTCATTTCGATATACATAAAATCCTTGTTGTGCATTCCAGCCTTTAACTCCTTCCGCGTTTCTGAATTCTTCTGGTGAAAGTTTGGACTTATGGGGCAAAACAAATCCCCGGACCTTTATTTTCCCATTATTTAAAGGTTCTTCAGAAAAACTCTGTGTTGCTGTATGCTTTGTCAGAAAGGGATTCCAAGCTTCAACTTCTCGACCACTAAAGAATATTTTTATTTTATTACCTTCAATGTAACGATGAAAAACAGTTGCGATATGTTTCTTAACACGCTCCATTGTCTGGAGGAACTTGTCATAGGCTTTTTGGTTATTAGCTGTTATTCCTTTCAACAAATGATCCATATCGTACCAGATAACAATCGTTCCTGAAGATAAATTCTGAATTTGCTCATTCCAATTCCCACTTGGTAATGAAGCTATCAGCTTCCACTCTTTTGCATAATGATACACATAATCCAGATCCCAGGTCCAGAAGACAGGTTCTTCTGATTGTTTTTTAGAAATAACTGTGTATTTTCTGCACTGTGAGAATGAGGCGGTTTTCAATCCCAGACCAAAACGACCAAGATCATTTACATCCCGTTCTTCATTCGGATCTCTGGAACCCGGACGCATTGCATTGATCAATTCATTATTCGTCATACCACAACCATCATCCTTCAATGAAAATGTAGTATTAGCTCCTTGCCAGTCAAAATCTATCCATACATTTTTTGCACCTGCAGATATTGAATTATCCAGTATGTCTGCAACAGCAGCCTCAATGCTATAACCTACAGCTCTAAAGGATTCCAGCATATTAACTGCAATTGGTGCAGCATCAGTAGTTGGATATTTTGAATAGTCTGTAATCATGGTAAAATTTCTTTAATGTGGCGAATTTCCTTTGATGATACAGTCCAATTCACCTGAATGACAGTTTGTAAATTTCTCTTCGGAGAGAGCTTTTTATATGGATTATTTATAACAGTGATAACTGGATCTTTATCAATATTACTCACAAGAACGAGATAATAATCTTTTTTCATGATAACAGCTGTTTCCCATTCTTTTCCAGTAATTAATATTCCTCCTTCATCTTCTGAAAAACCTTTAACTTCTATGGCATATACTTTCTTATCAGAAACTACAATCTGGAAATCATACCCACAACCATAGTCTCTCATATCCACAAAGTCTTTTCCTTGTGGAATGTTTTCCTGGCCGGATTTGAACCATTCTACAAAGATTTCCTCAGCTTTTTTTCCTGTAATATTTCGTGGAACATATACTCGCTTTTTCTTTTTTTCATCAGGTAAAATTGTCATAAGAGACTCTAAATCTTCTGACTTTTCAATATCTTTTTCTTGTGCCAGAATATCCAGAACAATACTTCGGAGAGTAAGCTCATCAATATCCTGCAAGGCATTGATTATATTAATTATACTCATAGTCATGGGTCTTTTGTGCCACCCTTTACGGTGTGGATGGGCCACATCAAACTCATCACGTCTAAACTTAATATAATTAGGCAGTACACCAAGGGCTTCTGCTATTTTATGGAAAGCATCTTTATCTGTCTTGTATCTGAGGTTAGACAACGCTACTTTGTCAAATCTTGATAAATAATACGCTACAATATGTGCCTGCTTTCTGTTACTATCCATCACTTATTACTTAAAAATATCTGTCTCTTAACTTTGGCAGCATTGATAGGTCTCTTTCCATTTCATATTTAGAAGACAGGGCAATCTTTAATTGTCTTTTATTCGCTATTTTATCAATTTTATCGAATAAAGTAGCATCAATCACCCCAGATGTAAAAATTCCGTACCCATCCGCTTCATATTGCTCAACAATATCCGAAATATCAAGAACCTTAGTTGCAGTCAGAGAGCTGTCAGATTTAATTAATTTGCACTGAAATATAAATTTCTCTGCTTTATAACCAATTCTTTCATGCGTATAAACTACAATATCTCTTCCGCCATCACGACTTCTTGATTTTCCCATTTTTCTAATGGTTCTATTATCAAACCTGGGATGATAATAGATGATGTCATAACACAGTTCCTCAAATGATTCATCATTGAGTTGTGACCAGTTACATGATATAGAATCTTTTAGCCCAATGAGAGCTGAAGTAGTGTTGAAAATAGCTGCTGCGCTTCTATTCAAAAGATTAATATCACTGAAAGTTAATTTATACTGATGCCATAGAATAATCTTATATTCATTTATCGTAAATAATATGAAATTTGCATAATCTGATATATTAATCGTATTTATACTATTAAGATCATAAAGCCAATCATGTCGTTCTGAAAGTGATTGTTCTTGATTGAATACATGACTCACACACTGAAAAGCTTTTGCAAGTGCCGGAAACGAGACTTTAAGCAAATAGTTTTCATTAATAACATAATAACCTCCATTCAATGAAAATATATTTCCTTCTTCAAGATTAAATTCTTCAATAGAAGAGTATTTTTTTAATATCTCGTTTAGATCGCTCTCTGGTGGGATTATCCAGGATTCACCGGACACATAGAAGTCTTGTTGAATTGAATCTGAATACATACACTTCCAGAAACCGAAAAAATGCTCTGGGTTTTCTTTCAATAATGTACCACTGAATTCTTCAGGATCGTATTCAGATTCATACTCGTTATAAGCCCCGTTAATAAGGTTGGCAAAATAATCATCCGCTAGTTCAGGAAACTTTAATTTTCGTTTTTTAATAGTTTCCTGATACTCTTCAAGGTTTTCCGGCCACCAAATGTCATCTTCATATTCACCAGCTAACGCCTGCTTTATTTTATGGAGCATTTCCCCTAATTCTTCTAATTGCTTAGGTATAATAACAAACTGTGCAATGGGATGATATGCACTTTCCCAATCCATTTCAAAAGATTCAACAGTTCCAAATAAAGCTACTTCTTCACAAATAAAAGATGCTTCGAGATAAGATATTGCCAAATCCATATATTGACGAGCTCTTTCAACTACTTTCTGAAATATAAATCCATTACGATTTAGATCAAGAAATAAATTGATTTCCTCTAAAGTTATCCCTTCAGAAGCAGCCGTATCAATATTAAATTTCTTCAACGGCTCCATTATTTACGACTGGTATTAACGTAAATATTTCAGCAACAACTTTTGCTATCTGATATGCCAAATAAGGTGGTACCGCGTTTCCCACTTGATGAAACTGTGCTGTACGCGACCCACAGAACAAATAATTATCAGGAAACGTTTGAACTCTTGCTGCTTCACGTACTGTCCAGCTTCGGCATTGATCAGGGTCATAATGGATGAAGTAATGCCCGTCTTTTGATATATGACAAGTTACCGTAGTGGCAGGCATATCTGCCATTTGAGTTCGGAAACGATCATTAAACTTACCGGATTCTGCATTCTCATGATCTGGTAGTAGCTTTTCACTATGTGTACTGTACTCATGCAATTTAGGGAATTGTTTATAGGTCTCCGTAAATATAGATGAAAATTGATAACGAAGCAAATCTTCTAATAAATGCGAGCGTGATTCATGATTACATACTCCTCCTATCCGATTATCGGCGTACCAATAATGAAGAGGGTTGTTTTCCGAAGGGGTATTACAGGCAATAAATTCTTTTCCGATGCCTGTTTCCGGAGTTATAACAGGTGATATCAAGTAGTCCTTTGAGAATCCATTCCAGGAAATAATTTCTTCCCGAAACTCCTGAATATTTCGACTCCAAACCTCATCTGAATCTTTTATATTTTCATAGACTCGTTTCATTTTCCCATTATGCATGTAGCTTTCCTTAAAAGATCTGCTAATTCCACTTCGCAGCCTTGGAAGATCTCCGATTACTTTCTCAAGAGATATTTTCTCATTTTGCAGTTGAAGAATACCTGGTATTTCTTGTATGTCTTCTCTTATACCCAGTAAAATAACCCGGTGTCTGCGCTGAGGAATACCGTAGTTCTCAGCCTGAATAAGATAGTCACGATCTGTTTCATATACAGGATTACCATTTCCGTCAAATCCGTTGGGTTCAGATATTAGAGAATAAATCTTATAATTAGAAGAATTTGTTTCGGGAAATACTTCAGCAGGATTTCTCAAGTCATTTAAGATTTGCGGAAAAACCCTTTCTTGTCCTAATTTTGCAGAAAGCATTCCTTTGACATTTTCCATTACAAAAACAGCAGGTTGATGAACGGCAATAATCCGTAAATATTCTTTGTATAAAAATACCCGATGATCATCCCCATTCAACCCTTCCCCTTCTTGTCGCCGGGATCTACCAACCAATGAATATGCCTGACAAGGAGGACCGCCAATTAACACCCAATTTCTAACACCTTCTAACTGTTCAGCAATTCGTTGATCAATTAATTCTGGAGGGAAATTATTTCCCCCCAATTCCGCTAACCATGCTTCTGATTGGGCAATTCCAGCTTCTTCAGGATAACTTTCAAACAACTTTGTACGAAATTCAAGTCGTTTTGCTAAATTTGATTCACGTAATAAATTGTAATATTCTTCAGGAAGTTCTCCAGGAGGAAACTGTCTCGTGAAACTTCGTAATTCTAATGTCTGGTGTGCATTCTCATCTTTTTCAATAGAAAGTTTAATGTCAAATGCTCGCTCATTTTCATTCAAAACTGAAGAAAACCCCTCTCCAAGGCCACCCGGACCCGCAAAGAGATCAATTACAGGTATTGGCATATTTTAGTATATAAATCAGTTAATGTTTTGTTTCTTTTTGCTGGCTTGAGTTCACATTCCCAAACAATCAAAGGAGACCAACCCAATTGATGCAGTTTCAAAATATTTTCATCATCATGTTGTACTGTCTTCCCTATTTTCTCCAACCACCATTCCGTTCTTGTTTTCGGAGCAATAAAATACCTACACGCTTCATGTCCGTGCCAGAAACAACCGTGAATAAATAAAGCCACTTTGTATTTTGGAAAAACGATGTCGGGTTTACCAGGTAGTGATGCTTCATGAAGTTTATAACGGAGTCCCTTTCCAAACAAAAACTTCCGTACAATAATTTCAGGTTTCGTATCTTTTGCACGAATACGACTCATGTTGTAACTCCTTACTTCTTTGGAATGAACATCCGCCATAGATACAAAAATAACAAAAGAATGCCGTAAAAAATGACTTTAACATTAAAAATTGTTGATTCTTTTGAATGATTTTAAAGCAAACAAAATCAATAGATTAACTTTTTACAACTAGTTTATTCTCCACCAACTACCGTCACCCACACAATCAACAGTCCCCAGAAAATGTAAATCACGTGTAATAACCTCAAAGAACCAATGTTACTACGGAGTGAAACTACATGCACTTACTTCGCGCAGGGAAGAAACAATTTCTTTCCCGGAATCCTTGATGGTTACTCCTGCCGGGGATAATAACCTGACTGTTTTTAAACAGGCTTGGTGTGGATTATATCCGGGACAGGATAATTTTTGGAGACAAGATATACTCTGATTTTGAATACTTGAATGATGATAAGAAACAAAAACAGAATGTTCAATGCTTACTCCAATTAAGGCTGTCAAGGGGCAATCAGGACAGGAGAGACAGCGCCAAAAGGCCTATAATGACTTGTTCTCTACGGCTGTTTCCAAGGTCAGACAACCCATGGAATCATTTTTCAACCGGCTGAATGAAAAAACAACTATTCAAAGAGCGNNAATGTAAATCACGTGTAATAACCCTACTCCGTTGATCAGGTACATCTGAATCGTGATCCAGCCGATGAGTAGAAAACCGATGTAGAGCGAACAACTCCACGACCAGTGTTGGTTGGAAAATGCATTCAATGTCTCTGCGAGCTTCCACGGGCGTTTGGTGATCAGTCCGAAAGCAGTAATGAGTGGGAGAATACCAAGTAGAACAAATAAAATAATTCCCGGGATCAGGAAAGAAGTAAACGGCGTTTCGTTCAGAAGCGAAATGGGCATTTGAATAAGTGCTCCTGTAGGATCGATGATCATTCCACCACCGCCGAACAGAGCGCCGATACCAAGCAACACATGGAGTGAGATAAGTAGAATAGAAGCAATCGATTGTTTGTTGGATGCATGCATGTTGAAAAGTGTCCGTTTGGACTGTTATCCGTATCGAATGTAGTAGTTTTTGACCTGATTTAAAAGGAAAAATCGGATTATTATTGGTCAGAAAATAGCACTTGATCTTAGAATTCCCTGCAAGCATATAATGGTAGAAATGGAATGAATAACAGTCCTTCTGAAAATGCCACAGGAATTTAGTCAAATTACACTTTTTGCAGTTGATACCCTCTGTTGATGTAATAC
>DHNG01000044.1:61740-82673 GCA_002409405.1 Flavobacteriales bacterium UBA5422 | reverse complement strand
CCTCCTAACGTTACGATAAGTGCCAATCCGGTGATCCAGGTAATGGATTCTCCCAGGAACAAGTAACCCAAAATCAGTGCAATAAACGGATTAACATACGCATACAGGGACGCAATCCCGAGAGGTAATTGTTCGAGTGCATACACAAAACATGTATAGGCGAGAATGGAACCAAATACGGTGAGGTACACAAGTGCCCAGATACTCTCTGTTGTAACGGATTGCAGTTCCGAATAATCATCCATGAAAAAACTCAGGATGAACAAACCAACTCCTCCGCTGAACATTTGGATGGCAGCATTGGTCAATACATTGGCAGAAGAAGGACGGGATTTTGCATAAATACTTCCGAATGCCCATGCCAGACAAGCGGTGAATGCAACCAACATTCCAATCAGGTACTGTGGATTGATGAGGTCTTTCAAATTGTCGCGGAACATCAGGAAAATACCTGTACATCCCAGTAATAATCCAAATAGGATGGAATTATTGGGTCTGCGCTTATCTGCACCAATTGCAAAATTAATTGCAACAATGTATACCGGGAGAATAGAGACGATCAACGCAGCCAACCCGCTTGGAATGTAACGCTCTGCCCAGCCGATCACCCCGTTTCCAAGAGTAATCATCAGGATTCCGGGAATGGATTGATGGATGAAATCAGACTTCGTAAATCGAAGTTTCCCAAGAAGTTTCAATACAATCATCAATGCTAGTCCTGCAGTTACCTGACGGATTGCTGAAAATAAAAACGGTGGAAATGTTTCCACACCGATCAGCAACGCATAGTACGTTGTTCCCCAAACCACACATACCACAGCCAGTGCAGTATAAGCCCTCCATAACGAACGATCAGACATAGTTTCTACTGAATTAGAATAGTACAAAAGAAGTGTAAAAAAGAATAGGGTTACAGATACAATTTTATTAATTTTGTTGGGTACAGTTTGCATGCATATGAAAGAAATACTTTACCAGAAGATTGCCACCACCATGAGCAGTCAAATCAGGAAGGGAACGTTGAAAACGGGCGATAAACTACCATCGCTTCGGACAGTTTGCCGCGAATATGGGATCAGTATGAACACAGCAACACAAGCGTACATCGAACTGGAAGCAAAAGGATTGATTGTTTCCCGTCCGCAATCCGGATTTTATGTCAATTACAAACCGGTACACCTGTCGGTACCTGCTACCAGTCAGCCGGTTGCAAAAGCCGATGAGAAATGTGTGGAAAACCTGATTGCAAATGTATTTCACTCCCTGAATAATAAAAGTGTTACACGTCTGTCATTGGGTGTTCCGGAGAATGAGTTACTTCCCATTGCTCGCTTGAACAAAGAACTGGTATCGGCCATGCGTGGTTTGCCCGGAAGCGGAACGGAATACGAGGAAATCCAGGGAAATCTGAAACTGAGAAGAGACATTGCCCGCTTGACCTACACCTGGAACGGAAACTTAAATGAAGAAGACATTGTAACGACTGCCGGAGCAATGAATGCTTTATCTTTTGGTTTGATGGCACTCACACAGCGGGGAGATACCATTGCGGTAGAAAGTCCGGTATATTTTGGAATCCTGCAATTGGCAAAAAGCCTGGGATTGAATGTAATTGAACTACCCACCCACCCGGTGACCGGAATAGAGATCGATGCGTTAAAAAAAGTGCTTCCAAAAATAAAATTGTGCTTGTTGGTGAGTAACTTCAATAATCCGTTGGGGAGCTGTATGCCGGAAGAACATAAAAAAGCGGTCGTGAAGCTATTGGCAGAAAATAATATTCCACTTATTGAAGACGATTTATACGGCGATGTGTATTTTGGTAAAAGCCGTCCGAAACCTTGTAAGGCCTTTGATGAAGAAGGATTGGTGTTGTGGTGCGGTTCGGTTTCCAAAACCCTGGCACCGGGATACCGCGTCGGATGGATTGCACCGGGACGTTTCAAAGAAAAAATCATTCACCAAAAACTCATTCATACGGTTTCTTCTACCACAATTACACAGGAAGCAGTGGCTAATTTCCTGGAAAATGGACGGTACGAACACCATTTGCGCAACCTCAGACGTGAATTACATGCCAACAGCCTGCATTTTACCCGAGCAATTGCCGAATACTTTCCGGAAGGAACGAAAGTGAGTCGCCCGCAGGGAGGTTTTATGTTGTGGGTGGAACTGAATGAACGCATTGATACAGCAGAATTGTACGAGCGGGCAATTCGTCAGAAAATCAGTATTGCACCCGGAAGAATGTTTTCCTTGCAGGATCAGTTCAACAACTGCATGCGCCTGACATATGGACAACGATGGACAGAACAATTGGAAGGTAAACTGAAACTGCTCGGAAGCATTGTGAAAGGCATGTAGCAAGATCCAAATTCATGTGTGGACCAAAAAATAAACAGTGATAATCAAATACACTGCACGAAAAATTTGATACTAACAAAAATTGTTTACCTTTGCCACCCACTAACCGAAATAATAGACTGAAAAGTTCACGGAGAGGTGTCCGAGTGGTTGAAGGAGCTACCCTGGAAAGGTAGTATACGGGCAACTGTATCGAGGGTTCGAATCCCTCTCTCTCCGCCACAGAAACGAAAGCCTGGCTGCAAAGTCGGGCTTTGTTGTTTTTGGGGCTTTTATAAACAAGTTGTTGAATAAAATCCTAAAAACAATAAAGAGCATGAACGAAGTGAATCGCTTTCGTTTCTGTGAAACCTCCCCATTTGGGATCATGTAATAATCCCTCTCTCTCCGCAAAGGATTTGCATCACAGCAAGTCCTTTTTTTATACCCTGCAATTTCCAATACTACGTTTACCAGAGGGATAAGAACCCTCGGGTTCGTGCCGTAGCGTAAGCGGAGACCAGCGCAGCTAATCCCTCTCTCTCCGCCACAGAAACGAAAGCCTGACTGCAAAGTCGGGCTTTGTTGTTTTACTTCCTCTCTTGGGGGAGGAATGAGTAGAGGGATGTGCCGATAACTCTTATCTTATGTCTCTGTCAAACAGGAATTACTTTCTTATTCCTGATTATTTAATCACATCTGTCCCAAATACACATCCAACTTGTCATTACTATCCAATTCCATTTTTTGCTTTAAGCGGTTTTTTGCTTTCTTAACACTGGATACTTCAATAATAAGCAACTCCGAAATTTCTTTATCGGAAAGATTCAAACGAACCAGTGCTGAAAGACGAAACTCATTGTTCGATAGATTGGGATGTTTACGTTTCAGGTTGTTTGCAAAATCCGGATAAAGCAATTGTAACTTTGTAAGAAACTGAATCCAGTCGGTATCCGTAGATACCAAACTTCCAAACTGCTCTTTTGAAATCAGCGTTTGTTCATTTTCCCGCAACAGGTTATTCAATTCCCCGATCATTGCATTTTTGTTGATCAATTGTTCCTTTACAAGATCAAGTTCTTTGACTGCCAGTTCTTTATCTTGTTCCAGTCCTTTCAGTTCAGATTGGACTAATTTTAGTTCAACTTCTTTCAGGTGTGCTCGCTGTACAAACAACCTCCTCAGGAACCATCCCGCTATCAAGAGCATCAGCAGCAAAATTCCCAATAACCATTTCACTGTTTGCTCGGCCTTGATCTTTTTGTTTTTCAGCTTTACTTCCTTTTTCAGCAGTTTGTTGGTCATTTTTTCCATACGGACGTCGTAGGAAAGATTCAGTTGTTCAATATTACTTTGAACATCCAACTTCAGAATCTCACGCTGTGTCTGTGCGAAAAGTTGATGGAAATGATATGCATTCCTGTAATCGCCCATACGTTCGTAGGTGTGGTATAAGTATTCATAGCAATATTCCTGGTTGACAATATCTTCGTTGCTTTTTGCCATGTCCAATGCTTCTTCCAGGTAGTTTAGGGCTTCTTTGTAGTTTCCTGTTTCATAATCCTGACGCCCCAAATTAAGCAATACATGGATGATCCCATGTTCTATTCCTGCGTTTCGCAGAATTTCCAGGGCCTCACGATTGTATTTGTCGGCACGCGAATACTCTTTTCTGGTCAGGTAAATATCACCCAGTTCCTGCAAAGCGTAACCGGTAATCTGTTCATAATTGACTTCACGTGCTGTTTTCAAAGCCCTTTCAAAAATAGGAATGGCCTTATTTACATCCGTTGCTTTGTTGGCGATCCCTAAGTTGTATAACGAATGCGATAATAGAATAGGTGAATGCATTTTTTCAAGAATATCAATACTTTTTTGATGGTATGCAATCGCTTTGTCATACTTTCCTACATTGGTGTAGATGAGTCCAATCCGGTCATAAAATCCGCCTTTCGCAACGGTTCCGTCTTTTATGTATGGTTCTTGCTTATAGAGGTAATAAAGTGCAGAATCATATTGGGCCTGGTAATGATAGGCGTTATAAAGTCCGGTGAGTACCTTGACTTTCACGTTATCAGACAAAGATTCAGGTCGTTTAAGAAAGATGTGGTATCCGATCAGCGCATTTTGCTTTGCCTGCTCATACTTTCCTTGTGCAATGTCATTTGAATTCAGATTCATATGCAGGTTGACCAGTAGTTTATCTGAAAGCCTCGGATGATCAGTTAAAAAGTCGTTAATCAGTTTATTGGATGCATCGAAGCGATTGGTCTTAAAATAGATGATCGACCGGATTCGTACAAGCTCACCGGTTAGTTCAACATCATTTTTTTGCTGTAGCTTTTGCTCCGCCTTTGCAAGAGCGGCTTCGGAAAGTTTGAATTGATTGTAATAACTGTGATAAATGGCCTGATTAAGATCGTATCGAATCTTTTCTTTATGGGAATGGGCATGCGTACGTTGGTATTCCAGTTGTACTTTGGCTTTTGTGCTGTCAGTTAGACACTTGTCGAACAAGGCCTCGGATTCATCAAAAGAAGATTGGCAGAAACAGGTAAAAGTGAAGAGGGTAGCAATGGCAAGTACAACATATTTCATGCGGGCAAAATTAAATAAATTGCTGAAATGCCTTTATTCCGTGTAATAAATTCCTGTTATGCATTGTGTGAATGATTTGAATTTCAATTAAATAAAAAAATGACATCCTTTTGTCCTCAATATTTTTAGTGTCAGTATGCCAAATCATTTCTAGTTTTGCCGCCTAAATTAAGATGTATCAACTAAAATTTACTGAACATGAGAACAACTCGTTTACTCTCTCTTATTTGCCTGATCTTTTCAAGTGTCAACCTTTTGTTTGCTACCGACCGGATAGTACAACACAATGGACCAGTAGGTACTTACGCTTCTATTTCCGCTGCAATTACTGCTGCTGTGGATGGAGATAATATCGTGATCAACAACCGTACAGATGCTTCCCCATGGACAGAAGACCTGACCATCAATAAAACCCTGACATTTGTTTCCGCAGTTGATAACGTTCAATGGTTACTGGATGGAACGATTAGTATCGTTACTGCAGAAGGGCGTGTTATTACAATGGTAGGAATGAAAAATTCGGCAAATTATGGTCATATTACAAAAACCGGTGCAATACCTGCCAATCGAACCAAATTAAATATCACGTACTCTGAAATGCTTGGTAATATCACGTTGATCTCAGGTGTGGATCTTTTTTTAGGCTCTTCGAAAGCAGGAACCGTAACTTTTTCATACGGAAAGGTGATCGGAAATGAACTGTCTACTGTTATATGTAACACAGATGCAAATGCATCCGACGATGTAAATCTCATTATCGGAAACCGAATTGGTGCGACAGGCACAGTTCCCCCAATCCAGGGTTTTTATACAAATACTACCTCACATTATATAAACTTCAGTAACAATTTGGTACGAGGGAGTTCGGATGCTGTTTACATAGCAGCCCTGAAATCGGGTTCTTCTTCCAGTTCCATTGCAAATTGTGTAATTGCAACTACTGCCGTGAATCAAAATACCGCTTCCCTTTATCTTGCACAAACTATAGGAAACCTAAATGTTGACAATTCAATAATCTGTGGAAATTACTACCAAAATTTCCAAAGTAGCTGCTCTATTAAGACAGAGAATAACGGAGGAACACTGACGAACTTTACTTACAATCTGTATTTCATTCCACAGGGGTCCTCCAACTGCTTTTCTTTGAACACCTCACAAGGTAATATCTTTACAAGTACGGCTGAAAAGGACAATATTAATATGACAACCGGTCTTCCAAATTCCGGGACAGAGTACATAAATTCCGGAAGTCCGATGAATGAATTCCTGGATTTGGATTTGACACGTAATGATATTGGTGTTTACGGAGGATCCTATTCATTCAACAACTTCATGCCATTCGTAAATAACACAGAGAGCTCCCGAGTGATTTATGTGAACACACCACGTGTGGTAAATCAAGGAACTACTATGAATGTTCAGGCGATCGGCTACGATAAGTAATTTACGTGTTAATATCATAAATATGATCTTGCAAAAAATAACATGTTTGCTTGTATTCTGTGTCGTAAGTCTTTTGGGTTTTGCACAAAATAGAGTAACACAAGGGGAATATTTCTGGGACGGTGATCCCGGTCAGGGTAACGGAACAGTATTGTTAGCCACCGATGGTAATTTCAATCAGGTGCTGGAGCATTTATTTCAAACGGGAATTAATGTTTCTTCTCTCAGTTTGGGGGCACATAGCTTCAGTGTTCGTGTTAAAGGGTCAGACGGCTCCTGGAGCAACACCTTCCGTCAAACGATTTACATTGATGGTCCATTGGTTGCAATTACCCGCCCATTCAATGTTACACAAGGTGAATATTTCTGGGATGGTGACCCTGGTTTGGGCAACGGAACAGTATTGTTAGCCACCGATGGTAATTTCAATCAGGCGTTGGAGCATTTATTTCAAACGGGAATTGATGTTTCTTCTCTCAGCCAGGGGGCACATAGTTTCAGTGTTCGCATCAAAGGTTCAGATGGTACCTGGAGTAATGCTTTCCGTCAAACGATTTACATTGATGGTCCATTGATTACGATCACCCGTACATTCAAACTGACACAAGGAGAATATTTCTGGGACGCTGATCCGGGGCAGGGAAATGCGATTCCTTTACTGGCAACGGATGGAAATTTTGATGCTGTTCTGGAACACCTGATGAAAAATAACATAGATCTTTCTGCGCTAAGTCTGGGACCGCATTCATTTGCAGTACGTGTTCGGGGAGTAGATGGCAGTTGGAGTCCGTTGTTTAAGCAAACTGTTTTTGTGGAATGCTCATCGCCGACTGTTCCTTCTGTGACAATTGCCCCAAGTGGAACAAATACCTGTTCCGGAACACCTGTTCAGTATACGGCTACAGTAGTGAATGGAGGAACTGCTCCTGTCTATACCTGGAAGGTAAATGGTACAGCTACCGGACCGAATTCACCTGTTTTCACTTCTTCAACACTGGTAAACGGGGATATTTTAACCTGCGATCTTGTCAGTAATTCAACGTGTGCAGGAACGACCAGTGTTATAAGTAATAGCCTTACCGTTTCATTGACACCTTCAGTTGTTCCGACAGTAAGCATTACAGCGTCTCCTTCAGGACCGATTTGCTTAGGAACACCAGTGACCTTCAACGCAGGTATTACAAATGGCGGCAGCTCGCCTGTATATGTGTGGAAAGTAAACGGCAGTGTGGTTGGATCAAACAGCCCTGTTTACACATCATCTGCTTTACAAAACGGAGATGTTGTTCTGTGCGAACTAACCAGTAATGAAACGTGTGCCGTTCCTGCTGTTGTCGCAAGCACGGGAATTACCATGAATGTTTCAACCATCATAACACCGACGATTTCTATAGCAACTTCTTCAACAGCAGTTTGCGCTGGCTCAACCAGCACATTTACGGCCAATTCCAATGGTGGAGGTAACGCACCTGTCTATCAGTGGAAAATAAACGGAAACAATGTTGGAACCAATGCGAATGTCTTTAGTTCCGCAACGTTGAACGATGGAGATGTGGTAACCTGTGAACTTACTTCGTCACTCAACTGTGTCACTGCTTCTAATGCTACGAGCAACAGTATCACGATGACGGTAAGTCCAACCGTTTCAACAGCGGTAACCATTACAAGCAGTGCAGGATCAACGATCTGTTCAGGAACAAGTGTTGACTTCACGGCTGTACCAACCAATGGAGGGACAGCTGTTTATCAATGGATGCTCAATGGTTCAGCGGTAGGTACAAATAATTCAGCGTACAGTACATCAACGCTGAACAATGGAGATATTGTAATGTGTAATATGACGAGTAGTTTGACATGTCCTGTTCCGGCTGTTGCAAACAGTAACAGTATTACAATGACAGTAAACAATGGTGCCGCACCAACTGCTTCTATTGTTGCAGACCAGGGAAGTACTATTTGTGAGGCAACAAACGTCATTTTCACTGCTTCGGTAACCAATGGAGGATCAACACCGGTCTATCAGTGGATGCTCAATGGTTCTCCTGTAGGAACAAACAGCCCGACGTATAGTAATGCAAGTTTGACCAATGGCAATACGATAAGTTGTTTAATCACCAGCAATTCACCTTGTGTGAATGGTGCTTTGGCTGCAAGCAATACGATCACCATGAATGTTTCGAATCATGTAACTCCTGCAGTTTCTGTCATTGCTTCTGCAACAACGATCTGCGCAGGAACAGCAATAACATTCTCAGCAACGGCAACGAATGAAGGTACGACACCAGCTTATCAGTGGAGAGTAAATGGAAGCAATGCCGGAACGAACAACAATACATTCAGTTCAACAACACTCAACAACGGAGATATTGTTTCCTGTACACTCACTTCTTCGCTGAATTGTGTTACCACTTCTTCGGTTGTCAGTAACAACATTACGATCGAAGTGAATCCGGTTGTTACAGCTTCGGTAAGTATCAGTAGTGATTCAGGGTCAACGATCTGTGCAGGTACCAGCGTAACGTTCACTGCTGTTCCGACGAATGGTGGAACACCTGTTTACCAATGGAAACGAAACGGTTCTCCGGTGGGAACAAATAGCAGCAATTATACCATTTCTTCACTGAACAATGGTGATGTGGTAACCTGTGAAATGATCAGCAGTCTTACTTGTCCAAGTCCGGCAGTGGCAACGAGTAATAGTATTGTGATGACTGTAAACAGCAGTTCTACACCAACGGTATCCATCATTTCCAGTGAAGGCAACAGTATTTGTAATGGAACAAATGTGACGTTTACAGCTACATCAACTAACGGGGGCTCTTCACCAGGTTATCAATGGATGCTCAACGGTGCGCCGGTGGGAACGAACAGTACTGTTTATACCAATTCAACATTGACAGATACTGATGTAGTAAGTTGCGTGCTGACCAGCAATGCGCCTTGTCCGACAACACTTACGGCAACCAGTAATACCATCACAATGGAAGTTAATCCGGCAATATCGGCAAGCGTTTCCATTAGTGCATCTGCGACCACTATCTGTTCAGGAACAGCGGTTGTTTTCACATCTGTTCCAATAAATGGAGGAACACCCGGTTATCAGTGGCAGGTCAATGGTTCGAATGTAGGAGCAAATAGTAATACGTTTACAAGTTCAGTGCTTACTGATGGTTCAACAGTTACATGCTTGATGACTTCTTCACTCGGATGTACTGTACCCGCAACTGTTGTCAGCAACGGAATTACGATAGATGTTACTTCAATCAATACTGACATTACTGTTTCCGGAAATACACTTACAGCAATTCAGACAGGAGCAACCTATCAATGGATCAATTGCGGGAATGGCAATACACCGGTTTCCGGTGCGACTGCTCAGATTTTCACACCAACAGCAAATGGGACGTATGCCGTAGCGATCACCAGTAACGGTTGTACTGAAACGTCGGATTGTATGCTTGTAAACACTGTCGGTATTGAAAAATTAGATCAGAATAATTGGAAGGTGTATCCGAATCCGGCAAGTGAACAACTCAATGTGACAACTGAACGAGCAGAAATAATACAAATCACGGATGTATCAGGAAAAGTTGTGACAGTAGAACAATTGAAAACAGGTCACAATATCATTGATGTGAGCAACTTTGCCCCCGGAGTATACTTTATTCAGTCCAAAACAGGCAGAACACATGTGAAATTTGTGAAGAACCATTAATAATTGGTTGGAAAAATATTCAATTCATTGCGTGAACTGCGCAACTAACTGCTACTACTGAAACAAGCCCGATATTAAGTCGGGCTTTGTTACTTTTGTATACTCCCTTTGGGAAGGAACCAGGAGGGGACATGTCGAAAACTCCCGACACCCTATTTCTAAGCGATCAACTCTCATCAAACAGAACTCACCTTCTGTTCCTCTCAGATACCAATTCAATCAATAAATCTTTATATTTGCCCCAATCGTTTTTTATTAAAAATAAACAATATGGCAAAAATCATCAGTGGGATTCAGCAAATGGGAATCGGAGTTCCGAATGTTCCCGAAATCTGGAAATGGTACCGTACATTCTTTGGCGTGAACGTTAAAATTTTTGAGGATGCAGCCGAAGCACCTTTGATGACAAGATATACGGGAGGGAAAGTACAAAATCGTACTGCGACACTTGCGCTGAGCATGGATGGAGGTGGTGGATTTGAAATCTGGCAGTACAAATCCCGTAACACCGAAAAAGCAACATTTGATATTCAATTGGGTGATTATGGATTGTATTCTTGCTTTATCAAATCAAGAGATGTTGAAGCAACATACAATTACCAGAAAAGCAACGGAGCAACTGTTTTAGGCCCTGTTACAACACGTCCGAACGGCAAAAAATCATTCTTTGTACAGGATCCGAACGGAAACATCTTCACAATTGCAGACGGACGCGGATGGTTTAAAAATACCGGTCACCTGAGCAAATGTGGTGGTGTTGGTGGAACCATCATTGGAGTGAGTGACATGGAGAAAGCATTGCCGTTGTACCGCGATGTACTGGAATATTCGATCGTAGAATACGATGTAACAGGAGAATTTGAAGATTTTGCACAACTTCCGGGAGGGAAAGGAAAATTTCGCCGGGTATTGCTCACACATAAGAACGACCGAAAAGGACCATTTGCACCTTTGTTGGGACCAACAGAAATTGAATTGGTGCAATCACTGGACAGAACAGATTGCCGCCAGATTTTTGAAAACCGGTTCTGGGGAGACTGGGGATTCATTCACCTGTGCTTTGATATCAATAACATGGAGGGATTGAAAAAAGAATGCGAAGCAGCAGGATTCCCTTTTACAGTAGACAGTGGTGAAACCTTTGATATGGGTGAAGCGGGAGGACGTTTCTCCTACATCGAAGACCCGGACGGGACATGGATTGAATTTGTAGAAACACATAAAGTTCCTGTGATGAAAAAATTTGGTTGGTACATCAACCTGAAAAAACGCAACCCGGAAAAACACCTCCCGAAATGGATGCTCGGAGCAATGGGATTGAATAAAGTGAAAGATTAGTTAATCAACAATCTAATATAATGATACAAGTGAAAAGAGGGTCGATTTGATCCTCTTTTTTGTTGAAATGAATGAATCCATTTATGGGTGATGTGTATTCCAACCATTTTAATGGTTTATTTTTTTATCCCGTAATTCCGCACCATTTCTCCCAAACGCGTCTTTATTTCTTCCGCCAATGAGTTCGGTTTGTGAATGGTAATTTCTCCTCCGAATGATAAAACAGAGCGGATCAATTCTTCTGAAACGAATACTTCCAGCTGAAACACAGTGCCCTTTTCAGTTGTTTTGATGGGTTGCTGAGAATGGTGCAAAGGTTGAGTTTCCAGGTACTTGGAAGCAACTTCTGATGCGGTAAATTCAACAAGCTCCGGAGCAGATTCGCTGGTAGAAATTCCCACGGAATAACGAAAAAAATCAGTGGGATTGAAGGTATGTGGTTTAACGACTTTTTCTTCCGATAATTCCAGGTTGCGCATGCGTTCCAATGCATACGTTGTAATCCTGTCTTTTACCAGGTCATACGAAATCAGGTACCAGCGGTTGCGGTATTCTTTCAATAACAATGGACATACTTTTCGGGGTTTTACCGTCTTGGAGTTGAAGTTTTCATACTCAAAATAAACGGCGACGCTTTTTTGAATGGCACTCAGAAGATCCGGCAAAAATTCACCACCACCAATTGAAACAGCAGTTTCGAACTGTACAAACTCATTTAGTTCCGGTTGCTGTTTTGCTTGTGTTGACAAGGCAACCCGGTCAACAATTTTGTCAATGGCATTTCCAAATTCCCGAAACAGTTCCACATCTTTGAACTGCAACAATGTATTCGCCGCAAAACGCACTGCATCCAGATCCGATTCATTCAGCGGTACATCATTGATGGTGAATTCAGGGTCTTCATAGTAATAGCCCTTGTTCAGTTTGCTGTATTTAATAGGGGCATCGTACTCCTGGCGCATGGCAAACAGGTCTTTCTCGATGGTTGAATCACAAATATTGCTGCCATCCTCGCTTCCGAACAATTCTTCTTCACAAGCAACTCTCAACTCCTGCTTTGAAGGAAACGGTTTATAGGGATTTCGGAGACATTTGTCAATAATCCGGTGACGAAACAAGGTGTTTTTAATGTGCGGCATACTTAATTGGGGTCAGAAAAAGCAGGGTTGGTAAAAAAAGAATGATCAGTCATGGTCAGCAGGAACGCTTTTAACAGTGATTTTTCATTCGCATCCAATTGTACACCTCCCTGAAATGCAAATTCAATCATCGGATCAATTGTCGGACTGATTTTTATCTGGTGCGAGTAGTGATTGATCACTTCGTCGAGCGTATTAAAACGACCATCGTGCATGTACGGAGCAGTATATTCAATATTCCGGAGTGAAGGAATCTTAAACGTTCCGTTGTCCAATGAATTGCCCGTTATTGCTCCACGCCCCAGATCGGTAAACGTGGCATCTAATCCGTTGTTGCTATAGCGTTGTACTTGCATCAATGCTCCATTGTGACAGTGAAAACAATCGGCTCCGTTGAGGCTTTGAAACAGATCGTAACCAGCCCATTCCTGGATACTTACGGTTTGATAAATCTGATATTCTGAAGAAGTTAGCTGCATGTTGTTGGCATATTTGTACATTACATCATACTTGGAATTAGCAGAAATCATCGTGCGCAGAAACTGAGCGATTGCCTTGGCTACATAGGTCGAATCAATAAACTGCGTTCCGAATGCTTTCACAAACAAGCGCTTGTACTCCAGATCATTCTCCAGTCGTTTTTGTGCTTCTTTCCACTGCAAATGCATCTCCGTCGGGTCGGGAACAGGTTGTAAAATTTGCTCTTCGAGTGTTTTTGCCCGTCCGTCCCAGAAGAAGAATTGCTGCCATCCCAGGTTGACCAATGCCATGGACTGCCTTCTTCCAACCGTTCCGTTGACGCCAAGTGAAAATTTTCTGTCATCCGAGAATCCTTTGGTTGGAGCATGACAGCTCGCGCATGCAATTGTATTGTCAAGGCTCAATCGCTTTTCATAGAACAATTTTCTTCCAAGTGCAACACCTTCTACTGTCATCGGGTTATCCGCAGGAATGGGCATGTCCGGAAAATGAGAAGGAATATCCAGCGAATAGGGCGTAGTTTCATACACTTTCGGCTCTTTTTTACAGGCGGAAACCAAAACAACCAAACAGATAATCCCCAGTAACCGTTTCATGTTAGTATGCAGTTAAAGCGGCTTTAAAATTCTCCGCCAGCTTGATACTTAACGGAAGTTGTGCGGGAGCAGAATGTGTCATCGACTCCGTTTTAATATCAACCGTTGAGCTACCGTTTTGCAGCAAACGTTTGAGATCTACTTTCAGGCGGAGCTGTTCAACCGAATTACCGATATTGTTCCAGTTTAGTCCTGTCAATTGTGTTGATTGAAAGGTTTCGTCCATTCCAACGTGGTAGGTGACAGGATGGTTAAAATTGTCCATACCGTCATCAAGTGTATCTGCAATCAGTTCAATTTTAAAGAAAATGTACCCGGGATTCCAGCTCCAATGCATGTCGCTGGCATTGACAATATTCAGTGCATGATCGTTTGGAAATGCGGCAGGATCGGAGTGATTTAAAACCGAATCTACCCCGATGTTGAAACTCAGACTTCCAAAATTAGAAGAAGTACCATTTACTTTTAATAGTGTTTTTCCTTTCTTCGAATCATACATAGCAGCAGGGGAAAGCAGCTGTTCCCCATTCCGGAGATTCGTAAGAATGACTTTCATTTCCCGGAGTTTTACACGATACCCTTCTTCCGTTGTAAAAATTACATTCTCAGAAGAAAGAAACTGCTGATCATACATGGGATCCATGGTGATTTCCACCTGTGGTTCTACGGTTTCCTCTTCGTTCTCTTTGTCTTTATCCCGACAAGCCCCGACCGTGGCAACAAGTCCGATTACTACTAAATAATTTAATACATGTTTCATGCACACGTCAATTTTGGAAAAGATTCAAAAAACAGTTACTAAAGTTACGAAAAAAACGAAATACAGTAAAGAAACGTTGGGTTTTATCGTGAATTTCGGCATGGAAACAATCGCATGCAGATGTGAAGGATAACTTTTTTCAATTAAATTTACAGGCAATGTCCCATTCACCAGCATATCTTCAGATTGTAAACGCTTCTGCGGGAAGTGGTAAAACCTATTCGTTGGTTAAAACATACATCAAGCTGTTGCTGCAGGATGAGGAAGAGAATTCTGATAACAGGTACGCAGAAATTCTGGCAATGACCTTTACCAATAAGGCAGCTTTGGAGATGAAAACACGGATTATCAAAGCATTAGATGAATTGGCATATCCAGATATTCACGGAGACAATTACCTCCGGACAATTGCAGAAGATACCAGACTGAAGAAAGAGTTGATCCGGGAAAAAGCAAGTCGTTTTTTGAGTGGAATTCTGCACCATTATGAGGATTTTCATGTGATGACGATCGATAAATTTAACCTTCGCTTGATTCGTTCATTTAGCAGAGACCTGGATTTACCACCTGATTTTGAAGTTGTTTTGAATGAAACACCTGTTATTGAACAGGTAGTGGACGGTTTGTTGGAAGAAATCGGAAAAAACAAGGAACTTTCGGCCATTTTATTGCAATATGCCAATGCCAATATTGAAGATGAAAAATCCTGGAATTTACGACAATCACTAATTGATTTTGGAAAAGTTCTTTCCTCCGAACAGGATTTGCCATACGTGGAACGGTTGATGAACATGGATTTTTCAACAGATGATTTCACGGGACATAAAAAAGAATTAAGGCAGTTAAACGAAGAATACCAAGGAAAATCGGCCGAATTAGTCAAATTGTTTACTGCTTCCGGATTTACTGAAAAAGATTTTTCACGGGGAAAAGATATTGTAAATGCTGTTGCTAAATTGAGCAATGGAGCATTAAAATTGACAGATAAACTCCCGTTTTCACCGACGAATCTGTCAAATATAGAGAAAGCGGCAGAAACAGACGGACAGGCAGCAGTGTTCAATGAGGCAGTTGTCCGGTTTGTTGCATGGCATGAAAATAATCATGAGTACGCAGGGATTCTGTTGGTTTACCTGAAGAATTACTTCAACATGGCGCTGCTGAAATACATGAACAAAGCATTGTTGGCACTTAACAAGCAGGAGCGATTGATCCGTATTTCGGAATTCAATACGAAGATTGCCGAATTATTGCAGGAAGACACCTTGTACATCTATGAGAAACTGGGGACGCGTTTTCGCCATTTTATGCTGGACGAATTTCAGGATACTTCCCGCCTGCAGTGGTTAAACTTGATTCCGCTTGTTCGTGAATCACTCGGTCATGGGCGGCAAAATTTCATTGTAGGTGATCCGAAGCAAGCCATCTACCGGTTTAAAAACGGAGTGGCAGAGCAGTTTGTAGAACTTCCGGGTGTTTACAATCCCGAACAAGATGCAAAAATTGCAGAAGTTTCCGATTATTTCAGACAAATGGGACATGTTGAGGTGCTGGAAGACAACTGGCGCTCAGGATCCGGAATTGTTGCATTCAACAATGAGTTGTTCGGTACGCTCAGACATCAGTTATCAGATGAACAAAGAGATTTTTACGCGTCGGTACAGCAAACTCCCCGGTCGGATAAGCAAGGCTATGTCTACATTGAAAGCAAACCGGCAGGAAGAGGGAATAAACAGGAAAAGCAAGAAGAACAATTTAATTTTATTCTGCAATCGGTGCAGGATGCCCTCAATGATGGGTTCAAACCGGGAGAAATCTGTGTGCTGGGAAGGGGAAATAAATTTTGTAATTTTATTGCAACATCGCTCACACATGCGGGTTATTCTGTGGTTTCAGCAGACTCTCTGAACATCGATTCTGAATTGACTGTTCGGTTTGTTATCAGCTATTTTAAATTGCGACTAAACCCGGTCAATCAAAATACCATTCGACAGTTTGCTTACTTGTATTGTGAGCTGTTCAACCACCCCCTGGAATATTACAATTCGTTGTTCACAACAATGGAGATTGAGGATCAAAAAACGATTAAAATCGCAACAATCGATTTATTTTTACAGAAAAACCCAGGTTATACAGATCTTTTCTTTGAACCGTTTGAAACCTTATACGATCTTATTCAGAAGACATTTCGACTGTTCGGATTGCATGAATTGAAGAATCCATACGTGCATCATCTGGCTGATTTGGTACATCTGTTTGAATCAAAAAACGGCCCCGACCTGAACCAGTTTTTACAGGATTACGATACCATGCCCAAAGATGCGAAAGCACTCCAGATTCCGGAAAGTGATGACGCATTGAAAGTGATGACGATTCATAAATCAAAGGGATTGGAATTTCCGGTTGTTATTGTGATCAATGACATGGATGTCCGGGTGAAAGGTGAATTTTTTGTTGAAACGGACACTTATTTATTGCGCAATACGCTTGGAAAAGAATCACCGGTGCGGGAAATTCGCGAAGCCAATGAGGAAGAACAGCAAAAGCTCTTTCTCGACACATTGAACCTGTATTACGTAGCCTACACACGTCCTGTTGATCGTTTGTATATCAAGAATGATTATGGAAAAAGCGGATTGAGTGCCGATATTCACCAGGTACTGCGGCAACTCCCGGATGCGATGGAAGAGGGCGAGTCGCTTTCCTTTGTTCGGGGAAACAAAGAGAGACCGGCATTTTCTGCCAATAATACTGCCGGAACACAAGGTTTCTTCTTGCCGGAATCGAGCACAGATAATTTATGGTTTCCAGATATTGCATTACAGGACTCAGAAGAATTGAAATCGGAAGATTTTCTTTCAGAGGAACAGCGCTACGGAAACCAGTTTCATTTGGCTATTTCGTCGATCCACAACAAAAACGAGATTGAAAAAATTATTTACCAACTTATTCAGACAGGTTTGGTAGAACATGCATTTGAAGAACAGCTTAGAACCGATCTGATTCAGTTATTTGAGACACCGGCATACAACCGTTTATTTGAGAACGCGATTGAAATCCTGAGTGAACAGAGTTATATTATTTCCAGGAATGAACAAATCCGTCCGGATAAAATCATCGTGAAAGCCGATAGCACCATCGTTGTCGATTATAAAACAGGTCAGCCGTTGAAAAAGCATCGCAAGCAAGTAGAACAATACTGTTCCATTTTGCAGGAAATGAATTATCCCAATGTAGAAGCTCATCTTTTTTATGTAAAGAATTTTGAACTGATCCGGGTAGAAGTGTAATTGTTTCGAATAAAACAACTTTTCAGCTGTATGTGGTTATAACCTTTTTTAAACCACATAGAAATAGAATAGTTTTCGGATATAACCATAATTTGATAAAACAACAGTAATCAATTCAGCTGACGCAGTTAGCTGCTATGCGTCCCTGGTTCTTACTAAATAACCCCCTATGTTCCTATGTTATTCTATGTGGTTAATTCCCTTTTTAAACCACATAGAAACAGAGTAATTTTTGAATATAACTATAATTCGAATAAAACAACAGTAATCAATTCAGCTGACGCAGTTAGCTGCTATGTGTCCCTGATTCTTACTAAATAACCCCTATGTTCCTATGTTATTCTATGTGGTTAATCCCCTTTTTAATCTCACTAACCCGATAGTTTATAAATTACTATTTTTGACCTAACTTAGTCAATCACATAACGTACTGTCTTGATGAAACATATCCTGTACTTTTTCCTTCTTTTCGCTACAACCGCATGGGCACAACCAAGAGGTACAGGACAATTTGTGAACTATACGTTGAAAGATGGTTTGTGTGAATCATTTTGTACCGGTGTAGCACAAGACAGCCGTGGATTTTACTGGATTTCGACACAAGGAGGAATCAACCGCTTTGACGGTACGAATTTTAAAGCATATTTTCCGAGCGAACTACTTTCGGAAAAGCAATATTTTGACAATTCGAGTGTGTTTTTTGAAAGTAGTCCGAATCAGATGATTGTTACGTTAGGAAATGCAGAGGCACATCTTTTAAACTGTATTTCTCAGGAATTCTTGCCGATTCCGTCGTTGAAAAACAAGCACATCATTGAATTCATCCGGATCGATCAGGAACGGATCGCCGCTCCTTCCTTGGATACGGTATTCATTCTGAACAATCAACTGAAAGTCTTACACACCATTGTTCCGCCCTTGAAGGGGAAAAGAACACCAATCCAGATGAAAATGATCAGTGCATCAAGTTGTGTGTTGATTTGTGCCAGAGAATATTTTGTATACGATTTTACGACCAGACGATTTCAGGCATTTAACACAAACTTACCAACGGACGGACTGGCCCATTCAGGATATCATTTGCTTCATGTCGATACAGAACATCAATGGATTTACATGGCTAATTTCTTCAAAGGATTTTTTCAGCTTGATTATTCCGGGAACGTACTTTATTCATGGACGGAACAGCATGCAAATGACCAACTCCCCGGGTTGCCTTCTAAAATGATTCCAGATCCGGATGATCCCCGAAAAGTCTGGATTTCAGGAAACTTCGGTGTTGCCCACCTGGATCTTATTTCCAGAAAAGGAACCCGGTATCTGCACGACCCGCTCATCCCTTTTTCCCTGGGAAATGATCAGGTAACGAACTTGTTTACGGATCGTTACCATAACATGTGGGTGACCAGTTCAAATGGAATCAGCTTGCTGAACAAAAACTCAACACGCATTGAATATTGGACACTTCCCATCAACTCAGATGAACCGTTGATGAACCTGTGTCGAATCTCTAAGCAGGAATTACTTGCTCCGAAGTATTTTGACGGGGTATTTAAAATCAATGAAACAAATAAAACCACAGAAAAATTTGAAGCACGTCAGCTTACAGGATCCTGGTTTGTTTTCAAAGATGGAAATAAAGTAATACACGGTGGAGAAGGAACAACCTTGAAACAGGTTGACCTTTCATCGAGTCGAATTACAGAACTTACCTTTCTGAAAGATTACTTCAAAGAATCTGAATTAGTTGTTTTGGGACTGCGTCACAGTTCCGGTGATTGGTGGTTCAGTGGCAATCTGGGAGGGGGACTGGTACGGATGAATCCGAAGACCGGAAAAGCGACGCATTTTTCCAGGGATAAAAAATCATTTTCTGCCTCCTATCTGACACATTACTCAGAAGCTCCTAACGGAGATCTCTGGTTTGCAAATAACAAAACACAGGTACTCACCCACTGGATCAAGACTGAAGATCGTTTTGAAGAAATCAACTTTGAATTGCTGTTGGAACGACAGCATCAAAGTGTTATACAATGCATGACAACTGACCAGAGTGGAAATGTATGGGTAGGTTTCGGAGGAGGTGGATTGGTACGCTATGATATTTCTTCGAAAAAGTTGATTTCATTTGATAAAAAAGACGGAATCCCATCCAATTTTATCTGTAATCTGGTTTTTGACGATCAACAGCGTTTGTGGGTAGGTACACAAAAAGGATTGGCATGTATCAGCGCCAATCTGAAAAAAGTACAATCGTTTGGTGTGGAAAACGGATTTCCTTCTGAACGGTTCGACCAGCTATCATATTTTGATGATCAGACCGGAATGATCTGGGTTGCATGCGATCGGTACCTGTTGCGTTTTTATCCGGATAAATTACTGAAAGAAGAACAACAACATCTCGAAATCTTTATTGATGAATTCCTGGTATCCAACCGGAAACAATCCATCGGAGAGGATCTGGTTTATTCGTTTTCGCCGACACAAAATACAATTCAGCTGAGTTTTGCTTCCATCAACTCATTGGGGAAAAGTAAAGTTGAATACAGCTATTGGCTGGAGGGCGCTTTCGAACATTGGGTTTCACTCGGCACCAATTCCAGCGTCGATTTTCCTTCCCTGGGATCGGGAAATTATGTGTTTCACCTACGTGCAAAGATCCGGGGAACAAAAAACTGGGTGTACCTCAAACAACCGCTGCCATTTGTGATCGGCACCCCCTGGTACCGCAGCTGGTGGTTTAAAATCGTGATTTTCATTGCCGGATCAGGACTTATTTTCTTCATTACACGGCTGTACTTTTTGCGGAAAATTGAAAAGCAGCGAGCTGTTTTGGAAAAACAAAAAGCCATTCAAAACGAACGTGACCGGATTGCGTATGATATGCACGATGATTTGGGAAGTGGATTAACACGCATTTCCTACCTGAGTAAAGAAGCCATCAAAAAACCGGATAATCAGCAGGAATTAGAGCGGATCAATGCAACTTCGTTGGAATTGGTGGAAAACATGAGTGAGTTGATCTGGGCCATGAAAATGGAAAATGATACATTGACAGATTTAGTGGCCTATCTGCGACATTATGCAATGGAATACCTCGAAACAAATCAGATTGACGTCTACATCGATATTGATGAGGTGGAAACAGACATTCTTATTTCCGGAGAATCGCGACGCCATATCTTTCTGATTTTCAAGGAAGCCCTACACAACATTGTCAAACATGCGGAA
>DHNG01000044.1:56679-61602 GCA_002409405.1 Flavobacteriales bacterium UBA5422 | reverse complement strand
AAAAAGTAGAAATTGCTATCAGAATAGTGGATGAACAGCTTCAAATCAGAATCCGGGACTTCGGAAAAGGAGTGCGTGAAGAAGCGGAAAGCAAGAAATTTCGAAACGGAATGAAAACGATGCAAAAACGGGTTCAGCAACTCAACGGAAGCATGGAGTTGGTAAATGCAGATCCGGGAGTACAGTTAAATTTTGAATTTCCACTCCGGTAATATCAACCGTTAGGTTCATTGTTTTACTCCAAACAAATGATTTAATTTGTAGACGAAGATGATTGGAATCTGTATCATAGAAGACATTGCCGATATACAAAACGGATTGCGAGCAGTGATCGAAAGTGATGAACGCTTGAAATGGGTCGGATCTTTCGATACAGCAGAATCGGCCATTGAGCATATTCCGGTACTCCAACCGGATGTGGTAATTACGGACATTAACCTGCCAGGGAAAAATGGGATCGAATGTGTGTTTGAGTTAAAAAACGCAGATCCGGGAATCCAGTTTATGATGTTCACTATCTACGAAGACAACGATCAGGTGTTTGAAGCGCTCAAATCAGGCGCAACCGGTTACATTCTTAAAAATACGTCGCCCGGAAAAATCATTGAAGCGATTGTCGAATTGTATGAAGGTGGTAGCCCGATGTCACCTAAAATTGCCCGGAAAGTACTCCAGTCGTTTACCATGACCAAAGAAAACCCCGTTATTCAGCTTTTGTCAAACCGGGAGCGGGAAGTACTGGAATTATTGAGCAAAGGATACTTGTACAAAGAAATCGCGGATCGGTTAGATATTACATTGAGTACGGTAAAACGACACTTGAATCACATCTATGAGAAACTACAGGTGCAAAACAAAACGGAAGCCGTAAACAAATTGTACGGCAAATCCTGACAGACATAACCCTTTTACACTTTAACAGCCCGATATTCCCTCAAAAATGAACCGAACGGTTGATTGACACGCATTGTATACCGGTATACATTTGTCGAAAATAAAACAACTAAATTATGGAGAGAACATATCGTGGAGCAAAAAACGGTTTAAAAATACTTGCTCATTTGTCGATGGCTGCTTTGTTGGTATCATCGTCGTGTAAAAAGGACAATCCGGAACCGGAACCGATTCCGGAACCACCAACAGGATGTACCATTGTGGAAGTAAACCCGAACGGAGGTGCTTTGACTATTTCCAATCCGACTGTCTGGACGACCGGAAATGTATATGTGGTAAGAGCAGATGTCACTATTTCTTCTGTTCTGACGATTGAACCGGGAACAATTATCAAACTGCAGGGTGATACACGTCTGGAAGTCATTAATTCCGGAAAAATTCTGGCAAACGGAACCGCTGCTCAACACATTGTCTTTACATCGTTGAACGATGACAGCTATTGTGGTGATTCCAATGGAGACGGAGCAGCAACTTCCCCGGAAAAAGGAGATTGGGGACACATCAATTTGAACGGAGGAACGGGACACCAATTTACTTATTGTGATATTTTATATGCTGGAAATCAAGGTTCCGGACCATATGCTGTATACATTACCGTAGCTGGTCCATCTTTCAATTTCGATAATTGCACGTTTGCACATACGTTGTCGAATCCAAGTCACAGCAGCGCTTTTGTATTCCACGGAGGAAGTTACATGGTTGACCCGTCGGTTTCAAAGTTTACGAACAATACATTTTATGACAATGACAGACCTTTGTACTGCAGCTTTGATTATACGGTAAACCCCAACAATCGTTTCCACAATCCAAATAATCCTTCTGAGAAAAATACCCGCAACGGAATTTTTATGTGGGGTGGATATGGTCAGAATGTGAGCTACAATGTAGCAGAAGTTCCATACGTATTGCTTGAAAACTTTAACGGAGGAGGAAGTGGAGCTGTACGGAATGTCAATATCGGAAATAATGTTGTCCTGAAATTTACTGCTGCCAACAGAGGAATCTCCAGAGGAGCAAACAACCATATCAACATGGGAACAGGTGTCATTTTTACATCGTATAAAGATGACGCACATGGAGGGGATACCAACGGTGACGGAAATTCAAGTGCTCCGGCAACAGGTGATTGGGATGGCTTTTGGGATTATCAAACCAATACATATGTATCAGGAGCTTACATCTGGTATGCAGCACACTAATCAATCCTTATAAACCAGAAAAAACGGCCGGAAAAATAGAAACCCGGCCGTTTTTGCTTTCATTGTGAGTTGTGCAGTAGTGATTAATTTTTTAGAAACTTCACGGTGTTTGTTTTTCCACCCGCTTCTTTAACAGTTAGTAAGTAAGTTCCCGAACCGATTGTTTGCGGCAATAATAAAACAGAGGTTTGCTGAGAGAGAATCCCTTTTTCAAGCACCTTTCCGGTTAAATCCGTTAGTTCAAATTCAATGTTTCCGGAGATACTTTCTTCCCAGACAATAGTGATAAAGTCGTTTGCCGGGACAGGGAACACTTGCAGGTAGCTGTAATTATTATCTTGAACACCCACGAGAGAAGATCCAAAACTTACTGTGGCACAATAATCAGTTGCTTCGCAAGATTCCGGGTCATTCATGTCCCCATAACCGACACAATACGTATAACTCTTGTTGTCCGTAGACGGATAGGTGTGTGTAAATGTTTTGGAATTTCCGCTGTGCGATTCAATCAAAGAAAAATTAAACGGATCCGCAATGTATGCCCATACATCGTATACAAAGGAAAGCACCGGATCTGAAGCACCGGATCCGGAAGCATTAACAGTCAATGTGTAATTATTCAGATTAGGTGTAACCGTTAATGGACATAAATTCGGTAAAATTTGGATGGTGTACGGTTTGCATACTTCCTGGTAACATCCTTGTCCGGCAACAGATATATACTGAACACAAATCGTATACGAGCCCGCACTTGCATACGTATGAATGTATTCATTTGTAAATCCCAGATCAATCTGACTGTCTCCCCAATCCACATTAACAGAATAGGTCATTTCCTGGGACATTCCTGTTAAATTAATCTGTACTGCAGGACCAGTTCCATACGCTTGTGTTGTAAAATCTACCCCGCATTGACCGAATGACGAAAAATGAGCGAAAAAAGCGGCACACATTAAAACGAATCTTCCAGTTCTATTTCTTTTCATAAAAACAAAAATTAAGGCTCTTAAATAATTGAATTACCTGGTAGAGTTTGAAGAGAAGCCAGAGCCTGTTTTGCTTTTTCAAAACCCCGGCTCAAAAGTAGATTGCCTCAATAGAAATGGTATATACAGATGTTGCGAATCCGTAAACCATTGTTTCAAAAAGCTTCAAAAAAAACGTTGTAACGCTGTTTTTACGGAAGAAGAGATAAAATACGCCAATCAGTGTACACTAAACAAGAGTACGATGATCGTTTTGTTGATTAGAGAAAAGACCTTACAATTTAATTCCAAGCCCCAGTTTAGCCTGGAAGTAATTTAAACCGGTTCGGGAATAAAAATTAGTGGAGTTGGACGAATTTCCCGGATTGTAAGACGATCCGTTTCGGTTTTTAAATTGAAAGGTCGTCGAAAACAGGTTAAACGGAAGTGCTAAATTGACATACAATCGTTTATTGGCGTGAAAAGTCAACGCAGGTTGAACATAATGCTCCAATCCGATACTGTTCGACAGGTTAGAATCGCGGAAGTTGCTGATGGATTGCGAATGATTTCCCCTGTATACAAGATGAGCACCGATTCCAACAGATGGAATCCACCGGGAATTTTTCTTTTTTATAAAATTGAAATGGTACTTATAACCAATGCTGACAGCAGCACTTCGATTTAATCGGGTCATATTTTTACCCCACTGATCGGGTACGACAGAAAACTTAAACTGTTCTATACTAAGTTCATGCTGATTAAGGCTTCCGTCCATGACAAATAGGGATGCAGTGATCCGGGGTAACGGTGGTAATACCGGGTTGAAGAGGAAAGGATTACTATTATAACTGTGCCTGAAATGAGCATTCGTGGCAATGGAATACTTGTAATTGAGGTATTCGTTCTGAGAAAATGAAACCGTTGTTAGCAACATCAGAGTTAGCAGCAGTACAAATCGTTTATTCATAGATACATTTTTAGGTATTTAAAATCCGTTCGTTTTTATTTTTACCTGAGTGAAAACAATAGGTCAATAAAAGAAAGGATTAACTTACGTTACTATTAGCAATGAGTAAAAATAATCTTATCTATTCAAATAAAAACAAATCGCAACCTGTTTTTATCATGAATGATTAAAAAACGGGTTAAAATTTAACACCAAAACCGATCTTTCCTTGAAATTGATAAAACCCGTTGGATTTCAAAACCGTAATGTTACGTTGTTCGGAAGGAATTTCGGGATTGTCATAGTAATCGGATCGTAACTCTGTTGTTGCAATATTTACAGGAATGGAAAAGTTGAGGTACAATCTATGGTTGATGTGACACGTAATCATTGGCTGTACATAAAATTGGAGCCCGCCACCCCGATAGCGTATGATAAAAGGAATTGCTTCCGTCGGAGAAAAATCGATGGTGCGATAAAACACGTGTGCGCCCAGCCCGACAGAGGGAATCCATCTCGATGTTTTCCGTTTCATGAAGTTAAAAAGATATTTATAACCAAGACTCACATTCAACCCACGATTGGATTGCAGAACGTTTTCATCGTAATAATAACTGGATGATCCAATACTAAGTTGTTCCAGGCTGATCTCGTGTTGGTTGCGTCGTTCTGTCATAATAAAAAACGAAGACGTCATTCCTGAAAGGGAAGCGGTTTTTTCGTACAGCCCGTATGGAGATGTCAGGTTGTGGGTAAAAAGTGCGTTGACAGACAACGAGTACTTATAGTCCAGGTATTCGTTCTGTGCACTTCCTTCAAATGAAAAGAAGGGAAGCAGTAGTAATAATGTTAGCCG
>DHNG01000044.1:10797-56587 GCA_002409405.1 Flavobacteriales bacterium UBA5422 | reverse complement strand
AGTAGTAATAATGTTAGCCGTCTCATTATAAAGTGTTTTATGAGTTTAATTGCATTAACGCACATCGAAACAGATTATTGTACATAAATAAATACACTATCTTTGCCCAATGGATCAGCGTTTCGGAAAGGAGTATAAACTGTGCAGTAAAAAGATAATCGAACGGTTATTCAAAGAAGGTAAACGGTTGAATTCATTTCCTTTCGGATTAACTTATGGATATGAAGAATTACCTAAGGCGGAAATTCCGTTTCAGATTGTTATTTCGGTCCCTAAGAAAAACTTTAAACGCGCCCACGACCGGAATCGCATCAAACGTTTAATGAAGGAGTGCCTCCGAAAGAACAAATATATACTGGAAGATTTTTTAGCAGGAGAATCAAACAAAAACGGACAAATGGCGTTATTTTTGGTATATCGGTTCAATGAAGAATTGGATTACGAAACAATAATGCGAAAAATGTCGAAATTATTGTTAACATTGACAACATCAATTGAAAAGCATGAGAAATAACAAAGCAATACACCGTATTTGTACAACGACTGTTTTACTGATAGGAATTCAATTTTCATTTGGGCAATCCAACCGTTTTGAAGTCATTAAGAATTTAGAACTCATTGATGCCATTTACGAGCATCTGGATAAGTACTATGTTGAAAATCCGAAACCGGGAAGTATGTCTGTTGCTGGAATTAATGCCATGCTCGAAGACCTGGATCCGTATACCGTTTTTTATCCTGAATCGGATATTGAGGATTACCGTTTAATGACAACCGGACAATACGGTGGAATTGGTGCGATGATCCGCAAAATGGATGCGCATGTATACATTGCCGAACCGTATGAGAACAGTCCTGCTTCCAATGCCGGATTGCGTGCAGGAGATAAAATCCTGTCCATCGACGGAAGAAGCATGGAAAATAAAAATACCGAAGATGTTTCAACCAACCTCAAAGGACCGAAAGGAACCACAATTGCTATTAAAATTGAACGCCCGGACGGAAAACAGGAAACATTGCAGGTAACACGTGACGAAATTAAATTACCGGACATTCCCTACGCCGGAATGCTGGATAATGAAATCGGATATGTGAAGTTAACAAGCTTTACACCTACAGCCAGCGCTGAAGTGCGTAAAAATTTCCTTGAACTGAAAGAGAAAGGAATGAACAAATTTGTGTTGGACTTGCGTGGAAATGGCGGAGGATTACTGATCGAGGCCGTTCACATTGTCAATATGTTTGTTCCGAAAGGACAGACAGTGGTAGAAACAAAAGGACGTATTGTCGAAGAAAACCGTGAGTACAAGACAATGAACGAACCGATGGACCTGAACATACCGCTTGTTGTATTGATCGATGGTGCTTCTGCTTCTGCCAGTGAAATTGTTGCAGGAAGTTTACAAGACCTGGACAGAGCTGTAATTGTCGGAGAAACATCATTCGGAAAAGGATTGGTGCAACGAACATTTGACCTGAAATACGGAACAAAGATGAAGCTGACCATTTCCAAATATTATACACCTTCCGGAAGATGTGTGCAGCGCCTGGAGTACTTCGATAAAAATGAAGACACCAAGCCGGAAGATATTCCGGATTCTTTGCTGCATATCTTTAAAACTAAAAACGGAAGAGAAGTGATCGACGGAAGAGGAATTGTTCCGGACCTGTCTGTGGAATTACCGGATTTGTCGCGGTTGACAGCAACAATTTATGCCAATAATTTATTGTTCAATTTTGCAACGGATTATGTCAAAACCCATCCAAAAATAGCAGAGGCAAAGGAATACAAGCTATCCGACGAAGATTATGCGTTGTTCAAAAAACGCGTACTGGAGGATGATTTCACCTATTCAACTGCTTCAGAAGAGTTACTAAAGAAAATGAAAGAAACCATCGAACGCGAGAAACTGGATGAAGAGTCAAAAGCGGAATACGATGCATTAATGGCAAAGGTGACACCTTCCAAAGAAAGAGATCTGGATAAATACCAGGATGAGGTGAAGATGCTGCTGGAAAATGAAATTGTGTCCCGTTACTATTATCAAAAAGGACGCGTATTGAATTCATTCAACCACGATGACATACTGACAAAGGGGATCGAAATTTTAAAAAATTCACAGGAGTACAATACGATTTTAAAAAAATAGCCGTTTAATTGCTTAAACAGTAAAAAAATGGGTAAAGGCGTATTTCCCCGGCAAACGCACACTATCATTCAATTTTTCTCTTTTGCGCTGATCGCAATCGGAATGCCCAGTACGAAAGTATTGATGTCATTCGGTTTGGTATTTGCCATTGCCAACTGGATACTGGAAGGAGGTTTTGCTGAGAAATGGAAAACGATTCGCTCCAATCGCCTGCTGCAGTTGTTGCTGGCATTCTACCTGCTGTTACTTGTCGGATTGATCTGGTCCTGGGACGCCGCACAAGGATTAAAAGACATTAAATCCCGGCTTCCTATGCTGTTCCTGCCCCTGATTATGGCTACAGGAACTGTAATGGATGTCAAACAAGTACATCGCTTACTTCAGCTATTTTTAGCCTCACTTTTGGTTACCTCACTTTTTAATGTTGTGTACTTTCATTTGAATGTAGACACTTCCTCCGCAGGTGATATTCGTGGACTTTCTCGTTTTGCGTCACATATTCGCTACGGATTACTCATTGCTCTTGGTTTCGGAATCTGTATCTGGTTTCAGCTACAAAACAAAAAAATCATACCTGTTTACTTTTTGCTCGCTGCATGGTTGGCATTTTATACCATTTATTCCCAGGTGTTGTCAGGAACATTCGCATTGTTATTAGTAGCTTTCACCATTGTTTTTTATTTACTGTATAAGTGGAAAAGAATAATGGCATTTGCTGCTGTGGGAATACTGGCAGTAATGGCTGGCTGGATGTTGTCCTATCTGTTGAACCTTACACACGAGAAAATTGATTGTGATAACTTGCCGAAATATACAGCCAACGGGCAGTTGTATAATCACGATTGTACGATTTTTTCAGAAATAAACGGAAAAGCAATCCTGGTCTATTACTCGGAGGTTGAACTGTTTTTAGAATGGAGGAAGGTGTCGGAAATGGACTTCATGGGATTGGATAAAAAAGGGGAGTTATTGCGGATGACAGCTGCCCGGTACATGACCGCCATAGGACTGACGAAAGATGCAGAAGGATTTAAAAAACTGACTAAAAAAGATATTAAAAACATAGAAGATGGTTACAGTTATCCCAATGAGCGAACAGATCTGATTGTGCCGCGAATTTATGGGTTAAAGTACCAGATTCTTAACAATCAATTTCCTAACGGACATTCACTGCTGCAGCGGATAGAGCATTGGAAAGCAGCTGCGTTCATCATTGAGCATCATTGGATGATTGGAGTTGGAACAGGTGGAAACCAACAAGCATTTGATTGGGCGTATGAAGAACTCAATAGCCCGCTCAATCAGCAGAACAGATTGAGAAGTCACAACATGTACCTGGCTTATACGGTAAGTTACGGGGTGTTCGGACTCTTGTTTTTCCTTGTTATACTGGCAGTTTCCTTTCGTTATGCCTGGAAGAATAAGGACTTGCTTTCCCTGTTATTTTTAATGGTCATCTGTGGGTCTTTTCTCATCGAGGATACCCTGGAAACGCAATTAGGGGTGACTATCTTCGGGTTTTTTATGGCCTTGTTAATGTATTCAAACAGAATCGCTTTCAGAAAGTAATTTGGCCCTTTCACGGTAAAACGACCTCAAACGGTAGTATTTAATTTTGTAAAAATTGTACATTAGCGATTTGAAACTAAAATTAAATTGAATGAATGATACTCGGAAACACGTTGAGGTCTGCTATACTCCGGGCGAGTATAATTATTTTCAACCCGGATATGAAATTGTAGTTGTCATTGATGTGTTGCGTGCTACTTCTGCTATCTGTGCTGCTTTTGACAATGGAATCCGTTCCATTATTCCTGTTCCGACAGTAGAAGAAGCAATGGAATACAAGAAAAAAGGATACCTGGCGGGAGCGGAACGAAAAGGGCAAATCGTAGAAGGATTTGACTTTGGTAATTCTCCTTTTTCCTATATGCGGGAAGATTTTAAAGACCAGGAAGTTGTATTATCCACAACCAATGGAACCAAAGCCCTTGATGTAGCCAAAGATGCTGAAATGGTCGTTGTCGGATCGTTTCTGAACCTGGATGCGTTGTGCAGATTTTTGGCCGGGCAGGATAAAAATGTATTGTGCTTGTGCTCCGGGTGGCAGGACAAATTTAACCTGGAAGATACAATCTGTGCCGGAGCTATTTCTGACTACCTCTTGTCAACAGGAAACTATACATCCGAAGAAGATTCATCTGTTGCAGCAAAATACCTGTATTTATCGGCAAAAGACAATTATTTTGGGTATTTGAAGTCGAGTTCACACAGAAGACGGTTAAAAAACTTAAATTTGAATGAAGATGTCAAATACTGTCTCACTCCCAATCAGACAGATGTGATTCCGATTTTAAAAGATGGTAAACTGGTTAAACTATAAATACTATCTGATTGCTGTAACTTCGTTATTGCTGCTTTCTCTTTCAAACAACAAGACAGAGGAGGTATACAGTTCTCATTGGGGATTTTACGGACATAAACGTATCAACCGGATGGCGGTATTTACATTGCCTCCCCAAATGTTTGGCTTTTACAAAGAACACATTGAGTACGTAACCGAAAATGCCGTTAACCCGGATAAAAGAAGGTATGCTGTCGAAGGAGAAGCACAACGTCACTACATTGATCTGGATCACTACTATCAACCGGGGGAAGATCCCAATGAGGCCATGCCAAAAAGATGGGAGGATGCGATTGCAAAATACACAGAAGATACACTACAGGCGTATGGAATTGTTCCCTGGCACATTGTCGTGATGAAATACCGTCTCCAGAAAGCATTTGAAGCCGGAGACGTCGATAAGATCCTATTGTACAGTGCAGATATCGGTCACTACGTCGGCGATGCACATGTTCCGCTGCATACAACCGAAAATTACAACGGACAAATGACCAACCAGAAAGGAATTCACGGTTTGTGGGAAAGCCGGCTGGTAGAAATTAATGCGGATAGCTATGACTATTTTATCGGAAAGGCAAAGTACATTGAAAAACCGCTGGATTTTGCCTGGGAAGCAGTGATGGAATCGCATAGAGCACTGGACTCCGTTTTAAGTATAGAACGGGAATTGACTCAAACCTTCGATTCCGATAAAAAATACAGCTATGAACAACGGGGACGTGTTACCACAAAAGTATATTCCTATGAGTTTTCTCAGGCCTATCATGCACAGATGAACGGAATGGTGGAACGACGTCTGAGACAGGCAATTATTTCGGTCGGATCGATCTGGTACACAGCATGGGTGGATGCAGGTCAGCCGGATTTGGAAAAATTGCGAGGAAAACCCGTCAGCACGGAATTGTTAAAAGAATTGGAAGAACTGGATCACCAACATGCCGAAGGGAACAGTAAAGGGAGAATTTGTGAATAACCTTCTTATTTCTCAATAGCACTCAGTGGAACCAATTCGACCTCTATTTCCCAGTTTGCGCGTACTTTTGAAGGAGTCGAGAAGAGATGAATTTCCTCTGGTTGTATCTTTTCTTCAAAATTTCCGGTATCCCATTGCCCATTGCCATTGCTATCTGCAATAATCCGGAATGTATATTCTCCGGGTTCCAATTGTTCAAAACGCAGTGTAGTGCTTTCCGTTACGATTCTTCGGTTTAATACAGCATTCTTAAACAACATTTCTACGACAAGCGGTTCGGAATAACCATCGATTTTAACATTCAGAATACCAAATTCTTTACTATTCCGCTTGCTAAAGATCTGCTCATATGCTGAAAAGGTCCAGCCTTCCGATGCTTTGATAGCTCCCGGCTGCATACTGATTTTCAGTTTTTCTCCTTCAAAATCGGGAATGGTTAGATGCAATTCGTTGGAAGACATCACTTCGTATGAATAATTTGTCAGTACAGAAGAGTCCTTCAGATTGACAATCGATATTTTGGATGTATCTACTCCGTCAATCACATCTTTTACAGTAAATACAATCGGTTGACCAGGAAAATAATCCGCTTTTAACTGATCAATTCGTTGCACTTTTGTCCGGATCGGAGGGATGCGTGTACGGACGGTATCCGTCCATTCGTCGGTGGTAACAGATAGCACCATCGGGTTTTCTTCTCCCGGTCGAACGACGAGTAATAAACTATCTTTTTCGATAAATTTGATTTGATTTTGCGGAATTTCATTTCCATTCAATTTGATTTCCGCATTTTTCAACGATCTGTTTGCTCCTACAATAAAGGTTCCGGGAGCTTCATATCTAAAAGTTGTTACGTCCGGTTTCGGCAACGGTGAGAACATGCGCATCGGCAATGTGTCTACAAAATTGGTGTCCGGTCGCACAAATAATTCTTTGAATGCAACGGCGTCTGTCTTTCCTATTTTCCCTTGCTTCGAGACATCTTCAAAGGCCCTTAGGTAATAAGACCCTTTTTTCAGATAATTCAATTTCGCTTTTCCTGTATTATCGGTTTGCGCAAAATAAATAGGTCTTAATGAATCCGGGTGGTCGAACAACCCGACAACCATATTTTTCCTGGGCAATCCGTCTTTTGCGTCTACTACATACGTTGTATAACTCAACGAATCAATATACGGTCCTGTAGAAAAGACCAACTGCATGATCGAATCGTTGGATTCGGTAATATCCCGCACCGTTTTATTGAGAAAGATAGAATAAGTTGTGTTGTCCCGCAATTGCTCTTCCCAATAGAGTAGCAGTGTTTTGTCCTTCAACTCTGCTATGATCTTTGCATCATTCGGCATCATACTGATCGTCTGATTCGGGTTGTTCAGCTTTACATATTCATCGAATGAAAGTGCAATTGCCCTACCGGAGAAATTCACGGTTTCATTTGCAGGAACAATTCCCAACGGAACAGGAGCGTTTCCATCTTCCGGTCCACCGGATAATGTTTGTACCTGTGCGCAGGAGGCCAGAAGTAATAAACCTATAAAGTACCGGAGAGCCATGTGCATAACTTGGTTAAAAACAGGCTGTCTACTTCATCAAAATCATTGAGTCGGTCACTATCGACATCCAATACGCCGATCACGTTGTTACCTTTCATCAACGGAACAACGATTTCGCTTTTTGAATCAGAACTACAGGCAATATGTCCCGGGAATTCATCCACGTTCGGAACAAGAATCGTTGTTTGTTCCTGCCAGGCAGTACCACAAACACCTCTTCCTTTTTGAATGCGGGTACAGGCAATTGGCCCCTGGAACGGACCAAGCACCAGTTCGTCAGCTTTTACAAGGTAAAACCCGACCCAAAAGAAACCAAATCCTTGTTTTAACGCTGCAGATACATTTGCCAGATTGGCAATCATATCTTCCTCTCCATTCACCAATGCCTGGATGATGGGTAAAAGCTGCTCGTATTTTTCGGTTTTTGTACCCGATAGTTGAATGGTTGCCTCTGCCACAATTATGGTGTTTAAAAAATGATTGAAGACAAAGTTGCTGTTTTTCGCTCTAATCTCCAATTTTTGCAAATCCTAAAATGCATCCGGAAGAAAGAAAATTAGCGCAAAAGTGTGACATGCCCCCTGGTTCTGACTTGCTCACCGAAGCCGTTGTTGAGTTCAACCATGTAAACATAGGTTGCCGTTTCAGCTTCTGCACCCACATTCCCGATTCTCCCGTTCCAACCCTCAAGCGGATTCGACGTTTGGAAAACGACTTCCCCCCAACGGTCAAAAACAGTCATGCGATAGGACTCTACGTCGTAATTTCTCAATACAGGAATAAAAATAGAATTGATTCCGGCCGGGTAAAACGCATTCGGAATATAAATCAATGGTTCAACCAATACGCATGAAGTATTGGAGTAGCTGGAGAGCGGATTATTGAAAACATTCGGAGCTTCTAATGCTTCAACGCGGTAACAGATTTTCCCTTCCGTAAGAACATCATATACATTATCTTCATAACTGAGAATGTCAGGAGCCAATGTTGTGATGTAGGCAAAGTTGTTCATATCATCCGTCGAGCGGTACAGGTTGTAACCCAACACACTTCCGTTGAATTGGGCATAAGGTGTCCAATTCAGATAAGAGATCAATGCTGTATTGTCGATCTGCGTTGTTAATAAAATTGTTTTCCCGATATTGGAGGTAATCCCCTCGTTTCCGCAGCTGTCATAATAAATCACCCGGTAGGTATAACTGAGTTCGTCCACATATACATTTTCATCTACAAACACATGTGGAGATGCAGGAGAAACGACCTCTTGAATGGTTTCAAAAACACCATTTCCCAATCGTTGCAATGCAATTTTTGTTATAGACACCGATGGATCATAGATGTATTCAATCTGTACAGCCTGATCATCCGACTGAACAGATGCAAAACGAACATAACTGTATGCCGGCTGCAATGTGCGAACAACCGTAAACGAATCTACATTGGAAAAAGAAACGATACCATCTCCTTTGTTAGCGCGTATCGCAATCATATAATTTTGCAGGTCATCACCGATAAATGAATAGGAAGTCCCACCGGTTGAATGTGCAAGTTGCCAATCAGAAGTTCCTGTTTTTATGAAAATATCATATGATGTGGTCGCCCATCCTCCGTATGGATTCCAACTCAATTCCACATTTCCGTCACAGACTGAAAGCTGTGTTTCCAGGAAGATGGTTGTGTGAAAGTTGGGATCCCGTGCCGACAGATTAAATGGTGCACCTGTTGGAGACGGACACGAATCAAATGCTGCAACGGTATACGTTACCGAACCGTTCATATAAGGTTCCAGGTACGTGTATGTTGTATTGCTTTGTCCGTAAATGGTATCCAGTTCAATTAAAAAACCAGTTTGCGGATCCTGCATGTAAACAATGTACCCATAGGTATCCGGTTGCGGAACCTGGTTCCATGTGATGCTTGTTTCATTGGTCAATGTATCAATGGTAACGTTAACAATGACCGGGATATCCGGAGGAGTCTGATCTGTAAAGACAGCTCCGTTGATTTGTGATGTGTAATTACATGGTGTATTGTTCAACGAAACCTGGTAGTTCAGGAATGCGTTGCAAATGTCGATTACTTCTTCGTAATAAGTTGTATTGTAAGGTACAGAATCAATGATCGTCCATACCCCCGCAGGATATTCCCGGTGAATGTAAAAATAACTGCCCATGGAAGGTTGAGCCGGAGTGGTCGGTGCATTCCAGTCCAGTACTGCAATTCCCGCGTTGAGATTGCTCAGGTTGAGGTATACGTTGGAAATGGTGTCTGAATTCCTGACAGCGAGACCATTACATCCTGAAACGACACGTATGAAGTAATCCAAATCTGTGGTTACTCCCGTGTGTGTGTAACTGGCCGTTCCGATGGTGGGAATGGAAGCAATTAACCCGTTTTGAACCGTATATATCTGATATTCTATAAAGGTACTGTTCGGATCCGTAACCGGTGTCCAGTTGATGGTGAAATTTCCCGTTCCGTTTCCTTGTATGCAAGTGATGTCAGGAGCCTGAATGACACCCGGATTGACAACATTAATCGTAACCGTTTCGTAGATCACTTCCGGGATCGGGCAATAATCATCCTGTACGCGGAAAACAAACTGATAGGGAACCATATCCAATTCATTTCCATTCGCATCAACCAGGTGCGTGCAAGCTGTCTGCCAGTTGAAGGTCGTATTGGCGCCATGTGTTCCTGTGATGGGAGGAGCAGTACTTACAGTCGGGCAAGGAGGAATGAGACATCCTGCATTTACCGTAGGATTGGGTCCGAACAACAACCCGGTTGGCAGAATGGAGTTCGTCTGAGGTGTTCCATCCTGCAGCATTTCCACATCGGTTGCCTGTAGATTGAAATTAACAAGGTCTCCGGCCATGACGGTTGTTTCAAAAGAACCTGAAAAAGGAGGCGTTACCACCGGTGGATTATTATTTCCCGTGCAATTGGTGACAATAAGCTGCATTTCGTGCACAACTTCGGAGATACGTTGTCCTCCCCGGAAGGAAGTAACTTTTATCTTCACATTAAAATTCCCGCTGATGGTACTTAAAAATGTAATTTCACCGGAAGAAGGATTGATCTGCGCACTTTGACTTCCCAAAGCCATGAGGGAAGAAGGAGTCGGATTTGCGGCAGAAAAACCGGAAACAAATGGAACCGGAGCAGGATTTACACCTTCTGAATACGGTGCATTATTGAGGTTGTTTAACGGTTGATCAAATGAGATCGCAATGGAATCCAAATCCGGATCTACGGGGTTTAAATTCAATTTGAATGGTTTTCCTGCACAACTCACAAAATGCGGATTTTGCAGGAATTGAGGAGAATTATCGTGACAGGTATTGTTGGCTGCGTTGACATTAAAAATTTTTGCCGTTAGTGTGATGCCGTAATTCAATGGATTTTGCAGGTTTGTAATGTTTCCGTTTCGGGAAAAATCATCAAAAGTAAAGACCCAGCCTTGTGCCGGCGGAATACCGGAAATATTCACCGGGTTGCTTCGGTAAGTGATCCGTTCAATTGATCCGATTCCGATATTTCCGTTGGGAGTTGTACAGTTGAAACACTGAATGTTCGCGACCTGCATTCCCTGTGGTGAAATGTCTTCGGTGGACACGTACGGAACCGTAATGGATGTGAGCGAAGTGTGATTCCACACCCGGATTGTCTGTGAATTTGTATTGACCTGAGCACCATTGCAATCGCGGTAAAATACCAGTTGAAACACATAGTCGCCGTTTCCTAAACATTCATAGCTGATGCTTCCTCCCATAATGTGAGAAGCCTTCGCGTGAACTCCCGAAAGAAAAATCACAAGTATTATTAACAACCGTTGTATGTTTCGCTTTTTCAACACAATCAATAACCTTAACGTTTAATCATATACCTTAGTATAACTAAGACTTATAATTTATTCAAAGGTAGCCTTTCAAAATCAATTTTTAAGTATTTTTGCTCAAAGTGAGATCGATTTTTATGATCAGATCTCTGTAAATAAATTCTACTGTTATGTTAAAATACAACTGGTTCTATTTTATCACACTATCATTTGTTTTTATTCTTATTTATCCATACGTTTTTAATGCGAAGCTATTTTTAGGAGGGGATAACGCCACTTATTACTCGCTTGCACAAGGAATTGCATCCGGATTTAAATACGTTTCGTCTAACAGCCCGATTCCACTTCCGACCAATCATTATCCTCCGGGGTATCCTTTTATTCTGGCTGTAGCAATTAAGCTGGGAGTGACATCCTTGAAGGGATTAAAAATTGTAAGTGGTTTATTTTTGCTGGGGAGTGTAATTATTACCTTTCTTCTTTCATTTCGATTTACAGAGAACCGCATTTTTTCAGGCTTGGTTGCACTTGCTGTGCTTATGAATATGCATTTGCTGGAATATGCAAGCATTACCATGTCGGAAGTACCATTTGTGTTTTTTCTTTTATTGACGTTGCTCGCATTTGTGAAATTTGCAGATACAGGCTATCGACTTAAATCGTGGTCTTTTTTGCTTACTGTTTTTGGAGTAATTGCCGTTGTATATATCCGTACACAGGGAATTGCTGTACTGGGAGCATTTGCTTTTTATTTGTTGATCAATAAACAGTATAAGGTTGCCGGGATCTTAACACTCTGTTTTATCCTGGGGTATCTTCCCTGGCAGATCAGAAGTTCATCTCTGGGAGGAAGCTCCTATGTGAAGCAACTCTTTAAAGTGAACCCGTACGAAGAGGATGGAGAAGATATGAAACTTGCTGATTGGGGAACGCGGATTAAGAATAATACGGTTCGCTATATCTCTAAAGAAATACCCAGCCTTTTGTTTCCTGTTAAACCAACTGCCTACAACGATCCTAAAACAGGAGACCCGCTTCCTGCCAGTGGATTGCAATGGTTTTTGGGAATTTTTGTAATCACGTTTTCCTTGCTTGGAATCTGGCAGATCAAAAAATACAAATGGTTGCTGTTATCGTTTTTCGGGGCCAATTTTTTAATCTTTCTCTTATGGCCTGATGTCTGGTTTGGAATCCGGTTTATCCTTCCGCTTGCTCCCCTTATTTTAATTGTCTTCTTTGTTGGGATGAAAGGGGTGCTGGGAATTGTACTGAAAAACGAATTTGTACAATCCGGAAAAATTTATCCTTTACTGGTGATTCCGTACCTCCTGTTTAATTATCCTACAATTAAATTGCTGCACCAGAAGGCAGAAGCAAAACATGCACCGAACTGGACAAATTTCTTGTCCGTTGCAGAATGGTCAAAAGAAAAACTGAAGCGAACAGATGTTGTTGTATCCAGAAAACCGGAATTGTTTTATTTTATTGCAGATACAAAGACAAAAACATTCCCTTATACAGACGATCTGGACACACTCAAACAAGACTTCGAAGAAAATAAGGTAACACATGTTGTTTTTGAACAGCTTGGATTCAGTCAAACAGGAAAGTACCTTTACCCCTTGCTTTTGAAAGAGCCGGACCGTTTTGAATTATTGTACTCATTGGGATCAAGGGATGCTGTTGATGCAAAAGGAAACAAAGTAAAAACACAGGATGGAGCGTGGTTGTATAAGTACCACAGGGATTTTGGGTACTTTGGTCATTATGAAAAAGGATTAAAACAAGGGGAAGGAAGCTATGTCTATGCAAATGGCTCGAAATTTGTGGGAACTTGGGTAAATGATACCATTGAAGGAAAAGGACGATTTTATATGGAAAACGGACAATTATCGGAAGGTTTCTGGATAAAAGGAAAACGTGAAGGAAAGTTCATCATCACGTCTCCGGATAAAAAACAAATCATTGAATCATACTGGAAAAATAATACAATTGAACCACAAGGATATTTGATTGACTCCCTGGGAAACAGAAAGGGTCAAATAAAACTGAAGTAGCGAAAAAATTTGAAGAAATTAAAATCAATATATGCTGTATCGCATCCTTAAAGTATTAATGCGTATTGGGATCAATCTTTACTATTCAGAGATTAAAGTAAGAAATAAGCATTACCTGGATCATTCAGGACCAATGATCATCATCGCCAATCATCCCAACACATTGGTGGATGCATTGTTGCTTGGTATCATTTCTCCCCGCCCGATCTATTACATGACCAAAGCAACATTTTTCAACAATAAGTTAAAAATGAGAATCTTGCGGTCGTTGAATATGATTCCTGTTAACCGGGCCACAGAAGCAAAAACACAGGGAGTAGACAATTCATCTACCCTGGAAGAATGCTACCGGTTGTTATCAGAAGGAAAAACGCTGGTTATTTTTCCGGAGGGAAACAGCCAGATGGAATTGCTGTTGAGGCAACTAAAGTCTGGGGCCGCGCGGATTGCACTGGAATCGGAACTCAGAGGGAATGGGACATTGAACCTGAAGGTTGTTCCTGTCGGGCTGATGTACACCCAAGGGGAAAAATTCAGAAGTTCCATTATGGTTAACTTCGGAGCAGGAATAGGAGTGACCCATTACCTGGAAGAGTTTAAAGAAAATCAGTCTTCTGCTGCCAGAAAATTGACGGAAGAATTTCGAAAATTACTGGAAGGGGTGCTGGTTACTACACAAAATAAGGAACAGGAGGCATTGGTTACGGCATTGAGCGATGCGTTAAAATCCAGGTATTTACACAATGCTTCCGACGTGGAAGCGGAAGTGGAATTTATGAAGAAAATCCGGGACAGAATTGAAAAGCTTACCCTTGAAAAACCAAAAAAAGTAGAGCAAATTCAGCAATTGCTATGGAATCTGAATTGGAAAACACAAAAAATGGAAATCAAGAATGATTTTCTTGACCGGGGATTGCGTTCCTCTATGTTTATCCGGCAGATCATTACTTCCTTTATCGGGCTGATTATCGGATTTCCACTGTACCTGTTTGGGTTAATTCACAGTGTCTTTCCGTTCAAGTTCACGGATTTTATTATTCCGAAAATTACAAAAAGCAAGGAGTTTTATGCACCACTTGCAATCCTGATCGGTTTAATTATTTACCCGCTTAATTACGCCTTTTTCGCAGTGTTGTTCTACAAGCTGTTTCAACCGGAATTCTGGGTACTGATCGTTTACTGTATTTTGATGCCGATACTGGGATTTTTCGCCTACAGTTTCAGCAAATACATGCAGCATATTTCCTACAAATTGAACTATATTTTCCTGTTGATGAACAACAAAGAAGTAATTTTGGAAATGAAAGCGCAGCGGAAGCAGTTGTTTCAATTAATTTTTGAGGATTAAGTTGTGGCTTACATTTTGTTAAACAATCAAAAAAATACAAATGATACACCTTTTATCGCTTCTGGCAATTGTCGCAACAACATTTTCTAAAGCAGAATTTTTCAAAACACTTGAGGCAGGAGAACAATCGACCATTGTTGCACTGGAGAAGAAAATAGCGGCAGCGACGGCTAATGAGGAACAGCAAGCCTATTATGGAACAATTATGATGAAAAGTGCCGAATACCAGAAGACGGCGGGAGATAAGCTCAAGAAATTTAAAGAAGGAAAAACATTGCTCGAAGGAGCCATTCAGTCCAGTCCCAATAATGTAGAATACCGGTTTTTGCGGTTAATGATCCAGGAAAATGCTCCGAAAATATTGAAATACACTGCCAATATTAAAGAAGATGCCGCTTTTATCAAGGCCAATCAAAGTAAAGCCTCCAAAGAAGTAAAAACGGCCATGGTAAATTATGCCGGGGTGTCAGCCAACTTAAAGCTTTAAAGAGCAATTAAACACCTTCTTCTTTCGGGAAATACAATTTGCTTCCGGTTTGAATTTCTTTCTCAAATTTTTCACGAATCACTTCCTGCACGGTTCGGTTTTCTAATTTACATTCCAGCCAGGAAATAATGTCCAGGTAAAGGAATGCACGTTTTTCGTACGGATCCTGCGCTAGTTTGACCAGTTTCCGGTGCAGTACCTTAAATGCTTTTCTTACATCCGTGAGTGAGGAAAACGGAAGTTGTCGCAGGAAGAAAAAGATTTCTTTCTGGACCCCGTGTAATTCTCCCATTTTAATCAGAAACCGGTATACGCTCTTTACCTGGTATTCCACCAACTCATTATTTCCCAACTCAAAGTGAGAAATCAAGTTGAGAATCCGGGCAAAACATTGAATGTCCTCCCGGATACTGGAATCCTTGAATTGAATTACCTTGTTGAGGTAGCGGATCGTCGTTTTATTGTCACCTGAACCAAAGTAGAGGCATGCAATTTTGTAATTGAGTACAACAATCTGGTGCTCGTCCATTTTGGATTGATAGCGCTCAATAAAATCAAGAATTTCCGGAACAATCCGGATTCCTTCGTCAAAATTTCCTTCGAAGTAATACTGATTAATGCGGTTCATGTGCAGGTAAAGCAAGTACACCTGTTCGATGTTTTCTTTGCCTTTCATGATGTCTTTTTCGGAATCGTATTTTGCAAAAACCTCCTTGAAACGTTTGTAATCCCTCAAATGAAACAATGCGCCAAGCAGGTTGTGTTGTGCCCGGAGAAAAATCTCCTTCCGGGAATCGATGTACTCCGGATTTTCATAAAACAAATCAACCCATTGACGGGCATATTTATAACACATTACAAAGTCTTGTATGATGTGGTTGTAACTCACCATTGCATTGTAATAGTATATCTTCCCCTCAAAACCCAGTTCCTGAATTTTAAACGCAATCATTTTTGACTGGAAAAATTGCTGCACAAACAGGTTTTCCTTTTCATCGCGAACAAATCCAACCTTCAGATAGAGCGCGTGTAGTTGGAGGGACAGATTGGAAAAAAAGACCGAATAGGAAACCTGTTCTTCTTTTGAAGAACTTTGATGGGTAAGGTAATCTGCCCGTTGGCTGAGTGTTTTGGTAATGAATTGCGATTCAATTATTTTTTCAAGTTCTACTACTTCAAGTGCCAGGATGTTGTATCCTCCGTTCTTTGCCAACTGACCGGCTTTTTCCAATTGTTTCAATGCCTGGTGGTAAAATCCTTTATTGAGCAGAATGACAGCATAATCGATGTATTCCCGGATTTCTATCTGTGTATATTTGGTGGTGTTCAAAACCCTTAATCCGGCGAGTAATTGCTTGTACAAATGTGCCTTGATGTTAGAGAGCTGCTCTTTTTTAATCTCCGGAATTTTAGCCAGAGCGTCTGTGTCAGAATAGCAGGAACACTTATCAATGTAATCAAACAACAAAATAAATTTGAGGTCTTCCTGGGAAGAATTGCGCTTTGCATACAACTTGAAATTGCGCTTTTCTGCCTTGGAAAGGGAGTTAATTAGCTCAATTAAATGGTCAGATGATGATTTGGACATTGTATTTTTGTTTTATAAAAAACATTGATAATCAATAGTTAAAATCAAAATTAAGGCAAATGAAATTAAATTGGGTATCGTAATGATTTTTTATTTTAGTTTATAAAATTCAGTATTTAACTACACATTTGCAAGTAGAAAATGCTTCGGCACTCAAAATTGAATTAAGATTTTGCAGGAGTAGGGGTACTCTTGTTTATTTTCGATTAATAGCTAAGTCCCGTAAACGAATAATTTGCGGGATTTTTTTATGCCCACCAGTGACTCCTCACTTCCGTGATCATTACTAAAAAGAGACCGTATTTTAGGAACAGAAGGGTGTGCAGCTTATTTCTTAAATGCCATTTTTCGTACAGCCTGACGGATATTCTGTTCGGCATCCAATAATTTGAACACAGGGATGTATTGACCTTCTCCCAGTTGAGCAACCTCACGCATGGAGGTTTCTGCCTTTGCATCGTTGAGTACCCCGACAACGGAAAGTTGGATGTTTTTCTTCGCGTACTTTTTGATGAGCTTTTTATAATCATAGTTGTTGTGATTGAACGCACCATCAGTGATGACAAAAACATGATTGATCCCTCCTTGCAGAAAACCGGCTTCTGCCTGTTCAAATCCCAGTTTGATCCCGTCTCCTCCCGCAGTCATACCGGAAGGCCTCAGTCCTTTTACCTGCTCCCGCACAGCATTTTTATCCTGACCGGAAGTCGGAGCAAGCAATACTTTTGCCTGAGAAGCATACGTTACGATCGCAATGTTATCTTGCTGACGGATCATCTCAGAAAGCTGGTTCAGTGAATACTTCATCAATTCCATTTTATCTCCCTGGTTCATCGATGAAGAAATGTCCAGTACAAACACCAGGTTCACCGGCGCAAAGAAAGAAGGATCAAAGTTGTCTTCATCCAATTCTTCCAGGGAAACAATCGTTTCCGTTTCTGGTGATGGAACAGAAGGAGGAACTTCAGTGACAACCGGCGGCTCGGTTTCCGTTACATCAATTTCAATTTCGGGAGCAGGTGGCTGTTGTACGATTTCCGGCTCCGGCACAACTACATTGGATGGATCTTTTCGCAATTCAATAACCACTTTATTCCGTTCATTGTTAACAAATGCACCCTTTTCTTCCGGCAAATATCCATCATTCCGGGCATAGAAGTACGCTAAGCCAATTGTTCCCTGTTTTTTGATACGTCCGCTCTTATCTGTTACATCCGTCCAGATCGCAGTTCCGTCCTGGATCATACTAACCTTACTTTTACTCAGTTCTTCCCGTGTAGAGGCATCAATCGTGATAACAGTTAAGTCAAACTGATTGGGCTTTTTCCCTGCAGGATGGGAGTTAAAATCAGGGCAGGCAGTTAAGCTGCTGCGGCCAGTTGTTTCCATTTCGAGTAAATTGCCGCTCAGTACCAGTTTATGTGCATCTCCCTGATCACTGGTATAAATATCAATGGTATACGAGAATTTTCCTTTTTCTTGCGGATTGACCTGGAAACGAAGCGTAAGTGAACTGTCTTTCTGTACAAAAGCGCGGTTTTGAATGTAAATTACCTCACTGGGTTTCCGCACACTGAGAATATATCCATCCTTGATTCCCTGGTTTGTAATGGTAATGTCAACAAACTGGTTATCATAACTTTGTAGTTCCCCGAAGTTGTGTTTGAGTGTATTGAATACCATTTGTCCCGAAACAGAAAAAGACAAACCAATGAACCCGATTAAAAATGAAAGAATACGCATATATAGTACTTTAACGAAACGAACGCGAAAATGTTATCGAAAATTGATAGAAACAAAAAACAGACCAGACAATCAATTTGTTAATCAGTTTAAATAAAATTTTTATAATCAATGATTTAAAATCGTACCTTTCAGTTAAAGTTGATACGTATGAAGCGATTTACTATTACTATTGCTGTCTGCTTTTTGGTGAATTATATCTTTGGGCAGGAGGACTCTACATTTTTAAAAGAAATCCGTAACATTCCGGAGGTAACCATCAATGCCACAGGACAGACTGTTTTTAAACAACCAAATATTCATTTGCTGGATTTTCACATTGATGAAAAAGGGAAGTATTTACTCTTAAAAGGTAAAAAGAACTATTTTCTCTCGCGACTGGATGAAGAATTGAAGATGAAATCAACCGTTCTGTTGTCCTTTAAGCCGGAACGGTTACACCGGGATTGTTTGGGAGATTTACAAATCATTTCCGCGGACAGTATTTATCGCGTACAAGAGCAAACAGATGAGATCGGTGTTTATGAGCCCAATTCGATTTCCTTCTATCGCGATTATTATGCGGATTGTATGGGAGAAACAAACAATTACCTGTTGTACAAGTTTTTTTCTAATGCGAATCAAACAGTTACATTTAATGCGATTGACAAATACGATCATTCACTGAGAATGGTTTACCGGGCGGAAGACACCATTCAGGTGTTGGCTGCTATTGACTGGAAGAAACAAATTGAGAGCGACGCATACAGCTTCAATGGTCAAATGCAGGAGATAAATACCATACAATTAGCTGCGAGCAGAGATAAGTTTCAAGACCTGATGTTTTATACGTTTGTGGTTTCCAAACCGGATTATATTCCTTTGTTTGTATGGGAAAATGAAATCTGTATTTTTGATCATTACAACGATGTATTGGTTCGTTTTGATCCAAATAGACTGGATAAACCAGTTGTACAACCGATTTCCTATCACAAACACCCGGGATGGAAAAAAGAACTGCTGTATGATGCTGTAACCAAAACCGTTTACACAACTTTCTCAGTGAACGGCCATCTGTACATTACGGAACTTTCCAAAACGGACTTTAGTCCTGTAAAATCGATACAAATACATAACAACTCATTTCCAGCCCGTTTGATCGTCCATGATGGCTTTTTATACTATGACTACACTTCGTCATTCGAAGATGCGTATAAAAAGCTGTTTCGCCAGCAACTATAACTGATCTGAAGCCGATGCTGATGAAATAAATCGAAAATAGCAGGGGTATTTATCAGATGTGGTAAAAAAACGTGTAGAATAGTAAAAAAACCGTAGAGGTAAGATTTGTATTTTAGCCAAGGAATTAACTCTAACGAATGTCGAAGAAACGAGAATTACAGCATAAACTATTTCAAAAAATCCAATACGAACTTGAGCGAAAAGGACAGACAATCGGAAGTGTTATGCCGGAGGTTTTGGGAATCAGCAAAGATGCAGTTTACCGAAGGTACCGGATGGAAACCGATGTGACCCTCGATGATTTGCATAAGATCAAGGAACAGCTGGGGATATCAATAGATGCATTGCTGGGAAAAGAAGAACCTGCAGCTTTGTTTTACTACAATCCGATCATGGAAGAAGGATTCAGCCTGGAGGCTTATTTTGATCGCATTCGACAAAACCTGGAGCAACTACACCAACAAGGTACACCGAGAATGATTCTGACGGTGAACAATACACCGTTTTTTCCTGTATTTAACTTTCCGAATCTGCTGAAAGCAAAATTATTCTTCTGGATCAAGAAACAAATGCGATTGGATGCACTGAAGAATGTCAGCTACGATGATTTTTATTTTTCAATGCGATTGGTGCAAACAAGCTATGAAATTCTCAAATTGTATAATAAAGTACCCTCGAAAGAACTGTACGATCCGGATATGTTAAAAGGATTTGTGCGCGAAGTGTATTACTATTATACATCCAATGAAATAGATAACCGCGTTGCAGTAGAATTGTACAATGATATGATCCACCTGGTGAAACACCTCAAGGAACAAGCCCGGAACGGAGTCAAGTATGAATACGGAAAAAAACCAATCCCTTCCGCAGAAAATCAATTGGAGGTTTATTACAACGAAATCCTGAACGCTACAGCGATGTTTTACTATACAACGGAAAAAGCAGAGGGGTTGTTTTTGACACAAAACTTCCTGAATCCCATTCATACAACCAACCAGTATTATGTGAATGATACCCATAAATTACTGGGACAAATGATTTCGGCTTCTTCTAAGATCAGTCTTACAAACAGCAAGACACGAGACCGTTACTTTACAGAGATTATTCAGATGATTGATCGCTACCGGAAAAAAGTTATTTTCGAAAGTGAAAACCAGGCACATTGATCATCAGCAAAAAATGAATAGAAGGTGAAAGTTGTGAATATCGCAATTTAAAAATCCAATCAATATCCTTTGGTCGATTATAGAACTGTTTTCAACGGTATTTATTGTTTTTTTATCAAAAATTTCTATTGCTAAATGGTTGATTTTTAGTTTATTTTTGTTTTCATCTTTTTTAGTTGCGATTTTTACCGAGTTAAAATCAATTAGTTGCGTTTTTTGAGGGGTGTTTTCGCTTACTTTTGTAATATCACTATGATTTTATTTATGTAAGTTGTGAACAGCAACATAACTTACAGTCTAGGAACCATCAATCAAGTTAACTTACTACTACTTTTTTGATGGTTTTTTGTTTTCTGGCATCGATAAATAAATACAAGAAAAATCATCTTCCCCCACTTCGTTTACACACGTTCTATTGCAATTAAGTTCTGATGGTGCATGCCTACATGCTATTCCATTCAGTGACCGTATATCATAAGCTTATCCGTACATCATTGATAGAGAACCATCCCGATAGTTGAAACGCAAATTATTTGTAAAAAATTAATATGCATGCATAACAGTTAAAATATTTTTTTATCTTTATGCAAACGATAATTACAAATTCTAAATATATGTCAACAAAAAATGCAATTAAAGGCGGTGAGTTTATCATCAAGGATACATTACCGCACGAAATTTTTACTCCTGAAGAATGGACAGAGGAGCAACGAATGATCGCTCAGATGTGTGATGATTTCATTGCGCAGGAAGTGACTCCCGTTTTGGACCGGGTAGATAAAATGGAAGAAGGATTGATGGTTTCTTTACTTGAAAAAGCAGGAGAGCTAGGTTTATTGGGGCTTTCTGTCCCTGAGCAGTACAATGGGATGGGAGTTGATTTCAAAACATCACTCTTAGCGACAGAGCACTTGGGGAAAGGATATTCTTTTTCAGTAGCATATGGCGCACATACTGGTATTGGTTCGTTGCCATTGTTGTATTACGGAACAGAGGAACAAAAAGCGAAATACAGTGGTAAACTGGCAACAGGTGAATGGAAAGCCGCATATTGTTTAACAGAGCCAGGATCCGGATCGGATGCCAATTCAGGAAAAACAAAAGCGGTATTGAGCGAAGATGGTAAATATTACACCCTGAACGGTCAAAAAATGTGGATTACAAACGGTGGTTTTGCTAATTTATTTACTGTTTTTGCCAAAATTGATGACGATGCGAAACTGACAGCATTTTTGGTGGAGGCAGATTCTGAAGGAATTTCTCTGAACCCGGAAGAAAAGAAAATGGGGATTAAGGGCTCTTCAACTCGTCAGGTATTCTTTAATAATGTAAAAGTTCCTGTTGAAAACATGTTGTCTGAACGTGAAAACGGATTTAAGATTGCACTGAATATTTTGAACATCGGACGAATTAAGTTGGGTGCCGGTGTTGTCGGTGGCGCAAAAGATGCCATTGGAGATTCCATTCGCTATGCCAATGAGCGGGAGCAATTCGGAAGACCGATCTCAAAATATGGAGCGATTCGTTATAAAATTGCAGAACAGGCAATCCGTACATTCGTAACAGAATCTGCGTTGTATCGCGCGGGACAAAACATTGATGACGCAATTCAAGCATATGTCGCAGAAGGATTAGACAAAGGAACAGCAACTTTAAAAGGAATTGAGTTGTTTGCCCCTGAATGTGCGATCTTAAAGGTGGCAGGTTCAGAAACATTGGATTATGTGGTGGATGAAGCCGTTCAGATCTTCGGAGGGATGGGATATTCTGCAGAGTCAAGTGTGGAGCGTGCTTACCGGGATTCCCGCATCAACCGTATTTTCGAAGGAACCAATGAGATCAACCGCATGCTGATCGTGGAAATGGTCTTGCGCCGTGCCATGAAAGGAGAATTGGATTTGATGGGGCCGGCAATGGCAGTTGCCAACGAATTAATGAGTATTCCTGAATTCGGAGAAGCTCCTCAGGGAACATTGGGTGCGGAACAGGCTGCATTGAAAGGATTTAAGAAAGTCATTCTGATGGTGGCAGGTTCAGCGGTACAAAAACTAATGAACACCTTGTCCAAAGAGCAAGAAGTGCTGATGGGAATTGCAGATATCGCAATCATTGTTTATGAAGCAGAATCAGCATTGCTGCGCGTTCAGAAACTCATTGAAGCAAAAGGTGAAGCAGCAGCAGCGATCCAGATTGCCATTGTAAAAACATACTTCTACGATGCAGCAGACAAAATCAACAAACTGGGAAAAGACGTGCTGAATTCATTTGCAGAAGGAGACGAGTTAAAAATGATGGTAATGGGATTGAAACGCTTTACCAAACTGGAAAGCATTAACCCGAAAGAAACCCGTCAATTGATTGCTCAGAAACTGATCGCAGACGGAACATATTCATTGTAACATAGATTTCCCTCCCGCCTTCAAATTGAACGGGAGGGAAATTGTACCAACCCGTCCCTTACAACTAAACCTATATTCTGCAATCATTCAGGTTGTGTGAAATATTTTCCCTATTTTTCCGTTCTTTTTCAGGAAATGAAGTTAAAAAACACCTTTTTATTACTTGTTTTTATCGGTGCCTCACTGGGAGTGAATGCTCAGTTTCATACAGCATTGTCGCGCTCAGAAATAGGTGTGATGTTGGGAGGTTCCTATTACATTGGTGATTTGAATCGGTTTGGTCATTTTAAAGGAACGCAACCTGCAGGAAGTTTATTTTACAGGTACAACATTCATTCACGCCTGTCGTTCAGAGTTAATTTTTCGTACGGAAATGTAGTCGGGGATGACAAATGGTCAAAGGATCCGTTGCTTTCCAACCGGAATTTGAACTTTAAATCCGATATTTTTGAATTGGGTGCCGGTGTTGAATTTCACTACATGCCCTTTCAACTGGGAAGTAAAAAATACAAAGGAACCGCTTATTTTCTCGCAGAACTTGCCGTTTTCCGGATGAACCCTAAAACACAGCACAACGGAGAATGGGTTTTCCTGCAACCGTTGGGAACAGAAGGACAAGGAACTGCTTTGGGAACCAGAGGACATTATAACCTATTCCAGTTATCCATTCCATTGGGATTGGGTGTGAAAGTGTCCTTAGGAAAACGTGCTTCGATCGGGTTGGAATATGGGATTCGAAAAACATTTACAGATTACCTGGATGATGTCGGAGCTGATGCGTACATCGATCCGGTTGAATTGGCCGCTGCAAACGGACCGTTAGCTGCTACGCTTTCTAATAAAAGTATAGACGGTTCCCGTTATGGAAAAAGAGGAACATCGGCTACAAAAGATTGGTATGCATTTTTTGGAGTTACACTTACATTTCGCTTAGGAAACCCGAATAATTGTGCATTTATGCAGTAAGCTGCTTGATTCGTTCTCTTCCCTGCAAATAGGTATATCCGCTTGTGACAATAAGAATAATCGTCAGAATGATCCATTCCTGAAACTGAAATCCTGCAGCAATAAACGCAAGAATGGCGCAAAAAGCAATTAGTAAGAACCGTTCTTTCAGATGAGATTTCCACAAACTTCGTTGCTCCTCACGCAGGTAAACTTTCGGAATAAGAAATTCAATTTTATACGAAGAGAAAGCCATCATGACAACAAGTGGAATCAACAAAAATCCCTGCTGAATTCCCAACTCTTTGTACGTTAAAAATGACCAGATTTCATCCTTCAGACGAATGTCGGGATGAAGAAGAAGTATTCCCAATTGAATAACCGCAATGGTTGCCGCAACAAATAACGCGGAGATGATTTTATAGGTGTTGACAGGACTTTTAATTGCTTCTTTTTTTCCTGCTTCCCGAATCTTTTTTGACTTGAGGTATACCACAACTTCCGAAGACAAAATATCCAGGACATAGAACAGTACAATGAAATACAGGTTCCAGTTCCACAGCCAAAACCCCAATACAGGAATAAGTAAATTGGAAAGTATCTGAATGTATAATTGTCTTTCCTGCATGGAAGAATACTGTCGGTTAGCGATTTAATCGATTGAATGCGTCGATGGAAAGTTGAAAATCTTCATCGTATTTTAGTGCCTCCAGGTATTCCTGCTTCGCACTGGTGATGTTTCCTTTCAACTCATAACACATGCCTCTGTTGTGATACGCCTCCACATAATCTTTCTGATTATTAATTGCCTGCGAATAAAAATAGAGCGCACTGTCTACTTGATTTTCTATACGTTGTTTGATGTGCCCCAAGTGAAAAAGTCCCCGTGCCTTGTAATACTTTTCCTGATCTTCTGCCAACTTCCGGTATAGGACCTTCGCCTCCTCATTTTTACCAAAAAACTCAGATGCAAATGCATACGAATACAAAAATTCCGGATCGGTTGGATTCAACTCGTAAGCAGTTTGATAGTATTCAATACAAATCGGGTTTTGTTCATGGTGATAAATCACGGCCAAATGGAAATACGCCTCGTAAAAATTAGGATCTTGCTGAACAGCTGTTTCATAAGATGATTTAGCCAGTTCATAATTTTTCATATCCATATAAATAGATCCTTTTAATGCATATGCCTCCCGTTTTTTCTTGTCTATTTTTAGTGCCTGATTAACATATTTAAACGCATTGTCTGCATCTTGTAAATAACGGTAGGTAGTTGCCAATGCGATCAAAGCATCCGTATTGTTTGGTTGCTTGAAAACAACATAATTAAAATGGCGTTGTGCAGCTCCAACCTCTTCAATACTTCGATTATCTTTGTTGTTCAGTGCCTGCCCATAGAGCATACGGACATCCGTATTCATACTATCCAGACGAAAAGCACGTGCACCGTCAGAAAGTGCATCGTAAAACCGGTATTCTTTCAAAGCATTATTTCCTCTGAAGAGCAACAAAGAGACACTGTCAGGGTATAAGGTCAATAAACTGTCGATATTCGTCGCTGTCGGTTCAACAGGTATGTTTGCGTTTTTGTTATTGGAGCATGATGCAATTAAAGCAATCAGAAAAATGCTGAATAAGCTGTATTTCATTTTGTTAATCATTTTTTTCGTTTCCCTGCCCGATAATAAGCGGAAGAGATACTCAATTCGGAGTATTCAAAACTACAACTATTTTTTCTACCCTCAATGACAGGTGTATAAATTGTCTACTGAAGTGGGGTATTATTCTTTTTCCTGGTATTTATAACCGATTCCTTTAATGGTTACAATATAATCGGAACCGATTTTCTCCCTTAGCTTTCGAATATGAACATCAATTGTTCTGTCACCGACAACAATTTCCGAACCCCATACAGAATCAAGAATCACTTCCCGTTCAAATACGCTTCCTGGTTTTGAAGCCAATAGTGCCAATAATTCAAATTCTTTTCTCGGTAATTGAATCACCTGCCCGTTCAGCTCAACGTGGTAACGCTCCCGGTTAATGACCAATCCTTCTGAATACGATTTTGATTCTCCTGACTTTCTTCTCAGAATAGCATTAATACGCGAAATCAACACCTTCGGTTTGATGGGTTTGGCAACAAAATCATCCGCCCCGGCATCCAATCCGGCAATCTGGCTGTAATCTTCACCTCTTGCTGTTAGAAAACAGATCAGTACGTTTTCCAATCCGGGCGTCTTTCGGATGGTTTCACACACTTCAATTCCGTCCATTCCGGGCATCATAATGTCGAGTAACACCAGATCAGGGTTAATCTCTATGCACTTTTTCAAACCGCTTTCGCCATTGTTTGCATCGAATGTTTCATACCCCTCTTTACTTAAATTGTATTTAAGAATTTCGCGAATGTCGTCCTCGTCATCAATTATTAAAATCTTCATAATAGCACCAAATTAACCTAGAATTCATACAAATTTAATCCAAAAAGAATAATAATATTGGAATCCTAAACTATAGTTTGTGTTATTTAGAATAATTCTTTGCCAGTAGTTTCTGCCTCGATAAACCGTTTAGTAGTTTTATTTAAGGGTTTTACACTGTTAACACTAAATGAACAACTATTATTTTCCTATTAAAACCTTCATTTTAAATTTTAATTCAGATGTGTTGCGAGAATACTTTTTTGTCATACCTTTGTGTCAAGTAGTAGTAGGTTAGGTTGATTAGTGTGACAAGAGCTCCGGATGCCCATCTGGAGCTCTTGTTTTTTTATGCAGTTCCAAAAGGTTTAATTTTTACTTAAATTCATCGAAGTACTTTAATAAACTATTACTTTAGCACAAAGTATAATTCTATGACACCAAAAATATTATTGGTTGAAGACGATACAAGCCTCGGGTTTGTAGTTTCTGATCAGCTGAAACGCGATGGTTATCATGTTACCTTGTGTACGGATGGAGCAGAAGGATTTAAACGGTTCAATGAGGAAGCATTTCATTTGTGCATCTTTGATGTCATGATGCCAAAAAAAGATGGATTTACATTGGCACGTGAAGTACGAAAGATCAATCGGGAGATTCCGATTTTATTTCTGACTGCCAAATCAATGACCGAAGATAAAATTGAAGGATTCAAGGCGGGAGGAGATGATTACCTGACAAAACCGTTTTCAGTGGAAGAGTTACAGCTTCGTGTGATTGCCTTACTAAAACGGGTGAACATTCATGTGGAGGAAGAAGAAGAAAAGGTAGTGGAAGTAGGAAGCTATAAGTTTGATTCGGAAAACTATACACTTACGAGAGATACAACCGTAAAATCACTGACGAAAAAAGAAGCACATATTTTAAGAATTCTTACCAAGTTTAAAAACCAGGTTGTTTCCCGTGAAATGATCCTGAATGCCGTTTGGGGACAGGACGATTATTTTGTAGGTAGAAGTCTGGATGTGTTTATTACTAAACTGCGTAAATATTTCAAAGAAGACGAACGCATTTCAATCAGCAACATTCACGGTGTCGGATTTAAACTGGAAATCATCGATTGATGGATTGTTACATTTTACACCTTGAAACAGCAACAAAAGTGTGTTCAGTTGCACTATCGAACAATGGGAAGCTGATCGCACTCAAGGAAACAGATGAATCTGAGTATGTACATGGTGAGGTCATTACCCTGTTCATTGAAGCTGTTTTGCAGCAGGCAAAAATTACCCCGCAGCAGTTAGCTGCTGTTTCAGTTACCTCCGGACCGGGGTCATACACCGGATTGCGGATAGGTGTTTCCACAGCAAAAGGACTGTGTTATGCATTAAACATTCCCCTGATTGCAATCGATGCGCTCTATAACCTGGCTGTCCTTGCAAAAGCTGTGCACCCGGACTCCAGTATCTGTTCAATGATTGATGCCCGAAGAATGGAAGTCTTTTCAGCGATTTATACACACGATTTAACCCTTCTAAAACCCATTTCTGCAGACATCCTGGATGAGGACTCTTACCAGGATTTTGAACCGTTTGTTGCGGTTGGTGACGGTTCGTACAAAATGCAGGAAGTTTGGGAAAATAGAAAAATCATAGTCGATACAACCATAAAATCTTCTGCATCAGGACATGTTGTTCCGGCACATCAAAAATTTGAGAAAAGTCAATTTGAAGATGTTGCTTACTTTGAACCGTTTTACCTCAAAGATTTCGTAGGAACTTCAAAGAAATAATACACAATCAGTTCTTTTCAATCTTCATTTCCCGGCTGAAACAGCTAGGAAAAGACCTGCTTCCCTCAATTTTCTCGCATCAGATTAATTTTTATTAAAATTAAATGATTTGATAATCAGTTACCTGGGTAATAATTGCTGAAAAAGTGTGCAAAATAGTTGCGTAATATTACCCGAATGTTAATTTTGAAGCAGTCTAATTAAAGGAAAACAACTCGAAAATGAACTCAAAACTGATCACTTATGCACTGAGTGCTTTTTTGGCATTTGGTATGTCAAATTTTAGCTTTTCAAACAATTTAATTATCAGCGGTGTTACACTTACAAATGATTCTACATTAACCTTTAGTGTGAGCTGGGAAAATAGTTGGAGGACAAATAATGCGCCTTATAATCACGATGCGGTCTGGCTCTTTGTAAAAAAGAGGGATTGTGCTTCTTTGCAATGGTCGCATGTCAACCTGAATCCCGCAACTGCCAATCACAGTACTGCTTCTCCGTTGGAAATTTACATTGACGGAAGAGATGGTTCTACGTCTGCAAAAGGAGTATTTGTCCGCAGAAGCGCTGCAGGAGCAGGCAATGTTTCCAGTGTCACTGTCTCATTGAGAATGCAGGGAGTAACGAACGGACAATACGATTTTAAAGTATTTGGTATCGAAATGGTACAAATTCCACAAGGAGCATTTCAGGTGGGAGACGGAGCTGCTGCCAGTACATTGAAAGCAGGATCTACATCCAATCCGTTTCCGATTACATCTGAAGGCGCAATTACTTCAGGTACAGGCGCAACTAATTTATATTCCGCAGCACCTGTTCCGTTAAATTTACCTGCAAATTATCCGAAAGGTTTCAAAGAGATTTACTGTATGAAATACGAAATTTCTCAAGGACAATACGTTGATTTTGTCAATACCTTATTGTCAGATCAGGGTGCGGCAAGACAGATTGTAAATGGTGCCAATCGCATGGCTATTACAGGAACGTGGCCTGTGAATGTAGCAGGAGCTCCTCATCGTGCAATGGCATTGCTTTCATGGACAGATTTATTGGCGTACCTGGATTGGTCTGCGCTGCGTCCGATGTCAGAATTGGAATTTGAGAAAATAGCCAGAGGACCTGTTGCTCCGGTTGCCGGAGAATATGCATGGGGTACAGATTTGATCACCGATGCGAATACGTTTGTAGCAGATGGTACGGCCACAGAAAACAGTTCTACAGTAATCACGGCAGGAAGTGGCTTGGCAAACTTTAATAACAATGTTATTTTGGGGCCTGTGCGATGTGGTTTTGCAGCCAAGCCGGGAACCAACCGCTTGCAGGCAGGAGCAGGATATTATGGAGTGATGGAATTGAGCGGAAATGTTTGGGAACAAACCGTTTCTGTGGCACATGCTACTGGTGTTGCATTCGAAGGAACACTCGGAGACGGCGAAATTTCTCTTTCTCCGAACCCGGGATTTGCAGATGTACCAAGCTGGCCGTCTCCGACGGCTTCTATTGCTGCTACAAATTCTGTTGCAGGAAGAGCAATCAAAGGGGGAGCCTGGGTGGAAGCAGCAACAACATTGCAAATATCTAACCGGGCATACGGAGCATACATAGACGGAAGACGTCTCAGTAGTATTGGAGGACGCGGAGTACGTTAATCAATTCTCAGCTAAGCACATCTGAAAAAATGAGCAAATCATTTTATATACAATTTATTACAGCCATTACTCTGTTGCTTGTCAGCTATGCTGCTTCCGCACAATTTGAAGGAGGTCAGGGAAGCGGACACGATACACTGGATTTTTACAATGCAGGCTGTAATTCGTTTCTGGGAGACTCCAATTCCGGTTATACCGCTGAACACAACCCAAGCGGAGGGAACTGTAACATGTTTGTCGGGGATTCCAGTTCCGGTCATTTTGCGAGTCAGCCGTCATTGTCCGTATGTAGTATGTTCATCGGAGGAGACTTTTCCGGTGACAACAATACACACTATGTAAATCCACATGCATGTGCACAATTTACAGAATCTCCTAATGGAGGAAGCGGACATTCCAGCAGAAGTTTTACTTCGGATAATCCCGATTGTGCTATCATTGCCCTCGCAATTGAAGCTTCTCCATTGTTTGGAGAAATTATTGACGGAAGAGGACGATTGCATTGGGAAACATATACCGAACGGAATAACATGGGATTTGAAGTTCAGAAAACCTATGACGGACAGAATTGGGAAACCATCGGTTGGGTAAACGGCGCAGGAAGCTCTTCATCCCGTTTGGAGTATGAGTTTTTTGATTCGAACTTATCATCAACAGGACAGTATTACCGATTCAAACAACTTGACTTTGACGGTGCGTTTTCCTATTCCAACATTGTCTTCCTGAACCTTGACGCTCCGGCTTCCCTGGAAGATATTTTTGTGCTATACCCGAATCCGAACACCAGTTTCAATGCGTTAAAATTGAAAGGATGGGTGCAGAAAGACTGGAATGTCCAGCTGCAGATCAGCGATCCGACCGGACGAATTTTGTTCTCTGACAAACACGTGTTTGGTCCGGGAACAGAAGTATTTGAATTCCCTGTTGACTTCTTTGTTCCGGGCACGTATTACTTGTTTCTGCAACCGGAAGAGACTGCCGTAGGTCTTCAGATTCCGTTTGTGATCATGAACTGATCGCATCGTGGTAGTAGTGTAGTTCAAACTTCGTATATTTGTATAGACGTAATAAATAGTTATTAGCCTCCGTCAAGGGGGCTTTTATCGTTCGATACATGAAGCTAAATGAAACAATAAGTGCTTCCCGGCCATATGTGATTGCAGGTCCGTGCAGCGCTGAAACGGAAGAACAGGTAATTGAAATCTGTACACAGATCGCTGAAAAGGGATTGGCAAATGCATTGCGTGCAGGAATATGGAAGCCACGCACCCGACCGGATTCGTTTGAAGGAGTGGGGGAAGAGGCGCTTCCGTGGTTAGTAAATGCCGGGAAAATAACGGGATTGCCTACTACAACGGAAGTAGCGAATAAAACACATGTCGAACTGGCATTGAAAGCAGGAATAGATTGCTTGTGGATTGGTGCGCGGACAACCGTCAACCCGTTTGCTGTTCAGGAAATTGCGGACGCATTGAAAGGAGTTTCCATTCCCGTTATGATCAAAAACCCGGTAAATCCCGACGTGGAATTGTGGTTGGGTGCCTTCGAACGCATGGAAAAGGCCGGAATTACAGATCTGGTGGCAATTCATAGAGGTTTTTCTGTATACAAACATGAAAAATACCGCAATGTACCCAATTGGGAGTTGCCGATTGCACTCAAAGAACGCATTCCCGATTTGCCGATTATCTGCGACCCGAGTCACATTACAGGAAACCGGGAACTCTTGCTGGAAGTATCACAGAAGGCAATGGATTTGAATTTTGATGGATTGATGATAGAAACGCATCCCCGTCCGGATGAAGCCTGGTCGGATGCGGCACAACAGGTAACTGCTGATGGATTGGAACACATTCTCAGAAACCTGGTTTTGCGCTCTAAAGATGTACAGCACGACGTGTTGGCTGAACTGGAAAAAATGCGCTCCATGACAGCAGCACTAGACGACCGGATTTTCTTTTTGCTGGCAGAACGTATGAAAATAAGCGAAGAAGTAGGAAGGTTCAAGCGTTCCAATAACATTACCATCTTACAGCAGGAGCACTGGGCAAAAATCATCGGAAACCGACTAAATACTGCGGGTGACAATGACCTTTCTGCCAAATTTATCCGGCAAATTATGGATGCGATTCATCAGGAATCCATTCGTCATCAGGAAAAAGTGATGAATAAGTGATGATTGCACAGAGATGAACTATACAATCAAACCCAAAACATACCAGGGAATTATTCACATCCCGCCTTCTAAAAGTGACTCTCAGCGTGCAGTGTTGATTGCTGCATTAGGAAACGGAAAGTCTGTTCTTACCAATGTGGGGAATAGCAACGATGAAATGGCAATGCTTGCAAATGCAGAAAAATTGGGTGCAGTCATTACCCGGATAGATGAAAAAACATATTCAATTACCGGAAATTTTGAGCAGGCGGTAGTTACAGAATTGGATTGCGGAGAAAGTGGGTTGGGAGTACGTTTGCTGACTCCCGTTGCGTCATTGAAAACACAAGAAGTGAATCTGACAGGGGAAGGGTCGCTTTTACAACGTGATCAATCCTTTTTTGAACAATTTTTACCTGAAATGGGTGTGAAAATCGAACTGACAGAAGGAAAACTCCCTATTCGTGTTTCAGGACCCTTGCAATCCGGGATGTATGCCGTAGATGGAAGTGAAAGTTCACAATACATTTCCGGACTGCTCATTGCCTTTTCTCAAACAGAAGGAACAACGCATTTACAGGTTGAAAACAGTACCAGTACACCGTATATTGACATGACTTTACATACCTTGAAGAGTTTTGGTGTAAACATCAGGGAGACGAATAAAGGAACGTATGAAATTACAGGTAAACAACCAATTCTGGGAACAAATTATACGATAGATGGTGACTGGAGCTCTGCTTCGTATTGGTTAACAGCAGCGGCATTGGGAATGGAAATTTCCGTTCGGGGTTTGTCGCTTTCATCAAAACAAGCCGACAAAGCCATTTTGAATGCATTTATGCTGGCAGGCTGCCGGATTCTGGACACAGAAAACGGGTTGAAAATTGATGGAACAGCCCGAAAACCGTTGGATGTGGATGCCACTGATTGTCCGGATTTATTTCCCGCCCTGACTACTTATGCAGCACTTACTCCCGGGACTTCCCGAATCAAAGGTGTTCACCGTTTGGCAAATAAGGAAAGTAACCGGGGAGTAGCATTGCAACAGGAATTTGCTAAACTGGGTATTGCTGTTCGGTTAGAAGAAGATACGATGCTTATCGAAGGAAATACAACGATTGTACCAGCGGTGATTTCGTCGCACAATGATCATCGCATTGCCATGTGTTTGGCGATTGCTTCCCTTGTAACCGGTGTAGAACTTACAATCGAACAGGCAGATGCTGTCGGGAAAAGTTATCCGGGATTCTGGAACGATCTGGAAGCACTTTTGTGTTAATGCTGGGTTAATGCACAGTAAAAACGGTAATTAATAATGCTGTTTTTAGTTATTTTGAGGAGTAACACAACGCTTATTTCTGTAAAATAAATGAATCATGAAGAGAATACTACTTTTATTGCTGCTTCCTTTGGGAGCATTTTCGCAAAACAAAATCAGCTATAAAGTATATTATGAAGAACAACTCGCGAACAACGGATTGAAAGTGGAGGTGAGTTTTATAGCTAAGAAAGCCGCTGATTCAACAGTTTTTCACTATAGCAATCACGTTTGGGGACAAGATAGTTTGTTCAAAAGTCTGGTGCTTTCGGAACGTGAAAATCCATCTGTTTCCTTTAAGAAAAACCCGGAGAAAGATGAATTAATTGTCTATCATCCCAAAGGGAAAAAAGTGCTGTTTTCTTACCGAATTAAACAGGATTACAAAGAACCGGATTATTACATTGTTTCGCGTCCAAGGGTAAATGACACCTTTTTTTATGTATTGGGACAATCGTTGTTTATGGTTCCGAAGGCTTTTACGGAAAGTGCCGAAGAACCCGATATTACAGCGACAATTAATTGGATTGGTTTCCCGGAGAATTTTAAAATCCACAACATGTACGCATCACAGCAGAAAAAACAGGTAATCAAAGACGATTTGTGGACTGGTTTTTACAATGTATTGTACGTTGGTGGTGATTACCGGATTTATAATTTCTCTGTGAAAGAAAAGCCGGTCTATTTTGCTGTAAGAGGAAACTGGCTGAACGAGTACACGGATGAATTCCTATCCTCTAATCTACAAAAAGCGATCCTTTCCCAACGCGATTTCTGGAACGATTACAACCAACCCTACTTTACGTTTATCCTTTCACCTACCGTAACGCAATCGGATAGTCTGTTCAAAGGTTCTTCCATTACCGGTTCTTCTGTGCGAAACGGATTCATGATGATGGCGACCAACAATCCGTTTAACAGCCAGAATTCGTACAAGTATATTTTATTTCACGAGTTGATGCACGATTGGATCGGACAGCGAATCCGCAACAAGCACGAAGAACTGAATTACTGGTTCAGTGAAGGATTTACAGATTATTACACCTATAAAAACAGATTGCGCGTAAAGGATATTTCCTACGATGAATGGCTGAATTCATTCAACAAAGAAGTTATTGAGAAACATTGGAGCAACCCGGAGCGCAACATTCCAAACTATAAAATCAAAGATGATTTCTGGAAAAGTAGAAACGTGGAAAAAGTACCCTACCGCAGAGGAGCAATTTTTGCGTTTTGGCTGGACAACCAGATTTTGCTGAAAAGCAACTACACAAAATCCCTGGATGATCTGATGCGGGAGTTGTTAAAGAAGTGTGTTGCTGAACATGTGTTGCTTACGGATGAACTGTTTTTAGAGTTGGCGACAAACTACCTGGACGAAGATATTTCTTATTTTTTCCAGAAACACATCCTCAATGGAGAAGATATTGATCTGTTAAAAGAAAAATGGATCGAAGGATTCCAATTTCAATTTCAGGACGAAATCCCACAATTACAGATGATTAATAACAACGAAGAAAAGTATTTGGTACGATAATGAATTTCTTTTTTAAAAAAAGCGCAAAAACACTTGCCGGTATAAAATTTAGCGCTATATTTGTACCCCAAATAAGGCTGGTGCCTTAGCTCAGTTGGTAGAGCAATGGACTGAAAATCCATGTGTCCCTGGTTCGATTCCTGGAGGCACCACATTAAAAACCCTTGATAGCATTGCTGTTAAGGGTTTTTTGTTTTCTGAGGGTTTGAAGGAGTGGACTCACGAATCAAGTCAAAAAGTTGGATCATCTCCAAAGTGGAAAACGCTTGAACTTTTTCTTTAATAAAATGGTTATGTTTGCTTAAAAATTATCTCACTAAAAAATGGCTAAAAGAAAAATTAAAGAGCATGAACCACTCCCTATAAGGAATGTGACACATATCAAGGAAGATGATTCAAATGACATTTTTCGTGAAGCGATTAAACCATGGATGTTTCGGGGGGCTGACTTGTAAACCCAAACATTTATGCTTTTTATTAACTTTGGTGCAAGGCCGAAAGTTTGTGCTTCTTTTCACCCAACTTACAAAGTCTGTAAAACCTAGGTAATGTTATAATTGAATTTAGGATAATGAGCATATTGGTAAGCATAGAAGATTTATTGTCGGGAGCTGTTGTAGAAGGAACCCGAATGGAATTCAAGAAAGGTTGGAATCCAGCTCCCATCATGCGTTCAATTTGTGCTTTCGCCAATGATTTTGAAAATGAAGGGAGTGGCTACATCATTGTAGGGGTAGATGAATCCGATGGTAAGCCTATACGTCCAGTCGAAGGATTTAATCCTGATAGCTTGGAGCGAGTAGAAAAGGAACTTATTGGTTTTTGTAATTTGATAAACCCATCTTATTTTCCACGTATTTCTTTAGAAGAAATTGACCGAAAACATGTGCTCGTTATCTGGGTCCCTGCAGGTAGCAACAGACCATACAAAGTCCCCGATGACGTAACAGCAAAGCATAAGACATACAATTACCGTATCCGCTTTCGCTCCAATAGCATTGTACCGAATGATGAACAAACTACAGAACTAATACAATTAACTGCCAAAATTCCGTTTGATGACCGAGTAAATACGTTCGCATCTGTAACTGATTTAAGTAAAACATTGATGCGAGAACACCTTCAAGAAACGCATAGTAAACTCTATGAAGAAAGTGAAGATATGTCCGTTGAGGAGCTCGCTGAAAAAATGAATTTATCTCAGGGAGCGAATGAACATTTATTTCCCAAAAATGTAGGATTACTCATGTTTTCCAAAAAAACACAAGAATATTTTAAAGGAGCAGTAATAGATTTAGTTGAATTCCCAAATGGTTTAGCGAATCCCTATACTGAAAAACAATTTGATGGAACCATTCAGAAACAGCTGATAGATGTATTAGGGTATATAAAGACCAATGTGATAAAAACTAAAGTAATTAAACATTCCGACAGAGAAAAAGCAGACCGATTTGACAATTATCCGTATGATGCCATAGAAGAAGCATTGGCAAATGCAGTGTTTCATAGAAATTATGAATTACAAGACCCTATTGAGGTGAGAATCCTTCCAGAAGCTATTGAAATCATCAGTTATAATGGAGTTGACCCGTCACTAAAACAAGCTGACTTTGATGCAGGAAAAGTTCGTGCAAGAAGATATAGAAACCGAAGAGTTGGCGAGTTCCTGAAGGAATTACGATTAACTGAAGGTAGAGGGACTGGAATTCCAACCATTGTAAAGTCACTTACCGACAATGGTTCTCCTCAACCGATTTTCGATGCAAATGAACCCGAAAGAACACATTTTATTGTAGAAATCCCGATACATCCAACATTCACCGACCAAGATAACGACCAAGTAACCGACCAAGTAACCGACCAAGATGAATCTTATATTAACAACATTATCAATGAAATAGATAACTTAAATAGTTTCATTGTCAAAGAAGAAAATGCTACCTACGACCAAGTAACCGACCAAGATAGCACGTCATTCAAAATTCACTTGAATAGATTATTGGAACATTTACAAAAAGTTCTTGGAGAAAGCAAAATCCTCGATGAGAAGTTAATCACAAAATATAAAGCTTCAGCTCTTGATGTTACTGATGAACAGTTGAAAGTGCTGAGTTTTGCTAAGTCCCCAAAGTCTAATAAGGAAATCCAAGAAGAAGCTCTTGGCTTAAGAACACATACAGATAACTTTAAAAATCACATAGAACCTTTACTAAATAAAGGATTCATTAGAAGAACAATTCCCAGTAAACCAACAAGTAAATTACAGAAATACTTTACTACAGAAAGAGGTAATACAGTAATTTATATTCGAGAAAAATTAATAAAAGACTAATAATGACAAGATGGATTTTTGAACATAATGAAGGAGATACATCACGATATATTCTTGGTGAACTTGGCGAAAACAATTTGATATGTATCGGTATTAATCCGAGTACTGCAACACCCGAAAACTTAGACCCGACATTAAAAAAAGTGAGAACGATAGCTCAACAACATGGATATGACGGGTGGGTAATGCTCAATGTCTATCCTCAACGAGATGCAAATCCTGCAAATATTCATTCAAAACAAGAAGATACAATCATTACTGCTAACCAAAATCAAATAAGGAATTTGTTACAAATAGGTAATTTTCGAGATGTTTGGGCTGCATGGGGAGACGAAATCTGCCGTAGGAACTATTTGGGGCATTGTTTGAGAGGAGTAGTTGGATGTTTTGATGAAACATTCACATGGGGACATTTTGGTGCCCTAACAATAAAAGGGCATCCCAAGCATCCTTCAAGAATAGGGTATAATAACCAGTTTACGGAATTTGACATTAACGAATATATTACGAATTTCAAAAAGTGAATTTTAGAGTGGACAATTCCGCAAAAACCCGCAAAAGAGTGGACTTTTTGAAGGATTTTGAATTCTGCTCAAACCACCTGTTTTTATAAGTGTTTCAGCGAAAATTCGCTGATTAAAAATGAGGACTGAAAATCCTTGTGCCCCTGGTTCGATTCCTGGAGGCACCACAAAAAGCGAATTACGGAAGTAGTTCGCTTTTTTGTTTTTTGTCCCTCAATACTTGCTCTCACACTCACTCTTTCCAAGCTTTTTTCTTTTTGCAGAGCGAGCGTGTATAGTGGGAGAAGAGAGTTGAATCCCGGTCTAAGTTTCAATTCTGTCTCCTGGGGGAGGATCGAGGGGGGAATTAATACCCTACACATATCTTCTTTCAATCGTACAATTGCATTGATCAGTCATTTTTCTTAGCTTTATCTGAAACACAATCATGTCAAAGATGTGAAGACACATATTTGCAATAAAATAAACAACCTGAAATTAGCAATGATTAAACTAAATAACGTAGTCCTACAACCGGGACAGACGTGGATAGGATGTGTTTCCGGATGTCAACAGAATGATTCCGTTCGCATGTAAGCAACATTTTCGTACAACTATAGTATTTTTATACTATGGTTTTATTTGTACTTATCGCAATTCTGTTCCAGGCATTTATCGTTACAACTGCCATTATGATTTGAGCAATATAATTTTCGTTAAAAAGTTGTTCGGCTTGTTTATAGGTTTTGTCGCTTAATCCGTTTTGACTGATTAAAGTAATTTCTTCCGTTATGGCCAAAATTATTTTTTCCTGTTCAGTAAATAATTCCGTTTCTTTCCATGCATTCAGCAAGAAAATTCTCTGTGTGGTTTCTCCTTGTTTTAATGCGTCAGAAGTGTGCATATTGATACAAAAAGCACAACCATTTATTTGAGAAGCTCGTATTTTGATTAGTTCTAAATGTGTTTTAGAAAGTTGTGTGTTTTGCAAATAATTTTCTAATGCGAACATTGCTTTATATGCATTCGGTTCAAGCTGTTGAATGTCTATTCTATTTTCCATATCCATTTCTTTTTGTTACTGGTTCATTCGAGCAGAGCACCAACACTACCAAAATCTTTTTTACTAAATTACTAAAAAAGAGTAACAATAAAATATGGAAGAAAGTATCTGATTTGTCAACAGGAGAAATTACCCACGAATTGGTTGCAGTAAACAATGCCATCATGATGTACAGCCCGTTGATTGATAGCAAAAAGTAAGTCAAAGGGTTGTCAGCACCTTTTTTCCTTGCCGGATAAACCCTATCTTTGCATCCACTTAATACATTGCGATGACTCAACAAGCATTTAGAAACGATATCTTACAAGGTATTCCGGTTTCAATTCCTGCGAAAAAGGAGTATGAAACGTCTATTAACCACGCACCAAAACGAAAAGAGATTCTTTCGACAGACGAAAAGAAACTGGCGATCAGAAACGCACTGCGCTACTTTCCGAAAGAGCAGCATGCAGAACTGGCAAAAGATTTTGCGGAGGAGTTGGAACGATACGGACGCATTTATATGTTACGGTATCGTCCTGATTATAAGATGTATGCCCGACCGATCGATGAATATCCCGGGAAATCAATGCAGGCAAAAGCAATCATGCTGATGATTCAAAATAACCTGGATTATGCAGTTGCACAACATCCGCACGAATTGATTACGTACGGAGGAAACGGAGCTGTTTTTCAAAATTGGATTCAGTACCGCCTCACCATGAAGTACCTGGCAGAAATGACTGACGAGCAAACGTTGGTGATGTATTCCGGTCACCCGATGGGCTTGTTCCCGTCTCATAAAGATGCCCCGCGAGTGGTGGTGACCAACGGAATGATGATCCCGAATTATTCAAAACCGGACGATTGGGAAAAATTCAACGCATTAGGGGTTACTCAATACGGACAAATGACTGCGGGATCGTACATGTACATCGGACCACAAGGAATTGTACATGGAACAACCATTACAGTTTTGAATGGTTTTCGCAAAATTAAAAAGAATGCTGCGGGAGGACTGTTCGTTACTTCCGGTTTGGGAGGAATGAGTGGTGCGCAACCGAAGGCAGGAGTCATTGCCGGTTGTGTGACCGTATGTGCAGAAGTGAACCCGAAAATTACAAAGATTCGCCACGAACAAGGATGGGTGAATGAAATAATTGACAATGCAGACCAGTTGGTGCAACGCGTGAAAGAAGCGCAGGCAAATAAGGAAGTTGTTTCCATTGCTTACCTCGGAAACGTTGTAGACGTGTGGGAGAAATTTGCAGAAGCAGGTGTTCACATTGATTTGGGTTCCGACCAGACTTCGTTGCACAATCCATGGGCGGGAGGTTACTATCCGGTTGGACTGAGCTTTGAGGAATCAAACAAATTGATGGCAGAAGATCCGGAAACGTTCAAAAAGCGGGTACAGGAGTCATTGGTACGCCACGTGGATGCTGTGAACAAACATACATCAAAAGGCACGTATTTCTTCGATTACGGAAATGCATTCCTGCTGGAAGCATCCCGTGCAGGTGCAAATGTCATGGCTGAAAACGGAATTGACTTCAGATATCCTTCCTATGTGCAGGATATCATGGGGCCGATGTGTTTTGACTATGGATTCGGGCCGTTTCGTTGGGTGTGTACATCCGGAAAACCGGAAGATTTGAAGCAGACAGACGAATTGGCATGTGCTGTTTTGGAGGAAATCATGCAAAACAGTCCGGAAGAAATCCGTCAGCAAATGGCAGATAACATTCAATGGATTAAAGGAGCACAGGAAAACAAACTGGTTGTCGGTTCACAGGCACGTATTTTATATGCCGATGCAGAAGGACGTATGAAAATTGCAAACGCGTTTAATGATGCGATCAAGGCAGGTAAAATTGACCCTGTTGTGTTGGGACGTGACCACCACGACGTTTCCGGAACAGATTCCCCATACCGCGAAACATCCAATATTTATGATGGATCCCGCTTTACAGCTGACATGGCAATTCAAAATGTGATCGGTGATTCATTCCGAGGTGCGACCTGGGTTTCCATTCACAATGGTGGTGGTGTCGGTTGGGGAGAGGTTATCAATGGTGGATTTGGAATGTTGCTGGATGGTTCTGCTGATGCGGAACGAAGACTAAAGTCAATGCTGCATTGGGATGTGAACAACGGAATTGCCAGAAGAAGCTGGGCAAGAAACGAAGGAGCCGTGTTTGCAATCAAACGGGCAATGGAAATAGAACCCAATCTGAAAGTAACGATCCCGGCACTCGTAGATGACCAGTTACTGGAGGGATTATTCTGATAGAAAAAGCTTAATCATGCAGAAAGAGGTGCGGATTTCCGCACCTCTTTCTGGTTAAATCGCAGAGCTGCGATGTGCTGTTCATTGGCTTAATTTAAACAGACTTATGAAGTTCTTATCGTTGTTCGGCAGTTTCTTTTTCCTCTTCTTTTTTCACCTTTTTTCTCAGGTTGCTGTCGGTAAGTGTCCCGATCGATTCTGAAATATCATCAAGGGAAAACTTTCCTTTTAACCGTACAAAGACGCTTTCCCCATCTGTGGAATTCACACTGACCATCAGGCGTTTTATTTTATTCGATTTCACTTTAGCATTTAGCTTTACGCGGTCACCGTCACTGACAACAGAAACCCATTCTTCGTAATGTTTTCTGTTCAGGTAATTGTCCAGTCGTTTGTTGATCTTTGTAAAATCACTTTGATTTTCAATCACCAACACACGAACGCCTCTCAGACTGCTCACCAGTTTTGTGATGGCCTCACTTTCTTCATCGTCATCATCCTGCAATGCTTTTTTCACAATTGGCTTGGCCAGGAAAGTAGACACGCTGACAGACATAACTTCTGCGTCTGAATCAATTTGAGAGTTGCGCACAAAACTCATATTCGAACGTTTAGAGATCACACAGGAAGAAACCAGGATAGAACTCAATGTAAATAATACGAATGCTCGGATCATAATTTCTTGTTTTTATTTCTCTTCGTTACTAATCAATTTTGAAACGTCTTCCATGGAAATAATTCCTTCCAGGATCATAAACATGGTTTCATCTCCTCCGTTAATGGTCAACAACAGGTTGTTTAGCATGTTGGATTCTGTATTTTCGGCCATGATACGAATGTTTTCCCCTGAATCACTGATGTTCATTAATTCTTCGTAGTTCAATCCTTTCAGTGCAAGAGAAAGTTCACTTTGCAACTTATCAAATCGAACCGTGTTGGCAGAATCCCGCTCCACAATCAGAATTTTAAGGGAACTGATCTTATTGATCAACGGTTTGATCTTCGACATGTCCGAATCCTCAATGTCCAACTGACTCAATAACTGGAACATCGGTTTCGCAATTTTGATCGAAGTAACTCCTTCTGAATTTTGATACTGGTCAAACAATTGACTGATCTTTGATGTTTGGCTATAACCCAGGCTTGTCCATACAAGCGCAAAGGCAACAATTACATTTTTCATTTTCATTGCATTAAAATTTAATAGACAGGTACTTTACATTCTCCATACTGGAGACACTTTTTTCTACATTGCTCGTCAGAAGATTCAGTGAACTCATGGTGAGTTCTTTCGCTTCTTCCAGGTCGTAGATGGGCTTCCCGTTGATTACAACATACTCCGGATTGTACGTGCTTTCGTTGGGTTGCGGTTTCTTTTGTTGGTAGGTGATGGCTTTTTTCGGTTTTCTGACCGGCTGTTCAGGAATAACATTGGTCGGTTCTTCCGTTGGTTGTTCTTCCGGTTCTTCGCGTTGAACCGAAACAGGATCTTGTTTTACTTCATGTTTCACCAGTTTTGGTTTTTCCAGTGTGCTGTTATTAATAAAGAGCGAAGCTCCGAACAGAACGACTGCAACCGATGCTGCTGCCCAGTAAACCATTTTTCGAACGGTAAATACCCCAACACGTTTTACCGGTTCTTCCTGTTCAACAACGGACAAGAAATCATCGAAACTCCAATCCATTTCCTGTTGTTGTTCCGCTTTCAATGCATTGAAAAACGGTTCATTGGATGTCTCTTTTAATTTTTTTTCTTCTTCTTTGGAAGAGGTGCCTGAAAAATAGGCATCTTTTATCCGGTTAATTTTGTCGCTGTTCATATTCGAATAATTTTTCAAGTTGAACTTTTAGCTTTTGCCGCGCCCGCATCAGGTTGATCCGAACAGCGTTTTCTTCTATTTCCATTATTTCGGCGATCTCTGAGATTTCGTATTCTTCTACATCCCTGAGGTGAATCACCATTTGTTGTTTCTGTGGCAGTGCGTTGATCATTTCCAGAATTACTTCGTTGGTATTATCAGGAGCAAACACTTCTGTTTTTTGTTTGATCGCTGTTTCCCGTTGTTGCTCAACCACTTCTGCATGCTTTAACCGGTTGAAACATACATTTTTAATACACTGCATTGCAAATGCTTCTATGCTGCTGTATCGGTGTAATTCATCTTTCATCTGCCACAGTTTCACCAGTACATCCTGCACGGCATCAAACGCTTCATCCTGGCTTACCAACAACCTTTTCGCTAAACGAAACAGCTTGTCCTTGTGAACAAAAACCGTTGTTTGAAAAGTCTGTTGATCCATTCTGTTTTTCGCTTTATATAGGTAAGACAAGTTGGATGTATGTTTTGTTACATCAAAAATGAAAATTTTTCGAAAAAAATAATGATTGGGGGTATAAAAGGAATATTATTTTGATTTAACTAATTGTTAATCAATTTTTTAATTGTTGAGTTATTTGGATATTCCGGAAGCAATCTTTTTTAATAATTCATTGTACTCCTCCAGTAAGTTGAAGTATTTATTCTTCCAATGCTCTGCTGTTTCAGTTGTAGTATATTCCAATCCGGTATCCGTATACGGTTGTGATTTTCCGGAGATCATAGGGAATTCATCGTGAAAATCATAATAAATAATCTGACCGATCCGTTTGATCACTTCAAGAGGTACATCCGGATTCTCAAACATCAAATACATCCAACGACGACTTTTACCCAATCGCTTGGCAATCGTAGCGATCGGAATACCGCTTTTACGCACAGCTTGTTCTACAATTTCTCCTCGGTGTACCATAGATTACAAAAATGAGCATGATGCTGGGAATTATTGTTTACGATTATTTATCTCATTTGAGAAAATAGTTTACAATTGTGATGCAAAACACTTGATTAAGGAACATATTCCGGGAGGGAACCCCCTTTTACAGGAGAACAATTGTGACATGTAATACATAAATTAAGTGTATCGGATAGTACCCGGATACTGTTAGCATTGTGGAATCTGTGGTATTATTTACCGGCAGTATTCCTATAAAAATTGACCACGTTCTTTACCGTTTCTTCAAACGGGTAAAATGAGTGGTTTAATTCATTCTGAATCTTTTCATTCGAATAAGTCATATTGGAATATGCTGAACGGGCACTTTCTACCGTAATAGCAGATCCTCTTCCGGCTATCCGGTAAAAGAACTCATTCATCCTCCCAAGAAGATAAGCCAGCCACTTCGGAGGGCAAACAGATGGTTGTTTAACCCCTATTTCCTGCGCAATGACTTTAATGGAGTCTTCAAATTTCATGTTGTGACCAATACACAAAAAACGTTCGTTCGCAGTATTGCTTTCCATCAGCTTTACGAAACAAGAGGCAACATCCCGTGCATCTACAAACGCATTGCTTCCGGGGGAATAAAATTTCAACCCGTTTTTAACTGTTTTAAAGATCGTCAATGAGCTTTCATTCAAATCTCCTGCACCAAAAATAACACAGGGGTTGATGATGATGACTTCCATTCCTTCTTCACTGCCTCTCCACACTTCACGTTCAGCATTGTATTTACTGATGGCATAACCGCTGGTATGATCAGAAAGCACCCATTTGTTACTTTCTTTTACCAACTGATGTTCTTGTCCGCCGATAGCAGCAGTGGAACTGACATATCCGAATTTTTTTACTCCGAACTTCAATGACATGTTAACCAGATTGGCTGTTCCCAACCGGTTGACATGAATCAGTTGTTTAAAATCCCTTTTTCTGAATGAAACTTTTGCCGCACAATGGTATACGGTTTCCACACTTTTGAGTGCATCATCCAGACTTACGAGATCAAGAATATCTCCCTTGACCCATTCAATGGATGTGAACCGATGGGTTTGTCCGTTGGAATAATAATCGAAGAGTTGTGCAACATTTGCAATTTTAGATTGATCCCGATAAAGGGCACGCACAGAATGTCCATTTTCCGTCAACTGGTAAAGCAAATGACTACCAAGAAGACCTGTTCCGCCCGTTACTAAAATCATAGTACAAAAATACGAGCATTTGTTGAGAGAAAGGTACGATTCGTTGATAAAATAAGTGAAGAAATTAAAAACCATCAAAAGCGATCTTTGTTATTTTTGTGTAAAATCAAACAGCAATGAAATACACCATTAAAAAAGATGCACTTAAGTTTTTAGAAAACTACCTGAATAACCCAAGTCCTACGGGGTTTGAGTCAGAAGGACAAAAATTGTGGCTCGAGTACCTCAAACCATATATTGATACGTATTTTTCGGACAATTACGGAACAGTTGTGGGCGTGATCAACCCGGAAGCGGAATACAAAGTTGTGATTGAAGCACATGCGGACGAAATCTCGTGGTTTGTTCACTACATTACAAAAGAAGGATTCATCTATCTGAAGCGAAACGGAGGATCTGATCACATGATCGCACCATCGAAACGGGTGAACATTCACACAGATAAAGGAATTGTAAAAGGAATTTTCGGATGGCCTGCCATTCATACACGCCATACAAAAGACGAAGCACCGAGTATGAAAAATATCTTTCTGGATGTAGCTTGTTCTACGAAGGAAGAAGTGGAAGAACTGGGAATTCACGTTGGGTGTGTGGTAACATTTGAAGATGAATTTTGCATCATGAACAGCAACCGCTTCGTAGGTCGTGCACTTGACAATCGCATCGGAGGATTCATGATTGCGGAAGTTGCCCGCTTATTAAAAGAGTCAAAAACAAAATTACCGTTCGGTTTGTATATTGTTAACTCCGTTCAGGAGGAAATCGGATTGCGCGGTGCAGAGATGATTTCCCGTAAAATTAAACCGAATGTAGCGATTTGCACAGATGTTTGTCACGACACACACACACCGT
>DHNG01000044.1:5592-10658 GCA_002409405.1 Flavobacteriales bacterium UBA5422 | reverse complement strand
GGATTGATAAAATTGAGAATGGTGACTTCAAATCGGGTGATGGCCCGGTATTGACATATGGCCCTGCCGTGCAGAATAACCTGTTGAAGCAAATCATTGCAACCGCACAAAACAATAAAATTCCATTCCAGCGTGCAGCGGCGTCTCGTTCTACAGGGACAGATACAGATGCATTTGCATATTCGCATGAGGGAGTTCCGTCAGCATTGATTTCATTGCCGTTGCGCTATATGCATACAACTGTTGAAACGTGTCGCAAGGAAGATGTGGAAAACTGTATCCGATTGATGTTCGAATCGTTGAAGACAATCGAAAACGGACAAGATTTCAGATACATTCAATAAGTTCTTTTTGTCCTCCCCCTTCATCTCCCTCCTAAGGGGGAGACAAAATTCATCTTGGAATTAAAAATACGTATAAAAGAAACTGATTTCACTACTGAAAAAAGTAGCATCAGTTGCCGGTACATTTCCCCCTTAGGAGGGGGATGAAGGGGGAGGACCTTGTTATAAACGTCAACTACACCTGTTCATATCCCTCTCACTGCCATTCTGTCTGAAAAATTTTGCGGGCATAACTTTTGACGAATCAGAGATATGCAAATACGAAAACATCCTTTTGGTTCAACGCTGGAAGCCCTGATATATCCATTTTTACTGGTCGCATTGTTGTGGATCATTCAATGGATTGACATCCTTTCTCCTCTTGATTTTTATAAATGGGGATTGCTTCCCCGCTCGGTGGAAGGGTTGAAAGGTATTCTTTTTATGCCATTATTACATTCTCAGCAAGATATTCACCACGTACTCAATAATTCTGTCACACTGTACCTGATGTTGGCGGTGCTTATCTATTATTACCGGGATATTGCGCTAAAAGTATTTCTTTTACTGTGGGTAATGACTGGTGCACTGGTGTGGGTATATGCAGAAAATAATGGCGCCTATCACATCGGTATGAGTGGAGTGATCTACGGACTTCTGGGATTTTTGTTTACTTCAGGTGTGCTTCGACGCTATCTTCCATTGCAGGCCATTTCAATGTTCATTATTTTTATCTATGGAAACATGATCTGGGGAATCTTTCCGATTCGGGCCAATGTCTCCTGGGAAGGACACTTTATGGGGTTGATTGCGGGGGTTATTTTAGCATTCGTTTACAAACGCGATGCTGTTCAACGCCCGAAATACCAGTATGAAATTGAAAAGGAATTGGGGATTGAACCACCCGATCTGGAAGGACAATGGATCGCAAGGCAACAAGAATTACGTCGACAACAAGAAGAAGAACAACGACGAGCGGCAGGTTATTACATCGTTTACCATTACATTCCAAATACTCCTGAACCTACGGAAGAAGATCCTTCAGCGGTCGAAAACGACGAGCAACAGTAGCGAGACCTCTGCTGGTTTCTGCCCAGGAATTGCATTCAAACGTCAGGTGGACGAATTCTCCGGTGGCCAGTTCAGTAGAATATTCAGTAAAATATCCGGCTAAATCCGAAATCCCAAAATTATGTCCGACAATCAACAAGTTATTTCCGGAGGTATGCTTCCATATTTTATTCAGGATGTTGGTATGTGAAACGAGGTAAAGATCTTCAAAAAATACAGGAGGCAACACATCAAGGGTGGCTTGAATTCCTTCATAGGTCTGCCTGGTTCTTTTTGCTGATGAAACCCAGCAATCTGTTTGTTTGTTCAGTGGGTACTGCTCAAAATACCGGTTTAGTTCTTTCAACTGATGGATGCCCTTTGGCAACAATTCCCGATCGAAATCGCTTCCGGTAGGAGATTCCTGGTTGGTTTTTGCATGACGGAGCAGATATAAATGTTTCATATCGAATCAATGTATATGCTGAAATTACGAAGATTTTATTTACCTGAATCCTGTTCCACAATCTTTCTTTCACCAATCGTACGTTTTCCAATTTACACTATCTTTGCAACCATTGAACAAATTTGTATGCAAAAGAATAAATATACAGTAACAGCAGCCCTTCCGTATGCCAACGGACCCATTCACTTAGGACATGTCGCAGGAGTATACCTTCCGGCCGATATTTTTGTGCGTTTCCTGCGAATGAATGGTCACGATGTGGCATTTATCTGTGGAAGTGACGAAAACGGTGCTGCCATTACGTTGCGTGCAAAAAAAGAAGGAATTACACCCCAGGAAATTGTAGATAAATACAACCAAATCATTGGTGATTCATTCAAAGATTTTGGGATTTCATTTGATATCTTTCACCGCACTTCCTCGAAACTACACCACGAAACAGCACAAGACTTTTTCAAAGTGCTGGAAGAAAAAGGGAAGTTTACACAGGAAACAAGCGAACAGTATTACGACGAAGAATTCAACCAGTTCCTGGCAGATCGTTACATTACAGGAGAATGCCCGAAATGTCATTCAGCCAATGCATATGGTGATCAATGTGAAAAATGTGGTTCTTCACTGAATCCGTTGGAGTTGATCAACCCGGTTTCTACACTGAGTGGAAAAACACCAGTATTGAAGCAAACTTCTCATTGGTATTTGCCAATGGAACGCCATGAAGAATGGTTGAAAGAATGGATCAAGCAGGGAACACTGGACGGTGTGCAGCAACACGATCCGAAGAAATGGAAAAATCAGGTAGTCGGACAATGCATGTCGTGGATCGATGGTGGTTTGCGTCCGCGTGCAATGACCAGAGACCTGGACTGGGGAGTGAAAGTACCACTTCCGAACAGTGAAGGAAAAGTGTTGTATGTGTGGTTAGATGCTCCGATCGGATACATTTCCGCGACAAAACAATGGGCACTCGACAACAACAAAAACTGGGAGGATTACTGGACAGGTGACCGAAAACTGGTACATTTCATTGGAAAAGATAACATTGTATTCCATACCATCATTTTCCCGATCCTGTTGAAAGATCACGGAGATTTAATTCTACCGGACAATGTTCCTGCGTATGAATTCCTGAATCTGGAAGGAGAAAAATTCTCTACCTCACGCAATTGGGCGGTGTGGTTGCACGAATACATCGCTGCGTACCCGGATAAACTTGACGAGTTGAAGTATGTGTTAACTTCCATTGCTCCGGAAAATAAAGACAGTGAATTTACCTGGAAAGAATACCAGGCGCGTATCAACAACGAATTGGCAGATATCCTTGGAAACTTTGTCAACAGGGCATTGGTGCTGACACAAAAATATTACGAAGGAAAAGTACCGGCACTGGGTCAACTGACAGCAGAAGACCAGGCAGTATTGGATGAAATGAAAGCCATTCCCGTACGCATCAGCCAGTTGGTATACGACTATAAATTGCGGGAAGCGCAGGCAGAAGCGATGAATCTGGCACGTTTGGGGAACAAGTACCTGGCGGATATGGAGCCATGGAAACTGGTAAAAGAAAATCCGGCACGTGTAGAAACAATCATGAACATTGCGTTGCAGATTTCAGCTAATCTCAGTATTGTGCTGCAACCGTTTTTACCCAAAACAGCGGAAAAACTGGGACAATTCCTGCATTTTGATACCAATACATGGGATCTGGCCGGAAAATCAGATATTTTACCGGCAGGACATGTGACGGAAAAACCGGAAATTTTATACACAAAAATAGAAGATACATTGGTAGAACAGGAAGTAGCAAAACTACAGCAATCGAATCAATCATCCTCAACAGCTGATTTTTCTGCACAGAAAGAAGCTGCTTCTTTTGACGATTTCACGAAGATGGACATCCGTCTGGGAACCATTCTGGAAGCAGAAAAAGTGGAAAAAGCAGATAAACTGCTGAAATTACTCATCGATACAGGTATTGACAAACGAACAATTGTTTCGGGAATCGCAGCGCATTACAAGCCCGAGGATGTGATCGGGAAAACGGTTGCTGTACTCATCAACCTGGAACCGAGAAAAATCCGTGGAGTAGAATCACAGGGAATGATCCTGATGGCTGAAAATGCGGAGGGAGAATTGAGTTTCATGGTACCTGAAAAAGGGTTTGGAGCCGGATTTGAAATCCGGTAATCGCTGGTGAATATTCATCTGAATAATATTTTATTTGGTGTCTTTGTGGTGCTGCCGTAAAAACTCCATACCTTTGCACAATGAATGAACAGCGTCCGATAACGGATTGGCTTCCACTGACCATGAAAGAAGTGGAAAAAAGAGGGTGGGACGAAATAGATGTTGTCCTGATCTCCGGGGATGCCTATGTGGATCACCCGGCTTTTGGTACTGCTGTGGTAGGTCGTGTAATCGAAGATGAAGGATTTCGCATTGCCATCGTTGCACAGCCCAACTGGAAAGACGACCTGCGCGACTTCAAGAAATTCGGAAAACCCAAGTATTTCTTTGGCGTAACGGCCGGTTGTATGGATTCCATGGTGAATCACTATACAGCTAACAAACGCTTGCGATCTACCGATGCCTATACTCCCGGAGGACAGGCAGGTTTTCGCCCCGATTATGCAACAATTGTTTATTCTAAGATTCTCAAAGAGCTATACCCGGATGTGCCGGTGTTGATCGGAGGAATTGAAGCATCACTAAGACGTGTTACACATTATGATTACTGGTCGGATCAGTTGAAACCAAGTATTCTGGTTGATTCAGGAGCCGATTTGCTGGTCTATGGAATGGGTGATCAGCCTTTGCGCGAACTTTTGCGTTTGCTCAAAAAAGGAGTTCCATTCTCCAATCTGAAAACAATTAAACAGGTTGCCTTCTTACAGGATGCAACAGATGAACTGCCGAAGAATAAATCCTGGGAAACAGTTGAATTGTCCAGTCACGAAGCATGTCTGGAAGATAAAATCAAGTACGCAGCAAACTTCAAGGTCGTTGAAGTAGAATCCAATAAATGGCAAGCCAACCGGATTATACAATACGCCGGAGACAAACGGCTGGTGATTAATCCGCCGTACAAAACAATGACAGAAACAGAGATTGATCAGAGTTTTGATTTGCCATATACCCGGGAACCACATCCGAAATACAAGAAACGAGGAGCAATTCCTGCGTTTGACATGATCAAATTTTCGATCAACATGCACCGTGGATGCTTC
>DHNG01000044.1:0-5476 GCA_002409405.1 Flavobacteriales bacterium UBA5422 | reverse complement strand
ACATGCACCGTGGATGCTTCGGAGGATGCAGTTTCTGTACGATTTCCGCCCATCAAGGAAAATTTATTGCATCCCGTAGTGAAAAATCGATTTTGAACGAATTGGAACAGGTCGTCGCCGATCCGGATTTCAAAGGATATATTTCCGACCTCGGGGGACCATCTGCAAATATGTACCGCATGCAGGGAAAGGACGAGGCTATCTGTGCGCGTTGCTCTTCGCCGAGTTGTATTCACCCGGTCATCTGTAATAACCTCGATACGAATCATAAACACATGACGGAGTTGTACCGCAAGGTAGACAAGCACCCGAAAGTGAAAAAAGCATTTATCGGTTCGGGAATCCGTTACGATTTACTGGTCGACGATTTCAATAAAAATAACAACGACGGTAACCACGACGAATACATTGAACAGGTAATTACACGTCACGTCAGCGGGCGTTTAAAAGTAGCTCCGGAGCATACTTCCGATGCCACATTACGCGTTATGCGGAAACCGTCGTTCAAGTATTTTCATAAGTTCAAGGAAAAATACGACCGCATTTCAGAAAAAAACAACCTGAAACAACAGTTGATTCCGTACTTCATTTCTTCCCACCCGGGGTGTGAGGAGGTCGATATGGCCAATCTTGCTGCTGAGACCAAAGACATGGGCTTTCAGCTGGAACAGGTACAGGATTTCACACCGACTCCGATGACAGTTGCTACGGTAATTTATTACAGCGGTGTACATCCATACACCCTCAAGCCGGTAAAAACGGTAAAAACGCGTGAAGAAAAACAAAATCAGAATAAATTCTTCTTCTGGTACAAAAAAGAAAACCGTGACTGGATCCGCAGACGTTTGCAACAAGCCAACCGACCGGATTTAATTGAGAAATTATTAGACGAACCAAAAGCGGAATCACAGGAACAGAAGCCAATGCCGAAATGGTTGGAGGAACGAAGAAAGAAGAAGTAGATTACTCCGTGTTTTTCGTATGGCTTTCCAGTGATTTTAAAAAGAAAAACTCAGAGTCTGAGACAATCCTATAAATCCGTGCTTAAAGAGAACAACTCTGATACTAAAACTTATAGTTGTACCCAATCCGAATCACCTGCGTTTCGTAATAATCAGTGCTGGTATATCTGAAGCCATTCCCCTGAATATTTTTTTTGATGGTCAGTGTATTCAATAGGTCCGTTGCATTTAAAAAGAGTTCTCCTTTTCCTTTTTGAATAGCTTTTTTTACACCCAGATCCATCGAAAACCGTTGACCAATCTTCCCCTGCGGAATGACATCCGGTGCCAGGTATACCAACATCAGTTGCAGTTCAAAATCATTGTGGAAACGAAAGGTATTGTTCCACTTGATGTTTCCTGAAATCACTTGTTGCCGGTCTGCTGAAAATGTATGTGGAACAGGATAGAGATTATTCACCGTAAATGCATCAATAACATTCTGGTATACATTCGCATTTATATTGAAAGAATACCAGGCTGCTGGTTTCTGTGAAAAGACCAGTTCCACTCCGGTAGCGGTGCTTTTTCCAATGTTCTGGAAGGTTGCATAAATCAGATTACTTCCCGGAACGATACTTGAAATGCGCGTGATCGTTCCATCTGAAATGCGGTGGTAGATCGCCGAATAGAAGTATCCTTTTTCCCAATTGGTTTTATAACCTAATTCAATTGAATTGGTAAACTGTGGTCGCAATGCCGGGTTTCCGACCTTTATGATTTCCGCATCGTCGTATTTTGGAAAAATCCGGATGTCCACTTCATTTGGTCGGTCTACCCTTCTGTTGTAAAACAATGAAAGTCGGTTCCGGTCATTGATTTTATAGGTAAACCGAAGGTTGGGAAAGGGTTGTATGTAATCGTACCCATCACTTTTATAAGTTGAATGATCCGGATTGACATCGTATTGGATTCGCACATATTCCGCACGGATACCTGCCTCTACTTCAAGTTTTTTTGTTTCAAGGACATAATTACCATACACTGCCGGAATTAATTCCCGGTAGGTTGCCCAGCCTCCCGCATTGGTATCCAGCACAGAATTTGCTCCGGGGATGAACTGCATATCGGTAGGAATGCTTCTGTTGCGCAATTTGATACCTGTCTCAATACGGCCATACTTCAGTGGTTTGATGTGATCAACCGTAAAATCATACACTTGTTCATCCGATAATAATTTGAAAGCATCCGTTCCACTTGAGGTTGATAAATAGTTGTCATAAAAGTATTGCTCATCCTCACGGTGAAAGGTGTAGTTAAACCCAATGTTTAATACATGACCAGCTTGTTTAAATTTGTGTTGATATGCTGCGGAAGCCATTGCTGTTGTTTTCAACTCATCTTCCAGAAATTGCCACAACCGGATGCGTTCGGACAAATCTGCATTGAAAAACGGCTGATCTCCTCTGTCGATTATTTTTTCACTTCCGAAGAGACCGGAGATAGTAAGCGTATTCCGTTCATTGATGTACCAGTCAATTCCGGCTTTAGAAGTAAAGTAATTCGTATTCCGGTTCCGTTTTAGTTGTTGCCGGATAACCATTCCGTCATCATAGGTCCTGGTGACAAATTCGTTTTTGTTCAATGTCTGTGTATACAGGTTATCTGCTTGTAAAAAAGCGTTGATTTTTCCTTTCCTGTAGTTCAGTGCAAGAGAAGGATTAATTTTTGGTGTCAATGTGTATTGCGGGCGAATGGTCGGCAAGTTCTCTTGTCGGACCCACAATGCACCCAATCCACTTGATACACCTATTTTTCCGTTAAAACCATCCTGTTTATTCTTTTTTAGAATAATATTGATGATTCCGGCATTTCCGTTTGCGTCATACACAGAGGAAGGATTATTGATGATTTCAATCCGTTCGATAGCAGACGCAGGAATATTGTCTAATCCCGTTTGATTACCGAACCCCGTCAGTGCGGTTTGTTTTCCGTCAATCAATACCGTGACCTTATCATTGCCCCTTAATTGTACTTTTCCATCCTGAACAGTGATTCCCGGCAGGTTTTGCATGGTTTGCAAGACGGAACCTCCGCTTTGTGTACTGTTGTCTTCTACCGAATAGGATTTTTTATCCATCTTTCCACTGACTTCATCCTGTTTTGCTGTGACGACTAATTCTCCGAGTACCATGACCGTCTCTTCCAGTTCGATCGCCGGAATATTGAGAAAAGCTGAGAGTGACCCGACAAAAACAGGTTGTCTGTTTGTGTTGTAACCAGTATAGGAAACTTCCAACAGATAATTTCCGGGGGCAACCTCCGTTAGGTTAAAAATACCGTCATCATCTGTTACCGTTCCGGTAATAAAACTACTGTCTTGCGCATCCTTTAAAACGACATGTACAAACGGCAATGGAATCTTGTCATTGTTGTCTTTTACGGACCCGGAAAGTGTGACCGTAGAAATTTGTGAGAACGAAATACAGGTGAAAAAGAATAAACAAATGGCCAATAAATAAGATTTCTGTGTATGCATCTGGTGTTGTTTTTAAATTACAACACAAAACTGCAATCCGATTTTGAAGAAATTCTGAAGTGTTACGACCAGCTAACAGAAAAGGAGTGAAACCCGTCTTGGAATGTGTAATGGATGGTCCAATTGTGCCGGTTACAGATTTGCTGAATAATTGCTAATCCGAGACCACTTCCGGATTGTTCCTCAGAATGACGGGTAAACCGGTTAAAAATAGTTGTGTTATCCAATGCTGTACTTCCTGAGTTCAACACTGTCATTCCGTTTTGGGATACGTGAACTTCAACAACGCTCATTGAATCACTGTGACGAATCGCATTGAGCAGTAAATTGTTGATCAGTAGTTCACACAATGTTTTATTTCCTTCTCTGGTAACCCCATTTTCAATATGCGTTTGAAGGTGGATCTGTTTGTTGTGAAAATGTTCTTCCAATTGTGTTGTGCAATCGCGTACCAATAAGCTGAAATCAATGGTTTCAGTATCCGAAAATTGCTGGTTTTCGATCTTTGCGAGTAGCAATAAGTTTTTATTAATGCGGGTAATACGGGTCAATGTGGTATGAATCTCCTCAATGAGCTGGTATTGTCGCTGTGTGACAGGTTCTTTTTGAAGTAGTAAATCCAGCTTATGCTTGATAATGGCCAGAGGCGTTTGTAGTTCGTGGGAAGCATTCTCGGTAAACTCTTTTTGATGTTTATAGGTTGCAATGCTATGTCGGAGGAGTTTATCTAGTGCCGTATTGAGTTCCTGGAATTCGATAATATCCGTTTCGTCGAAACGTAGCTCCGTCTGTTTGTTGAGTTGAAATGCTTTTAATTGCTTTAATGTGTTTTGAAAAGGTTGCCAGAGTTTTTTTGAAAGTCGTTTGTTCAATATCCAAAATCCAATTACCAAAATGAGGAAGAACAATAATGTAACAGCAGCGATATATGCAACGGTTTCCTCACTTTCTTCTACATTGGTTTCTATGGTAAGCATGAAATGTTGATTGTTGATATTAATCGTGGTTGTCAATCCTCGAAAACGATCGATTGCCTTTGTTGAGGAATATGGATTTTGCCGGCGAATGGTATAAACACTGTTTTTCTTCAAAGATGTTGCACGAGGTTCAATCTTTCCGACGGATTGGATTTCATTCCAGAATGTAATACTCTCCTGCAATTTTTCCTCGCTGATTTTTTGCTCGTTAAATTCATTTTCGATGCGCTGCGCAATCAGTTCGTTATTTTCATCCAGCTCTTTCATCCAAATCCAATCGACCAACAAAAAGTAAATCGGAATACTCACCAGAAAAACAATAAACGCAAAGATTGTAAGCGGTTTGAGCGACTTTTGTAATAAATTTTTCATCCTTCCCATTTATATCCGGTTCCGTAAATCGTCTTCAGATAATTCTCACACCCGGCGTCATTCAACTTTTTTTTCAGATTTTTAATGTGTGCATACACAAAATCGTGATTGTCCAGCATATCCGCAAAATCTCCGGAAAGGTGCTCTGCCAGAGTGCTTTTTGAGATAACTCTGTTTTTGTTACCAATAAAATAAAGCAACAAATCGAATTCCTTCTTCGTGAGTAGAATTTGTTGCGTATTGATTACAACAGATTTTGCCAGTAAATCAATTGTTAATTCATGCTGTTGAATGGTATTGGAATTTCCGAATTGTTTCCTCCGGATTACCGAGTAGATGCGAGCGGCGAGCTCTGAAAGATGAAATGGCTTTGTCAGGTAATCATCTGCTCCGATCTGCAAGCCTTTTATTTTATCGTCCAGTGAATCTTTTGCCGATATGATAATGACACCGTCTTGTTTTTCCTGTTTTTTTAACGCTTCCAGTATTTTCATTCCATCACCATCCGGAAGCATCACATCGAGTAAAATACAATCATAATAATAAGTTTCTATTTTATCGATGGCCTGATGAAAAGTAGAAGCAAATTCACACAAGTAGCGTTCCTCGGACAGGTATTCAGCGATACTTTGTGCCAGTTCTTTCTC
>DHNG01000019.1 GCA_002409405.1 Flavobacteriales bacterium UBA5422 | reverse complement strand
ATTTTTTTGAAAGAAAATGCAATACCGGAATTGCATTTTCTTTCAAAAAAATCGAAGTATTCTACCAGCAGTGTGCGCTGTCTCGTGCTTGTTCCAACCCGCGAATTGTCGCAACAAATTGCAGATGTATTTGTTGAAATCGGAAAAAAAACAACGGTAAAAGTCCTTGGCCTCTATGGTGGGGTTGAACAAGATCATCAGATCAATATGCTGAAAAAAGGAGTGGATGTACTTGTTTCTACCCCCGGAAGAATGTTTGACTTGATTGCACAAGGACATTTAGATGTTTCCAATGTGGAGTTCCTCATCCTCGATGAAGCTGACTTAATGTTGGCCATGGGATTCAATAAAGACATTCAGGATATCCTCAAAAAGATTCCGAAGAAACGTCAGACGTTATTCTTTTCCGCAACCATTGACAAGAAGATCAAGTCCCTTGCGTACGACGTCGTCAAGAATGCCATCCGCATTCAGATTTCCCCTAAAAATCCGGTTGCAAAATCAGTAGAGCACGCAGTTGCATTTATTGAAATGGATGATAAACGATTCTTTCTGGAAAACATATTGAAGGAATACCCTGATAAGCGGATTCTGGTATTTGTGCGGACGAAAGTTCGTGCAGGAAGGGTTGTTGCAGCCATGAAGCGGGTAGAGATAGATTCAGAAGAAATTCACGGGGGAATTGAACAAAAGCAACGCTTTGCTATACTGGAACGATTCCGATCAGGAGAAAACCTGATTCTGATTACAACAGACGTTTCTGCGCGGGGAATTGATATCCCGAATGTTGATTACGTGATCAATTATGACTTGCCGGAGGATCCTGAAAATTATGTCCACCGTTGCGGACGAACAGGTCGTGGGGAGAAGAACGGTCAGGCATTGAGTTTTTGCGCTCCGTCAGAAAAAGCGCTTTTAACAGAAATAGAAGAATATACAGGTGAAGAAATTATGCACTATGATATTCATCCGGATGATTACAAAGAAATTCTCACCGATTCTGACGATCCGACATACAACTGGCAAAAACTGATTGATCAGGCAAACCAGGAAGACGGTACGGAAGATAAATGGTAAAGGAATTTTGAATACTGAATTTTGAATAATAAAGTCACATTCAAAATTCAGTATTCAGTATTATAATTACGCTCGGTTTGCTTCCCGAACTTCTTTAACAGAATAATAGAACACCATTCCGAATCCGATTCCTAGCATCAGGTGAAAAGGAACCATTCCTAAATCTCCATAGATAGCGCGGTTGATTGCCGTAAACAAGAACACAACCGCAAAGATTCCTTCCAGAATATTGACAAGGTTCAGTTTCTTTTTGTCGTATTTATTTTGCTTGAATTCCGATTTGCGGGAAACGTTGAATTTTGGTGTCCGGACAAATGAACTCTTGATTCCCAGATACCCTTCAATCACAGCAACCGTATTGTTAATTGACATTCCCATCGACATAATCAGGAACGTGAAGAAACGGCCAATGAAGTGAAAAAAGGATTTTTTTCCGTTTTCTTTCCGGTCTCTGAAAGAGAACCAATAATAGACCATCAGGAAAATTGTACTGATAACAAAAACACTCATGAATCTCAGAATGTAGTTCAGATCTGAGAAGCTGTCTTTTACATGCAATACAACCAGACTCAATAAGGCAACCATTAAAATGAATAAGAAAACAGAGGAATTAAATAAATGTGAAATACCATGAATCCGATCGGCTGTCTTCACTCCTTTTGTTGTCAACAAGCGCTTCCACATTTTCTTAAAACACTCTACTCCACCTTTCATCCAACGGTGTTGCTGGCTTTTTAATGCCGACATCGTGATTGGTAATTCCGCAGGTGATACAACGTCTTCCAGGTATTGGAATTTCCATCCTTTCATCTGGGCGCGATAACTCAAATCCAAATCTTCTGTAAGCGTATCATGCTCCCACCCTCCGGCGTCTGCAATACACGTTTTTCTCCAAATACCTCCGGTACCGTTGAAGTTAATAAAATGTCCCGCTGAATTTCGTCCTCCCTGCTCAATTGCAAAGTGTCCGTTCAATCCGAATGCCTGCAGTTCCGTCAGCAATGAATAATCTTTGTTCAAATGCCCCCAACGTGTCTGAACTACACCAATGTGTTCGTCCTGGAAATAAGGCATTGTCTTTTGCAGGAAATCAGGTTCAGGAATAAAATCCGCATCAAAAATGGCAATAAAATCTCCTTCTACTCTGTCCATCGCAGCATCCAGTGCTCCTGCCTTGTATCCTGTTCTATCAACACGGTGAATGTGTTGGATGTTAATTCCTCTTGCAGCAACTTCAGCAACCTTTTTAGCAATCAAATCCTTCGTTTCATCCGTTGAGTCATCGAGTACCTGAATCTGTAATTTATCACTCGGGTAATCAAACGCAGCACACGATTCTATGATGCGTTCTGCCACGTACATTTCATTAAACATCGGCAATTGAACAGTCACCTTTGGCGTTGTCGCAGGATCAAACACAGGGTCTTGCTTCTTGCCTATCTTTTTATTTTTAGCATATGTAATTGCCAGGTTAAACTGTAAAACACTGTAAAAGAAAATAAGCAACAGAAACAACCCATAGATTGCCAATACAATTTTTCCCACAAAGTGTGACCAGTAATGTTCCTGAACGTAGACCTTTCCGGTCGCATCCGTCATTGTCCGGTCCCCCCAATTAAACAACCACGATACTTTCAGATTGGCAGTGATCGGTTGTCCGAACGTAAAGTTATCCGCATGATCCTGGTTAATATCAAAGGTAAATGTGCTATCCTTTTTGTACAGCTTATCCGTTATTCTGAACTCATAGTTTCCAAATGGAATATTTTTAAACTGGAAAAAACCGTTTTCATTTGTCGTAGTAGCAAAAGAATCTTTTGTTTCGGTATTTTTCAACACAACAGTAACATCCTCTACCGCCTTTTCACTCTTTTCGTCAATCAGTGTTCCCTTCACCAATTTAGAGACCTGAGAAAATGAGATGCCTGAAACAACAAGCATGAGTATCAACAGAAAATGTTTACGCATATATTAAAAATTAGTACCAAAAAACAGGCAAAGTTATATCAAATCTTGTTTAATATAACAGAAAAGTAAATTAAATCATTATTTCAATAAAAAATTGTATCTTTCGTTCGTTAACAATAACGAGGTTATACTTATGAAACATTTATTCCTTTTCTCCTTATTCAGTTTACTCATAACTGTCCCTAATTACTTTTACGGGCAAACTACAAAAGCACACTTTGATAACAAATCATATGTTGAAGGTGAGTTTCTGATTCAGTTGACAACTGAGCAAAGTCTGAAGAAATTAATTGCAGAAGCACCTGTAGAATATAAATTAGAAGTCTTAAAGTTCGTTTCTCCTCCTATGCGAATCTGGACCATCAAATTTGACCACCACGTCATTTCACATGAAGGAATGCAACGTTGGTTATACAGTCAGAAAGAGGTTGTTGTAGCAGACTATAATTATTATGTTCAGGTACGCTCTACTCTTCCCGGCGATCCGAGTTTCACTCAACAGTGGCACCACAATAATACCGGACAAACAGGAGGAACTGTTGATGCAGATATCGACTCAGATCTTGCATGGGATATTACAACGGGAGGAACAACCGCTAATGGTGACGACATTGTCGTGTGTATGGTAGAAGGATCGGGAGGGAATCTGAATCATCAGGATTTAAGTCCTAACCGTTGGATCAATAGCGCTGAGATTCCGGGAAATGGAATTGACGATGACAACAACGGATACATTGATGATTACAATGGTTGGAACACGGTAAATGACAATGATGATACAGGAACAGGAGCGCATGGTACAAACTGTTTGGGAATGATCGGTGCAAAAGGTGATAATAATCTAAACGTTGCCGGTGCAAACTGGGATGTAAAGCTGATGGTTGTTAACATGGGATCACTGACACAGTCGAATGTTATTGAAGCCTATACCTATCCGTTGGTAATGAGAAAACGATGGAACCAATCCAATGGTACAGAAGGAGCGTTTGTTGTAGCAACAAGTGCATCATGGGGAATTGACGGTGCCAATCCGTCAAGTTATCCGCTTTGGTGCCAGTTTTACGACACATTAGGATACCATGGTGTCATCAATATCGGAGCAACAACCAATTCCAATCTGGATGTTGATACGGCAGGGGACATGCCTACAGCTTGTTCCAGCCCATACATGGTAGGAGTAGGAAGAACGGATCACAACGATAATACAGCCGGGGGGTACGGTGATCAAACAATTGAATTCGGTGCACCGGGAATTAATGTGGTGACAACAGCCGGAACCAATGGAATTACAACAACAACAGGAACATCTTTTGCTTGTCCGTTAACTGCAGGAGTAGTTGGATTAGCATATTCTATTCCCTGCCCGTCTTTTATGAATATTGTACGGTCTAATCCACGACTGGGAGCTGATCTTGTATTGGAGGCATTGATAAATGGTGTAGATGTTAAAGCACAGTTGGCAACAAAGTTTATTACAAGTGGTCGTCTGAATGCTAAAAACACACTTGATTTATTAATGACTGAGACGTGCAGCGAATGTTTTGCAGAAAATATCAGTGTCTCAACCACAGACGAAGCTGCTACAATTACATTTACCACCAATTCAGAAGTGAATTCAGTTAATCTGCATTGGAGAACAGCAGGAAGTTCTTCCTGGATAACGGTTACAGGTGTTACTTCTCCATACCAGTTAACAGGATTGGATGCTTGTAGTTCCTATGAATTTTACCTGGAAACAATTTGTACAAGTGAAAACGGTGAGTCTGCTGTAACAGTATTCAACACTGTAGGATGTGGAAATTGCATTGATTTGCCTTACTGTGATTCTAAAGCAACCGGCTCTACACAATCACGTATCGCGTTTCTTTCTCCATCAGGAATTGTAAATACAATTACCAGCTATACAGAAACAGATAGTTGGGGAGGAGATATTGAAGACGGTTATGTATATGGAAATCTGGTATTGATGAACGGAAGTGGCGCAAATGCGAATGAAGGATGTGGTACACTTTCAAATGCTGCTGCTTTATCCGGAAATATTGCCGTTGCCGTAAGGGGTACATGTAATTTTTCAGAAAAAGCATTGAATGCTCAGAATGCAGGAGCAACTGCACTATTGATTATCAACAATCAAGGAACAGCACCTGCTTCTTTGGGATCAGGAACAGGAGCCGGTAGTGTTACCATTCCAGTTGTTATGATCACTCAGGCACAGGGAGCAAGTTTATTGTCAACAATAACAGGTGGAGCAGCCGCAACAGGGTTAATGGGAATTCAGCACGAATGGATTGAATCATTTACGCTGAATGGAACAACGACAACGAGCGGAGATAATAATGGTTACGCAGCAGCCAACGGAACAAATTCTATTGCGTTGGAAACAGGTGCATCTTATCCATTTACAATTACTCCCGGATTTGATGGCGAGGCGCTACCTGAATATACAAGAATCTGGCTGGATGCGAACCAAAACGGAACATTTGAAACAGGTGAACTGATCTTTGATCAAGGGGGTACTTCTATTGGTGGGGTATCCAACTCACTGACTGTTCCTGCAACAGCAACTCTTGGAAGTACACGTCTGAGAGTCCAACTGGCTTATCAGGGAACCGGGCAAACGACATTGCCGAATGTCTGTGGTGACTTTACATGGGGAGAAGTAGAAGATTATTGTATTACAATCAGTGAAGGAGATCAGGATACTACAGGTGTAGGGCTTGAGCAACTGACAATAGCCGATTTGAATGTATTCCCGAATCCGTCAACTGATGTTGTTCACTTCAGTTGGAAAAAGCAGCAATCACCAGCTGTAATCAGTATTGTGGATCTTGTTGGAAAACACATGCACACGACACCATTCAATTCAGAAATGACAACAGTCAATGTTTCCGGTTTTGCTACAGGAACTTACTTGTATCGCATTATCGGTGAAACAGGAAATGTATTGTTCACTGGTAAATTAGTTATCAGGCATTAATACCATAACCTCTGCTAAAAAGCCTCTTTGATTTTTTCTGAGAGGCTTTTTTTATGATTGATTCAATAGCAACGTTTTATTTCGTAAGGTCTTTGAGAGAAGTAGAGAATAATTTGATGGGATATTCTCAATACGATTTCGTGTTATCGCAATAATGCGATATGACTATTTGTAGAAATGATCATATGGTCACAATCGGGGTTTCTTCCTACGACCCACATTTTCCACAGCCGCAATCATCGTCTTTTTTCTTTCTGAACTGTTTGTATAACTTCCAGCTCAAAAAACCAATTGCTGCAGCGACACATATTATGACGAGAATAAATTGCATATTACGATAACAATTGAAAAGATAAAAATGCTCCTAAATAAGCTAAAACTCCAAATAATCCCAATTGAAAAAATGTCCATTTCCAGCTACCCGTTTCTCTTTTCACAACGGCCATTGTTGCCATACATTGCATCGCAAACACATAAAACACCATCAGCGAAACACCTGTTGCCAATGTGTAAACAGGCGTACCATCAGCATGTTTTTCTTTTAGTAATTTCTGACGCAACGGAAGGTTTTCTTCCCCGTCATCATGTACGGAGTAGATTGTTGCCAGTGAACCGACAAATACTTCTCTTGCTGCAAATGAAGTAATCAGTGAAATTCCCATTTTCCAGTCGTAGCCAAGTGGTGCAATTACCGGTTCGATGGTTTTCCCCATAATCCCGATGTATGAATTCTCCAATTGTGCACCAGCAATTAAGTCCGCTTGTTCTTCTTCATCCAACTGATTTTCCGTTGCAAATTCTTCCGCTGCTACAACTGCTTTCTCCATCCTGTCACCCGGTCCATATGATGCCAGTGCCCACAAGACAATTGAAATCGCCAGGATAATTTTTCCGGCATTCAGCACAAAAACTTTTACTTTTTCAAATACAGTAATTCCCACATTTCCCCAACGCGGTTGTTTGTATGCAGGCATTTCCAGTAATAAATATCCCTTTGCTTTGGCTTTGATCACCAATTTCAATATAGCAGCAACTCCCAAAGCGGCCACTACCCCCATTGCATACAACGCAAACAATACCAATCCCTGGAGGTTAAAGATTCCAAGTACTGTTTTTTCAGGAATAACCAGCGCTATTAATAATGTATATACGGGAATACGTGCCGAACAACTCATCAATGGTGTTACCATGATTGTAATCATCCGCTCTTTCCAATCAGCAATTGTACGGGCAGCCATTACTCCCGGGATTGCACATGCAACACCCGACATCAACGGAACCACACTTTTTCCATTTAACCCAAAAGGACGCATCAGCCGATCCATGATGAATACAACACGTGCCATGTAACCTGTTTCTTCCAGAATGGCAAGAAAAAAGAACAGAATTGCAATCTGGGGAACAAAAATAACAACCCCTCCGATTCCGGGAATAATTCCCTGTGTCAATAAGTCATTGAAAATTCCTTCCGGCATAGATTGTCCTATCCACTCGCTCAAATTGCCAAATTGTGTATCAATGAAGTCCATAGGAATGGAAGCAAATGAGAAGATAAATTGAAAAATAAGCAACAAAATTGCTGCAAAAATCAGGTATCCGAAAACGGGATGCGTTAAAATTTTGTCCAGCTTTGTACTCCTTGTTTCTGTCTTTTTTTCCTCTGCTTTTTGTGTAAGGATCTGCGGAATAATCCCATCTATCTTAGCAAATCGCTTTTCTGCCTCCTCTTCTTGTTTTACCTGATCATCAATGGCAGCCATTGCTGCACCCTCTATAAAAGGAATACGATTTTCAGATTTACCGGCTGCTGTAATCGCTTCAAGGATTCGGCTTTTACCTAGTTTCACACGCGCATTACTGGAAACAATAACTGCATCCGGAAAGTGCTCCTGTAGTTTTTCCGTAGTAATTTCCAGTTTATTCTTGTCTGCCACGTCAATCATGTTCAGCACCATTACTGTTGGTAATCCCAAATCATAAATCTGGGAAAATAAGAACAGATTCCTGCGAAGATTGGATGCATCCAAGACAACAACACACACATCGGGATAATCCGGATTTGCCGGATTAGAAAGCACATTATAGACAACCTTTTCATCTTCCGAGTGCGGATAAACACTATATGTCCCGGGAAAATCAATTAATTGATGACTGGTTTCATTTATTTTTAACGTTCCTGTTTTTTTCTCAACCGTTACCCCCGGAAAGTTCCCCACATGCTGCCGCAAACCGGTCAACAGGTTAAAAACAGAACTTTTTCCGGTATTCGGATTTCCTAAAAGCGCGATCTTCATTGTGTTGATTTTGGTAAGAATGATTAAACGGTAACGTGAATTAAATTGGCTTCAGATTTTCTCAGTGAAAGAACAAATCCTTCAATATCGACCGCAATCGGATCTCCAAAAGGTGCCGTATATAAAACGCGGACTTTACTTCCGGAGGTTAATCCCAATTCCAATAATTTGGAGCGTAATTCGTCGCCTTCTATTGATTGTACGATGGCGTCATTCCCCTTTTTAATCTGTGCTAATTTAATATGGCCACTCATTATCGTGCTAACTTTCTGAAATTGCCGTAAAGTTAGAATTTTTGGTCAACAAACCTGTCTTATTTAGAAAGATTATGAATTAGCATATGTTATTTTGCCAGCCACAAACTAGGATTCAGACTTGTAACAGTCGTTCCCACAACCTGATGTATTTCAAAATGCGAGGTGGATAATGATTGTCCGTCACTTGTAACAAGCGAACCGATTACTTGTTTTGTAGAGACTTTTGACCCTACATTTACAAATGTACTTTGCAGGTTGCTGTATACCGTTCTGTAATTTCCATGTTTCACAATGACGACTTTTCCTGCCCCCGGAATATTCATTACAGAAGTCACTTCACCATCAAAAACGGCTCTTACCTGTGCATTTTTCGGTGCAGAGATATCCACTCCGTTGTTATTTGTAAATACACCCGGAATCGTTGGATGCGAATTCTTACCATATCCTTCCGTAATGTTTCCTTTTTCAACCGGCCATGGTAATTTACCTCTGTTTCCTTCAAAACTTTTGCTCAATGCCGCATTTTCTTTCGTTTCCGGTAATTCTACCGGTTTTGTAGACGTTGATGGCGTTGAAGTTGTTGTGTTCGGAGAGGTTGTCGTAGTTGGTTTAGCAGCGTCTGCTTTCTTTTTAGCTTCTGCCTCTGCTTTTTTACGACG
>DHNG01000043.1:184469-184645 GCA_002409405.1 Flavobacteriales bacterium UBA5422 | reverse complement strand
GTTCCAATGTTTACGTGTGGTTTGGAACGGTCGAAATTTTCCTTAGCCATTGTTTATCTTTGTTACTTAGTTAATAAAAAAACAAATTTATATATATACCAAATTTCACCCATACTATTGAGTGAAAGTCAATCCAAAGTGATTCTCGAGCCAATGACGAGAATTGAACTCGTGAC
>DHNG01000043.1:184050-184245 GCA_002409405.1 Flavobacteriales bacterium UBA5422 | reverse complement strand
TCGAACTCGCGACCCTCAGCTTGGAAGGCTGACGCTCTACCAACTGAGCTACTCCCGCTTAATTTTTTGTGGGGGGAGCAGGATTCGAACCTGCGAAGACATAGTCAGCAGATTTACAGTCTGATCTCGTTGGCCGCTTGAGTATCCCCCCAAAAAATATATTCAAAAAAATAAGAGCCGATAGAGGGACTCGAA
>DHNG01000043.1:183593-183830 GCA_002409405.1 Flavobacteriales bacterium UBA5422 | reverse complement strand
CTAGCCAGCTGAGCTACATCGGCTTATTGTTTTGATTCAAGAATTAAAGAACTTTTTCAACCAATTTTCACAAATCGGATTGCAAAGATACACAAGAATTCCTTATCTGCAACAGAAGAAGCGATTTTTTTTGAAGTATTTTAAAATAAATTTTCAGAACCCTGTTTTGATTTTTAATCGAAGTTTACTTAATTCATTCACTTTCATACTGAAAGCGCAAAGTTAAGAAGTGCTTTT
>DHNG01000043.1:155173-183374 GCA_002409405.1 Flavobacteriales bacterium UBA5422 | reverse complement strand
GTTTTTTGCTTTGTCATTCGGGTCGACAGGAAGGAATTCAGAACGACCACCGGCCATCAATTGCTTCGGATTCATTTTTGAATTTGTCAGCATGATTTCAATAACAGAAGTTGCTCTCAGAACGGATAGTTCCCAATTGTTTTTCGGGTGTGATGCGCTAGCCAGTTTATCGGTATCTGTGTGTCCTTCAACGATCACTTCCAGGTCTTTTTCGCTTTCCAGTACTTTTGATAATTCTACAAGTGCCTTTTTTCCTTCTTCTTCTACTTTTGTACTTCCGGATGCAAACAATAATTTAGCTTCCAAGCTGACATAGATTTTCCCGTTTTTCTCATTAACCGTCAAACCTCTGTTTTCAAATCCTTTTAATGCATTTGCAACTTTCTGCTTCAATGCTTTCGTTGCCTGTTCCTGGCGAGCAATCATTTCTTCCAGCTCATTTACGCGTTGCTCACGTTCTGCTAATAATTGAAGTTTTGATTTCAATTCACTTTCGAGGCTATTTAATTCATCTTGTTTGCGTTGTAATTCAATGCTTTTTGCATCAAGGTCTGCCTGTAACATGGCTGTTTGTTTTTCACCGGACAGTCTGTATTTATCAAATGTCGTTTCCAATGCTTCTACCCGTGCTACAACCTTGTCATATTGTGCCTGTAGTTCACGGTACTCATTGCCTAATCGGGTTGTATCATTTTTTAATGCATCGACTTCTTTGGTCAGAACATTGTATTTTGTTTCAAATTCAGCTGCTTTTCCTTCACCTGTGAGGGCACGACTTTTATACGATTCTAATTCTTCGTTGCATTGTTTTTCACGTTCCAGTAACTCTTTGTATTTTTTGGAAGGTACACATGCTGTTAGAGCAAGCATTAAAAGCGCGGAAAAAAGAATCTTATTGTTCATTGTATTGTTTTTTACAAACTTCCGAAGTTATCCGACAAGATTTCTCAAAGGCCGTGAGAACTTGTTAACAACTGATATTGGATAAAGCCGTTTGTTTAAAACAATGTATCTCTTCGTTGGCTGTCTAACTTCAATAAAATAAAGAACATAGCTGAGAAAGACATCATAGAGGATCCTCCGTAACTAAAGAAAGGAAGTGGGATTCCGATTACAGGAGCCAGACCAATGTTCATTCCGATGTTAATTGCAAAGTGATAAAACAGGATCATCCCTACGGAATAGGCGTACACCCGGTTGTAAACGGATCGCTGTCGTTCGGCGATGTGTACAATTCGCAAGAGCAGGAATAAATAAAGTCCCATCAGTACAGATGTTCCGACAAATCCCCATTCTTCTGCAAACGGACAAAAAATAAAATCTGTTTCACTTTCAGGAACGTGATTGGATTCTACGGACGCTAGAGTTGCTTTTTTATATCCTTTACCAGTAAGCCCACCTGAACCTACGGCTGTCATCGCCCGATTTCTGTTGTAATCATCCCCGTCTCTCTGGTCTTCTTCGTTCAGTCCGAGTAAGAGCTCAATACGGTTTTTCTGGTGTTGTTTCAGGTGACTGAATACGGTGGAAATAGACGCGGAAAGTAGTGATGCAATGCTAAAGGATAAAATCACGATAAATAATAACCTCCGCTTATTCCTGTTTCCGACAATTGTTTGCCCTACTATATAGAACAAGATCCCGATGACAAAATAGGCAGCAACGATTCCGAAAATAGAAGGAAGTTCATACAGTCCGAGGAATGCAAGGTCGAATGTTGTCTTACTCAGCAGGAGTGTTACGACAGAGATAATAACAATCACAAACAGGAGAGGGATAAAGTGAGTTCCGATCCATGTTTGTTTGAATTTTACTCCGGGAATTAAATTAATCAGGGAAAGGACAATCGGGTCAAACGTAATTCCTTCCCGGTATAAAACAAAGAAAAAGGAAGTAAACACGACAAAGGTTCCTGCATCGGGTTGAAGAATGATCAATCCCATCGGGATAATGACGATGGCAAGACAGGCAAGTACATTTTTCACATTCTGCTGCTTGATATTCATCTGGTTGATGTAGTTCGCCAACAAAATAGCTGTTCCGATTTTTGCAAACTCTGCCGGCTGAATTCCAAACGATCCGACTCCCAACCATGCACGAGCCCCGTTGATTGGCGGAGTGAATAATACCACTACGAGTAACAGAAGCGTTCCTATGTAGATGGGAATGGAGAATTTCCGGTAAATCTCTGAGTCAATTAAGAAAACAACTAACCCCAGAAACAATGAAACACCAATCCACATAACCTGACGACCATAGAGCATTGAAAAATCCAGAATATTCGGATGTTCGGCATCATAAGCAGTGGAATAAACAGTCATTAACCCCATTCCAAGGATGAGGAAATACACCAATAAAATCGGCCAGTCAATGTTGCTAGTCAGTTTATCGCCTTGTCTCATTATTTGATATTATCCAATACGGCGTCCAGAATTCGTTTTTCTTTTTCTTTGTCTTTCACTTCCCCATTGATGTATTTTTCAATCATCAGACTGGCGATAGGCGCTGCCCACGTTCCTCCGAAACCTGCATTCTCAATGAAAACAGCAATCGCAATTTTCGGATTGTCCATTGGTGCAAATGCGATGAATACAGAGTGGTCTTCACCATGTGGATTTTGTGCTGTACCCGTTTTTCCACACACGGTGATCCCCTCAATTTTAGCTCTTCGTGCCGTTCCCCCACCTTCGTTTACAGCCATGCGCATTCCTTCTACAACCGGAGGGAAGTATTTTGGATCGATCATGGTTTTATGAACAACATTGAACTGCGGTAATGGCCCGTCATCTCCAATGGATTTAACAACGTGAGGAGTGATGTACCATCCCCGGTTGGCCATGATCGCTGATAGATTTGCCATTTGAAGCGGTGTTAACTTTACCTCTCCCTGCCCGATGGAGATAGAGCGAATGGTTGAAAATGCCCATGCATGATGACCATACCATTTATCGTAAAACTTTGGTCCCGGAATCAAGCCCGGCCGGATGGCTGCGATATCTGAATCCAGTTTCACTCCTAATCCGAAACTGTGCAGGTATTCTTCCCATCTGCCAAGTCCTATTTCAGCATCTACAAACGCATTTTTACTTTTTCCCTGGTGAATAATTTTGCGCGTTACATAGTAAAAATAAGGGTTACAAGACATTTGAATTCCCTTTGATACACTTGTTGCCTGCGGGTGATTGTGGCATCCTACCATACTTTGTGTACACGGGAATGATGCATTTTCATCAATTACACCTTCCTGCATTCCGATTAATGCCTGTGTCAATTTGAAAATCGATCCCGGAGGATATTCCGCCTGTAATGGTCGTGGAAATAATGGCTTTTTCGGATCACTGACCAGGATCGGGTAATTTTTCGCAATGTTGGATTTCCCGACAAACAAATTGGGATCGTAAGATGGAGCCGAAACCATGGACAATATTTCTCCGGAAGAAGGTTCTATTGCTACGATACACCCCATTTTATTTTTCATCAACAATTCTCCATAGACCTGTAATTCGATGTCCATTCCAAGTTTGAGGGAAGGTGCCTGAATGGCCATCGTGTCGTATTTTCCTCCTGCATAGGATTCAATGGCGTTGTTAAGTGCTGATGTAACAATGTAATGCACTCCTTTCTGGCCGCGCAATTCTTTTTCGTAATACTTTTCAATACCTGCTTTTCCGATGTTGTCTCCCGACCGGTAGAATTTATCTTTTTCAATCTCTTCCCGGTTTGTTTCTGCCAGGTATCCTAAAATATTTGCTCCCCCTGCGTATGGATAATCCCGCATACTGGTAACCTGTTCGTAAAAACCCGGGTATTTATCCAGGTGAGGTGCAATCATTGCGATTTCATCTGCAGTGAGTTCTTTTAGAAAAGGGTAGGGGCGTACGGGTTGATAATTTGGAATTTTCTTACCGTCTTTCCTGGTAAAATAACCTTCCCGTTCGCGAATTTCTATGAATCGATTTCTGACTTCATCGGTAGTCATTCCAACCAGTTTCGCAAACGCAACAGTATCCAGATCTTCAATGTCTTTCTCTACAAACATCAAGTTGTAGTATGCTTTGTTTGATACCACTTTTTTTCCGTTCCTGTCAAACATCACAGCGCGGGGAGGAGTGATATACCTTCGTTTTTCAGCAATTTCCTGCGCACGGACTTTCCACTGATCGTCGACAACCTGCATCTGAAACAGACGAAGGATGTACACCACACCGATCAGTGCAACAAAAATAATGATGACATATTTACGGTTGTCGAAGTTCATTTAGGACTTGTTTCGTTTGAGGAACAAAAACTGAAGTAGAATGACAAGCAGATAGGAAACAGGGAGTGTGAACAACAATTTCCGTGCAACATACAATAGTTCACTGAATTTGAATACTTCCATGAAGAAGAACCACAAATGATGAATTAATAGTAACGTACCGAAGCTATACAAAAACCACCGCTGTCCCATTTCGTAGATAGAACCTTCTTTAGTGGGGTCGTAGCCGTCCCGCGGGCTGAATGCTTTAAAAATAAGGGGACGAAATAACGCGAATGCGAGCAATGAAGATGCATGCAGTCCGCCGGTATTGGATAATACGTCAATGGAAAGTCCCATTCCGAACGCGAGTACCAGTAATAAAACGGGATTGGTATTGAATGGTAATAACATGATAAACAGCGGGTATACCATGGGGTGAATTCCCAATCCTACTTCTAATTGGTTGAAAACAAGCGCCTGCAGTAATACAAATAGTACAAAACGAATGCTATGAATTAGTATGATTCTCATTCTTTCGGATCCTGGGGAATTAATTGTTCCAATTTTTGTTGTTCTGTCGCCAATAAGTTCTTAACGACATAAACGCGTTGTAATTTTCTGTAATCTTCGGAAAAGAGGATGGAGACATCCCAAAAAGCTTCTCCTTCCACATTTTTTAATTTCTCAACTTTTCCGACCATGATTCCTTTCGGAAAAATTCCGGTTCCTTCACGTGTAACGACTTTTGACCATTTTTTGATGTGCAGATCGTTGGAAATTCCAGCTACGGAACCTCTTCTCGGATCCAGTCCATCCCATTTCAAAAGACCGTATAGTCCCATGTCCTCAATGACAACACTGATGTTGATGTTTTCCGTCAGCACTGATTTTACAATGGAATAATGTTCACTGCACCGGTGGACCACGCCAACAACTCCGTTATCAGAGATCACCCCTAATCCTCTTTCCACTCCATGTATTGAACCAACATTGATGGTGAAGTAATTATTGCGTTTTTCCACGGTAGAATTGATCACTTCCGCACTTATATACTCGTATTGCTGTCGGTATACCGTGTCGTTTATTTTTACCAGATCTTCATCGATCCGCATAAAGCTCTGCGGTAATTTTTTCATCAGCTCGGCATTGCTTTTTTGCAACTCCGTATTGGTGTGACTCAACTTCAATTGCTTGGTAACAGCGTTTCGTGCTTCCCAGATTTTTGCATTAACAGTTGCCGTTGTAGTAAGGTATTGAGAGCGTGGATAGTAAAAAAAAGAAAAATAAAAAGACAACGCAATCACTTGCAGTATTGCAAAGACCAGAAATATTTGAAAACGCCTTAAAAAAGCAATGAGATTCCGCATAATTTACAAAGATAATAAAGCAATTAGTATCTGTGTATAGCAAGGTAAAATTCTTATGCTTTGGGACAAAAAAACAAGGCTTCCATTTTTTCAGGAAACCTTGTTTTTTATGGCTACTTTATTTAACTATCTTTTCTTACTCCAATATCAGTAATTGTGCGTCAGATTGTTGATCATCAATCATAATCTTTACAAGATACGCTCCTTTTTTCAGATGGGAAAAATCAATTTGCTCTTTTGTTGTATTTGCGAATTGTGAATTGAATACTTCTTTACCTGTAAGGTCAATCAACTGAATATTAACACTGGAAGATTCTAACTCCGAAAAATGAAATGTCACACTTCCTTTAGAAGGGTTTGGGAACAATTTTACAACATAAGACGCGGCTTGACGTCTGTCTGTTTCCGATGTTTCATAGTGATACTCCAACAGACTGTTTTTAGGAGCCTGAAGCGGAAGCACACGTAGTTCAATATTTTTTCCATCCAATATAGTGATGATTGTTCCGGCAATATATATAGCTTCTTCGTCCTGCCCTGTTTTCACAATTTGATCAAGCGATGAAAGAATAGATTCATTTTGATTCACAGCTTCTTGCATGGAAGCATACCCATCCATTGTATACTGGATTCTGTACAATTCGATACGCTCTTTTGATAAGTGTCCGGAAAGATTGTCCAACAATTCATCAAACTTATTTTTTTTCTGGCTGCTGCTGTATTGGGACAATAATGACTTCTTGAAATTAATTCCCTCACACATTTCCAAAAATTGTTCCAGATGATCGGAGGTAGATGCAATGGTCGTATCAGAAATAATTGCCGAAATATGATCACGTTGTAAGCTATTCAGCTTTTCATTGACAGATTTTATGTCATTGCTTAATAACTTGCGGGAAGAGACTTTGTTCTGGTACATTAATAAATCCTTTTGCAATTCTGTATGTTGTGAAGTATTCAAACTGTTCCAAATATAATCTGACAATCCGCTGTTCGCAATCAGTACTTGTTTCAGTTGATTACTTGATACACCTGATCTGATATAACTTTCCAATACTACATCACTTAGGTAAGGAGAGGTATTCATCAATTCTTTATACGTAGCTGATTCGTTTGGTTGAGATGCGATTAAATTTAACAACTGATCTGTTTTTCCGGCATCAATCATGTTTTCTAAACTATCAATTTTATCTTGTTCCCCTAAAAAGAATTCCGGTTCAAAGATAATCGGTATAATAGCAGGGTACCTTGTAGGGCACGTATATTCAGTAGCAAAAACAGGTATCCCACCCCAGTTTTGTACGTATGGATATACGGAGGTAGGTGGATTTACCGTGTAATTATCAGGGGTATGTGCATCGTCTGCCAGATGTACATAATTGATTTGCTGGCTTCCCGGATAAAGCATAATGTCGTGGTCGGGATACAAGGTATGATTTTCTCCGAACATGGAGAATTTGTTTCTTGCCGTATTTTCGTCTCTTGCCTGATGTATGGTGCTTCCTCCAACGCGTCCGTGCTCATAATCAATGCGTCCGTTTACACCGATATCAGCCAAATGGATGGGATGTTTGAACTCGTTACAGTGATAACGTAAACCACCTGCACTGTCGTTTACATCCGAAAGAAATATTCTTGCATTATTCCCTTGTGCTTGTGTACCTACGTAGAGTTCTTCAAACACGTTTTTGTACACTTCATTGTGTTCTTTTCCTGAATTGTCAATGATAATTCCGTACGTGCGTGAATTTCCCAGAGAAATAGATGGATTGTCGAGACCTCTGAGGTAGTTTTCTTCTATTTTATAGCCTGTTCCGTATGATACGTGAATTCCCCAGGTCTGCATTGCATCACTTTCGGGTATATAGAACTTATTGCGGCTGATCGTTTGGGTTTTTGCTGTAACGGAAGTCACTCCATATAAACAATTGGTAAATTCATTTCTAAGTACAGTAAATGGTCTGCTATTCAGATTCCAAGCCATTACTCCGGTATATAGATTTTCGAATTTAGAGGGGAGGTTATTTGCCTCCGGGCAATCGTAACCAACGGGAAGAAAGGAATTACATCCACTATAAACGCTAAATGTGCTGTTAAGCGCATAAATTCCTATCCCTCTATCTATTACATTGCTGTATATCGTTGGTGTTTGCTGGTAAAAATTAGATCGTGAAATGTTTATATTCAGGCAATTATTCATTCTGATGTGTGCTTGCGGTTTCAAGGAAAGATCTTTCAATAAACCATTCCATGTAAAGGTAGAATAAGAAATAGAAGATAAATTAGTACTTCCAATCGTATAGGGTTGGAAAATAATGCCAGACATACAATTGAAAAATGAAGCATTCTCAACCACAACAACTCCTCCATTCCTATTATTATCGTACGAATTGTGAGAAATGGGGATCCCACCTGATTCATTTCGCTTGGAAGCAAGCACTCCTATAAGTGCGTGTTCAATGCGGGAATTGCTTTGTATTCTTAATACTCCTTGGGTAGAATTGAGAACTGTTCCCTGTACATTGGTAGAATTTCCCCATACTTCCACGCCCAGCCACATTTCTTCTTCTCCACATACGGCATAGTTCGTTAATGTTGTGTTATTCATCAAACGTAGTTTTCCACTCTGACCGGTTCCTGTTCCGTTTTCAATCACCAGACGTGCTCCCGGAGCAAAACGGAAGATCATGTTTTGTATCGTCAGACTGACACCCGCTTTGATACGTAATTCTTTCTCTACATTAATAACAGATTGACCGTTTGCGATCGGGTTGGCACCTCCATTCCATGTTCCTCCGGATGTTACATCATAAGTAACTACATGAAAAATGCTAGGGTCGACGTTGGTGTATATATTGCTGCCGTCTATTTGATCCTGAAGCATCCGCATTGGTGTTTGATTGTAACCAATAGATGTAGGATAGGTCGGAATTGTAACCGCATTGAGATTCACACTCGGAGTTGCATTAATATTCGAGATACGTGCCAGACGAGTATTTCTCGGAATATACAGATTTCCATCTCTTGCCGTTTCAATTTGCCCTCTTCCGACTTCAGCGTCGGTACTAATCTCTGTTTTGACCGGAGTTCCGGAAATATCCCAATAATCCAGTGTCGCACCATTTACTCCGTTATAAGGCAGATGCGAAACAAATACACGGGAACCTGTCGAATTAAATTCCAGCCCTGTAAAATTTCTAACAGTGCTACTTGCAAATAGACTGTATGTGTATTCAAGTGTTTTCGTTGAGCCTGAAACTAATGTTCCCGATGAGGTTACATCACACACAAATACACCCCAAATTCCGGGGCTTGGGTAAGCTCTGCAAAATGAAGCAATGCGATAATTTCCATTGGGTAGTTTGATCGCTTCCAGTTCCAAACGATCGGGACTTTGATCCACGATCTGGCCTACAAAAAAATCGGTATAGTTATTATAAGAAATCCCATTTTGATCAATTGTTAAACGGAACAATCGATTGAAATTTTTATAAAAGACCGTATATGAATTTCCTTCGTCGATGACAGCAAAGGAAGGTGTTCGATGGTGATTGTTAGCCCCGTTATTAAAGTTGCCCACACCAATTATATCTTCCATTGGCCGCATGGATGCCACATAGGTGCCATCTGAATGTAACATAAATCCTGAAGATGGGGTTAATTGCCCGTTTGCCATGTATGAAATTTTCAAACGTCCATACGCAGCAAAGACATTACTTGGTGAGCCATGTTTTGAATGTCCGGAGCTAAAAAGATGAAACAAATTACAATCGTTTTTGTCTGGAATGATAACAATCTCTGAATTTGTACCATTCATTACAACGTGATCATCAAAATAAATATCATCCGAAACACGCTGATAACTGTCAAGTTCATCAATGATAAAACTTCCATCAGTTCCCTCAATGACATTTCCGTTTTTGTCATACACTTTATTGTCAATGATAAAAAATAGGAGATTCCCGTCTTTATCCATTTGAATATTTTGGGCATACATAGCAGGAGCACCAGTGTAATCCCCTATCGGGAGTGGGGTAGAACCAAAAAAAGAATCATAATAATTAGGTGCCAGAATCCATGTAGTGTTTTGTGCATATAGGTACACGCCGGCAAGGAGTGCACCGCACATTAAAAGTAGTTTTTTCATAGGAAGTTGATTTTTGATAATTTTCGTTAATCTACAATAAATAAATCAGAAAAACAAAAATAGTACTTCCTATATTGCATTATTATGCATATGCCTGATGCCTTTTTTATCTAAAAGCAACCTGAATTTCGATGTGAAAAACGATGTGATCAGATCTCTATATCGGTGATAGGATCCCAAAATAAGGTTTTAAATTGAATGACTTTATCATCTTTTACTTCGATGCCTTCCAGCTGCAGCAATCGCTCCATTTTGTTCGGTGTTGAAAAATGCATTTTCCCGGTTAGCAGTCCATTTCTGTTGACCACGCGATGAGCAGGAACATCTTCTTTCGAATGTGCGGCGTTCATTGCCCAACCAACCATGCGGGAAGAAGAGGCGGTACCCAGTGCTTTTGCAATGGCGCCATACGACGTCACTCTTCCTTCCGGAATCAAACGAACAATGTCATAAACTTTTTCGAAAAAGTCACGGTGCCGTTCATTCAGATTCATTTGCTTATTCTACGGTTACAGATTTTGCGAGGTTGCGGGGTTGATCCACGTTGCATCCTCTCATAATCGCGATGTAATAAGAAAGTAACTGGAATGGAATCGTTGCCAGTAACGGAACCAAATGTTCATCCGTTTTCGGAATTTCGATTACCTGATCAGCCATTGCTTTAACGTGAACATCTCCCTCTGTTACAATCGCAACTACTTTTCCTTTACGGGCTTTTACTTCCTGGATGTTAGAGACTACTTTTTCATAAGAAGGACCTTGTGTGGCGATTACAAACACCGGCATTTCTTCATCAATTAATGCAATTGGTCCGTGCTTCATTTCTGCTGCCGGGTAACCTTCTGCATGAATGTAGGAGATTTCTTTTAGTTTTAAAGCCCCTTCCAGTGCGACTGGAAAACAATTCCCTCTTCCCAGGTACAATGCATTTGTTGCTTTGCTGTATAATGAAGCAATATCCTGAATCAACTTGTCGGAAGAATCCAGTACTTTTTGTACTTTTTCAGGAATGGCATCCAATTCAGCCAGTAATGTTCTGTATTTTGATTCACTGATTGTGCCTTTTTTGTGTGCCAGCATCAATGCCATCAAGGTCAATACTGTTACCTGAGCTGTAAATGCTTTTGTAGAAGCTACTCCTATTTCCGGTCCGGCATGCGTGTATGATCCTGCATCCGTGATTCGTGAAATGGAAGAGCCGACAACGTTACAGATTCCCAGGATGGTTGCTCCTTTTGATTTTGCCAGTTCCAATGCAGCTAATGTATCAGCTGTTTCTCCGGATTGTGATACTGCAATAACAATATCGTTCTCGGTAATAATCGGGTTTCTGTATCTGAACTCACTTGCGTATTCTACTTCAACATTGATACGTGCCAAATCTTCAATTAAGTATTCTCCGACGGTACATGCATGCCAGGAAGTTCCGCAGGCAACCATAATCAAGCGCGGAGCAGCAATCAGTTTATTTTCATAATCTTTGATTCCTCCCAGAGAAACCCATCCTTCTGCTACATTTAATCGCCCTCTGAAGCAATCGCGTATAGAACGTGGTTGTTCGTGAATTTCCTTGAGCATAAAGTGATCGTAACCACCTTTTTCAAGTGCTTCTAATTGTAATTCGAGTTGCTGGATGTATGGAATCTTTTCTTCGCTGCTATTGATGTTGTAGACTTTCAACCCTTCCGTTCTGTCAACGATAGCAATTTCCATATCGTTCAAATACACAACATCTTTGGTGTATTCAACAATCGGAGTGGCATCAGAAGCCAGGTAAAAATCACCTTCTGTTCCGATTCCGACTACCAGCGGACTACTTTTTCGTGCTGCTACCAGTCGATTTGGATTGTTTTTGGAGATTACAACAATTGCATAGGCCCCAACTACTTGCTCCAAAGCCAGCCGTACAGACTCTGCAAATGATACATCTGTTTTTTTCTGAATGTCATCAATCAAGTGCACCAACACTTCTGTATCCGTTTCACTTCTGAATGTGTATCCTGCTTTTAACAGCTCGTGTTTCAGGCTGTCGTAATTTTCAATAATTCCATTGTGGATCAGTGCGAGTTCTCCATTTTCGGAAAAATGCGGGTGTGCATTCACGTCATTTGGTTCGCCGTGTGTAGCCCAACGTGTATGTCCAATTCCGATTGTTCCGGAAATATCTTTCCCGGATGTAAAGTCCTCCAGGTTAGAAACTTTTCCTTTTCGTTTGTAAATATTCAGATCTTGCTGGCTATTCAACAATGCAATTCCTGCGCTGTCGTATCCGCGGTATTCAAGACGTTTTAACCCATTAACAATAATAGGGTAGGCTTGTTTTTGTCCAATGTAAGCTACAATTCCACACATAATTAAAACTTGGTATATGAAATGATAAGTCGAGGTTTCATTTTTTTGTCCGTCAATTGACCGTTAAAGATAATCCGGTCAGTAGCAGATACAAAAGAAGTAGGTGAAATGGTTAGTTCTTCTAGTGTTTCAGTACCGATTTTGTAGTCCTGAACAAACTTTCGAAGGTCTGCTACATACCCTTTTATGTACGGGTCATAGGTTGCTGTGATCGTTGAAGTCAGGCTGGGAGGTACTAAATAAATAGTGTTTGGTGCTGCAAATTTACTTCCCGGAAGTTGTTGGATCGGCAGGTAAATTTTAGCTGCGTGGACAACAATATTATCCGGTAGATTTTTTAGCGTCGGGAAATTGATCTTTCCTCTGTATTTTCCTGCCTGAGCATAGAATTCTGTTTGTCCGAGAGTTGAATCTGCAACAACAGCCTCCACTCGTTTTCCTGTGCTGTTAATTTTGTATCGGTTGTAATCCGCACATTCGGAATTGAGTACAAGATCAAAAGGTGGTTTTACAGCACCATTCTCCTTGTAATAAATGATCAACTTGGTGTCCTGATCAAGTAAATTGAAATAACCGACCATTCCTGCATTCTGAGCAGGGGCAACACCATTTGTTTTTACATATAATCCTTTCAGGTAATTGATTGTAAATAAACTATTGTTGGCATATTCTGCCGGGAAATTAGATGCATCCTGAATGATTTGCATCGCTTTAGCCGGTTTCAGGTGAATTCTCAACTGTGTTGTAACCGTATCATTTCCTACGATTGTAATTCCATTGGGATTCATGTCATACGTACCGGACCCGTTGACCCAGTTTTCTGATTTTACCGCCAGGTCTTCTGTTGATAAATAAGCAGAATCCACATACATCCGTTCGTCTACTTCGAATACTTCAAATGTTTGATTCCCCATGTAACCATAGCTACCGGCGTATTCCAATGCCATCACAAAAGAGTCAATTGTGATAAGGGACGGATTACCGAAGTTCGGGTTCAATCCTGACAATCGTACCTGTGTATAAAATCCAAGATCCACAATACCGAATTGCGGGTCGTTCATAATACCAAGCAGACCATAACGGGGATTACTTGTATTTACGTTGTTTTCCTCTACTGTGTAAGTGATTAATGAAAAGGTATCAATTCCTCCTGAATTTAACAGGTTGTCGGAATCAATCGCCTTGCCACCAAGCAGGTTGTCTTTTTTCTTACATCCGCCGGTATTCAATCCGATACCAACTAAAAACAAAAAAGTAGCGGAAAGAATCATTCCTTTCCGCCACCCTAAAAAGATGTTTTTTAACATACTATTATATAAGTACTTCTTCAATTACTTTGTCAAAAAATTCAGACAACACTTTGTGCTGATGTTCTTCCGGTACAAAATCCTGTTTACTGCAAGCCAGTCCATCATAGATTTTTTGCAGTTCAGGGTTCAAATCTTCAGAAGCGATGTTTACACCATCCACATATTTCAACATGTTTTCTATTACAGAATGGAAATCTGTTTGAGAAAAATTGCTGAGTGTTTCTTTGTCCACGCCATCAAATTTAAGCTTTTCAGGTAATCTCGCATCCCAATTTTTGTTAAACTCATTATTGTACATGCTGTAGACGATTTTTGTATCTGCGAAATGCGGGTCTTTGTTGTAAATTTTCTTTACATATAAGCCCATTGGAATCGTCATCCACCCATGGCAATGAATCACATCCGGTTGCCAACCGAGTTTTTTTACTGTTTCCAAAACACCGCGGCAGAAGAAGATAGAACGTTCGTCATTGTCTTCGAAATAAACGTTGTTTTCATCCGCAACATTGGTTTTGCGTTTGAAGTATTCATCGTTATCAATGAAGTACACCTGCATTCTTGCCTGTGCGATAGAAGCTACTTTGATAATCAACGGATGATCAGTATCATCAATAACAATATTCATTCCTGACAAACGAATAACTTCGTGTAACTGGTGCCTCCTCTCATTGATGCTGCCAAATTTAGGTGCAAAGACCCTGATCTCTTTTCCGGACTCCTGAATGGCTTGCGGTAATCTTCTTGCCGTAGATGCAATTTCTGATTTAGGTAAGAAAGGAGCAATCTCCTGTGAAATGAAAAGTATTTTCTTTTTCTCCATCTGATGTTTTTGGTTTGAAAAAACAGCACAAAAATATAGAAAAAAATGCGGAACTTCAAGAAAAAAAAATAGTTTTGCCGATTTGGACCAGACTGTAGAAACGGGAAATGAATAAAATAAACACCGTAAAATCAATTCAGGACGAGGTTTTTGCCCTGAAAAAACAAGGAAAAAAGATCGGGTTGATACCCACAATGGGGGCATTGCACGAAGGACATCTTTCTCTTGTCGAACATGCAAAGCAGCAATGTGACGTTGTTATCGTCAGCATTTTTGTTAATCCCACTCAGTTTAACAACGCTTCCGATCTTGAAAAATACCCGAGAACGATTGAAAAAGATATGAATCTGCTTTCCGGTCATGGTGTCGCTTTTGTTTTTACGCCTTCAGTTGAAGAAATTTATCCTTCTGATTATGTCAAATCAGCACTTGATTTAGGGACACTTGATCAGGTTATGGAAGGAGCATTTCGACCGGGACATTTCCAGGGGGTTGTAGAAGTGGTAAAACGATTACTTGATACTGTACAACCCGATGCTGCTTATTTCGGTAAAAAAGACTTTCAGCAGCTGGCAGTCATTCATTTTATGGTCAACTATTTTAGAATTCCTGTTACTATCGTTGAATGTCCGATTATTCGAAGTGATCGCGGGTTGGCACTAAGTAGCCGAAACATGCGTTTATCTGAACCGGAGAAAGAACAGGCACTTGCTATTTACCAGGCGCTGCTATTTGTTAGCACTCATACAAAGGATTATTCTCCGCAAGAGTTGATGGAAAAGGGAACGGAGATGATCAATGCGGCAGGTCTGAAAACGGAATATGTGGAAATCGTAAATCCGGTTACATTAGAAACGTTGACGCACAAATGGGTGCCGGGAGCTGTTTGTTGTGTTGCTGCATATTGCGGAGAAGTACGACTGATTGACAATATGAAGGTGGAAGGTGATTTAGTTGAAAATTGAAAGTGGTTTAGTTGAAAGTGGAGGAGTGGTTAATTATCAATGTTCAATGATCAAGGCTTTATAAAAATATTGAATACTGAATTTTGAATGAGGTGGTTTGAAATCAAACAGTCATAAAGTCAAACCGTCATAACATCATAAAGTCAATGTTCAATGATCAAGACTTTGTGAAAATATTGAATACTGAATTTTGAATGAGGTGGTTTGAAATCAAACAATCATACAGTCAAATGATCAAGACTTCGTAACAAGAGATTCTATCACCAACATTTGATAATTCATAATTGAATCATTGATAATTGAAATGATTACTTTTGCACAAAATCTGTCTATATGAAAAGTATTTCTGCACTTGAAGTCAGCAAAAATCGAGACGCTTATTTTATTCTTGACATCAGAGAGCGGTACGAGTATGAATTTGTGAATATTCAATCGATCAATATCCCGATGGCAGAAGTGTGTTCACGATTACAGGAATTGCCGAAAGACAAACCGGTTGTGTTGATGTGCAAATCAGGGAATCGTGCTTCAGCACTGGCAAATTTACTTGTCGTTGACTACAATTTTTCGAACGTTTTTATCATGGAAGGTGGAATCACTTCCTGGTGCGAATACGTAGACCAAACATTAATCTTAGAGTAACCAATAAATTGATAGCTGATGGAATTTCTTCATTCATTTTTAGACTTTTTTCTGCACCTTGATGATCATTTGTTTGAAATGATTTTGAATTACGGGGTATGGATTTACGCCATTTTATTCCTGATTATTTTCGTAGAGACAGGCTTGGTGGTTATGCCGTTCCTTCCAGGTGATTCCTTATTATTTGCAGCCGGAACATTTTGTGCCGGAATTACAAAAGACGGGCAGACGGCAGAACTCAATCTATGGTTGGTACTGATTTTATTGCTGATTGCAGCTGTGATCGGAGATGCATTGAATTACTACCTGGGGAAGAAAGTCGGTTTGAAAATGCTGCAGTGGAAGATCCGGGGGAGACAATTGGTAAAACAGGAATACATTGATAAAACGCACACGTTTTATGAGAAACACGGACCGAAAACAATCATTATTGCACGATTCGTTCCGATTGTAAGAACTTTTGCCCCGTTTGTGGCGGGAATTGGTGAGATGAGTTACGGAAAATTTTTCCGCTTCAATTTAATCGGTGGATTTTCATGGGTAGTCGGATTGACCTTACTCGGTTATTTTTTCGGTGGGTTGGAGATTGTACAAGAGAACTTTGAAACCGTGATCTTTGGAATCATTCTTATATCAATCATTCCGATTATTATTGAATTTATCCGCAACAAGGCAGCCAGTAAAAAAACAGGAAAATGAAACGCTTCGGACTGATCGGAAAAACGCTCAAACATTCGTTTTCTCAACCTTTTTTCACAGATTTTTTCCGGGAAAATGAGATCGAAGCGGTGTACGAGAACTTTGAACTGCAGGATAAAAGTGAAATCCGTGCGTTGCTGCGGGAAGACCTTTCAGGAGTAAGCGTGACGATTCCGTACAAAGAGGAAATCATTGAGTTATTGGATGAACTCTCTCCGGAAGCAGCAGCAATCGGAGCAGTTAACTGTGTTTCATTCAACAATGGAAAAACGACCGGACACAATACAGATGCATACGGTTTTCATCAATCCATCAAACCTTTCCTGACGAATAAACACGAGCGTGCGATTATTTTGGGGACGGGTGGTGCTTCTAAAGCAGTTGTTCACGTATTGAAACAGATTGGGATTGATTGTATTTTTATTTCTCGGAATCCGGTGGGAGAAAACCAGTTTTCCTATGCAGACATCAACGAGCATATGCTACGTGCCTGTAAATTGATTGTCAACTGTACACCGGTTGGTATGTATCCCGACACGAAAGCATGTATTGAGCTTCCTTTTCAGTTTCTGACACCCGATCACCTGGTGGTGGACTTGATCTACAATCCGGTTAAAACGCAGCTGCTACAACGCAGCGAAGCACAAGGAGCGCAGATCCTGAACGGTGAAACGATGCTGAAGCAACAAGCCTTGATGGCCTGGAAAATCTGGCAGGAAGAATTGCCGCTTCGTTAAAAAATATAAAATCAGCTGGTCGGCTGATTCAATTCCTGTTTTCTTCCGCTTTTTATTGTATCTTAGCGACACATTAGCAAGCAATGATTCACGACTTTTCAAACACCAACTCTGTTTTTAATGCATTCCTTGCGGAAATGCGGGATACTTCGATTCAAAAAGACCCGATGCGCTTCCGAAGAAACCTGGAGCGAATAGCGGAAATAATGGCGTACGAAGTTTCCAAAACACTGGAGTATGAAGCACGTGTTGTTACAACTCCTCTGGGGGAGGCAAAGACATATCTGTTGAAAGAGCAACCTGTTTTGGCAACGATTTTACGAGCAGGACTTGGCATGCACAGCGGATTGCTGCATTACTTCGACAGAGCAGAAAGTGCATTCGTTTCAGCGTACCGAAAGCATTCTACTGCGGAGGATTTTGAAATTTATGTGGAATACATTGCAGCTCCGAATATCAACGGAAAAACATTGATCATTACGGATCCGATGCTGGCAACAGGAAGCTCGATGGTAACGGTTTACAAGGCATTACAGCAACAAGGAAAACCGGCAAAGATTCATATTCTTGCTGCAATTGCACATCCGGATGCGATCAACTTTGTGCGGGAACATTTACCCGATACAACGGAGATATGGGTAGGAGCTATTGATGCTGAATTAACAGCACAATCTTATATCGTTCCTGGGATGGGAGATGCGGGGGATTTGGCTTACGGAACAAAATTATAAGAGGAATTTATGCAGTGGGTAGCATTGAGTACCGTATTTTTTACGGCGATGGTGAAGTTTATGTTTAGTCCGGCATTAGGTCCGGCACTGAAGTTGTCGTATATCGAAACATTTCTTGCCAATGCGGCAGGAGCAATTGTTTCCATGACTGTTTTCTATTTTGCAGCAGAGTTTTTCTTAAAGAGAAGTCATAAAAAGAAGGTGGAACGATACCGCGCGGCTGTTGCTGCAGGAATTGAAGTTGTTCCGGTTAAATCGTTTACAAAGCGCAATAAGACAATCATTCGTTTGAAAAATAGAATCGGAATTATTCCGTTTTGTTTCTGGGCACCTTTTTTATTATCCATTCCGATTGGAACCATCATTACAGCTAAGTTTTTCGGTAAGAGAAGAATGTCCTATCCGTTGATGATTATCGGGATATTTCTGAATAATGCGATTACTGTAAGTTTTGTTTATCTTATAAAAAATGGAACGACATCTGTTCTTTGATCTGGACCGTACGCTTTGGGATTTTGACCGGAATTCCGAAACGGCCCTGAAATTCCTGTTTGAAGAAACAAAATCGGTGCATCAATTACCAAGTTTTTTTAAATTCAACCAGGTATACAAAGAGGTGAATGCCAACCTCTGGAAAAAATACGGGAAAGGAAAAATATCCAAAGAAGAACTACGGGACACCCGCTTTCAGAAAGCCTTTTTGAAGTTGGATATCAACAATGCAGAATTGCACGAATACTTCAATACAGAATACTTGCGAATTTCTCCGCTTCAGACGGAATTGTTTCCCAATACGGTTGAAACTCTTGATACGCTAAAAGGGGAAGGATACCGAATGCACATCATTACCAACGGATTCAAAGAAGTACAATTGACAAAGCTTGAAAAAAGTGCCATTCTGCCTTTTTTTGAAATCATTGTCAGTTCGGAAGAAATCGGAATCAACAAACCGGACTTGCGTATTTTCCGACACGCGCTGACTGCTGCGGAAGCTCAGCCCCACCACTCTGTTATGATCGGTGACGATATGAACATTGATGTGATGGGAGCCGAACGGGCAGGGATGTACGGTATTCACTTTGATCCCAAAGAAGAACTCAGCCGAAAGAAGAATGATTTCCGTATCCGCGATCTGAATGAACTTCCGGGGTTATTGCCGTGGGTGTTTAGAGGGTGATTATAGAGGAAGAGAGGATTTTAGGTATTTAACATTGTCTTTTAATCCTCTTGTAAGATTATATGTAATTGCTACAAAAAAACCTGCCCGATACTCTTTCATCAAAAAATCATCAATACCATTTTGATTAGGATAGGGATGCATTTTTTCGATATCATATCCAGGTTTCAACACGTTCATATGTCCAATGGAAACTCCTCCTGTTATCATCATACGATCATATTTACCCATGATAAAACTAAATCCACTATAAAAATTACTCATGGTGATTTCCGATCCTACAATATCGATCCCTACACCAGCACTAAAACCTCCTGTAAAATATCCTGCTGACCGAAGGCTTATAGTTGCCAATGCTGCTATAGAAGGAACATATAGCTGATTTGATTTAATGTGAATTTGTGCAGAATCACCGATTTGTCCTAGAGTATATCTTTTAACGTTTGGGTAGATACTACCTAATAATCCAACTCCCATATCAAAACGTACTCCTCCGCGTGTAAATTCACGATGTTTGAATTTTCGTTCAACATATAATTGATTTTCAATGGAAAATTTTCTTTTAATATCAATGTCAAAAACAACAACATCTTTCATTGGTTGAACCGGATTGGAAATAAATTCAAAAGAAGATGGCTCATTTATTTGTTTTATGTTTTGAAACATAAAGCGTAACATTTTATCTGCATTTATTTCTCCGACAACTTCATTCATTTTATCAGCCATTGACTTCATACTTTCTACATGAGCATAGAGTTTTATTTTTCCACCGTAGTTTAATATGGTATCTATGGCTGGATTATAGGTTACAGCATTATATAAACCAATTACATCTGAGTACCTCATTTGAAATTTGGACACATCTTCTTTTATTAATGGTAAACGATTTAATATTTCCTGAAGCCTGTCACGATAATTCTTTGTATATATATCGGATGTCAATTCAGGATTTGTAATGATATTATATGTCTCTTTGTAATATCTCAATAAATCAACAGCATTATTGTAGACCACTTTTAGTTCATCAAAGGCAATGATAAATTTTGTATTGTCACTTGAAAACTTCTTAAATGCATCTTCTTTTATTAGATTAAGATCCTTTAATATTAAATTTTGTTGATCAATTCTATTGGAAAGTTTATTGGTTTCTGCTAATAAATTAGTTATTAGTTCTTTTCTTTTTGCATTTTCTAGTGTTAGTGTAACTGTGTCTATAGTCATAGTATTCAATAATAATAAAGAGTCTTCTGTATACTTATATTTTGTATCTAGAAGTTTATCCTCTATTTTCCTCAAAGTATCTTTCATTTTTGTTAGTAAAAAAGTCGCCTCTTCTAAAAATGAAATACTTTTCAATTGTTGTTTTAAAAATGGAACTTTTTTATCGATAATACTTTTTTTATCAAAATCATTTTCTCCAATACTTCTTATATCGCTTACTTGCTGATTTGAAGTTGCTATAGCCCCTATATCTGAAACTTTTTGTTCTTCCTTTTCTTTAGGTAAAATAGAAGGGTCAACAGGTTCTTCAAAAAACACACTTCCTGCTAAAACAGAATCTTTTACCGTAATACGAATATCATAAGCAAAGCGGTTAATGTTTTCGATTTTATACACCACAGGCCTATCTATTTGAACCTTTAACATATTGCTGTCATATACTCCTGTTTTAAAATCATAAACAACCATATATGTGTTTGTTCTTGTGACGTCTACATTTCTATTAACTCGGTCTTTTGATATTTTAGGAGAATGATCACTATCTTCTGATGATCTGGAATCGCTGTCCTTTTTTGTTCTGCACCCCTGAAATCCATTCATTAATATAGAAAGTATCAGGAATAAAAATAGTTTTGTTTTCATACAAATGTTGATTAATTGTTACAAATAGTTGTATTTGTGTAAATAGTGTTAAATGTTTAGTTAGGCGAGTTAATCGTAGTTGATCAGGTCATAAAATTCAGTTTTAAATACTTTATATACAGATGTTTAAATAATGAAACAAACATAGCGCACTTTTTCCCCTCGGAAAATACCGCCATGGAGTGATTTGTAGTGTGAGGAAGAGGTATCTTTCAAACGGAATGAACAAGTGTTAACAAAAAAAGAGACCCCGTTGATGGAGATCTCTCTTCGTTGTAGTAGTTCCGGTTTAATCTCTTTATTTTCTGAAATGAAGACCGGTTCCCTCAGATACGGTTATAGGTTTGTCCTCCCAGGGTAAATGTTGCTCCGTCTTCACTCACTTCCAGTTGCAAGTAACCGCCGTCTGTCCAGGTGCCATTGTTGTTGTAATCATAAATGCGGTTTAGAAAGCGGTATGTATTTCCTCCCGCATTGGTGATTTCTTTCATAGAATAGCCTCCGACAGCGCCATCCGGCATTGCTGTACCATTGACAATGACCATTCCGCTTCCCGATTTATCATTGTCTATCCATACGGTAAATCCTGTCGATTCATGTTCCCATTTTCCTGAAATAATACCAAACCCGCTGTTACTTCCCGGAACACTGCTGTTTTCTTTCTGAGAAGTATAAAACGGATATGTGCCATAAGGTGTTGTCATTTCAGACCCCTTATTTTTGTGTTTATATCCCAAACTTTTGAGTGATTCATCGGCATGATACACATATTCCCTGTAAACATCTGCAAAACCAGGATAAGAAGACTCCAATACAGTAACACTTTCTCCATCCTGCATAGCAATTTCATCTCCAGCTACAACACAATAAAATGAACCGTTACCTGTTTCTGCTCCGACAAATTGTCCTCCCAAGCCGTCATCAAAAATGTGGTATTGGTACTCTCGAATTTCCAGCACTCCTTTTTTACTTTTTTTGCATCCTGAAGCAACAAGCAATGAAAGGAGTAAGATGCTTGTCAATAACCTGGTTGATTGTATTTTTTTCATTGAATCGATAATTAATTTTTAGTATCTATATTTTTATGAGTTGCTGTAAATTGTATTTGATAGGAATGGATTAACTAAAGATCTGCCAACCTCTTTCAGGACGATTTACTGTTTTATCAATTTATAATTGTAAACCGTATGTTGACCGTCTGCATGCAATAAATAAATACCGTTCGGTTGATCAGAAATATCAATCGTAGTATGTTCTCCTGAAAGGAAAGTCTCTAAAACCAATTGCCCTGAAACGGAATGTATTTTTATTGCTTTCATATCGGTTGACTCGTCTGCTAAAATGGTATAGATGCCGTTCCCCGGATTTGGCAGGACAGAAAGATGTGTGTACTTCTCTTCAGATAAACCAACCAGAGATTCTGATAATTTAGCGACATAAATATCGCCACCACCGGACTGCGTAAGAGTTGTATTACCAAAGGTAGAGGGGCCTCCCAGCCACCCCGTTATATAACCAATTCCCTGTCCGTCCAGATCAATAGACATAATGTTATTTTCATCTACTTTTGCTGCTTCGACAAATTGCCCCTGTGGATTTAGCTTGGCAATATATCCTTCACGTGCACCGGAGACTGTCAACGTAGTATTTCCAAAAACAGCTGTTCCTGAAGCAAACACCCCTACTACATAACTGTTCCCAAAGGCATCAACCACAATTTCATTGCCTTCATCATAGTCCGTTCCTCCTGCCGAAGTTGCCCAGATAAACTGCCCTTGTGGATCTAATTTGGTAACAAAAATATCGCGTTGTCCTGCGCTGGTCAGCGAAAGATTTCCAAACGCTGCTGTTCCGGAAAATTCCCCAGTTACATAACTGTTTCCTTGATTATCAACAGCAATTCCATTACCTCTGTCATTATTATTGTCTGATCCTCCTGCATTCACTGCCCACAGATATTCTCCTTGCGGATTCAGCTTGGTAATGAAAATAGCATAACCTGAACCTGAAACCGTTATTGTTCCAAATGTTGCTGTCTCATAAAAAATTCCGGTTGCATAGCTGTTTCCTTCTGTGTCTGCAGCAATACCCATAGCAAATTGATGATTTGCATCAACACCTTTTGCTTTCACGGCCCATAAGAATTGTCCTTGTGAATTTAGTTTGGTAAAAAAACCATTTCTAGTGTCACTACCTGTGAGTGTGGTAGTTCCAAAAGTAACAATGGCGAAATCATATTTAAAAATTCCTGTGACATAGCTATTTCCCTGATCATCCACAGTAATTGCTTTAGCGACGGTCCAATTGGATGCTTCTCCAGCCATTTGTACAGACCAGATAAACTGACCCTGAGCGTCTAGCTTGGCAACAAAACCATCTGTTGCATCAGTAGCCGTGGTCATGGTGTTGTTTCCGAATGTTGCAGTACCTCTGAAATTACCGGCTATATAACAATTACCTTGATTATCAACAGCAATAGTGTTGCTATAATCCTGACCAACTTCAGTCATTTCAGCCTTTACTGTCCATAGAAATTGGCCTTGTGCATTCAGTTTCGCAATAAAAAAAGCTTCATATCCTGAAGCAGTCAACGTAGTACTTCCAAAAGTAGAAGTTCCCCGGAAATAACCAGTTACATAACTGTTTCCCTGTTGATCTGTAGCGATAGAGGTCGGATAATCGTAATCTGTTCCACCGGCCTTTACCGCCCATTCAAAATTGGCATAAGGATTCTGTGAGTAAGCTAAATGGAATAGTGTTAAACACAAAGCGGTAAGGAATGTTCTTTTCATAATTGTCAGTAATTTTTGTCAAAACTACTTCCGTTTAAGACCACTCACAATAGCCCTTTGTAGTCATATTTGATTCTAAACGATCTGTTTAATGCTACTATTTTTAGATAATTCCATCCTTTAACGCCCGTTGTACTAATTCGGCAGAAGAATGACATTCATATTTTTTCAACATGCTCTTCCGATGATTTTTCACCGTATGTTCACTTATGAATAAGCTGTCTGCAATTTGTTTGCTGGAATTTCCCCTGGCCAATAATTGTAATACCCGAATTTCTGCCAATGATAAAATACTATTGGAATTAGCATGGATTTTTTTGCTGAATTGAACCGGTATTGTAATAATTTTTTCCTCGTTACTTGCATCTACAATGTAATGACTATAGCTGTTTTCAGTCTTTATTTGTGATAAATCACTAAGAATATTGAGAAAAAAGACAGGTTCCATTTTTTCATTAAATGCAATAGGAATACTTTGAGCTAAGCAATGGAGTTTTGTTCCATTTTTACACTTTATGTCTACAGTTCTATTCGCTTTAATAAAGTATCTGTTTTCCGGAGGTTGTGAATAGAGGTATTTGTAATACTTTGAACCGCCAAGTGCTCCACGGATTAAATCCCTCAATGAATGGACTTTTAATAATTTATGATAGGATTTGTTTTCAAATTCACTTACCTCATAGCCCGTCATTTGCGTAAATGAACCTCCTGCTTTTATTATTTTTAATTGAGTAACATCAGCTACTACATAACAATAACGATCAATTGCACTAAAGGCAGTCAGATATTTTTCAAAATTAAAATTTTGCTTAATAGACTCAGTTGATACGCTACCTTTTCCTTTTTGTGAAAGAGAAGCAAATTCTTGAAAGGAGCTCACCAATTCTTTAAAGTCAATTTTATTCATTTTCATTGTTATATGTTGTAATAATAATGAAAAATCCAACTTAGGTGAATGAATTTACATGATTTCTCATAGTGTTTATATGGAAGTAATACGGACAAAAGCAATCGGGGAGGGGTGGGTGTAAAATATTTTGTTTTTCCTATCAAAAATCAGTGTACATTTGTCCATATGAAAAAACTACTTTTTATCGCCGTTTCAGTGCTTGTATTACCAAATGTGGCTTCGGCACAGAAATGGAGCAAGTCGGATATCGAAATTTTTGTGGAAAGTTGCGTAGGGGAGGCCCAAAGCTACTTTACTCCTGAAGGCGCTTTGCAGTATTGTAACTGTACAATGGAAAAAATCATGGTACTGTATCCGGACGCAGAATACATTGACCAGATGACGGATGACGAACTGAACACAGTTGCGGAAGAGTGTATTTTCCAGATTGCGGAGACAACAGGTGACGATATTTTCCTGAAATGGACAGACGAGACAAAAGTAGCATTCATCGAAGGATGTTCGGAAGAATTGATTGGTTCCGGTATTGATGCTTCTGTTTATTGTCCGTGCGCTCTGGAAGAAATTATGAAAGTGTACACGACACCTTTTCAAGCAATGAGTATGTCGGAAGATGTATTGTTTGAAATTGCTTCTAAATGTATGGGAGAATAAATCCCTGCTTTTATTCAAATTCAACTTCTACCTTTTTTCGGCTTTTGTCTTCCTGTTCCATCTTCTTGAGGAAGTTGTTCAGTTTAGAATCTTTTTTCTTCTTTTCCTGCTCAAATTCTTCGGTTTGCTGCTTGTCTTCACCGTATTGAACTTCCAGGATCTCTTTCGGTTTTTTAACCTCCTGGTAGTGTTGAACGGTTGAGTCTTTTTTGAACAACCCCAGATCACTTTTCAGCATGCTTTTTACCGTTTGCTTTTCCTGTTCAATGTATGCTTTTCGATCGGCAACTTTAGAATCTTTATCCCATTCGAATTGTGGGTTACTAATCGTTCCGAACATACGCAGATAGACAATCATACCGGTGTTGTCGTCAACAATTTCACCGAATTCGGAAGTCTTTTTCTCTTTCAGATCACGCAAACGGAAAGAGAAACGGTAATCAATCTTGTTGTCAAATGTATGCGTTCCCCTGGTTTCGATGTTCAATGCCGACGAATTGATTTTCATTTCAGGAATGGTAATTACTCCGTCGCGAATGGTGAGTGTGTTTTCGAGGGTTTCGAATTTCAGATCTGACAATTTATCACCCAGACTTTTGATGTTTCCGGATCCCAGTACCAATTTAGCTGCCGGAGTTTTTAAACTTTCGACAATTTCTTTAAATGCTTCCACACCCTTTAGTCGCCCGCTTTCTATTTTCAATTGCAGGTCGGCTTTGACCTGTTTAAAATTGGATCCCGTACGCAGATCAAATGGTGCATCCAGGTACAAATGTGCAGCTGCCTGACCGGAGATGTGTTCATCACGAATCACTGTTTGTGTAAAGTTGTTCCAGTCTTTCATCAACTGTTTTAGTTGAATATTGGAAGAACTCAACGTACTCACTGTCTGGAAATACTCTTCCGATTGTTCCTTGATTTTAACAGATCCGGTAACATTGGCCCCGGAGGTTTTAAATTTAATGTCATTGAAACTTAACGTTCGGTCACTCAAAAATAAGTTGCCCTGAATTTGCTCAAACGCATGCCCTTCATAACTCAACCTGCCAACTGCCAGCTTTAATTTTCCTTCAATCAGGTGAGGTAATACATACGCTCTTGGTGCGTTGGTCTGTTTTTGAACCTCTTTGCTGGTTGTTCCCAAATCTTCAACACGAATCGTCGTACTGTTTACATCTATTGTTGCCTGTAGCTTACTTTCTCCTTTAAAATAACCGATGAGGTTGGTAAACATCCCGTTCAGATTCAAATCAGAATTCCCCAGTTTAACAGACAATCCATTAACTCCAACGTCATTGTTTTTCAAAAATATAGCACCGTTGATACTGTGAAAATAACGCCGGTCATCGATTAGCTGAACGAAATTATTGACCAATTCTACTCCTCCTTCACACTGAAGAATGTGAAAAGCTGTTTTCCCGTTTTCTTTGGGTAATGATTGCACATTAAAGGTCGTGTTGACGACCAGATTTCCTCCTAACTTGTCAACCGTTGGTACCGGGAAGAGCAGATGTACAGCGGCTAAATCCAGGTTCCCGTTGGCGTGACCCTCAAATCGCGGAGCATTGAATTCACTTACTTTCAGATTTCCCTGAAACGGACCTGTTTTGGTTTGAAAGTGAATGTTATTCAACAATAGGTATTCATTCCCCTTTCCTTTGTTATTTGTATATTTCCCATCCAAACGTAGCCCGCTGATCTGGATGTTTTGAGTTGGTTCAATCAGCTTTCCATTGTTCACGCCAAATTCACAATCCACCGCGACGGGAATGTTATCTGTTCGATTGTCCTCAATAAGCAGGTGAAAATTGACAGCACCTGTTCCGGAATATTTTTTCACATGCTCCACTTCTTTCATGGAAAAATTGTTGGCGACGTCTGTCAGCGCCAGCTTTTTCGCCTCAATACTGAATTTCATGTTGTCGGGACTCAAAAATCCGGAGAATTGAAACGGAAGCTTGGCGATGTAGATTGTTGTAAGTGGAATATCCAGCGTTCCTTTGTTTTGGTCAATTGCAAGATTGATATCCAGATCAACCGCTTTATCGGAAACAAAATTCACCCGTCCGCTCCGGGTTTCCCTTACCACTTGACTGCATTTGGCGTGCAGGGTAAACACTTTCTCCGCAAATTTTCCTTCCAGCTCTGTTGTGACGAGATCTGTTGCATATCGATGATTGATTTGCCTGTTGGTATAGGAAAAACGCAAGTTGTCAATATTTACTTTTTGAAGGTCAAATTCAAACTCTGTTTCAGTGTTGTCGGAGGTTTCCTTCAAAATATCGTAATTCGGCATTCCATTATCGTCTACCTTGAGTTGCAGTGTTCCGGGATAAATATCAATGCGTTTGAGACGGTATTCTTCCCGCCAGATATCCATGGGGTTAAAGCGCAGTCGGATTTTATCCGAATAAAACAAGGTGTCTTTTGAGGTTGCATATTCATACGTATCCTGTATAAATACGTGATCAAAATCGACCGATAGATTGGGGAAACTGCTCCAGAAAGCAATGTCGACATGTTCTACCTGAACTTTTGCTTTCAGATGGGCATTTACTTCGTCGAGTACCATCCCGATGATCTCATCCTTAAAGTAATACAGGCCGCCGGTAATGAGCAAAACGATTCCGATAACAATTCCGAAGAACCATTTCAAGATACGGATTATTCGTTTTTTTGTCATTGATAACAAAGGTATGCGATTCTGAATGGAGAATGATGGAGATATACCGAAGTTATTAACGTGGAAATGTTGTTTTTATTTCACTTATGAATGTTAGAATTATCAATTATCA
>DHNG01000043.1:145264-155024 GCA_002409405.1 Flavobacteriales bacterium UBA5422 | reverse complement strand
TGATAATTGATAATTCTAACATTGATAATTCAGTATTCTACGATCTCATCTATCCGCTCTGTCGGTCGTGCAATAACTGCTTTTCCGTTGGAGATAACAATTGGTCGTTGCATAATTTTAGGTTCTTTGAGAATCGCTGTGACCACCCAGTTTTTTGTAAGTTTTTCCGGAACAACAATTCCCAGTTTCTTTGCATCCGGTTTGCGAATCAGTTCGTCGAGTTGATCACTTAGTAAATCAACAACCTGGTTGGCGGTTTCTTTGCTGATTGGAGCATCCAGGTACAAAATCACATCGATTTCGTCTTCACTGAACCCTTTTTCTTTCAGGTAATTCAATGCCTGATTGCTTTTTGAGCACCGTTTATTGTGAAAAACCTGAATCTGTTTCATTAGTTACCAAATTCCATTAAATATGACTTCAGGAACGGGAAGATATCACCGTTTAATACTTTATCCGGGTCGTTAACCGTGTAATCTGTGCGGTGATCCTTCACACGTCTGTCATCCAGCACGTAGCTTCGAATTTGTGATCCCCACTCAATTTTCTTTTTACCTGCTTCAATTTCCTGACGGGATTCCATACGTTTGCGCAATTCCAGTTCATAGAGCTGAGAGCGAAGTAACTGCATTGCTTTCTCCCGGTTTCCTAACTGTGACCGCGTTTCCGTATTCTCAATGATAATCCCTGTAGGAGCGTGACGTAAACGAACTCCTGTCTCTACTTTGTTGACGTTCTGTCCGCCGGCACCACCTGACCGGAATGTATCCCATGAAATATCTGCTGCATTGATTTCAATATGAATGGTGTCATCCACCGAAGGGTATACATAAACGGAAGCAAATGAGGTCATACGTTTCCCCTGTGCATTGTAAGGACTGACGCGTACCAACCGGTGAATTCCGTTTTCTCCTTTCAGGTAACCGAATGCATGATCTCCTTCAATTTCAATGGTAACGGTCTTGATTCCTGCCACGTCTCCTTCCTGGTAATTCAGTTCCTGTGTTTTGTATCCATTTTTATCTGCCCACATTTTGTACATGCGAAACAACATTTCTGCCCAATCCTGTGCTTCTGTTCCTCCGGCACCTGCGGTAATCTGTAAAACAGCATTCAGGGAATCTTCTTCTCCTGAAAGCATGTTCTTCAACTCCAGATCTTCGATCGAACTGATGAGTTCGGCAGCCAGGTTGTCCACTTCTTCTTCAGTAGCCATTTCCTCTTTAACAAACTCCATGGTTACCTCCAGATCACCTAATTTGGTTTGTAATGCGTCATACGAATTGACCCAAAATTTCAATCCGCGAATGTGCTTCATCTTGACTTCTGCCACTTTTGCATCATTCCAGAATTCAGGATCCTGAGCCTTCAACTCCTCTTCTTTTAATTCCAGACGCTTTACAGGAATGTTTAAATATCCTTCTATTGCTTTTACCCTCTCAGAAAGGGTTTTTAATTGTTCTTGATTTACCATTGCGGTAGCAAAATTAATGAAAAGATAATTAGTTGAGAAGACAACGCTGATTTTAGCATCCGAACAACGTTGAAAATATAGCCTTAGACAAAAAAAGAATGCATTTGGTCAATTGATTGGGGCATGTAGAAATATTAGAATACTGCCCTTTTTCTTTTTTTATATATTCAAAAAAATAAAAGAGATTTTCTTCAATATGTGTTTAATTTGCTTATAATGAGTTAATAAATCTCATTGTCTTGTTTTTGTCTTACAATTTTTTAACGGAAATTTAATAAAAAACAGAACCTTTGGAAAAAGTTAAATGAAAAAAATGAAAACAATAGTTCCCCTACTTTTAGTATTCGTTGCCCAATGGATGAGCTCAGCTACTTTTGCTGCGCCGGGCGACACAACACATATTCGTGTACACGATGCAGTTGACATGGTGTGGTATGAAAATTACGATCGACCTGTTGCATTTCCGAACAGTAATGTCACGTATTCAAAAATTTTGATGCACTACACAATGGGATGTGCTTCTACTGGTTGCAGTGACTGGGATTATACTACAAAAATCGAATTGAGAAATCCACTGGGTTATATGGATTCGACAATTGCAAGTATTGATACCGTTTCAACAAGTCCGCTTGTAATTGATACTACCTGGAATGTATTTGAAGCAAAAGAATCATTTGAGCTGGCACGTGTTATTACTCCTTATGGAGGTTATATGCGTGTGGGATCCAATGGTTACACACCGGACTGGCAGCACGTACACACATTTGATGTGACGGATTATGCTCCGCTGTTGAAAGGAAATAAAGAGATTCGTGCATTTTACGGAGGTTGGTCGAGTGGTTTCAGTGTAACAATTGATTTTGAATTCATTGAAGGAACTCCTCCGAGAGAAGTATTGGAAGTACGTAATTTATGGCAGACAGGAGGAGATGGCTGGCAATACCAGAATGCAACTCAGTTTGAACAAAACCGCTTGCACCCGCTATCAGTTGATTTTCCGGCAGAAATGACAAATGCCAAGTTACGTTTTATCCCTTCCGGACATGGATTTGATAACAATACAGCATGTGCCGAATTTTGCGAACGAAATTACTACCTGCGATTAGATGGTATACAAATCGGTTCTAACCTGATGTGGGACGACAAGTGTGGCTCGAATCCTATTTTCCCGCAGGGAGGAACATGGCTGTATGATCGTGCAAACTGGTGCCCGGGACTCAGAACACATCATTTTGATCACGAGCTGACAGGATTGGTAAACCCGGGAGCGACGCATAACCTGGACATTGACATTCAGGCGATCAACTGGAGCGGTACACAGGCTCCGGTATATATTCTGGAAACACAATTGTTTATTTATGGTAATAAATCCTTCCAGCACGATGCTGCCATCGAAGATATTATCTCTCCTTCTCTGAAAGATGATTATAAGCGATTCAACCCGATTTGTAACCATGCAACGGTAGAGATTAAAAATTACGGGTCCCAAAATTTAACATCGGCAACAATTAGGTATTCTGTTAACGGAAATAATTGGAGATCCTATCAGTGGACAGGAAATCTGGTATTCGAAGAAACAGAAATCGTTACACTTGACCTGACAGAAGCATGGGAATGGAGTGGAGCGATCGGAGAGTCTGAATTTACGGTATTCATTGAGGATCCGAACGGGCAAACAGATGAAAACAGTTTGAATGATAAACTCACTTCCGTATTTAAGAATACTGCTATGTTACCGTCTTCTATGGAATTCCAGTTCAGAACAAATGCCAGACCTGCACAAACAACCTGGAAATTGTATGATGCGTATGGAGCATTGTTGAAAGAAAACGCAGCAGGAATGGTATCGAATACATTGTACAGAGATACATTTAATTTAGAGCCGGGATGCTATTTGCTGAAAATTGAAGACAGCGGAGAAAACGGACTGTCCTGGTGGGCGAATAACGAAGGTTCGGGAAGTGCACGACTGAGAATTCCGGGAGGATCGTTTGTGTACACATTTAACCCGGATTTTGGTACAGGAATCGATTATTATTTTACAACAGGTTATACCTTGAACGTACCTGAGGAATTCAAGCAACAGGAACGTGAAGTATTGGTTTTCCCTAATCCAAGTGAAGGCAAGTTTACGTTGTCGTTTGACTGGTTTGAGAATGAAGAGATCACGATAGAAGTTACGAATCTGTTCGGACAGGTGATTGAGCGGGACACAGTAAAGGTGAATAATTATGAATCAGTTGTCAGAAAATATGATTTGAGCGGACAAGGATCCGGAAATTACCTGATTCACATTGTCACAGCAGATAAAAAGATTATCAAGAAAGTAACAGTTCTTTGAAGAGAAGAAACTTCCCTTCCTGACAACAATTAAAAAAGAAACCCCGGTGAATCAGATTCACCGGGGTTTCTTTTTAGATGTTATTTACTTATTAGTTGCGTACAACTTTTTTCACCAATGAACCATTTGCATTAGAAATGACAATGTGGTAGGTTCCGGTTGCTAATTCACTCATGTCGATTGCAGTTGCAAGACCTGCTTTTGCAATCGTTGTTGAAATCGAACGTCCTGTCAGATCCAATACCTGAATTGTTGATTCAACCGGCATGGAAGAAACAACAACTGCTCCGTTTGTCGGGTTAGGAGAGATAAAAACATTTTCAAGTGTTGCTGTATTGACGCTCAACTCTTCGATCACGTTGATCTTGTAATCTTCTGTTTCACCATACACCTGCGCTTCATCACACGCTAGATCATCTGTAGCTCCTGTAGCCGCTACTGCAGCAACACGTACGCGCATCATGTGTTCTCCCAGCGGTGAAGCTGCAGGAATTACAAGTGTACCGTTTACAACACTTCCCGAACCTGTTCCGATGTATGTAAATTCAGATGCTTCAAAAACACCATTGTCATTGTAGTCAATCCATACGGATACAGATTCATTTGCAAATCCACTTCCTACTGTTACATTAATAGGCGTTGAAGCGCCTGCTTCAATGTCAGAAATTGTAAGAGAAGTATAATCTGTATACCCGTCTACACCACATGCAGAGGCATTGGTAAATCCTAGATCAGGTAATTCAACATTTGTGATAAGGTCACCATCCGTACAATCAAGTACAGGAATACACATACATTCCATTGGTGTTTTAACTGTTATGGAAACAACATTTGACGTTACAGACTGCCCGTTTGCAGAACAAGTTAAAACTACCCGGTATTGCATTGCTCCTGTTACCGAAACAGTAAAATTATCGGATTGCGTCGGAGCGAGCATATCGTTCCAGGTTGTTCCATCTGTTGACGCTTGCAACTGATACGATAATCCGGCAGCATCTGGTAAATAATCCATTGATAATTGAATCGACTCACCTGAACAAACAGAAACGGAAGATGCCGTTAATGCAACAGAAGAAGGTACTGCATTACAATCCGGTGCTGCAGTCAAGTTTAACGAGTAATCTTCGAACTCACCATAGTCTAACGGCTCATTGTAGCATCCCAAATCTGCAGTAATTGTTCCCGCATATACCATGAAACGCATCGGGTAAACTCCTGCAGGTGTACTTGGCGGAATAGTAATACTGGAAGTGATGGTATTTCCCGAACCTACTCCGATGTAGATAAATTCATCTTCCCCGAATTGCTCATCACCATTGTAATCGATCCACATACCGACACTTTCTGTTGTCCATCCATCTCCGACAGTTACGGAAATAGGTGTGGCAACACCTGCCGTCACATTCGCTGTCATGATTTGGTAATCACCATATCCGTTGGGAGAACATGTAGTGGTGTTGTTAATGGTTGAATACGTAATATTCAAAAGTGCATCATTGTCAGAACAATCAATTGCAACGGCACATAGTGCTTTTGTTTGATTGTTTGAAGGAACCACATGAGGTTTCAGCGTGTTCAACTTAGAAACGGAGTTTTTCGGAACCACTGTAGATTTTTGTTGGGCAAAAAGACTTGTTGCACCAAAAGCAGTTAACAGGGCAATGCCCTTGAAGTAATTAATAGTGTTCATATTGTCTAAAAGATTTAGTTTCTCCAAATATAAGACAATTATCTTGGTGTTATGCCCAAACAACATGCATTTAACATTTATAATCAAACAGGGAGCACTTAAAAAATGCCCCCTGTTAACTGATTGTTAGGTATTTTAATGGAAGATTATTCCGACACTTCTTCTACTTCGTTAATGGGTTTTCTGAACACGATTTTTCCGTCAAAAATATCCATCACAACATTGTGGGTCTTGTCAATAGTACCTCCAAGTAATGCTTTTGAAAGTTCGTTCAGCACCGAGCGTTGAATGACACGTTTTACAGGCCGTGCTCCAAAGAACGGGTCGTAGCCTGTGTCTGCGATCCAGTCAAATGCTTCCGGACTGATGACCAGGTTGATTCCCTGCTCTTGCAGTAAATGTTTCAATCCGTCAAGTTGAATACGAACAATCTGACGCACATTTCCTTTAGAAAGCGGGTTGAACATGATCGTTTCATCGATGCGGTTTAAAAACTCCGGACGAATTGTCGCTTTCAATAATTCCATGACTTCCGTTTTTGCTTTTTCAGCAGCTCGTGGATAATCCATTTCCGAAACACCATCAAATTTTTCATGAATGATATTGGAACCGAGGTTAGATGTCATAATAATGATTGTGTTCTTGAAGTTCACAATACGTCCTTTATTATCTGTCAAACGTCCGTCGTCTAATACCTGCAGTAAGATGTTGAATACATCCGGGTGTGCTTTTTCAATCTCGTCCAGCAAGACAATTGAATACGGTTTTCTGCGAACGGCTTCAGTTAACTGACCTCCTTCGTCGTATCCGACATAGCCCGGAGGAGCTCCTACCAACCGCGACACAGAGTGTTTTTCCTGGTACTCGCTCATGTCGATGCGCGTCATGGCGTTTTCATCGTTGAACAGGTATTCTGCTAATGCTTTTGCCAGCTCGGTCTTACCGACTCCTGTTGTACCCAGGAAAATAAATGATCCGATCGGTCTCCGTTTGTCTTGTAATCCGGCCCTTGAACGGCGTACAGCATCCGAAAGAGCCTCAATTGCTTGCTCCTGTCCGACAACCCGTTGCTCCAGTTCATCTTCCAGTCGAAGTAACTTGGCAACCTCGCTTTCCAGCATTTTAGAAACAGGAATACCGGTCCATTTTGCCACTACTTCAGCAATTTCATCGGAATCCACTTCCTCTTTGATGAGGTTGGATTTGGATTGAAGTTCTGCCAGTTTTGCTTTGTTTTCTTCCAGTTTTACTTCCGCTTCTTTGATTTTACCATAGCGCAATTCCGCCACTTTACCATAATCTCCGGCACGTTCTGCCTGTTGTGCCTGCAATTCGAAGTTGTCAATGTCTTCTTTCGCCTGTTGTACAGCATCAATTACATCCCGCTCGGCCTGCCACTTTGCTTTGAAAGCATCCCGTTGTGCATTCAATTCAGCTAATTCTTTCTCAATTTGCTCAATTTTTGCTACGTCTTTTTCCCGTTTAATGGCTTCCCGTTCGATTTCCAGCTGCATGATTTTACGTTCGATTTCATCCAGTTCTTCCGGTTTGGAATTGATTTCCATTCGCAGTTTTGATGCTGCTTCATCAATCAGGTCAATTGCTTTGTCCGGCAAATGACGATCTGTGATGTAGCGTTGCGATAATTCCACGGCAGAAACGATTGCAGAATCTTTGATCAGTACTTTGTGGTGATTTTCATATTTTTCTTTGATTCCGCGTAAAATGGAAATCGCATCTTCTGCACTTGGTTCATCTACCAGTACCGTTTGAAAACGGCGCACCAATGCTTTATCCTTTTCGAAGTATTTTTGATACTCGTTCAGAGTTGTTGCGCCTACAGCTCTCAATTCACCACGTGCTAACGCTGGTTTGAGAATGTTTGCTGCGTCCATGGCTCCTTCACCACCACCTGCTCCTACAAGTGTGTGAATTTCGTCAATAAACAGAATGATTTCTCCGTCAGAAGAAGTCACTTCTTTGATAACAGATTTTAGTCGTTCTTCAAATTCTCCTTTGTATTTCGCCCCGGCAACCAATGCTCCCATGTCGAGTGAGTAAACAATTTTACTTTTCAGGTTTTCAGGAACGTCTCCGTTGACAATACGATGTGCAATTCCTTCTGCAATAGCTGTTTTACCAACACCAGGCTCACCGATCAGGATCGGGTTGTTTTTGGTTCTGCGGGTAAGAATTTGCAGTACACGGCGAATTTCCTCATCCCGTCCGATCACCGGATCCAATTTCCCCTGTTGTGCCAGTTCGTTGAGGTTTTTCGCATATTTTTCCAATGATTTATAATTTCCGTCCTGTGAGTGGGAAGTTACTTTTTCACCGTTTCTTAAATCCATAATTGTTTCTTTCAGATTTTTCTTTGTGATCTTATTATCTTTTAATAATTGGGCAACGGCATCATTACCATCCAACATTGCGTAGAGCAACAATTCGATGGAAACGTATTCGTCTCCGAAGTTTTTCATTTCAACAAACGCATTATTCAAAGTTTTTTGTGCGTTGGGAGACAGGTAGAGTTGCCCGCCACTGACTTTTGCCGTTGCATCCAGCATACGATCCAGTGTCTGTTCTACGATGGTTGTGTTGACATTTAATTTTGAAAACAGGTAAGGTACAACATCTTTATCGGCGTTCAAAATACCTTTCAACAAATGTACATTTTCCACAGCCTGATGCCCTTTGGCTGTTGCCAGTTGCTCAGCCTGTTGAATTGCTTCCTGTGACTTTATTGTGAATTTTTGGATGTCCATATCATTTAATTTTCTATCGATCCGTCAAATTTTAAACCAGTTGGTACAGTTAGCTGAAAACCGGAAATTTTGTCTTAAAAACCAATTATTGAACCTTACTTTAAGTGACTTTTTGACAGGCTAATCCGTTTTAGAGATGTATAATTTCATGAAAATTTGACTTGGAACAAATGAGTTCCATGTTTAAATTTACGAAAGTTCATTCGATTAGAAAATCTTTTTTAAGAAGAAGCTGGTTTGTTGTATGAACAGAGATAGGATAGTTTTATTTTATAGTTTAGCCGTTAGGTCGATGTTGGATAGTATGAGAAATTTTCTGTCCAACTTTTTTCAGGCATGCCGAAAAGCAATGTGCTTTAAACATGCGTTTAGTTATGTAGTATAACTCGGATCAGGTTATACTCACAATTTTTAAGTTAAGATTGGGCAGGATGATTTCCTGTCCAATTTTTTTGTTTAATAATTGTTGGCCGATGGGAGATTGTGTGGAAATACAAAAGACAGAATTTTCCGGGTAATTGATTTTACCGATCCCGGGACCAAGAAAATACCAACCATTGGAAAGTTGAATCAACGAGCCGACAGTAACTGTTTCCGAAGAGTTGTACTCCTGTAGTTGTAGCTGTCTTACCCATTGCAACTGTTGTTGGTAATCGGACAGTTGTTTTCCCAACTTTTCCATCTCCAGTTGTGCCATTGCCCGTGAGGTTTCATGTTTGTCACCCGCGGTACTTTTCGAATCGGAAGCGATATCCGTGCGCAACTGATCCAATTCATGTTGTAACGATCGAATTTTTCCGGAAAGCTGATCCTCCAGGTACTGAATAAATGCTTCTTTGATCATGAATGGACAAAAATAACAAGCTGCTTATTTGGATGTGTTGATCCGTTTCAATAAATCTTCGAGGTAATCGATTTGCACTTCCTGAATTTCCAGCAACTTTTTATTTTGCTGAATGAGCAGGTGGTCAATTTTTTCATTTAAGAGTTGTATTTCCAGTTCCGCTTTCAGATTGACTTTATAGTCCTGTTCTGCCCGTATCCGGTCTTTTTTCTCCTGTCTGTTCTGACTCATCATGATGATCGGTGCTTGTATTGCCGCAATACAGGACAATAATAAGTTCAACAGAATAAACGGATATGGATCAAATGGTTTTTGTGTGAGGACAAAGACATTGATGGCCATCCAGATGAGCAGAAATAGAAAAAAGCAGGTAATGAAGGTCCAACTACCACCAAACTCAGCAATTCGATCCGATAAGCGCTCGCCCAATGTCAGTTTGGAGCTGATCTCAGGTTCTATGTTCTCTGTTAGAATGGAATTGTTGTTGATGGCATTCAATACATCCTTATCGATGATCGCTAATTCCCCTTTTTCCTGTTCTACCAGAGCAATTAAATAGCGTTTTCGGTACGTGTTAAGCTCTTCAATGGAGATGAAATGATCGCTTTTAAAATCATTTTCTATAGATATCCAAACTTTTTCCGGT
>DHNG01000043.1:142338-145166 GCA_002409405.1 Flavobacteriales bacterium UBA5422 | reverse complement strand
TGCTTGAATCAACTCAAAAACACCTTTTCGGATGTCCTGACCTTTGATTGCTTCAAAAGGGTGAATTTCCTTTCCGGAGATACTACTTACAGGCATATAAAAACGGATTTAATCGAGGTATACGCGGATGTATCCGTTGCCTTTTTCTATGAATGTAATTTTTTCAGCATTCCAACGGTGTTTGTATTCTCCTTTTGAAAAAATAATGAATTCATTTTCAGCAGTGATTCCTTCCAGCCATGTTGCGGTGTAACTTTTTTCTACACCTCTTGAAATCATGATGATTTCGCGACACGCGCATTCCTTTAGTACTTCCGTCACTTTGTTGGCGTCCTGAGAGAAAGAGTTCGATGTAATTACAGCAAAAGCTGCAGCTAATAAGTAGTTATACATGTTCATAATCGTTTGGTTTATTGCTCGAATGTACACATTTCCTTGTTATGGAAAAAGAAAAATGATTAATTTCAGGTTATGAATGAGAAACGGCAGGTATTTTCACTCCGGCAAGTAGTTACTTCCGTCCGAAAAACGATTGAAGAACGTTACCAGTCCTTGTATTGGGTAAAGGCAGAAATGCACAAACTCAATTTGTATCCGAGCGGACATGCATTTCCTGAACTGGTGCAAAAAGAGGAAGGAAAGATCGTTGCCCAGATCAACGGGAGTATCTGGAAACACAACCTGCAACGGATCAACCAGCAGTTTATGACGGTGTTAAAAGAACCGATTAAAGAAGGTTCAACGCTATTGTTACAAGTAAAAGTCAGTTTTTCTGAACTGTACGGCATCAGCCTGCAAATTATGGACATTGATCCGAGTTATACACTGGGGGAATTACAGCGGGAACGACAGGAAACCTTACTTCGTTTACAACAGGAGGGACTGATTAATAAAAATCAACAGTTGGTATTCCCGATGCTGCCTCAGCGTATTGCAATTATTTCTGCGGATACAAGCAAAGGATTATCTGATTTTATGAAGGTGCTGAATCAGAATCAATTCGGTTATGCTTTTTTCACGCACTTGTTTTTTGCCTACCTTCAAGGGGATGCTGCAATTGAATCCATTGCCCGGCAGTTAAAAGCCATCGAACGGGTACAACACCATTTTGATATTGTTGTCATTGTACGGGGAGGTGGGGGAGAAGTCGGTCTGTCGTGTTACAACAACTATGAACTGTGTAAGGCGATTGCAACGTGTCCGTTACCTGTTTTGACAGGAATAGGTCATTCTACAAACCTGACTGTTGCGGAAATGATTGCTTACCGGAATGCAATTACACCAACTGAGTTGGGCGAATACCTCTTGCAGGTTTTTCACGAATTCAGTGTTCCCGTTGAACGTGCAGTGGAACAGATTCAACGTGCTTCACGCACGATCTTAGAGCGCACAAATGCAACCTTTTCACACACGGTAAAGCAACTGAAAAGTAATGTGCAAACTAATTTGTTGACCCAGCACAATAAGTGGTCGACGCTCAGCAGGAAACTGAATTCCAAAAGTGAATTATCCATTCAGCGACAGCACGAACGCTTGAAGTTTATTCAAAAAGACCTGACTACACTATCAAAACGTTTTCATTCGGAAAAAATGACGTATCTCGATGATGCGGAATTGTTTCTGAAACAGAATGCGACAAAATCGATGCGGAAGAAACGTGAAGAAATTGAAGTGTTACAGCGACAAATTCAGCTACTGGATCCGAAGAATGTATTGAAACGTGGTTACAGTATTGTGCGGATGGAAGGAAAGTCAGTGGCTTCATCACATCCCCCGGAAACAGGAAATCAATTGGAGATCGAAACATTTGATTTTAAAATTTCAGCAACAGTTGACCATACGGAAACGAACAAAAACGATTAATTTTAGAACAAATTAAAACATGAGTAAGGAATTAAAATATACCGAAGCGTTTGATGAACTGCAGCAAATTGTCTCTGACCTGGAAGATGGTGAAATCTCAGTGGATGAATTGTCATTGAAAATCAAGCGGGCTTCAGAACTGATAAAAGTGTGCAAACAAAAACTGGTGGCAACCGAAGAAGATGTCAGTCAGATTTTAAAAGAGTTGGAAGGATAAATAGGTGTCATTCCGGGATTGTTTCCGGTTTTCCCCGTTGATGATTTCCAACTATTGATTTATACTTGAATTCATTGCTATGAATAAATATACATTACTTTTTATCCTGTTGTTTCACTTGCCTGTTTTTTCTCAGAAGGACGTGATGACGTTCCTGAAGAAAAACAATGGAGAGTTGTATGCTGAATTGCAGAAAAACACATTATTTGATGCCGGTTTTTCTGCCAACAGATATGTCTTTTTGGGGGAAATACACGGATTTGCAGAACCACAACAAGTAGATTTAGCGCTTTTCAAACGACTGAACAGCAGAGACTCCTTTAATTATTACATTGCTGAAATGGATGATGCGAAGGCATGGTTGCTGAATGAATACCTGTCAACAGGAAATGAAACCCTGCTGGAAGACGTTTTTTACAGTTGGAAACAGGATACGGCACAATGGTCCAACAAGCAGTATTTTGAGAAGTTTCAGCAGTTATATGCCTATCAGAAAACACTTCCTGCGCAAAATAAATTTACTATTGTCGGAGTTGACAAACCTCAGGATCTGATCATCACTCTTCGTTATTTTAAGATGTTGTTTACAAAAACAAGTTTGTTTGTAGACGAGGTTCGTCAGTTGGAAAAAGCATTGGAAGAACAATCGCTTTCGTTGATTGAACAAACGGCAAAGATACTGTTGGGAAGAATTTCTTCAGAAAAAGATGCAGCGCAGCAGGTATACGGCATCAATTACGTCAATATC
>DHNG01000043.1:140490-142168 GCA_002409405.1 Flavobacteriales bacterium UBA5422 | reverse complement strand
ACACTTCTATTGAATAATTTACAGGGAATCAACCAATCGCGGGATTTCTCCATGTACCAAAACCTGAAAAATTACGTTGCGGCGTATGAACTCGAAAAGAAAAAGATGTACGGATTTCTAGGGGTATTTCATTGCTTGCAAACCTCTTATAACAATGTAACACCATTTGCACAATTGGTCAAAATGAACATGAGCGAGAAAACGTGCACAATTTTAGGATATTATACAGATGGTTTTATCATGATGCCATATATCGGGCAGATGAAACAGATGTTGCCTGCCGCTGTTGTGGATCAGATGAAAGGATCGCATCCTGATTTTGCCAATACAGACCGGTATGTTGCTCTGCCGTATTCAAACAGCCAATCCAATCCGTTTATGGAAAAAGTTGCTGAAATTGAGAAACTGGAACAATTGGCACAACCTTCATCGGTACATGTATTTCGTTTGACAGGAAAAGATAGTCCGTTCAATAAGCAATCGACGTATGCAGAGGTTAATGGAGCAATGGGTATTCAACTGACCAATAAAAGCGACGTGACAACCAAAGCGTTTCAGTACATTGTATTGATTCGAAATGTGAATCCGGCTTCACCGAGATAATACAATCACCTATTCTGCAATTTTCAGGATCACATTTCCCGTTTTTTGTCCTGTTTCCACATAAGTGTACGCCTCAACGATTTCTTCCAATCGGTAGGTTCGGTCAATAACAGGTTTAAACTCCCCGTTTTCTACTCGGTCTTTCAGGAAGTTGACCATTTCCTTGTTCATCTTCGGGATGGGGAAAATTACCTTCTTTCCACGGAATAAAGGAGTGAACAGCGCCAGATAGATGTTTTCTGCATTTTTACCCAATTCTGTTGAGACATATTTCCCTTTTTTGGTCATCAACGGTTTGCAGGTACCAAATGAACTTTTCCCAACAGCGTCAAATACCAAATCAAATCGTTGAGGTGTTTTGGTAAAATCTTCTGTTTGGTAATCAATCACAACATCAGCTCCCAGTGATCGTACCAGTTCAACATTTTTTGTATTGCAAACAGCAGTTATGTGAACCCCAAAGTATTTGAGTAGTTGAACAGCAGCGGAACCAATGGCTCCGGTTGCTCCGTATACCAACGCATGTTGTCCTTTCTGAATTCCGGAACTCCGGATATTACACAAGGCATAATGAGATCCTTCTGTAAAAGCTGCAGCTGTCTCAAAATCATGATTACCAGGAATCACAGCAATAGCTGCTTCTGATGAAATGGTCAGGTACTCCGCATGTCCCCCGAACGTTTTATCGTTAAATCCAAATACCCGGTCTCCGGTTTTAAAATCAGTCACATTACTTCCGATTGCTTCAATCACCCCTGCAAACTCACACCCCAATGTCTGGTATTTCGGACGAAAAAGCCCACTCCAGAACCGGGAAACAAAATATTCGGCACTGCGAAACCCCGAATCAGTCCGATTGACTGTCGAAGCGTAAACTTTTACAAGCACTTCTCCGGCTGTTGGTGTCGGTTTTGGTATTTCCATGAGTTGCGCGACTTCCGGCGGTCCGTATTTTGTATGGATAACTGCTTTCATAGGTTGATTTTGGAGTTGAAATTACAAAGAAAATCGGAGTTGAGAATGTGTTGTTTGGAATTTCATAAAAAATACTTAATTCCAAAAAAGTTGCTATTTT
>DHNG01000043.1:119151-140307 GCA_002409405.1 Flavobacteriales bacterium UBA5422 | reverse complement strand
ATTCCAAAAAAGTTGCTATTTTTAAATTAAAAAAACAGTATGATTCATCGTTTTTTGTCAAAAAAAATTGAGCAGAAGCTATTCAAAAAGAAAGCAATTCTACTGATGGGAGCAAGGCAAGTGGGAAAAACATCTTTGCTGAAAAAAATGTTCTCACATAGGACCGATGTTTTATGGTTAAATGGAGATGAACAGGATATAAGGCAATTGTTTGAATCGATCTCATCTACACGATTGCAAGCGTATATCGGTAACAATAAAATTGTTGTTATTGACGAGGCACAGCATATCTATGATATTGGGTTGAAGTTAAAACTGATTACGGATAACATCGAAGATGTTCAGTTAATCGCAACGGGTAGCTCTGCCTTTGAATTGGCAAATAAAGTAAATGAACCATTGACAGGAAGAAAATGGGAATACCGTCTTTTTCCGGTTTCTTTTGATGAAATGGTGAAACATCATGGATTATTAGAAGAAAAACGACTGATTCCGCATCGCTTGTTATATGGTTATTATCCGGAGGTAGTGAATCATCAAGGAAATGAAAAAGAAGTGTTGAGACAATTATCGGATAGCTTTTTATATAAAGACATTCTGATGTGGGAGCAAATTAAAAAGCCAGATAAATTATTAAAATTATTACAAGCATTGGCATTTCAGGTTGGATCTCAGGTTTCGTATAACGAATTAGGGCAATTGTGCGGTTTGGATTCAAAAACAGTAGAAAAATACATCATCCTGTTGGAGCAAACATTTATCATTTTTCGATTAAGTTCATTTAGCCGAAATCTGAGAAATGAGCTAAAGAATAGCCGTAAAATCTATTTTTATGACAATGGGATCCGCAATGCTTTAATTGCTAACTTTAATCAGATTGAGCTACGAACAGATGTTGGAGCTTTATGGGAAAATTTTATTATCTCAGAACGGATTAAACACCTCCATTATTCAGAGAAATGGAAAAACTATTGGTATTGGAGAACAAAAGATCAAAAAGAATTAGATTTCGTTGAAGAATCTGACGGACAGATTTTTGCTTATGAGTTTAAATGGAATCCATTAGCGAAAGTAAAGAAACCAAAACAGTTTCTTGAGAATTATCCCGATAGTATATTTGAAACAATACATCCGGGAAATTGTGAGTCATTTATTTGTGATTTGTAACTACAGAAGAACAGTTTTCAACGAATTTTCCTCCGGCATGAGAATAGAATGATTATCAATTTTTTGATAGATTGTAATTTTCTACGAATGCCTAATAAACAACAACTACCTTAAGCCAAATTTTATTCATTTTAAGCCTTTTTTAAGGTTGTTCCCCTCACTTTTGTCTGCATAATTGAATATTATCAGATGAAACAACTATTGGTTTTGCCATTTTTCGTGTTCGGTTCTTACCTGCATGCTCAGGATACATTGTCGCTGAGTCGGGAAGAATGTGAAGGCGTTTTTCTCAAAGAAAATTTATTATTAATTGCTGAAAAGTTAAAGATCTCACAGTCGGAAGCATTGGTGCAGCAAGCAAAATTGTGGCCCAATCCCAGTTTTACATTGGATCAGGTGAACTTCTGGGCTACCAACTACCAGACACAGGGACAAGAAGTTGTTCCACCACTGTGGGGCAACGTCGGAAGAAATCAACAGTTCGGAATGGAAATCGAACAGCTCATTCTCACAGCTGGAAAACGAAAAAAATTAATGGCGCTGGAACGTGTTGGTGTCGATAAAGCGGGTGTTTATTTTGAAGAATTGCTGCGCAACCTGAAAACGGAATTTCGTAGCCTGATTGCAGAGCTGCAGTACATCCAGGGCATTGAAGCGGCCTATAGAGAACAATTAACTTCTATTTCAAAATTGACTGCTTCTTTTCAAAGCCAGGTGCAAAGAGGAAATATTTCTAAAGGAGAGTATGTTCGTCTGAAAGCGTTGGAGCTGGCGTTGACGGGAGAATTGAACGATCTGAAAAATGACCGGAACGCTGTTCAGAAAGAGTTGAAATCATTGATGCGACTCAATCCGTTGACCACACTGGTTATTACAGATAATCCGGGGGCAGTTACACATGATCTGTCAAAACTTAGAGCCGCTGACCTGATTGAACAAGCAAAATCCAACAGACAGGAATTAAAGTTGGCAGAACTGGAAAAAGACTATTACAGTAAATTGTATGCATATGAACGGGCACAACGTGTTCCGGATTTGTCGCTCAAAGCAGCATACGACAGAAATGGAAATACAATGCTTGACTTTATCGGATTTGGATTCTCCATTGACCTACCGTTTTTTAATCGCAATCAGGGAAATATCAAATATGCGGAAACAGGAATGGAGATCGCAAAGATTGAAAATGAATTCCGGCAACTAAGTGTAGAAAATGAGGTTGTTGCAGCGTATCAAAACCTGTTGATTGCTTCAGATTTCAGGAACAACATCGAACCGGGATACGAGCAAACATTGGACGATTTGCTAAAACATTACGCTTCAAATTTCCAAAGCAGAAACATCAGTATGATTGAATTCATTGATTTCCTGGATGCTTACCTCGATAATAAAAAAATTATTCTGGAAGCAGAGAAGAATGTAAATCAGAAACTGGAAGAGTTGAATTACGCTGTAGGAACAGAAGTGTTGCAGTAAAAAGAAGTAGAAAAAGACAAAATAAAAACAGATTGAATAGAAAGACGATGAACAAGTACATAGTAGTATATTGCATAGCATCACTGGGAGCACTTGCTTCTTGTGGTAGTGAATCCCCTGAAAACGGAAGAGGTGCGGAAGAAAAATTCTGCCTGGATGAAACATTCCGCAAAAAAATAGCTTTTACCGCTGCTTCTGAGGACCTGGTATCAGAAACCATTCACTTGACAGGTAGCGTAGAAGCCAATCCGGATAAAGTTGTGAGTTTTGTCAGCCTGGTAAGTGGAGTGGTTGTCAACACACATTTTTCATTGGGGGATAATGTCAAAAAAGGACAAGTATTGGTTGAACTGAGAAGTGCGGAATTAAGTGCGTTACAGGCTGAATGGAGCAGTTTGAAATCTCAGATCAGAGTAGCGGAACGCAATCTTCAATCCGTAAAGGCAATGTTTGAAGAAGGTATCGCTTCTGAAAAAGACTTTTTTGCAGCACAGAGTGAAGTAAATGTTTTGAAGGCAAATGAATTAAAAACCAGCAGTGATCTTGCTTTGTACCAGGCAAGTCCTGAAAAAGGAGTCTTCCAGATCAAAGCTGCAGCATCCGGAATTATCACTGCAAAAGATGTTACGCCGGGAATGTCCGTTACTTCAGATGGCGCAACATTGTTTACCATTTCTGATCTCAACGATGTATGGATCATGGCCAACGTATATGCAGGAAATGTCCAAAACATTCAACCGGGAATGAAAGTAACCATGACAACACTTTCATATGCAGATGAGGTATTTGAAGGAAAAATCTCCGTTATTTCAAGCGTCTTGGATGAAGAGGCAAAAGTATTGAAAGCACGCATTGTGCTCGATAATAAAGACCTGAAATTAAAACCGGGAATGCTTGTGGACATCCATGCACTGAAGGAATCACAGACCAAAGCAGTGAGCATTCCGACGGCCGCATTGATCTTTTCAGACAACCAGAACTATGTATTGGTATACAAAGATGACTGTAATATAGAAGTCAGAAAAATTACGATTCTTACACAAAACACACATAGAACGTTTATTTCAGAAGGATTGGAAGATAAAGAATCAGTGATTTCGAAAAATCAATTATTAGTATTCGGAGCAATCAGATAGAAACCAACAGTTATGCAAAAATTCATTCAATCGATTGTTTCTTTTTCACTAAAGAACTCAATCATCGTTTTTTTCCTTACAGCATTGCTCATCGTAGCAGGTGTTGTGAGTTATATTCACACCCCTATTGAAGCATTTCCGGATGTAACGAATACGCGTGCACGGATTATCACACAATGGCCGGGAAGAAGTGCCGAAGAGGTGGAGAAGTTTGTGACACTTCCGATCATGAAGAAAATGAATACCATCCCGAAAAAGGCACAGGTACGTTCCATTTCACTATTCGGATTATCGGTTGTTACAGTCATTTTTGATGATGATGTGGAAGATTTTTACGCGCAACAATATGCTTCAAACCGTTTGCAGGGAGTGGATCTTCCGCATGGCGCTGACGCAGAAATCGAACCACCGTACGGAGCCACAGGAGAAATTTTCCGCTATGTAATCAAAAGTGACCGTCCGATCAAAGAACTGACAGCAATTCACGATTGGGTAATTGAGCGGGAATTGGTTGCTGTTCCGGGAGTAGCAGATGTTGTGAGTTTCGGAGGGGAAGAAAAAATCTATGAAATAAAGATCAACCCGACGGAATTGGCCAATTATGACCTTTCTCCGCTCGAAGTATTTGAAGCGGTGTCAAAAAGTAACATCAACGTTGGTGGAGATGTCATTGAGAAAGGAAGCCAGGCATACGTGGTACGTGGTGTCGGTTTACTTGATCGAATTGATGACATTGAGAATATCCTCATTGAAGTAAAAGGAGGGACACCGATTCTTGTGAAGCACGTTGCTGAAGTACAGATTGGTGCCAAACCGCGATTGGGGCAGGTAGGCTTTCAGAACGATACGGACCTGGTACAGGGAATTGTGATGATGTTGCGTGGAGAAAATCCCGGAGACGTAATTCCCCGTTTAAAGGAAAAAATCGCGGAACTAAATGAAAGTATGTTGCCGAATGATGTGAAAATTGAACCGTTTATTGACCGTACGGAATTGGTAGATGCAACAGTTGGAACAGTTACAAAAAACCTGGTGGAAGGAATTTTCTTCGTGTCATTGGTGGTGTTTATCTTCTTGTTCGACTGGCGTTCAACATTGATTGTTGCAACAGTGATTCCATTGTCGTTCTTGTTTGCTTTACTGATGCTGCGCATCCAGGGATTGCCGGCCAACCTTATCTCACTCGGAGCCATTGATTTTGGATTACTCCTCGAAGGAACACTCGTCATCGTGGAAACGGTCTTCGTCGCCATGGAGAGGAAGGCACACCATCTAGGGATGGAAAAATTTAATCGTATCGGGAAATCCGGGTTGATTAAAAAGAGTGCGGGAAGCGTTGCAACCTATATTGTATTTGCTCAGATTATCCTGATTGTTGCCTTGATTCCGATCTTCTCCTTCCAGAAAGTAGAAGGAAAAATGTTCTCTCCGTTGGCATTTACATTGGGATATGCATTGATCGGTTCCCTGATTCTTAGTATTACCTATGTTCCGGCGATGTGTAAACTGATTCTGAAGAAGAATATCAAGGAAAAAGAAAACTTTATTTCCCGCTTCTTTAAAAATGCTTTGTTTAAGCTGTTCTTGCTGAGTAATCGTTTCAAGAAAGCAACCATTGCAGCATTTGTCGGTTTGATTGTGATTTGTACAACGAGTTTCCTGTTTTACGGTTCTGAATTTATTCCCAAACTGAATGAAGGAGCATTGTATGTAAGGGCCACATTACCAAATAGTATCAATATTCAGGAATCAACCCGATTGGCGGAAGAGATGAAAGCAAAAATCCGCGATTTCAAAGAAGTGAAATTTGTACTCAACCAGGTCGGGCGACCAAATGACGGGACCGATCCGACAGGATTCTTTAACGTAGAATTTCACATTCAGCTCTATCCCGAGAAAGAATGGAAGAGAAGTATCAATAAGGAAGAACTGATCGAAGAAATGCGCGGAAAACTACAAACCTATCCGGGAGTAGTCTTCGGATTTAGTCAGCCGATCCAGGACAACGTGGAAGAATATGTTGCAGGGGTGAAGAGTTCATTGGTTGTTAAAATATTCGGTGAAAACCTGTTTGAACTGGAAGAGTATGCCGATCAGGTTGCCGCCAGTCTGAAAGGAGTAAAAGGAATTGAAGATTTGAATGTTTATCGGAATATCGGGCTACCGGAATTGAGAATTCAGTTGCACGATCACAAAATGGCACGTTATGCGATCGATGTGGCGGATGCCCAGGCAGTCATTGAAATGGCAATCGGGGGAAGCGCAGCGACAAAATTCTATGAAGATGACCGCATGTTTGATGTTCGTTTGCGTTTTCAAAAGGAATACCGGGATGACGAAGAAAAAATCGGTGATATTCTGATCCCTGCTGAAGACGGGAAAAAAATTCCGCTGAAAGAAATTTCTACCATCAGTTACATTACCGGTCCAACGTTTATCTATCGTGAAGGAAGCAGCCGTTACATTGCTGTCGGGTTCAGTATTGAAGGACGCGACCTGGGAAGTGTGATTGCTGAGGCGAAAGAAAAAGTAGCGCGGGAGGTACACATTCCTGAAAAGAACAAAGTAGTCTGGGCAGGAGAATTTGAAAGTAAAGAACGTGCAACAAAACAGTTGGCAGTAATTGTACCTGCAGTCTTGGTACTGATTTTATTCCTGTTGTATTTCAACTTCGGAACGGTGAAAGACACCTTGATTGCAGCAAGTACAATTCCGTTCGCATTCATCGGAGGATTTATTTCACTCTGGGTTACAGGAACTGTTTTTGGAATCTCTGCGGGGATTGGTTTTATCATCCTCTTTGGAGTTAATACCATCAATAGTATCATATTAATCGCAGTAATGAAAGAAAATTTGCGGAAAATGAATTTGAAAGAGGCTGTTTCCAATGGTGTACACAGCCGGATTCGCCCGATTGTAATGATTGCGTTGATGGGATCTTTAGGATTACTCCCTGCGGCGTTATCGACGGGAATGGGATCCGAAATTCAGAAACCATTGGCCATTATGATTGTAGGAGGATTATTGATTTGTATGGTGCTGGCCTTGACAGTACTTCCCCAGGTATTTCATTGGGCATATCGAAAAAAATAATGAAAATGAAAACGTAGCGGCACATCGAAATTCAGCTATGCCGCTACATTTTCCATACAATCTCAAAGGTGTTTACAGCGTTGTTTCCCCGGTAATTTATTTCTCCGTTGTGCAGGTTGATAATGTTCCGCGTTAGGACCAGCCCTAATCCGAAACCAGCTTTGTTATTACTGTTTTTGCCTCTGAAAAATCGTGTAAACAAGTACTGTTCGTCTTCCTGGTCAATTGTCTTACCGGAATTGGAAATGCTGATTTTCAACCGATCGCTATAAGAACAGTCAAGCTTTATTTCTGCTTTTTCATTATCTGAATAAGCAATGCAGTTGAGTAATAAATTTTGAAACGCGTGCCGAAGCAAATCTTCGTTGGCTTCTATCTGCAGTTTTGTTTCATCGAAGTAAACCGGGAAAAAATTAATTTCAAAATGGAAGTTCGGATACAATACGTTGATGTGTTCCACCACATCGAACAGTAATTCATCGATGCGCAATGCCTGTTTACTGACTTCCTGCCCCGATTCGATTTTTGCAATCTCCAATAACGCATTGATAATTCCGCCCAACGATTTTGCACGGATAATCTGATCTCCGACTCCTTCTTTTAGCGTATCAATGTCATCGGATTTGTGGATTTTTTCCAGCTCGGAAACGAGAATCGCCAATGGTGTTTTTAATTCATGGGACACATGATTCACGGTGTGTTTCTGATAGGCAAATGCATCATTGGTACGCTTTAGTAATTCATTGAAACGGTCGACCAGATTTTGCAATTCATAGGTCGTTGTGGTAAGTGCAATCGTTTCATTGACCTCTTTGTTCGGATCATAATGATTCAATTGCTCGGACAAATTTGCAATGGGTTTGGCGATGAGGTTGGACAGGTAGAGTGACAACAACACGACGATAATTGTAGTGGCTACGAGAATCCCGATCAGCACTTTTCCCAAAAAATTCTTCTTGGAATAACCAAATGTATCATACGCTTTACTTACTGCGTAATAACTTTCTTTCTTTGTTTCAATGTACACCCCGATCAGATCGTAGTCACCGTCTTTTGTTTCGATCCAACGCCTGGAAGGAGACAGTTGATTGAGAATTTCATTGGCACGTCCGATCGACAAGTTATCCAAACTGGAAAAGATCAATTTTTTATTCCGATCGAAGATCAACATCTTTTCATCGTAAAAATCATGGATTGTTTGCCGGTCGATTGCTTCGGAAATTTCCAGGCTCATCTGCTTGAATTCTTTAATCAGATCAATCGTTTGCCGGATTTTTTCATTTTGCAACTGCTGAAATTCTTCTTCCCGGTGCTCGGAGAATAAAATGTAAATAATAGTCAGCGTTATTGCTGTGAGAACAATAATAGCACTGGAAAAGTAAAACAATATTTTATTTCTGATCTTCATGCGGATCAATGTAGTAGCCGAATCCTACCTTTGTTTTAATGGAATTTTCACCGAACGGCTTGTCAATTTTATTTCTCAGAAAATTAATGTATACTTCAATCGTGTTGGTATTTGCATCTACGGAAGTTCCCCATATTTCCCGAATCAGATCACTTTTAGAGACTACATCCCCCCGGTTTTTACACAGTTTTACAAGAATCTGGAATTCCCGTGGTGTGAGCGTAATTTCTTGTCCTCTTCGTTCCACTTTTTTTTGAGTCAGGTGAATGCTGATGTCATTGAGTACCAGGTATTCGTTTCCACCGGATGATTTATGCTCACTCCGCTTGATCAACGAATTGATCCGCAGAATCAGTTCCCGCATGTAAAAAGGTTTGGTAAGGTAGTCATCTGCGCCATTATCAAATCCCTTGATTTTATCTTCCAGTTCTCCGAAAGCAGTCAGCAGGATGACAGGTGTATGATTGTTGTAACTGCGAAACTGTTTGCACAAGTCAAATCCTGTAGTTCCGGGAAGATTGACATCCATAATGATGCAATCATACGCTTGTTTTACCAGTAATTTCTGAGCCAGTGTGCCATCATAGACGTTTTCAGTAACAAACCCCTCGGATGTGAGTGCCTCGTTAATATTTTGTGCTAAAATTGAATCGTCTTCGATGATCAGAATCTTCATGTATCAAAGATAATAAATTTACAGGGAATAGGCTCGTAATGCAGATAGACGGATCAATCCATCAGGTAAATTTTATTACCCATTAAATCTACATTCTTGATCAACGCATGTGTGTTGAGGCGTAGCATCACGGCTTGTTTGTTTTTGGCCAGTATTGCCGATTCATTATCAAATTTTTCAATTTCCCTGTCGAATCGGGTGATGCACGTGTATGTTCCTTGTTTGAGCAATTCCATGTCATCCGTTTTGAGTTTGTTGGCCTGATCAACGGCTATTTTGGGAATTGAACGGGAAAGCGTGTTGTTGGTCCAGGTAATCCATTGGTATTCGTCCAACTCATTTTTCTGGTGTTTTGTGATTCCGTTAACGGCCTTTTTTATGCCTTCCTGGAGTAGCGTCACATTCTCAAAATCACAACTTAGTTTAACAATATAGTTGGTGAAATCTTCCTCAATAAGAACGTTTTTGATCCCCTCCTGCTGTGCCAGTTTACTTTTAAAGTCACTGATCTTCTGTTTGATCTCATCTTTGGAAGGGACAGGTCTTCCATCCAATGAATCCAGAGCCAGTATTGAATTTATTTTCACTTTACTGGAGGAAAGATTGATGGAATATTTAAAAGATCCCGATCCGTCCGAATTCAGACTCAGATCATCGATGATTTCAATACAACCGGTAAGGAGAAGTGTACAGAACGATAAACTTAAAAGCAACCATTTTTTCATGCAACAAATGTATAGCATTTTTTGAATCAAAAATTAAACCAATTTTAGCGACTGGAATTTTTTTAAAACGAGTAGAAACCAGGGAAGCTGTTTTTATACGATTGACTGGTTGGTATTTAGAGGTCACATGTAGCTGGTGTGGATACCCCGGTAATTAATAACTCATAATTAACATCCGATCATTCGTAATTCTTATTTTTTTTCTACTTTTGCAGTCAATTATTTTAAAACACGATAAAAATGTCATATTTGTTTACATCTGAATCCGTTTCTGAAGGGCATCCTGATAAAGTTGCGGATCAAATATCTGACGCATTAATAGACCATTTCATGGCTTTTGACCCAACATCAAAAGTTGCATGTGAAACATTGGTAACAACAGGACAGGTTGTTTTGGCCGGAGAGGTAAAAACAAAAACATACCTGGATGTTCAGTCAATTGCACGCGAAACAATCAAAAAAATCGGATACACCCGTTCAGAATATATGTTTGATGCCAATTCATGTGGTATTCTTTCCGCTATTCACGAGCAATCTGCCGACATCAACCAGGGAGTAGAACGTGCCAACCCGGAAGATCAGGGAGCAGGTGACCAGGGAATGATGTTCGGATACGCAACAAAAGAAACAGATAACTACATGCCATTGGCACTGGACATCGCGCATAAAATCTTACAGGAGTTGTCACACATCCGTAGAAATGAGCCGGAATTAATCGGTTATTTGCGTCCGGATGCAAAATCTCAGGTAACAATTGAATATTCAGATGACAATGTTCCGCAACGTATCGATACGATTGTTGTTTCAACACAACACGATGATTTTGCAGGAGAACAGGAAATGTTGACAAAAATTAAGAACGATATCATCACGATCGTAATCCCACGTGTAAAAGCGAAATTGCGTCCGGAGATTCAGAATTTATTTACAGACAACATTACTTACCACATCAACCCGACAGGAATTTTCGTAATCGGAGGTCCTCACGGAGATACAGGTTTGACAGGAAGAAAAATCATTGTTGATACATACGGAGGTAAAGGAGCACACGGAGGTGGTGCATTCTCAGGAAAAGATCCTTCCAAAGTAGACCGTTCAGCAGCATATGCAACACGTCACATTGCAAAAAATGCAGTTGCTGCAGGATTGGCAGACGAAATGTTGGTACAGGTTTCTTATGCAATCGGTGTGGCAGAACCATGTGGATTATTCGTCGAAACATACGGAACATCTAAAGTGAACATGACAGACGGAGAGATCGCTAAGAAATTAGGAGAAATTTTCGATATGCGTCCTTACTTCATTGAACAACGATTGAAGTTGAGAAACCCGATTTATTCTGAAACAGCTGCTTACGGACACATGGGGCGTAAGAATGAAGTAGTGAAGAAAAAATTCGTTGGTCCGGACGGAACTGCGATTGAAAGAGAAGTGGAATTGTTTACGTGGGAAAAACTGGACTACGCAGACAAAGTAAAAGCTGCTTTCGGATTGTAATAAATAGCATTCAATAGTATAGAATCCCGTTTCATACCGAAACGGGATTTTTTTATGAATAACCCACCTGCTCATTGAACCATTGATAATTAATAACTGAATCATTCATCATTCAAAAAACGGCACGATTTTGTAACGTTTTTACACATATTCCCGTTAAGTAGAAAATAAAACTCAGTCATCATATGAAGTTCGTAGCAGTGTGTATTTTTCTTGTGTCATCCGGAATGCTTTTTGCTCAGAAAGCGTTTACGGGAAAACTGGTGTATCGCGTTGAGATAGCAGATACATCCTTGCAAAACATGTTTCCCCCTTCCACCATGACGATTTACACCAACGATACAATCCTGCGGGTTGAAACCCGGACAGACGCACTGGGGGCTCAGGTATTGATCCAGCACATGGAGAAAAAGAAAGCGTATTTGTTGATTGAATCTCCCATGGGTAAATACGCCATTCAGATTCCTGAAAAAGAAGAGGAAGTAGAAAAAAAATATACATATAAAAAAGCAAAAGGAAAGAAAACGGTGCAGGGATTGGATTCCAAAAAACTCCTGGTTGCAAACATATCCATAAAAGAACAATTAGAATTTTATTACCACAAGAAAATTGCCGCTAAATACCTGCCGGGCTTTGAAGATTTTCCAGGTTTACTAACCGATTACTACGTTGTGTCCACGGATGGTGTTTACCATCATCAACTTGTAGAATGCACCCCACAACAGGTTTCCAGAGATTTGTTTGGTATTCCTTCCGACTATCAGAAGATAACCATGTCCGATTTTGTAGATTTAGTGACAGGCGGACAAGAAGAGCAGATTCTTGAACGTAAGTGATTTAAGTTTCAATTCAAACCAAAATCAGACTTGCGCTATTTGATCATTGATCCATTGATAATTGATAATTGACGACTTGATAATTGATAATTCAATATTCATTATTCAACACTCATAATTTACTATCTTTGTACCCGATGATGACAGTAAATGAGATAGTGTTACCTGTTCAGGAGGAAATCAAAGAATTTGAACTTCGTTTTCCCGACAGTATGAAGTCCAACGTGAAACTGTTGAACAGAGTAACGCAATTTATTGTCAAACGGAAAGGAAAACAAATGCGTCCGTTGTTTATTTTCCTGACAGCAAAAATGTTGGGAAAAGTAAACGACAATACATACGATGCGGCTTCATTGGTTGAATTGTTACATACGGCGTCCCTGGTTCACGACGATGTAGTAGATGATGCAAGCGAGCGGAGGGGATTCTTTTCTGCAAATGCATTGTGGCGTAACAAAATTGCAGTTCTGGTTGGTGATTTTATGCTCTCACGGGTATTATTACTCTCCATTGAACGTGGAAATGTCGAGTTGCTGGAAATTGTAGCACGTGCCGTACGTGAAATGAGTGAAGGAGAATTGTTGCAAATTGAAAAAGCACGTAGCCTTGACATTACGGAGGAAGTTTACTTTGAAGTGATTCGCAAAAAAACAGCTTCATTGATTTCCACTTGTTGTGAAGTGGGAGCTGTTTCTGTTGAGCGGAAGGATATGGCACTGTTAATGCGGGAATTCGGAGAATTGGTTGGACTGGCATTTCAGATCAAGGATGATATTTTTGATTACGGAACACCTGATGATATAGGTAAACCCACAGGAAATGACATCCGGGAGCAAAAAATGACATTGCCGATTATTTACGCGTTAAGTACGGCAGACAAAGAAATAAAGCGGGAATTACTGGATATTGTGCGCAATCACAACGACAGTTCCAAACATATTCGCAGAGCAATAGACATCGTCATTCAGGCAGGAGGAATCGATTATGCACACAAACGCATGATGGAAATTAAAGAGAAAGCATTGGAATTGCTCACACCGATCCCCGATTCTGCATCCAAACAGGCATTGATCGGATTGGTAGAATACACAACATTAAGAACAAAATAAAATACACATGAAACAATTCATTTTATTTCTTTCATTGATCACATTGGTTGCATGCAAAAACAATGAAAATGATGCGGAAAACAATGGGACTGAAAAGGTGGTGGAAGACTATGAAAAAGTAGAAGGGAATAGCTACCGGTCATTTTATGGAGGCAATGATCAGATCAAGATGGAAGGAATGTACGATGACGCAGGGGAAAAGCATGGTGTGTGGACGTATTATTTTCCTGACGGAAGAAAACAATCGGTAACAGAGTACAAAAACGGTTTGAAAGACGGATTTTCCGTTGTATATCACGCCAATGGTTCTATCTATTACAGTGGTGAATACCGCGACGATAAGATGATCGGAATCTGGGATTTTTACGACACAGAAACAGGAAAAAAAAGCCATACGAAAGATTATGGAACACCTGAATTTAAATAATCAATGAAAACAAAAACCCTCAGGAAAAATAAAGTCAACGTAGTGACGCTTGGCTGTTCCAAAAATATTTTTGATTCGGAAGTGATGATGGCGCAATTGCGTGCCAATAAGTTTGATGTGGAGCACGAATCAATGAACGATGATGCAGAAATTGTGATCATCAATACCTGCGGATTCATTGATGCGGCAAAACAAGAATCAATCGATACCATTATCCGGTATGCGGAAGCAAAAGCAGACGGAATGGTTGACAAAGTGTATGTTACAGGATGTCTTTCGGAGCGTTACAGGGATGAACTGGAAGTAGAAATTCCGGAGGTAGATGCTTTTTTCGGCACACGTGAATTGCCGCGTTTATTGAAAACACTGAAAGCAGATTACAAGCATGAATTGGTGGGAGAACGCTTGTTGACCACTCCGAATCACTACGCATATTTCAAAATTGCGGAAGGATGTGATCGCCCGTGTTCATTCTGTGCAATTCCGTTGATGCGTGGAAAAAATGTATCTACCCCGATTGAAGAATTGGTGAAGCAGGCAAAAGACCTGGCAGCAAAAGGTGTAAAAGAATTAATGCTGATTGCACAGGATTTGACTTATTACGGGTTGGACCTGTATAAAAAACGGGCACTGGCTGAATTGCTGGAACAATTGGCACAAGTCGAAGGAATTGAATGGATTCGATTGCATTATGCATTCCCTGCAGGATTCCCGATGGATGTGCTGGATGTTATGAACAAATACGACAACATTTGTAAATACCTTGATATGCCGCTGCAACACGGATCGACAAATATTCTCAAAGCAATGCGCAGAGGTACGACCCGTGAAAAAACAGAAGAACTAGTCGCGCAAATCCGGGAAAAAGTCCCTGGAATCACGATTCGTACAACATTGATTGCCGGTTATCCGGGAGAGACAGAAGCAGATTTCCAGGAAATGTACGATTTTGTCGAATCATCCCGTTTTGACCGATTGGGAATTTTTACCTACTCACACGAAGAAAATACACACGCATACAATTTCGAGGATGATGTTCCTGAAGAAGAGAAACGTCGCCGTGCAGATGCGATCATGGAATTGCAATCCGGTATCAGTTATGAACTGAACCAAAAGAAAGTCGGTAAGACGTACCGGGTATTATTTGACAGAGTCGAAGGAGATTATTTCATCGGGCGTACAGAGTTTGATTCACCGGAGGTAGACAATGAAGTACTGGTGAAAAAATCGGAAGAATATGTACGCATTGGTGATTTTGCACTGGTAGAAATTACCAGCGCAGACCATTACGATTTGTATGGGAAGGTGATCGGGTAGGGATTGGTTTTTCGTTATATCTATTCGGGTTTGCTGCTTCCTTTTTATTCATTTATGTAGTAGAAACAGTGTGTTTGGAATTGTATTTATACATGTTTTTTAAGAAATCAGATTCCATTGATTTTTAGAATCCTCACTGTTAACAATCCTTACCGGAAAAGGTTTTTGAATCGTTGATAAAATAATGCAAAAAATCAGATAGTTTTTATAAATAAATACATATCTTTGCGCCCAAAATAAGAGGAATTTACATTAAAACAGACAATCAATGTCAGCAATTAAAGGTAAAATAGCACAGGTAATCGGTCCGGTGGTTGACGTAAGCTTCGACAAAGGGGTAGAGCTTCCAAAAATCTATGATGCACTTGAAGTTCGTAAGCAAGACGGAACAAAAGTTATTCTCGAAGTTCAATCTCACGTTGGTGAAAGCTCTGTAAGAGCCATTTCAATGGACTCCACAGACGGATTTACCAGAGGTATGGAAGTAGTGAATACAGGTGATGCAATCAAGATGCCTACAGGTGAAGCAATCAAAGGTCGTGTATTCAACGTAGTTGGAGATGCAATTGATGGTATCGCAAACGTGAGCAATGCAGGTGGACTTCCGATTCACCGTGAAGCTCCTAGATTCGAAGACCTTTCTACAGCAACAGAAGTGCTTTTTACAGGAATTAAAGTAATTGACTTGATTGAACCTTACGCAAAAGGTGGTAAAATCGGTTTGTTCGGTGGTGCCGGTGTAGGGAAAACAGTATTGATTCAGGAATTGATTAACAACATCGCGAAAGGACACGGAGGTTTGTCTGTGTTTGCGGGAGTAGGTGAGCGTACACGTGAAGGAAATGACTTGCTGCGCGAGATGTTGGAATCAGGAATTATTAAATATGGTGATGCGTTCATGCATTCGATGGAAGAAGGTGGATGGGATCTTTCGAAAGTTGATTTCAACGAGTTGAAAGAATCCAAAGCGACATTTGTATTCGGTCAGATGAACGAGCCTCCGGGAGCACGTGCACGTGTTGCATTGTCCGGATTGACATTGGCAGAATATTACCGCGATGGTGAAGGAGACGGACAAGGACGTGATATCCTGTTCTTCGTTGACAACATCTTCCGATTTACACAAGCTGGTTCTGAGGTGTCTGCGTTATTGGGACGTATGCCTTCAGCAGTAGGTTACCAACCGACATTGGCGACAGAAATGGGTGCCATGCAGGAGCGTATTACTTCAACAAAAAACGGTTCCATTACTTCCGTACAAGCGGTTTACGTACCTGCGGATGACTTGACAGACCCGGCTCCGGCAAATACATTTGCCCACTTGGATGCTACAACGGTATTGTCACGTAAAATTTCTGAGTTGGGTATTTACCCGGCGGTGGATCCATTGGATTCAACTTCCCGTATCCTGACTCCGGAAATCGTTGGTGAAGAGCACTACAACTGTGCACAACGTGTAAAAATTACATTGCAACGTTACAAAGAATTGCAGGACATTATTGCGATCCTTGGTATGGATGAATTGTCAGAAGAAGATAAATTGGTGGTTCACAGAGCACGTCGTGTACAACGTTACTTGTCTCAACCATTCCACGTAGCTGAGCAATTTACAGGTATCCCTGGGGTATTGGTTGATATTCAGGATACAATTAAAGCATTCAACGACATCTTAGACGGTAAATACGACAAATATCCGGAAGCAGCTTTCAACTTGAAAGGAGGTATTCAGGATGTAATCGATGCCGGAGAAAAAATGTTGGCTGAATCACATTAATATTAAACAATCAAACGCACAGAAATGCAGTTGGAAATCATAACACCGGAAGTAAAAGTTTTTGCAGGAGAAGCAGAAGCAGTACAATTACCGGGATTGGATGGCTTGTTTCAGGTTTTGAACGGACACGCTCCTATCATTTCCGCTTTGAAAGAAGGAGTAGTGAAGATCGACTTGGCTACCACTTTTGAAGTGACTGAAAAAACAAGCGATTTGATTGAAAAAGATGCAAAAGATGCAAAGATTATTCGTGTCACTATTAAAGGTGGCGTTGCAGAGTTGACAAATAATAAATTGATCGTACTTGCCGAATAATTTTTAAAATAACTTGAAAGAGAGGGATTCGGGAGACCAATCCCTCTTTTTTGTTAAGGTATGTTAAGCTTTCTGAAGGAAAGTTTCCAGTTACACAATAGTTTCATTAATTTCGTCGTTTCGTAGACTCAAAATGATTGATCGTACTAAAATAGACTTATCGAAAACACCAAAGCACATCGCAATTATTATGGATGGGAACGGTCGTTGGGCAAAAAAACAGGGTGAAATGCGCCTGTTCGGCCACAACGTAGGGGTAGAGTCTGTCCGTGAAGTACTGAAAGGAGCAAAAGAATTAGGTATTAAATACCTGACACTCTATGCGTTTTCTATGGAAAACTGGAACCGGCCAAAAGAAGAGGTCGAGGGGTTGATGGATTTATTGGTGAGAACCATTGCGGGTGAGGTAAAAGAACTCCATGATTCGGGTGTACGGCTTCAAAGTATCGGAGATGTGGAAGGACTTCCGGTAAATTGCCAGAGCGAATTGATGTCAGCAATAGAAGAGACGAAAGACAATACAGAAATTACATTGGTACTTGCATTGAACTATTCTTCCAAATGGGAGATTGTAAATGCAGCGAAAAAAATTGCAACTGATTTTGCAGTAGGAAAAATTACTGAAAAAGAAATCACCAGTGAGTTGTTTGATGCCTATCTCACAACAGCAGGAATTCCGGATCCGGAATTGTTGATCCGAACATCGGGAGAATGCCGTATCAGCAACTTTTTGCTGTGGCAGAGCGCATACACGGAATTTTATTTTACTGAAATTCTCTGGCCCGACTTTAAAAAAGAACATTTGTACGAAGCAGTATACGATTACCAGAACCGGGAAAGACGTTTTGGAATGGTATCTGAACAATTAAATAGTAATATATGAAATTAACTCAATGGTTTTTCTTCCTGGTGTTGCTGACTTCTTCGGCTGTAATAGCACAAGAGCCGGATTCACTGGAAATCACTACGGAAGAGGATACCTTATCTGTTCCCGAATCAACAAAACCGAATAGCCAGATCAGTATTGGCGGAGGGATTGAACTTGATTATGCCAATCCCGTAGAATATACCATCGGACCGATCAATATCGAAGGGGCAGAAGGATATGATCCAAATGCGATTCGTTTGGTGGCAGGCTTGAGACAAGGACAAAAAATTACCATTCCCGGACAACAAATTTCTGACGCAATCAGCAACTTATGGAAAGAAGGTTTGTTTTCAGATGTCCAGATATTCGCTGATAAAGAAATTGCAGGCGTAATTTACCTGACCATCCAGGTGGCTCCGCGTCCGAAACTGTCTAAATACCGGTTTACAGGAATCAATAAACGCCAGGCAGATAAAATCAGAGAGCAAATCGAATTATTTACAGGGAAAACAATTTCCGAGAACTTAGTTTACAAAACAAAAGCAAAAATCATCGGTTACTTCCGGGAAGAAGGGTATTCTGCCGCAAAAGTTAACATCAAACGTATTCCGGACGAGATCATGCTAAACTCAGAGGTGTTTTTGATCGAATGTGACAGAGGGAAAAAAGTAAAAATCAAGAAAATCAATATTATCGGGAATGAATCTGTAAAAGCAGGAAAACTGCGAAGAGCAATGAAAGATACCAAACAAATGGCAATCTGGCGCATCTTCAAAAGTTCTAAATTTACAGAATCTGCTTATTCCCGTGATAAAATTGCGATGTTGAACAAGTTCAATGCCGTCGGTCTGCGCGATGCGAAAATCGTGAAAGATTCGGTATACATGGTCAACGATAAACACCTGATGATTGATATTACAATTGACGAAGGAGAAAAATACTACTTTGGTGACATTACCTGGATCGGAAACACCAAATTCCGTTCAACGTACCTGGATACCATCCTGGGAATTAAGCCGGGAGATATCTATAACAAACAGTTGTTGGAAGAGCGTTTGAGAATGAGTCAGGACGGCCGGGACATTTCTTCCCTGTACATGGACAGAGGATACTTGTTCTTCGATGTAACACCGGTAGAAACAGATTTTACAGACAACCGGATCAGCTATGAGATTCGTATTCGCGAAGGAAAAGAAGCACGTGTAGGAACCATCTTTATCCGGGGAAATACCAAAACAAACGACCACGTGATCCTGCGGGAAATCCGGACACGGCCGGGAGACTTGTTTAGCAGAAACGACATCATCCGGACCCAGCGGGAATTAGCACAATTGGGATACTTCAACGAACAGGCATTCCAGGTGAATCCAATGCCGGATCCGCAAAAAGGAACAGTGGATATCGAATACGTAGTGGAAGAAAAATCATCCGATCAGATTGAATTATCAGGAGGTTACGGAGGTCGAAACCTGGTGACCGACCGACCAATGGTAATCGGAACATTGGGATTGACATTCAATAACTTCTCCGTTAAAAAATTATTCAACGGAGGGGCTTGGTCTCCACTTCCTTCCGGAGATGGTCAGCGCCTTTCATTGAGAGGACAGACCAATGGAAAATACTTCCAGGCCTATAACTTCTCATTTACAGAGCCGTGGTTGGGAGGTAAAAAACCAAACTCATTAACAGTCTTTATGTCACATACACTGTTGGGGAACGGTTACCTGAAACGCAATGCAAATTACGAAGGAATCAGTATCACAGGAGCAGGTGTTGTACTGGGAAGACGTAAAAAATGGCCGGATGACTATTTCTCCGAATCATTTGAATTGTCATACCAGTATTACGATGTAAACAATTACGGTTCATTGTTCCCGGATCTTCCTGTCGGATATTCAAATGACATTTCATTTAAGTATACGATTCAGCGAAGCTCTGTGAGTTCACCGATCTATCCGCAATCAGGAAGTGTGATTACATTGTCAGGAAAAACGACATTACCGTATTCAACGTGGGAAGGAATAAATGATTATTCGTCCATCAGTTCACAAGACAGATTCAAGTACCTGGAGTACTACAAAATTAAATTTGGTGCAGAGTGGTATTTCCCGTTGTCAAAAGACCAGAAGCTTGTCTTGAAAACACGCGTGGGAATGGGATACATGGGAGCGTACAATTCTTCAAAAGGAATTTCACCGTTTGAGCGCTATTATTTAGGAGGTAGTGGTATCACAGGGATGAACCAGATCGGAGGTCGTGAGGTTATTGCTCTTCGTGGATACGATGACAACATGCTTTCCTCTTCTGCGGGAGACCCGATTGCAACAAAGTACACGATGGAGTTACGTTACCCGATTTCATTGAATCCGTCGGCAACATTCTTCGTATTGGCATTTGCTGAAGCAGGAAACAGTTACCCGAGCTTCAAGCGTTTCAATCCGTTGGATGTAAAACGTTCGGTCGGAGCAGGTGTGCGAATCTTCTTGCCGATGTTCGGTATGCTGGGAATTGATTATGGATTTGGATTCGATAAATTGAGTCCGTGGGCTTCCGGGTACAACGGAAACAGTGATACGTCCATTCAGCAAAAAGGATATTTTGGTAAGCTGACGTTTACGATTGGTATGAATTTGGGTGAGTTATAATGATTTATTCACAATAAATTACGTTATTTGCACGTTTCGCATCAGAAAACTAATTTAATTATGAAAAGTATAGCATTTATTCTTCTTCTGTTCTTTGGCACAGGATTTGCCTCTGCTCAAAAGTATGCGTATATTGACTCGGATTTTATCCTGAATAAAATTCCCGAATACAATGATGCAAAAGACCAGTTGGACAAACTTGCAGATCGTTGGACGAAAGAAATCGAAGAACGATACGAAGTTTTAAAAACGAAAAAAGAAAACTTTGCGCGCGAAGAAGTGCTTTTACCAAGCGAGGAAAAAGCAAAACGATTAGAAGAGATTGAGACCATGGAGTCAGAAGCAATGCAGATGCAACGACAACGATTCGGAGTAGGGGGGGATTATTTCCAGAAAAGACAGGAATTGATCAAACCAATTCAGGATAAAGTTTACGATGCAATGCAACAGGTTGCTTCCAAAAGAAATTATATCTTTGTGTTCGACAAAGCAAACCAGAGTAACCTGGTGTACGCTGACAGCAAGCTGGATATAAGTGACGATGTTCTCAGAGAACTGAGTGTTAAAGACTAAAATTAAAAAAAGAAAAATGAAAAAAATCTTAGCAGGATTAGTAATGTTGATGAGCTTTGGTGTAATGGCTCAAGTAAAAATCGGATTTGTAGACTCACAAAAATTACTGGACACAAT
>DHNG01000043.1:102199-119022 GCA_002409405.1 Flavobacteriales bacterium UBA5422 | reverse complement strand
AAAAAATTACTGGACACAATGCCTTCCAGAAAAGCAGCGATGGAAAAATACCTGGCGCACGAAAAAGAATTGGCAGATGAGTTCAATGTAATGCGATCTGATTTGGAAAAAGCATACGCTGATTATCAAGCAAAGCAAGGTGATTTGACTCCGGTATTGCGTCAGGCGGCTGAGAAAAAAATCATGGATAAAGAGCGTGCAGTTCAAGAGCGTCAGCAATCAATTCAACAAGAATTACAAGCGTTTGGTGAAGAATTAAACGTTCCGATTCTGGACAGAATTCAAAAAGCAATCGCAATTATCTCTGAGCGTCAAAAATTATCAATGGTAATTGACAAAACATCGACATTGTACTTTGCTCCGGATATGGACGTTACAAACGTTGTTGCTGTTGAATTACTGCGTTTGGAAAAAGAAGCGAAGTAAGTAACTTATTTTAAAAATAGTGAAGGACGGTTTTGCCGTCCTTTTTTGTTTTCTGTCGATTTCATATTTATAATCCCAGTACGTTTGCAACTGCTTTGGCACAATGATCCCAACTGAATAACATTGAACGTTCCAATCCTGCACGGGATAATTGACTTAACTGCTCCGGGTTACTGTCCAGCTGAATCATATGCGATGCGATGTCTTCAACGTCAAACGGATTGCAGTATATAGCAGCGTCACCGGCAACTTCAGGTAAAGAGGTAAGATTGCCGGATAAAATGGGAGTTCCGCATTTCATCGCTTCTACCAATGGAATTCCGAACCCTTCAAAATAAGGAACGAATGTTAGTAATTTAGCTGCTCCCGTTACGCGAACCAATTCTTCCAGCGAAAGATGCCCGGTAAATTTTACTTCTGCATGGTTGTCAGGCGAGATCGCTTGTTTGAATTGCTCATTCTTCCATAAGAGTTCGCCCACAATCAACAGTTTGGTAGTTGAATTGGTCGCTTGCTTAAAACGTTCAAAGGCTTGAACTAGTCGGATCAAGTTTTTCCGTGGATGCAGCGCTCCGACAAATAGGAAATAATCTGCTCCGTCCGTGTAGCGGGATTTAATACTATGTTTTTGTTCTTCCGGCAAGGGTTTGAATGCATCGGAAGCCCCGTTCCAGATCGCTGTTATTTTCTCCGGAGAGATGCCATACGTATGGATAATATCCTGCCTGGAATAGTCTGAAACAGTAATAATGTGGTGTGCTTTATGTGCAAATTTCGGAAAGAACCTGCGAAGGTACTTCAACGCGCTTTTGGGTAAATCCTGCGGATGATGTTCAAAATTCAGATCGTGAATAACACCGACTTGCTTCACATCTGATCCAAGCGATAAATACCCGTCAGGAGAAAAAAACAGATCAATTTTGTACTTTTTCAATGCTCTTTTCACCGACCATTCAAACCAGATGTAAAATAAAATAGGATGGCGTGCAGGCGGATTCAAAACAACAGGAGTTACATTCGGGCCAAAAATAAACCGCGAGTCATATGAACGGTCGAAGAAAAAATAAAATTCGTGTTCCGGCTGCTGTTCTACCAACCGTTTTGTCACTTCATATGTGTACCAGCCGAATCCTTCCATTTTGGATGGTAGTAAGAACCGGGTATTGACCGCAATCCGCAAGACTAAAAACTTAAAATGTAATTAAATGCTTTCTCTTTTTGAATCGTTGTTTTTTCACCGTGACCGCAATACACAACTGTTTCTTCCGGCAATTCAAACATGACTTTGAAAATAGAGCGTTTCAATGTTTCCAAATCTCCTCCGGGTAAATCCACCCGCCCAAAGCTACCATTGAATAAAACATCGCCATTGATGACAAATCCGTTTTCAGCATTGTAAAATACCACGTGCCCGGGAGCATGACCAGGAGTGAATAATACTTCAAATTCAATCTCTCCGAACGTTAACTTTTCTCCATGAGACAATTGCTGTGTTGGCTGCGGAGAAACTTTATAATTGGGAAAACCATATAGGTGTGCGTAATTCTGAACAGAATTCAACGTAACAACATCCAGCGGATGCATATAAAAATCTACAGGATAGTTATCCAAAACAAATGCATTTCCCAATACATGATCAATGTGCGCATGCGTATTCAGCAAGGCATGTACCGTTAGATTTTTTGACGCAATAAAATCTGTCAATTCTTCTTCCTCGTAGCGTTCATAGCATCCCGGATCAATAATCACGGCATCACCGTTGTCCGAATAAACGATGTATGTATTCTCCTGAAACGGGTTAAATGTAAACTGTTGCACATGTATCTTCATACCGTAAAGTTAGCCGGATTTTTTAAACAGCGCCTGTCTGCATATAACTTTTGGTAAGGATCTGTTAACTGTTTAGCTGTTTGACAATCTCACCTTCAATCGCTTCCGGTTTTACTGTCGGTGCATACCGTTTGACAGGCAGCCCGCTTTTATCAATCAGAAATTTAGTGAAATTCCACTTGATTTTGCTTCCGAACCAACCTCCCAGCTTTTTTTTCAGATACTTGAATACAGGATGTGTGTTTGGTCCGTTGACATCGCATTTTTCAAACAATTGAAATGTTACGCCAAAATTGACCTGACAACTTTCTACCATTGTTTCATTGGTTTCAGGCTCCTGGCTTAAAAACTGATTGCACGGAAATCCAAGTACAACCAACCCTTTGTCTTTGTACTGCTGATGTAATTTTTCCAGCCCTTCAAATTGAGGAGCAAGCCCGCACTTTGTCGCTGTATTAACAATTAAAATAACCTTCCCTTTGAATTCCTCCATCGAAACTTCTTTCCCGGAAGGTGTTTTGGCTGTGAGTTGATAAAAATCGGTGTTCATTGTGTTGTTGATTTAATAGATCGAAAGATACACATTTCTATTAAAAACACATACGACTTTATGACCGATTTACAAGATAGAAATACGAACTTCTGACCACTGGGTGATTCTGATTTTTAAGAAAAATAGTTACATTTGCTTCCATGGAAAAAATCGAACAATACAAGCCCCTCAACAAAGTAAGAATTGTGACTGCAGCATCATTATTTGACGGACACGATGCATCGATCAATATCATGCGCCGTATTATCCAGTCAACTGGTTGTGAAGTTATTCACCTGGGACACGATCGTTCCGTTGAAGAAGTGGTAAATTGTGCCATTCAGGAAGACGCGCAGGCGATTGCAATGACCTCTTACCAGGGAGGACACACCGAATATTTCAAATACATGTACGATTTGTTGAAAGAAAAGGGTGCTCCTCACATCAAGATTTTTGGTGGCGGTGGCGGAACGATTCTTCCTTCTGAAATCGATGAGCTGGAGGCTTACGGTATTGAACGCTTGTATCACCCGGATCACGGACGTGAAATGGGGTTACAGGGAATGATCAACGACCTGGTGAAACGCTCGGATTTTCCTGTCGGAAAAGATGTCAACGGAAACCTGGATAAAATCAAAGAGAAAGATGTGCCTACAATTGCACGGGTGATCTCTGCAGCAGAGAACTTTCCGGAAGAAGCAAAAGAAATATTTAAAGAAATTGATGCCATTGCTGCCGAATCAAAAGTTCCCGTATTGGGAATTACAGGGACAGGTGGAGCAGGAAAATCATCATTGGTAGATGAATTGGTGCGTCGTTTCCTGATCGATTTTGAAGACAAAACAATTGCGGTTGTTTCCGTAGATCCTTCCAAGCGAAAAACAGGAGGAGCTTTATTGGGAGACAGAATCCGTATGAATGCAATTAAAAATTCACGTGTTTACATGCGCTCACTGGCAACCCGCCAATCAAATTTGGCATTGTCAAAACATGTAGCTGAAGCAATTAATGTATTGAAAGTAGCCGATTACGATCTGATTATTCTGGAAACTTCCGGAATCGGTCAGTCGGATACGGAAATTCTGGATCACTCATCCATGTCATTGTACGTGATGACACCGGAATACGGTGCGGCAACTCAGCTGGAAAAAATTGACATGTTGGATTTTGCTGACATCATTGCATTGAACAAATTTGACAAGCGTGGAGCATTGGATGCCCTGCGTGATGTGCGTAAACAATACCAACGCAACCACAACCTGTGGCACGAAGATGTAGATACCATGCCGGTATTCGGTACCATTGCTTCTCAATTCAACGATCCGGGAATGAATTCCTTGTACAAATCGATCATGGATAAGATTGTTGAGAAAACAGGAGCGGATCTGCAATCGAATTTCACCATCACAGATGAAATGTCAGAAAAAATCTTCGTGATTCCGCCGGATAGAACACGTTATTTGTCTGAAATTTCTGAAAACAACCGATCGTACGATAAATGGGTTGACCTGCAGGTGGCTGTTGCGGATCGCTTATACGGACTCGAAAAATCGATCGAAACATTGAAAGACTCTTCTCTGGATGATAAAGACCGATTGGTAAAAGGAGTACAGGAAGCATTTGAAAAAGAAAAATTGAATTTTGATCCTAAAAACTGGGAAATTATCCAGAATTGGGAAGCCAAAAGAAACTTATACAAAGAACCGGAATTCAAATTCATGGTACGCGACAAGCAATTGTCAATCAAAACACATTCCGAGTCATTATCACATTCCCAGATTCCGAAGGTTGTAACACCAAGGTATAAAGGGTGGGGTGATATTCTTCGTTGGGTATTGCAGGAAAACGTACCGGGAGAATTCCCGTACACTTCCGGCTTATTCCCGTTCAAGCGTGAAGGAGAAGATCCAACACGTATGTTTGCCGGAGAGGGGGGGCCTGAACGTACCAATAAACGTTTTCACTATGTGAGTCTAGGGATGCCGGCAAAACGCCTTTCTACAGCATTTGATTCGGTAACATTGTATGGAAACGATCCTGCATTGCGACCGGATATTTATGGAAAAATCGGTAACTCAGGGGTTTCCATCTGCTGTTTGGACGATGCGAAGAAATTGTATTCAGGATTTGACCTGTCACACCCGTTGACATCCGTATCAATGACGATCAACGGTCCTGCGCCGATGTTGTTAGGTTTTTTCATGAATGCTGCAATTGACCAGAATTGTGAAAAATACATCAAAGCCAACGGATTGGAGGCGGAAGTAGAAGCAACCATCCAAGCGATATACAAAGAAAAAGGAGTAGAACGTCCACGTTACCAGGGAGAATTGCCGGAAGGGAACGACGGATTGGGATTGTTCTTGTTGGGTGTAACCGGAGACCAGGTATTACCAGCTGATGTATACGCAACAATCAAAGCAGAAACACTGACACAAGTACGTGGAACCGTACAGGCGGATATTCTGAAAGAAGATCAGGCCCAAAATACCTGTATTTTCTCTACTGAATTTGCATTGCGCCTGATGGGAGACGTTCAGGAATACTTCATTCACAAAGGAGTACGAAATTTCTATTCCGTATCGATTTCCGGTTACCACATTGCAGAAGCGGGAGCAAATCCGATTACGCAGTTGGCATTTACGTTGGCAAATGGATTCACGTACGTAGAATACTACCTGTCAAGAGGGATGAATATCAATGACTTCGGGCCGAATTTATCGTTCTTCTTCTCCAATGGAATTGATCCGGAATATGCAGTAATCGGGCGTGTGGCAAGAAGAGTATGGGCAAAAGCACTATCGAAAAAATACAGTGCGAATGCACGTGCACAGATGTTGAAATACCACATTCAAACCTCTGGTCGTTCATTACACGCACAGGAAATTGATTTTAATGACATCCGCACTACATTACAAGCATTGTATGCGATTTATGACAACTGTAACTCATTACACACAAATGCATACGACGAAGCGATTACCACTCCAACGGAAGAATCTGTACGTCGGGCAATGGCCATTCAGTTGATCATTAACCGGGAGTTGGGACTAGCGAAAAATGAAAACCCGTTACAAGGTTCTTTTATCATTGAAGAATTGACGGATTTAGTAGAAGAAGCGGTATTGTCTGAATTTGATCGTATTACTGAACGTGGAGGTGTATTGGGGGCGATGGAAACCATGTACCAGCGTTCAAAAATACAGGAAGAATCGTTGTATTACGAAACATTGAAACACACAGGTGAATTTCCAATCATTGGTGTGAATACATTCTTAAGTTCCAAAGGGTCACCAACGGTTGTTCCGAAAGAAGTGATTCGTGCAACGGAAGAAGAAAAACAGTACCAGATTGAAATGCTGGCGAATCTGCACGATGCAAATGGTGCAAAAGCGACAGAAAAAATCAAATTGATTCAGGAAGCTGCTATTCAAAACAAAAACATGTTCGAACAATTAATGGAAGCATGTAAATATGCTTCATTAGGTGAAATTACAAGTGCATTGTTTGAAGTAGGAGGGCAGTATAGAAGAAATATGTAGTTGGAATAAAATTCCAACTGAATTAAATTAGTCGTCCCTAGGGGACTTGGTAAGTTCCATCGGGACGATCTCTAATTCATCGCGGGTGACTATAATCACCCGCTTTTTTAATTAATTTCCTTTTTATTTGACTGATAATCATCTTTTTTCTTAAATTATAGTAGAAAAGAGTATGGCAAACAGTTATAGTCAAGTGTACATTCAGGCAGTATTTGCTGTCAAATACAGGCGTGCAGTGTTGCACAAGGAATGGAGGCAAGAAGTATTTGCAGTCATGGGAAATCTTATCAATGAAACAGGCTGCAAGGCAATCATCGTGAACGGGGTGGAAGATCATGTTCATTTATTCTTCGGATTGAAACCCACCTGTTCTCTGTCAGAAGTGATGAAAGTCGTCAAAGCAAAATCGTCTAAATTTATCAATGAATCCACTTTTCTTCAACACCGGTTTGAATGGCAAAGAGGATATGGTGTATTTTCATACAGTAAGTCTGCGGTAAGCAATGTCTACAATTACATCGCACGACAAGAACAGCATCATGCAAAAAAATCAATGCGACAAGAATACATTGAGCAGTTGGAGCGTTTTGAAATCGAATACGATGAGCAATACATCTTTGAAGAACTAAAATAAGACACATACCAGTCCCGTAGGGACGACCAAAACGGCGGTGTTGGAATTCATTCCAACCCACAGAGAGGGCATGTGTGAATTTTACTTATTTTTGAATAAAATCTAAATTCCATGAAACCGACACTTTTTGAATTTCTGTCAGCATTACAACAAAATAACAACCGTGAATGGTTTGCTGAAAATAAAGAAGCGTATGAAACTGCGAAAGATCAGGCATTTGCTTTTTATGAATCAGTTGCCAATGAACTGGCAAAAATTGATGACTTTAGTAAATTCAAAATGTATCGCATCTATCGGGATGTTCGGTTCTCGACGGATAAATCTCCGTATAAAAATCATTTCGGAGCGATTTTTTCGCGTTTGCAGCCACATAACAGAGGGAGTTTTTATGTACACCTGGAACCAGGAAGTACATTTATAGGTGGTGGATTTTGGGATCCGAACAAAGACGATTTACAACGCATTCGCCAGGGAATTGAAATCGAGGATGATCTGGAACTGATTCTCAATGAGCCCAAACTGAAAAAAGAATTTGGAGGATTGTTTGGTGAATCACTCAAAACAGCACCCAAAGGGTTTGATAAAGAACACCCGCGTATTGAAATGATTCGTTACAAACAGTTTCTGCTCAAAAAGGACTTTGATAATAAAGCAGTGTTTCAACCGGACTTTAAAGACCAGGTTGTCGAGGGATACAAGACCATGCAACCGTTTTTCCGGTACATGACGGATGTGCTCACAACCGATGCAAACGGAGAGAGTATTATCTGATTCTGAGTGGATTTCTTTTTATACATCTATTTTCGGGGATTAAGAGGAGACTGTTTCAGAATTGATTTTCAATCAGCTTATCCAACTTCCTGATTTGTAATTTTTCGTTAAACATTCCATTGCCGGGAGAATAATCGTTATTTTTGTATCGATTAATTTTCACCGTGAAAAAAGCCTTTATATATCTTCTTCGACTCATATTCATTCCACTGGAACTGGTTGTTGTATCTGTATTCATCCTGTTTATTTATGTCTTGTTTTCGGCAACTGTTTCTCCTCCGGAAGTACCGGATGTGCAGATCGGGAAGCGGCAAAAAGTAGGAGAAAATCACTATGTACTGGGCAACAATTACCTGAAGAAAAATGAATTCGGGATCTGGGAAATGTACATCGAGGGAGAACCATATGAACGGGGATTGATCTATGGGGAGTTGGCCAAAGAACTCAATCAAAGTCAGGAAGAAATTTTTGTCGGGCAAATTAACCAGTTCGTTCCCAAAGGTGCTTTTCAGAACTTTCTGAAGATCATGATGGGATTTTTTACCAATGAAATTCCCGATCACATTTCGTTGGAAAATCAACAGGAAATTTATGGGATTTCCCGCACGTTTTCGGACGAATTTGATTACATCGCTCCCAAATATACACGAATTCTGGGGTATCATGCAGCTCATGACATGGGACATGCACTAAACGATTACAGTGTAGTAGGTTGTACTTCATTTGCATTGAAGGGAGAAAAATCAGCGACGGATCACTTGATGCTTGGCAGAAACTTTGATTTTTATGTGGGAGATGATTTCGCCAAAGAAAAAATTATCCTGTTTATCAATCCTTCAACAGGTTATAAATTCACTTCTTATTCCTGGGCAGGTTTTACAGGTGTGGCTTCCGGAATGAACGAACAAGGATTAACCGTTACCATCAATGCTTCGAAGTCTGACCTTCCTACGGGATCAAAAGCACCTATTTCTATCCTTGCGCGTGAGATTCTCCAATATGCAAAAAACATTGAGGAGGCAATTGCTATTGCAAAAAAACGGGAAACATTTGTATCGGAAACACTGATGGTTGGTTCAGCCAATGACAATAAAACGGTGTTAATCGAAAAATCACCGACTAAACTGGGCGTTTATGAAATGAAAGGAAACGACCTGATTTGCTCCAATCACTACCAGTCAACGACCTTCGAAAAAGATCCTGTGAACGTTCAGAATATTCAGAACAGCGACAGTAAATTTCGCTATGACAGGGTACGGGAATTAATTGACCAGCAATCGACTCCATTCACCCCGAAAGATGTTGCTGCAATTCTCCGGAATCAACATGCGGAAAAAGGGGATACGTTGGGAATAGGAAATCCGAGAGCTGTTAACCAATTGCTGGCACATCATAGTGTTGTGATGTTACCCACAGAACGTATGTTTTACATTACAACCACTGATTTCCAGTTGGGTAAATTTATCGGTTATGATCTCAACAAGACATTTGCAGAGAAGAAAGCAACCATAACAGATAGCATTGCTGCAGATCCATTCCTCTATTCACAAGCATATCAGGATTTTCTTTCGTTTAAAAAAACCAAGCAAAGAATCAGTCAATACCTGATGTTTGATCAACCATTGACATTGTCAGAACAGGATATCCAGGTATTCATCCGACAAAACAGTGAGTCTTATGTCACATATGAAATGCTCGGAAAATACTTCTCAAAAAAAGGTAAGTGTGAAAAAGCAGCTACTTATTTCAAGACAGCACTGACAAAGAAAACGGCATCCAAACAAGTAGATCAGGAATTAAAATTACTGATGGAAAACTGCGGAAAATGAATCGCTTAATGGCGTTGTTTCTTTCATTTTAATACGCATTCAGGTGCTGTAAAACAACTGTAAAATAACAAATTTCGTGTTACAGTAAGTTGAAAGTACTTCTACACTGTTTATCTATTGCATATGGCATATTCTTGCAGGAATATTCTAATTTAAAATGCAATGAAAACAACATTTATTTTTTTTAGTCTCGTCCATTGTTTTGTTTCCACAGGACAAATCGGAGGAAATCAGCTGTACGGAAATCACAATGGAAATTATAACACAAACCAGCAATACAATGACGGGCGACATAACAAAGTGACCGTTGATAAAACGTCCATGAGTTTTCACGTCAACATCCTGAATACAGTAAAATCAACTTCGTTCACCATCACACTGGGGCTGAATCAGGAAGCGGTATCTGTAGAAACATGTAATGCAGAAATCAACAAACGGATTACCCGGTTTAAACAGGAATTAAAAGCATTGAACATCAAAGAAGATGACATGTATGTTGATTTTATATCACAGACAAAAGTATACGATTACCTGACTAATAAGGAAGAACAACAACAAATCATCAACATTCAACAGAAAGAAACCGGATTTGAAATCAAGAAGAACATTATTTTGCGGGTAGAAGACATCACACTGTTCGATCGATTAGTAGAAATTGCATCCAGGCACGCGATCTACAACATTGTTAAAGTTGACTATCATTCTGCTGAATTGGACACCATTTATGCCTCCATGTTAAAAGAAGCACTTGCTATTTCAGAGAAGCGAAAAGGACTACTGGCATTCAACAAAGACAGTTGGGAAGAAACACCGGTGATTTCGATTGATTTTCATCATCTGCAACCTGCAGGACAGTACCTAAGTTATAAGGCACATGAAAGTTCTGATGTTTCGTACATCAACGACTATTACCGGTCGAATACGACTATTTTGAGACAGGAGCAACGAAAGTCCACTTCTTATTATTTCAATAGAATCAATCCGTCAAACTTTGACAAAATCATGAACGCCGATACACCGGTTGTTGGCATTCAGTGTATCATGTCTGTTACTGTAAGTTATCTGCGAAAAGAACCAGCTGCCCCCAAAAAACAATACCATGTCATCACTCCTGACGGGCAGTTAAAAGTTCTGAATCTGGATTAACGCGGATATATATTCACTAAATCATGGCCTGTGAATCTCAAAGCAGGCTATGATGGTAAATTGGAATTGTGCTTATGTGCGCCAATCTCTTCCATTGGAGTGATGGAGTATTTATAGCCAACTGCTGTGATCAATAAGATAATAAACGTCCCCATCCACAGTGCTGTGTATCCGAATTCCGAAACAACGGTGGTTCCCAAAAATGGTGAAACAATCAACCCAACTCCCATTGAAATACCGTTTACTCCCATGTATGCACCTTTGTTTGCAGGTCCTGACCGCAACGCAGTTACTGTTGACATAAACGGTAATACGAGGATTTCACCGATACTCATAAGCGAAATAGCAATGTAAATAACAAAGACTGAATGACTGATTGTATAGAGAAAGAAACTCAATCCGGTAACAAATGTACCCCACACCATCACTTGAACAATGGTAAGTTTTCGTTCTGTAATGGCTACCAGCGGCATTTCCAGGAGCACGATAACCAACCCACTGAATCCGAGTACCAGTCCGACTTCTTTTTGAGACAATCCGGCTCCGTTTTCCAAAAATAACGGCAAGGTATTGAGTAATTGGAAGAATGAAATCGCATACAACGCACAAAACAAGGTAAACAACAAAAATTTACTATCTGTATATGGTGAGCGAACAATCATGTTGGCAACTGTTTCAGCAGCACTATTCACTTCATTCCGTTCCTTCCGGTTTTTGAAAAACAGGATGAATACAATTGCAGCAATAACACATGCAACTCCGTTGATGTAAAACAATAAGTGAAACGAATAAGCGGATAAAATTCCTCCTACTGCAGGACCGATAGAAAAACCTAAGTTTACTGCCATTCTATTCAGAGAAAAGGCACGCGTAATGTTCTCCTTTTTCGCATACCGGGAAATTGCAACCGAGTTTGCAGGACGGAAAATTTCGGAAATAACTCCCAGTACAAATAACAATACACAAATAGCGTAAAATGATTTGAACTCAGGAGTAATAAAGTGCAATGGGGCACACAAGAGTAAGCTGATCACCTGTACTTTAAAATTTCCGATTTTATCACACAACCAACCCCCGAACCAGGATCCTGCAAGTGATCCGATTCCATAAAAACTGAGACATATTCCCGAGTCGGCGATCGATAAATTCAACTCTTTGTGCAGATAAATTCCCATGAATGGAATAACCATTGCCCCCGATCGGTTGATCAGCATAACAATAGAAAGCATCCAGGACTCTTTGGATAATCCCGTGTATGAATTTACATAACGTTCTAAAAGAGATTTCATATCAAACTGCTAATTTAATGGCATAGCATGACCGGTTTAGCGCCGCAAAGATACGACCATTTGAAGATTTAAAGTTTATACGATTGTTAAATAAAAAAGGGCTTGCATAGTTTGCAAGCCCTTTCAGGTTTTATCATCAGGAAAGTACTATCGCGGTACTTTTTTGAATTCTAAATAGCTTGCCGGAGCAGCCGGTGTTGTTTCAGCGTTGAAGTCCAGGTTAATTACTTTTCCTTCCGTACGACGGTTCCACTGGTGCAACTTGTCAAATAACGCTTTGTTTGTTTTTTGGTATGAGTTGATCAACTTTTCTGTCAATGTAGCTTCTGCCCATCCTTCCAATGGATTTCCTTCTTCATCTCTTGGAAGTGTAACAGCATACTCATCACCTTTTCTGTAAACAACTCTCGGATCATTTTCTCCTTTTCCTACCGGAACAATTCTACGTGGATCCACTCCTTTTTCTTTTACCAGGTATTCGTAGCACTTGTGCGCACGGTTTTCAGAAAGCACCTGGTTAGATGTTGTACTACCACGGGAGTCAGTATGTGAACTCAACTCCAGAACCATTCCCGGGTGTTCGTTCAACAAGTCATATACAAAGTTCAAGGAGTCTTTTGAATTGATTGTAGAGTCAACCAACAAGTCCCATTTTGCCAATGGATAACGTACTTCCGGTAAACGGATTGGCTTCTTAGGAAGCAATGCCAGGTCTACAACAAAGTTCTGGTCATACTTCAAACCTACCGTTGTAATACGTGAACCTTGTGCATCGTGGTATCCATCTTTAGATACAGAGATCGTATAGGATCCTTCTTCATTGATGTATCGGTCACCCGTTGGTTTTTTATCCCAGAATACAGTACCTTGTTTGTTGGTATATCCTTCCCATGTTCCACCGGCATTGTCTGTAACGATTACTTTTGCATCTGCAATTTTCACGTTTTTCTCGTTCAAATCTGTTACGATAACTTTCAAGTCAAATACATACGGAGGAATTTCATACTTGTAGATATCTGGCTTGTTTTCTCCATTCTGGCTTTTGCGCTCAGAAGTGAAATATCCTGTTCTGTCTGTATGTTCTACCAATGCATAATCATTATTCAACGAGTTGATTGGTGATCCCATGTTAACCGGGTTTGACCATTTGTTTTCTTCTCCTTGTTTTGCTGCACGGAAAATATCCAATCCTCCGATTCCCGGTTTTCCGTCAGTTGCATAGAACAAGTCTCCGTTTTTTGCAAACGTAGGAAACGCATCGTTCCCTGAAGTGTTGATCTCAGGTCCTAAGTTAACCGGTGTTGTCCATGAGTCAGACTTACGCTCGTAAGTTGTTGCCCACAAGTCCAATCCTCCGAATCCTCCCGGAAGGTCAGAAGCAAAAATCAGGAATCTTCCGTCTTCAGAAACACATGGATGACCAACTGTCAATGAATCGTGTGGCTTCAACTCCAATTTCTTAGGAGTTCCCCATTTATTTTTTCCTTTTGATTCAGATACCCAGATTTCACAACCCAGATTTTGTTTTTTCACATTCGGACAACGCGTAAAGAACATAGTTTTCCCACGTCCGTCAAATGCAACAGTTCCTTCGTTATCTTCTGTATTGATTCCTTCTCCGTCGATCAGAACAGGCGCTTTCCAGTTTCCATTCTTATCCATTTCAGCAACCCACAAGTCCATGTAGTTTTCACATGTACGCGGGTCCTTATCTGTACCTGTACTGTTTTCTCTGCTTGAACCGAAATACATGACCATTTCTTTTCTGTCTCCGAACATCGGAGCCATATCAAATGATTTTGTATTGATACGTTGCTCATTGTCTACTTTCAATTTTGTGGACAATGTATTTACATATGTATCTGCTTTACTCAAAGATTCCAGTCCGACATCAGCTCTTCCGTCTCCCGGAACTAATTTCTTGTATTCCTGGTAATTTTTCTGAGCTTTATCTTTCTCATTCAATACCCGGTACATTTCAGCATTGTGGAAATATACCAATGGATTTACATTGTAATATTCCAACAAGATTGCTCGCTCATACCACTCGGTAGCTTCTCTGAAACGCTCTGTCAAACGGTAACTTTCTGCCGTTTTATAAGCCATGTCAGCTTTGGTCTTCTTCGCAGACTTCCCTTTTCTGGTCAATTTAGAATAGGCCAATGCACATTTATCAGCAGCTTCACAAAAGTTTTGGCTTGCATACATCTGTTCAGCCGCTACCACATGTTTGCTCTGAGCCATAGAGACTGTAGAAAAACCTGCAAGAATTGCAGTAATGATAATTTTATTCTTCATAGAATTCTGTTTCAACATAGTAATCGTATAGCTAAGTATAAACCCAGACTAACTTTACGAAAAGTAGGTAAAATTAATCCAAAATGTGGGTAAATGTAGCATTTAAAAATTATAAAAAATAACATTTTGAGGTTTTTATGTGTTAAAAAATGATCTTTTAACTATTAATTATCTGATTATTAATTAATTGATTATTGTTTATGGGGAAAATGTAAAAGTTAAAATTTAACAGCAATGGTTGGTTTTTTTTAATTTTGTAAAAAACAATGGCAATGAATCATTCGATTATACATAATTTAAACTGGCGATACGCCACCAAACGATACGATTTTACACGCATCATACCCGATCATACAATCGATCTGATAAAAGAAGCACTCCGGCTTACACCTACTTCTTATGGTTTGCAACCTTTAAAATTTCTCCTGATCAACAACCGGGAAATCAGAAAGCAATTGTTTAGCTATTCATATAACCAGCAATCCATTACAGATGCTTCTCACCTGATTGTAATTGCTTCATACAAAGACATTCAATCCAACGAAATTGATCAGTACATGCAAAACACGGCTATCACCAGAGAATTGCCATTGGAACAGCTTTCCGGTTATTCTGATTTTCTCAAGCGCATTATGAACAATCAGACAACGGAGCAAAAAACAATGTGGGCTCAGAAACAGGCTTACATCACGCTTGGAGTATTGGTTGATATCTGTGCACAACTGAAGGTGGATGCAACTCCAATTGAAGGATTTGATGCCAAAGGTTATGATACGGTTTTAAACCTGGAAGAAAAAGGACTGACTTCTACGATTGTTGTTCCAATCGGTTACAGACACGAAGATGATGTCACCCAGCACTGGAAAAAAGTTCGAAAACCAGCAGAAGAGTTGTTCGAAATTTATTAGTTGCTTACAACGAAAGCAGGATCTGGCACGTCTATAAGTTATAACACATTAAATGGCTCACAACTTAATACATACAATCAGTAGTTACGTTTTTAAACCAGTACTGTTGTTGCTTTTTAGTCTCCTTCTTCATCCGAAGACACACGCACAACTCAGTTTTGAATACGATGGCTCTGTTGAAGTAAGGAAGAATGGTACGCCGCTTCAAAACGCCTGGGCAGGAGGATTGGATTATGCGCAGTTTTCAACCTTCGATTTTGATTTCGACGGCGATCTGGATTTGTTTGTATTCGACAGAAGCGCGAATAACATCCGGGTATTTACACAGGAAATAGTCAACGGAACTAAACAGTGGAAATTTGTCTATAATGCGGCTGCTTATTTTCCTGAGGACCTGATTTATCGTGCAACGATGGTGGATTTCGACAACGACGGAAAGCATGATTTGTTTACTTACAGTATCGGTGGGTTAAAAGTGTATCGGAACGTAGGAAACAGTACCGACGGATTGCAATGGGAATTGTTTAAACCCATTGTTTATTCTGATTACAATGGGTTCAATACAAATTTATACGTTGCTTCCAGTGATATCCCCGCAATTGTAGACGTTGATTTTGACGGTGATATCGATGTGCTGACCTTCCATCAGGGAGGACAACACCTGGAATATCATAAAAATATGAGTATGGAAAATTATGGGATTCCGGACTCGCTTGAATTTGTACTGGCCAATGAATGCTGGGGGAAATTTTCGGAGAACGCGAACAATAATTCTGTTTTGTTAAACGACCCAAATTTCCCTTGTAACGGCGGAACTGTTCCCAATCCGGAATTGCCAACTCATGGTGAAGGAGGAGGGATCATCGAAGCACAATCAGAATTTTCACGACATGCCGGCTCAACTGTACTTGCACTGGATTACAACAATTCCGGTGTCATGGATTTGATCCTGGGAGATGTTGCGTTTAATAACCTGGTTTTACTCATTAACGGCGGAACTGTTCCCAATTCAGATTCCCCCATGATCAGTGCAGATATTTCGTTTCCAAGCAACACACTTCCGGCATCCATTTATTTATTTCCGGCGCCCTTTTACCTTGATGTAGATTTTGACGGAATGAATGACCTGATAGTCGGTGCAAATGCAAAAAATGTTTCTCAAAATGAAACCAGTATACTGTTTTACAAAAACATTGGAGCAAATAACAACCCGACATTCGTCTACCAGCAAAATGACTTCCTTCAAAACCAGATGATTGAACATGGAAAAGGTTCTATTCCTGTTTTATACGACGTGGATAATGATGGGCGAAAAGATCTCATCGTATCCAATCTGTATCGTTTCAAAACGGAATCTATAAAAGAGGGAACCATTGCCTGGTACAAAAATACGGGGACGGCGTCCAACCCTGTTTATACCTTTGTTGATTACAACTGGCTGAATCTAAATCAATTTAATTACGGACTACGCATGGTACCAACATTTGGTGATATCAACGGCGACGGAAAGCAAGAATTGATCCTTGGAAAAGAAGACGGAACATTGGTGCTGTTTCAAAATAACGGCAGCACGTTTGTAAATCCAACCATCAACCTGAAAGATAATACCAACACAACT
>DHNG01000043.1:51531-102097 GCA_002409405.1 Flavobacteriales bacterium UBA5422 | reverse complement strand
AATACCAACACAACTATACAGGTCGGGGGATATGCATTCCCGCAATTGTTTGATCTGAACAAAGATGGTCTTCTGGATTTAATCATCGGAAACCGTACCGGAAAGCTGTTGTACTATCAAAATGTCGGTACAAGTACTTCTCCTTCTTTTGAGTTGATTAATAACACTCTGGGAGCGATTCATATTCAGGATCCGAACAATCCGGACGGTTATACGGCTCCGCATTTTTTTAGAAAAAATGATACGACACTTCTTTTTCTGGGTGCAATAGACGGAAAACTTTACTATTACGGTGGTATTGACGAAAATTTATCCCAGGGACAATCCTTTCAACTGGAAAGCCCTGGATTCTTAAACATCAATGCAGAAGCTTACTCTTCTTTTTGGGTAGAGGATATTGACGGCGATGGGTATCTGAACATGTTTGTCGGACAAGATCTCGGTGGTTTGTATCATTTTGAGGTCGATCCGAACAGTACCATATCGGTTCAGCAGGTTGATCCACCAATTGCTGTTACTATTTTCCCTAATCCAACGACAGGCAATCTATTTGTAAAAACAGATATTGATGCAGTGTTCACAGTGAAAATGTATACGATCAACGGGCAATTACTGGGTGAACATACAGCATTCAGGGAAGTGGAAATTGATTTACATGCATACAAATCCGGTATGTATTTGTTGGAACTTTCCAACGCAAACAATCAACGAACCATTCATCGAATTGTGAAACAATAATTTCTTTATTGAGAACTGAAAAAAGTGTAATTTCGCATTTACAAAGTGTATCGGCATTAATTTTGTAATCAGCTAATCCGGTACTTGATTTTGTTAAACTCTGTTTATGGATAAGATTAAAATGGCATTGTTGCGTAGATTTTTCAAAGTATTAACTGCATTTTTTTGCGGTGGAGTCGCGACCGCTAATGCGCAGGAAATTCCACCGATGAATGTGTTGTTTATCGGAAATAGTTTCACGCACATGAATAGCATGCCTGTGATGTTCGAAAAATTGGCCATCTCAAAGAATATCAAGATCAATGTTGTGATGAGTGCAAAAAGTAATCATACATTTCACATGCATTCAGAGCGTCCGGATTTGTATGAAGACATCAATAAAGCGAAATGGGATTATGTAATTCTTCAGGGGTTCAGCCGTGAGTTAAGTTATGGAAATGAACACATTGATACAGCTGTAATCCCTTATTTTCAAAAAATTGTAGACACATTGCACAAAAATAATCCATGTGTGAAACTGCTGTTGTACATGACATGGGGGTACGAAAACGGGTATGCGTACATGAATGAGATCGGCACGTATGAAGAAATGAGTTCTTCCATTGAAAGCGGGTACCGTTACCTCGCAGAAAAGTATGACCTGGCGATCGTACCTGTTGGAAATGTCTGGAAAGAAGTGCGTAAAAATTACCCTGATTTCGGGTTGTATCAAAAGGATGAGCACCATCCAACCAAGGTTGGTTCCTATGTTATTGCCTCGTCTTTTTATTCGGCTATTTTCCGTTCAAGCCCGGAAGGAGGTTATGCGGCAGGACTGGATGCAAAAATGGCTTTGGCTATTCAAAGAACAGCATACGATTACATTAAAAACCACCTGGCAGAATACAAACTGAACCGGGATATTGTAGATGTACATTATCGGTTTACAAAGGATGGAAAATTTGAAGTAAACTGTCTTGCAAACTTCCCCAAATCGACGGGTATCCGGTGGGATTTCGGAGATGGGGACAGTACGAATAATGAATCAAGTGTAACTCACTATTACAAAACATTCGGAGAATACAAAGTGAAATTAACGCTGGAAGATGGTTGTGGTGAGCGCATCATTTATAAAAATGTGTATTTCAAGGAGCCTTATCAACCCAAAACACCGCAAGCATCCAAGCCACAGACAAAAGACACAAGTATCAAGAAAAAGATCTGAGTTATTTGATTCCGTAGATGCGGTTGAAAAACCGTCTGATCGGACCGAGGATAAAATCCAGTTTTAGTTTGATCTGATCCAGGTATTTCACAAACAAAACAAAAATGAAAATAAACAGCATTGCTCCCAGTGTTACCTGCCATGGATTCAACCGATGATGCAGTAACCTGTTCAGACCAAATCCTGTGAGGCTACCATACAGTACAATCATATGAATGATGTAAATTGTCAGTGTGTTTTGTCCTACTTTGATAAACAAATTAGGTTTGATCTCTCCAATCAGCTTTTCTATAATCATCAACGAACTCAGTGCTATTAAAACCATTCCGAAGCGCATGTACAACCAATCCAGAATCCCGAGGTTTAGTACAAACGGACTTCCCAGTAATTGATCTAATCCTTCCAGTATTTGTTTGGAAAAAAGAAAAAAGGCAAACCCGATTGTAATTGTTATTAATGGAGCTTTCCACGTTTTTACCTGCTCTTTAAAATCGTGTAACAAGGTTCCCAACATCGCTCCGTACATGGTGTATCCCATCCATGGAACAATCGGGAAAATTGCCCGGTGTCCGGGACCGTGAAACATGTTTTGAATAACATACGGGGCATTTTCGGGCCACACGCCAAATTCCGGCAACTGATCCAGGTAGAGATTAAATCCGAACAACAAAGTTCCTGCTATAAAATAGTAGATCCACAGCGGAATGACCTTTATTAATTTATAAATACCAAAAACAACAAGAATGGAGAAAATACCGACTCCGATACATTGCAGTACATGAAATGCATAATATTGCAATGCAAATCCCCAGAACAACAATTCGAGCGATCGTTTGAATCCCTTTTTTATCCTCAGGTTGGAAAAATACGGTTCTTCCCGTTTACCTAATAACAAATAGACAAAAACCAGTCCTGTTACCGTTAAGAAAATAGGTGAAGTAAAACCACGAATGTACAACCAGGTTGCATAAATCAGATTATTGGGATCCCGGTATTCAAGCATTAATGAATCATCAACAAAATGTCCTTCCAACATTAGTAATATGGCAATGGAACGCGCCATATCAATAAACATCAACCGGGGCTTTTTTGCTAAGGGAACTTCGACTGACTGGTTGTTCATTTAATTGAATGAATTAAGGGGCAAATGTACAAACTATTTCCGTTTACAAGAAAAATTGATATGAATCATCTCATCTTCTTTCACTTTTATACAATTAGATCATATACTGACTAGAAACAGGAATTGAATTTCGTAAAAAATGATCTCCAATTTTAACTTAACTTTACAAAGTTACACATGATAGATACTGCATCTAAAGTGTGTAATAAGCCTAAAAATAGGTCTTTTTATTAAATCAAGGTTGATGTTTTTAAAAAAAAAGTTCTGTTAGGATTCTAACAATAAACATAAATCTAGTTGGAGTTTTTCTGCTAAAACCTTATCTTAACAAGTTCAATTAACTCCTAAAAACAAAAAACACCATGCGAAAAAACTACATTAAACAAAAACTCTTCTCACTGGCGGTTGTCATGGGGGCAGTTTTTTCTTCAAACGCTCAAACTACAGGGACCCAGTCATTCTCGGCGACAGGAAACGATGACGATCCTACAACAATTGTTGTCACTACATCCGGTGGTAACTTAACGATCAACCAAGGGCAACCGATACAAAGTATCATAATCTCTAACTTTTACGGGGTAGATACCTACGGAGATGATACTTACTGTGGAGATTATTTTGGTTTTACACTGAATGTGGACGGTTCAGATGTGATTACTGAAGGATGTGCAATAGATATGATCGGGTATGATCTTACCGGAGCGAGCACGATTACTGTAACCTCTGTGGATATGGATTTTTGGTCAGATGAGGTACAAATAGATCTGGAGTTGGAGGTTACCTATACAACACCAACTTGCTTGATGCCTGTTAACGGAATGGTTGATGCTGTTACCAGTTCTTCTGCCGATGTTTCATGGACAGCGGGAGATGCTGAAACTTCCTGGATCGTAGAATGGGGAGAATCCGGATTTACGCCGGGTTCAGGAATCGGTACACAAACGGTAGCTGTTCCTTCTATCAGTATTCCCGGCTTAGATCCGAATACGCAGTACGACATCCTCATTGTTGCCGATTGCGGTGCTGGTGATGAAAGTTATCATTTGACAATTTCTGTTCTGACAGATTGTGCAGCGATTCCGGCACTTTCTTTTTGTGAAAGTTTCGAAGCGGATTCTCCTAATCTTGCCTGTTGGTCTATCATTGATGAAAACGGAGATGGTGGCCCGTCATGGGGGGGGGACTACAATCAATATATGTGGACATTCTTTAGTAATGATATCTGGGGGGAAGAACTTGCACGTACAGGAGAGTATTCTGCAGCTATTTACACCGATTATAATGATGGTGCAAATGATGATTATTTAGTAACTCCTCCCATGACACTTACAGGTAACGAAGTAATGAATTTTTATTACCGTGTCTATTCAAGCAATGAGCCGAATGATTTCAGAGTGCTATTATCAACAACCGGAAATAGTGCAAGTGATTTTACGGAAGAAGTAATGCCATTGACCACCGCATCGAATGAAGAATACCAATTGGCATCTGTTGACCTAAGCGCTTATTCGGGAGATGTATACATTGCATTTCACGTTCCTCCGGGAGGTGAAGATGGTTGGTTATTACTCATTGACGATGTGTGCATTGATATCTGTACTCCAAATCCGGGAATTGATGGAGATATTGATGTGTGCCGTGCAGATGGAACAATCGATCTTGGTGGTGTTATTACTTCTGATTATACACATGGAGAGTGGAAAAATGATGCGCTTCAAAGTTTAATCAGCGGTTCAACGTTGAATGTTTCTCCATTAAACGGAACGTACACATTCAGCTATATTGTAACAACCGGATGTACTGCAGATACAACTATCGCGACAATCAACGTATTTAACGCTTCTTCTGCAGGAGAAAATGGATTAATCACAACATGTAAGAACCAACAAATCGATTTGTTTGGTGCATTGGGAGGAAATATTGATGCAGGAGGTACCTGGTACAGACCTGATGGAAGCGCGATGCCAAGTTCATACTTCCAGACAGGAACATTACAAGGACAATCAATCTACAAATATATTGTTGACAATGGTGTTTGCGGACCGGATACTTCTCAGGTTCTGGTAAACATTCAAAATTGTGATTACTTAGGATTGGAGGATGTTGTATTGGAAAACATTACCCTTGCTCCAAATCCAACCAACGGAGAGTTCCAGATTGTCGGACTTCCTTCCAATGGTTATGCATACGAAGTAATGGATGTAAACGGACGTGTTATCCGTGGACGGGAAGAAATCAAGGCAACAACGACGACTGTTGACTTAACAGGAGTTCAAAATGGTATTTACCTGATTCGAATCTCCGGAAATGATGCGGAACGTATTGCCCGTATTGTAAAACAATAACAGGTTAATCTCTTTAACAGAAAAGGCTGCCCATTCCAATGAGCAGCCTTTTTAATAACTATGTGTTTTGAACCTTACATCAGTAAGAATTCTTTTTCGGGTGTCGCATCGTGTTTTTCCCATTGCGTTTTGTAGAAATTGTAGAGTTCCAATTGTGTGTGGAATAATTTCTTTTCTACTTTTCGGTATTTATTTTTTTGAAATTTCCCAATGATTCGTGTTTTGGCATTTCCTTTTAACTGGTAATCAAAAATCAAGTCGAGTTCTTTTTGCAATGCCGGATCTTTGATAGGGCAGGTTACCTCAATTCGTTTATCAAGATTTCGCTCCATCCAGTCAGCACTACTAATAAAGTAAGCAGGTTCTCCTGCATTGTGAAATTTGAAAATTCGTGCATGTTCTAAAAAGCGGTCAACAATTGAATACACGGTAATATTTTCAGACTGACCCGGAATTCCTGGTACGAGGCAGCAAATTCCCCGGATAATCATTTTAATTTTTACACCCGCATTACTTGCTTTATACAACCATTCGATCATTTCTGTATCTGTCAGGTTGTTCAGTTTTATAAATATCTCTGCCCGTTCCTCTTTTTTAGCTGCCCGAATTTCATTTTTAATGAGGTTTATTATCCGCGTTCGGGTGTTGATAGGGGAGACCAGTAGTTCTTTAAACCGACGATTTAAATTGGGTGTTTCGCTCTCCAGGATCTGGAACACTTTAGCAACTTCCATTCCGATTTTCTCATCTGCCGTAATCAGGCTCAAATCACCATAAATCCGTGCGGTACGTTCGTGGAAATTTCCTGTTCCCACATGCGTAATGAACTGCTTTTTATTCCCATTCATCCGGGTAATCTGGATCAGTTTGGAGTGTACTTTTATGTCTTGTCCTCCATGCAGAACAATTGCTCCGCTTTCTTTCAAACGCGTTGACCAATACAAATTGTTTTCCTCATCAAAACGAGCCATCAATTCCAGGAAAACAGTGACTTGTTTCCCGTTATTGACTGCATTCATCAATGCTTTTAATACCTGAGAATCACGTGTCACCCGGTACACATTGATTTTAATTGACTTTACCCGCGGATCGATCGCTGCTTCCCGAATCAAATCGACCAGGTAATCAAAACGCTGATAGGGATAATGAATCATTACATCTTGCTTCAAAATCACCTTGATCAGACTCTTTTGTCCTTCAAAAGCCGAATGATTTAGTGGGGGTAACGGAGAATAAACAAAATCCTGTCTTCCAAAATCAGGGAAAGACATGAAGTCTTTGAAATTATGGTATCTTCCACCTGCAATGGTATTCACTCCGAATTCCAAATTCAGATTTTTCAATAAATATTCCAGCAGGTCATGCGGCATATCCTGATCGTAAACAAAGCGAACAGGTGTCCCCTTTTTTCTCAACTTAATACTATGTTCTACCTTTTCCTTCAGGGAAATAGCAATATCATCATCCAGGTTTAGTTCGGCATCCCTGGTAAATTTAAAAGTATATGCTTCAATTTTATGATACGTGAAAATCGAGAAAATAGCATCCAGGTTCAACCGAATGATGTCATCCAGTAAAATAACCATTTGTTTTTCCCCGTCACGCATGAGGTAAAAGCGGGAAATCGTAGATGGAATTTTGATCAAGGCATAACGCAGCTTTGTAGAACGCAGGTTGGTCATTTTTACCGCCAGATAAATTCCCGAATCTTTTAAGCGGGGGAAAGGTGTAGATGAGTTCAACATGATCGGAACGATGGCATGCTTCAACTTTAAATTGAAATAGGATCTCAATTCAGTTATTTGCTGCTCGTTCAGATCGCCTTCCTGGATATGGAAGATGTTGTGATTACTCAACTCCCGCAATATTTTTTGATAAGCAAGTTCAAACTGCCGTTGTTGCTTCAAAACAACCAGCCGAATTTCATTGAATAATTCTTTTGGGGAGCTGCTAAAACCGGTTACGGTCTTATTTCTGACAGCAATCATTCTACGGAGGTTTGCCACCCGTACACGAAAGAATTCATCCATGTTATTGGAATAAATTCCGAGGAAACGCATCCGTTCTATTACCGGATTTCTAGAGTCTAATGCTTCTTGTAAAACACGTTCATTAAAAGAAAGCCAGCTCAATTCACGATTGAAAAATTCCATGTGCAAAGCAATTGAAAAAAACGACCTTCTATGTTAACCCTGGATTAAATCTTTCCTTACCGGGATCACACTCTCATTCCTTTAACCACCCGATCTTTGCGCTTGGTTTTCTGAAGTTTTTTCAGCATGACCATCAGGTAAGCATTTCCTGCAGAAGATTGAATGGTATATTTTTCATTACCATACGTCAATTCTCCTCCCCGGTTCATATCCCAGGCAGCAACCAGGTAATATTTGGATGTACTTCCTTCCTGTCTCACATTAAACGAAAGTACACGCCCTTGTCCGACTTCAAAACGAATCACCATTTCACCTGTCTTTCCATAACTTTCAAAAACGGCAGGTGTTTGTGCCTGAATTGTTACCCGATCTTCTTCTTTGTTTTTATTGGTTACCAACACGCCATTCTCTGCTGTTCCTTGACTTCCGGATTGTCGGATGCGTTGAAGGATAATGGTCTGAGAGATATAGAACTGTACTTTCTTCATCTGCGTTTCCGCATCCAGTCCGAACTCGTCTTTAATCTGATTGGTAAAAGGGACCTTACTTCCACAAGAAGCAACAATCAATCCAATAATAACAATAGCAACGTATTTCATAACACTATGATTTTAGATACAAATATAATCAAGGTTTGCGAACCAAAAATTATTCCGTTTTCATAAAATAAAAAAACCAGAGGTCTTATGCCCCTGGTTTCTGAATTATAGATGAATAAATATCTTATTTAACAACTGTAACAAAGCCGTGTCCTTCCAACACTTCTCCCAGTATTCCTCCGATTGTATATTTGTAAAAATAAACACCATCACTCACCATATCTCCGGATGTATTTCGCCCGTTCCAGGTTGGTGGTGTTGCTTGATTTCCTACTCCGCTATACACAACGTTCCCCCAGCGGTCAACAATAATTAATTCAATGGAAGCCGCGTATTCTGTTGTCAGGAAAAATACATCGTTCACATTGTCCCCGTTTAAAGTGATAACGTTTGGCGCTGTCACGGTAGGATTCGGATAAATGCAGGAACCATCATCAATTACTGCCGCCATGTTATAGTTGACTGCTATCGGGTCTGTACAACCACATGTAACTATTTCTACAAGAATCGTTGTCGTATCATTACAGTTTACATCTCCATTAGAGGCAACCAATTGCACCACTGAAGTCGCATCGAATGTTTGGTTGACCGAACTCAGGTCATTTGTTACTGTTCCGTTTCCATTTCCAAAATCCCAGAAATACTGGTTTGAGTTTTGGCTGGAGTTAGAAAAGGTAACTTCCAAAGGAGTACAACCTGCTCCCGGTTCAGCAGTGAGAGACGCAAAAGGTACGTCAACAACATCGACAAATACACTGTCATTTACCGTACAACCAATTACGTTATCGGTCAATTCCAGGTAATACCAGCCACCGGATAAATTATTCAGTGAACTTTGATTCGGGAATGTAAATGTGGTATCGTGTTCATAGGTCCAGTCAAATGTCAGGTTGAAAGAAGAAGGATTGCCCGGGTTTTGCAAATGAGCGCCATACGGAAATGTCTGGGTGGCGACGGTACCAATCGGCAAACATGTCGCAGGGGTCGAGGTAATGGAATCGATAAATAATCTCTGATCCACAGTGACTAATACGGTATCTGTTCCTGTGTATCCGCAGCCATCTGTTGCTGTGACATAATATTCAATTGTTCCCTGTACAGAATCGACCGTAGCCAGATAAGCGGTATCTCCGACATCACCATTGGACCAGGTGTAGGTATAAGGAGCAAATCCCCCCGAGGCTGTGACCGTGACGGGTACAGAATCGTTGATACAGAAGACCGTCGGGTTGGTATATGTCAGCGTTAAATCTACGGAATCAAGGATTACCAATGTACCAGTAGAAGTTATTGTATCTCCACACGCGTTAATAATTTGCGCTGTAATTGTAATTGTTTCGTTGTTATCAGGAATTCCGTCCGCAATCGGAGTAATTGTAACAATGATTGTGTCTTGTCCCGGAAGGAACGTAATCGGGTTCTGGAGATTGTTGTAGTCCGTTCCCATTGTTGCCGTTCCTCCGATTGTGTAATCAATTGTTAAGGTATCATTGATCTGACTTTGCGGACGAATGAAGTAAATACTTGCATCTGTACATCCTTCAAAAACAGTTGTGTCTCCGGTAACTGTAGCCACAACTACCTGCACGGCATCTGACACAAATGAATTCGCTTCTAAGTATACTCCTGAGTCTAAAGCTCCATCACCGACATTTGCAACAGCTATTTTAATGTGGTACGTTTCCCCACACTGAAGTGTTACTTCAGACGGCAAACTAACGGTTCCTCCGTTGTATCCTTGTCCGCTATAAGGAGCATATTGTGTTGTATAATAAACGGAATTGGACAGCCAGTTCGGATCTTGGGCAGCGCAATCAAATGCATCGCCAAACATTCCGGGAGTTCCTGAATTTACCGTATTAATTGCAACGGGGATATTTGTGTTCGGAATCAATGCTATATTCTCAGCATTGTTCGAATAAGGTCCGTTTATTCCCGGTCCTGAGATAAAGAACCCAAATACATCATTAAATTCTGAACAAACATAATCAGGATACTCTTCTGAAGCAAACATGTAATTAAAAGAGAGGTTGTTTCCGGCTGCAACAAAATCAAATTCTAAAATACCTCCGTTTGTGACAACATTTGTGCTGATTGCATTCAAATCAGGATCTGATGATACATCGTCTCCGCCTAAAGTACGAATATATACTCCTTGCGAATAAGGAAAGTTAGTGGCAGTAAAACTTCTTGCATTTCCTTGCATCATCGTTCCGGGATCATTATTAAATGTGACGTTGGAAGCTGTTACACCAAATCCCAATAGTACATTCTGAACCAAATCGTTCGGGTTCATTGTGTTTTGGTATGTAATGGTTGCTTGTGCGTTGACTGCAAATGAATAGAATAATGCGAGTCCGATCGTTGTAATTCTGGTAATAAATTTTATCATAATCGTATCCCTTTATGTTAAAAAAGTGTTTAGTCTGTTAATTAAGACTTATTTTTTTAAGTAAAGGTTGCGCGATCAATGAGGTGCTTTTCAAAAATAGCGACTTTCTTTTAATTTTCATAGAAAATGACCACTTTTGCTAAAAATAAAATACCATGAATCAAACACAGTCTTTCATTCAATCAAACAGAGACCGCTTTCTGGAAGAATTAGTGGATTTATTGAGAATCCCTTCCATTTCAGCAGACAAAGCATATAGCGAACATGTACACAAAACGGCAGATGTGATCGCTGATAAATTAAAAAGTATCGGTATCAAAACTGTCGAAATTTGCCAAACGGCAGGTTACCCGATCGTTTATGGTGAACAGATCATTGATCCTGCTTTACCGACAGTACTGGTATACGGACATTACGATGTACAACCTGCTGATCCGTTGGAGTTGTGGACAAGTCCTCCCTTTGAACCCGTTATTAAGAAAACTGACATTCATCCGGAAGGAGCTATTTTTGCACGCGGAGCATGTGATGACAAAGGACAGATGTACATGCACGTGAAAGCTGTTGAGGCAATGATTGCTTCGAATGAACTTCCTTGTAATGTGAAATTTATGATTGAAGGGGAAGAAGAAGTAGGAAGTCCGAACCTGGCGATTTTCGTCAAGGAAAATGTAGAAAAATTAAAAGCAGACATTATTCTTGTTTCCGATACCGGAATGCTTGCCAATGATGTTCCTTCTATCACAACAGGACTTCGTGGATTGAGCTATGTGGAAGTGGAAGTTACCGGACCGAACCGTGATTTGCATTCAGGATTGTACGGAGGATGCGTTGCCAATCCGATCAACATTCTTACACAAATGATTGCTTCATTACACGATGAAAACAATCGCATCACTATTCCGGGATTCTACGACAAAGTAGTTGAACTTTCTGACGAAGAACGCGCAGAAATGGCCAAAGCACCATTCTCTCTGGAAAAATATTGCAAGGCATTGGATATTCGTGAAGTACATGGAGAAAAGGGGTATTCGACACCGGAAAGAGGTTCCATTCGCCCGACATTGGATGTGAACGGAATCTGGGGAGGTTATACCGGTGAAGGTGCAAAAACAGTGATTGCATCCAAAGCATTCGCGAAAATTTCAATGCGGTTGGTTCCCGATCAAAATCCGGACGAAATCACTACATTGTTTAAAAATCACTTTGAATCCATTGCTCCTGCAAGTGTTCGTGTAGCTGTTCACCCGCATCATGGTGGTGAAGCATCTGTAACACCGATTGACTCTATCGGATATAAAGCGGCAAGTCTGGCATACGAACAAACATTCGGTAAAAAACCGATTCCTGTACGAAGTGGTGGAAGTATTCCAATTGTAGCGATGTTTGAGAAGGTACTAGGTTTGAAAACAATCATGATGGGATTTGGTCTGGACAGTGATGCAATTCACTCTCCGAATGAACATTATGGCGTGTTTAATTACTTTAAGGGAATTGAGACAATCCCGTTTTTCTACAAACATTTTACCGAACTGAACAAATGACATACCTGATTAAAAAGTGGGGATATCTGCTGATGCTCCTTTTTGTCGTCAGCGCTTGCTCATACGAAAACGTTGAATTCAAAGAGGCGCAAAATTTTCAGTTGAAAAAAATTGAAGGTAGAAATCTTTCTGTCAGCTTTGATGCAATTCTGAACAATCCCAACGGGTACAATTTAAAGATCAAGCCATCTGTTTTTGATTTGTACATCAATGACAGTCATGTCGGGATTATCAAACTGGATGAACGCATCAAAATTGTCAAACGTTCCGAATCGACGGTTGCTGTTCCTGTAACGGCTGAAGTACTTCAGGGAGCGTTACCCAAACTATTGGCAGGAGCACTCAGAAAAACAGCAACTGTGCGCATTGTAGGAAAAGTGAAAGGAAAAGTATCTATTTTCCCTGCATCAAAAAAGATCGACGAAACACGAGAAATTCCTCTCAGAGATCTGGATTTCGGAGGATTTCCTTTTTAACATTCAATAGAACTGTCATAAAAAAAGCGTATCATTTTTGATACGCTTTTTTGTTTCCATTTGTTTTTGTATTACCTAATTACACTAACTGATTGATGAATAACTTTCGTTTCCAGAGAAATAACGATGTGATACCATCCGTTTTCGGTCAATTTCAATTGATATTCCTTTTCATTCGGCTCTACTGTTTGAATCAACTGCCCCAGATTATTTACCACAACAATTTTATTTATTCGTTCCCCGGAATTTAAAAGAAAAGTTCCGTCTACTGAAGGATTCGGCCGAACTGTGAGTTGTATATTTTCCAGACTTTCAAGCCCCACCGTATTGCTGTATTTTGCAATGAAACTATTGGAATTATTCATTCCACCTCCAGCATATAATTCTCCATCATACCAGGCAATTCCTTCAATCTCTTTTCCTGCAACTCCTCCAGATAATGTGTCTATTCCTGTTCCGTCGTATGTGAAAATTGCCTGACATTGACGTGTTGTTGGCCCCATTTCAACCCGGTCAAATCCTCCTGCAACATATAATTTCCCATTCATTACTTTCAGGGTATGTCCAAATGAATAGTATCCCGGATTTTGATAATACATATGAAATCCCGGATCAACCCAAGCGCTTCCATCCCATTTCGCGATGTTTTTCAAGGATGTAGTTCCACTTGCTGAAAATCCTCCGGTTGCATATAACTCGCCATTGAACTCACACACTCCGTATACAGTCCCGTCAAATCCGTCTCCCAGACTTTGCCATTGTGTTCCGTTCCATCTGGCGATACCGTTTACGGTTATTCCACCGGCCTGCAAAAAGTTTCCACCAACGATCAAATCGTTTCCAAACGTACACATATCGTGTGGATACATTACGGGTGCTCCACCTAATGAGCCCGACAGACCACTTCCCAATCCATTCCATTCGGTACCGTCCCATTGCATAATTCCGGAAATTGTTTTTGTCCCTACCCGGTCAAATTCACCACATGCAATGATGTTCCCACCGTATTTCAAGAGTCCGTACAAATTGGCTGTTTGTGAAAAACCTGTAACAGCTGTTGTAAGGTAAACACCTTCTCCTACTTTATCCATACCTGTTCCGTTCCATTGATAGACCCAATTGGAATCAATAGCCGGTTGATATGCCACAAAGTATAGGTCATTGTCGATGACTTTTAGCTGATGTCCAGCCGTCGGATGCCCTGTTCCAACCGCACTCCAGGAAGTTCCGTCAAATTTGGCCAGGTGATTCTGAGGGGAACCGCACAGGGATGTAAAAAATCCGGTTGCATACAATTCATCATCATACACTTCAAAATTGGTGACAAAACCATTTCCGGTTCCACAAACCGTACTCCATTGAGAAAATCCCATTTGTACAGCAGACAGCCATAGAATGGCCACAGTAGTAATTTTATTCATCTTCATAAGTTATGTAGTTAATCGGAGTATATCAACGTACCTGACGGATTTGCTGAGGTAATCTCCCTATAATGATCAAATGTATTCAAAAATTACATGAACAGTTGACCAATTTTATTCAAAAATGAACAAGTCTAACGTACTCAAAAAAGATACTTGTTAATCCATCCGGAATCACCTGATTTCTATTTTTTCACCTAAATACTTAGGTTTTTGACCAATCAGCTGGTCAATAAACACTTTATTTCGGGCAAGTACTTCCCGTACTTTTGTTTTAAATCCACCATAGCTTTTTACATCTTCAGCATTGTAACCATATGCTTCGATTCCGTTTTTTCGGGCAATATAAACCGCCCGTTGATTGTGAAATTTTTGAGAAATAACGATGTATTTTGTTTGTCCGAATATTTCTTTTGCGCGGATAACCGAATCAAATGTGCGAAATCCTGCATAATCCAAAATAATGCGATCTTCCGGAATACCTCTCTCCATCAAGGCATCCTTCATATCTTTCGGCTCGTTGTATTCTTTACTACTATTATCTCCGCTAACAATGATGTACTGAATTTTATGTTGCTCAAATAACTGAACAGCAGCTTCAATCCGGTTGGTAAAATATTGATTGGGACTACCATTTTTCAATAATTTACTTGTCCCCAGCAATATCCCTGTTTTCTGTTCCGGAACATCCGAGATTTCATCAAACACATACGCTTTAGTGTCACTGGCTATTTTCCAATTACAAAAAATGGTAAATCCGATGATGAGTAAAAGGAGGATTGCACCGTATTTAAACAATCGTTTTTTCATCTGTTTTTGATTTTAAAAATACATGAAATCAGTAGTTTTTGATGCATTATTCGTTTAAAAAAATCAAAAAAAGTCATTCAATTTTTTGTAAAATAAATTCAAACAAAAGCATTGGTAATCAGATTTATAAAAGTTTTCAAACGGTTACAAACGAATGTTAACCGACAGAAATTAATTAATTACCGGATAAAATTTTTACACCACCTCAACTTTGCAATGTCGATTCGATGGAATAGATCAAATCACAAAAACAAATTTTTCAAACTTTTTAAAAATTACAGTATGAACACATTAAGAAACAAAGTCAGTTTGATTGGACGGTTGGGAGCACAACCAGAGTATGTAACAACAGAAAACGGAAGAGCGCTTGCACGTTTTTCACTGGCCGTTAATTCCGGATACAAGGATAAATCCGGGAACTGGGTAGATGACACACAATGGCACAACATCAATGCGTGGGGAAAAACAGCAGACCTGGTAAAGCGATTATTATCAAAAGGACAGGAAGTTGTCGTTGAAGGGAAACTGGTCAACAGGAGTTTTGAAACGAAAGCAGGGGAGAAACGCTATGCGACGAATGTTGAAATGAGTGAATTTTTAGTGCTCAGTCCAAAATCAGATAAGTAAAAAATAACTAACCTGCGGGAAGGTCCCCGGATCTTCCCGCATAAACTAAACAGGTCATGAATCACGTAAATTTAATCGGGAAAATGTGTTCTACACCCAAAATTGTAGAATTAGAAAACGGAAAACGCATTGCAAAATTTTCCATGTCGACCAATGAAATGGTATTAACAGCTGAAGGAGCATCAAAGAAAAAAACACAGTGGCACCGGATGACTGCCTGGGGGAAATGGGTTTGCGTACTGGAAGAATTAGGGTCCTGTGGTATGGAACTCGCAGTAGAAGGGAAGTTAATTACTCGTTTTTACAATTCGAACGGGCAGCGAAAATGCGTATCCGAAGTAGAAATCAACGACTTAGTAATTCTTTAACTCCATGGCTATGACGACTATTAGAAATCATGTGACCTTGATCGGTAGTATTGCCTCCGACAACCGCATTATGCAATTTGAAAACGGTAACAAAGTTGTTCGGTTTGATGTCACAACAGAAAAACAATACCGCGCCAACAATGGCAAAATCAGAGAAGGAAAAGAATGGCACAAAGCTTTTGCATGGGGAAATATTGCTGGTTTTATCGAACAGTTTGGTGAAAAAGGTAAACGCGTAGCGATTCATGGACGGTTGATTAGCCGATCCTATTTCAGCCCGCAAGGAGTAAAACGAACAATTACCGAAGTAGAAGTAAAACATATCCTCGGTTTGTAGGTGTCCGTTACTATTTCCATTCCTAACATAACCTACCTTTACAACAAAAACACCCCGGATCAGATACGATTCGGGGTGTTTTGCTGATAGCTGAATTTACTTTATCTTAAAAGTAATTGGTAAATTGAAGTAACTTCTGACTATTTTATTCTTATTCATTGCAGGTTCCCATTTTGGCATTCCTTTTACAACTCTGATTGCTTCTTTATCACATTCAGGGCAACCGGGAACTCCTCTTGCAACTGTTACATTTTCAATGCTACCGTCTTTTCCAACGACAAATCGCAAGGTCACTTTCCCTTCGATTCCACCAATTAACGCCAATTCAGGATACTTTATGTTGTTCCCAATGTATTTTGCCATTGCAGTATAACCTCCGGGAAACATTGCTTCCCGCTCTACCCAAATCTCCGGATCTCCTGTTTCATCATCACCTGTTCCGCTTCCTGTCCCTGTAATTTCACTACCTGTTGTGGTACCAAACTCATTGCCATTTGTTGATGTTGAAGTGGAAACTTGCGTTCCTTCCAGCTGATCCTGAGTTAGTGTTACGGTTGTTACTACATCATCTACAACAACAGGATTAATGTATTCTGTTGTATTTGTAGCTTGAGTAGCTGAAGCTCCGTCATCTGTAACCGGCTCAATTTCCAGTTCAATCTCAATCATTGGCGGAGGAACGATCGTTGTTACAGTCGGGTCAATAGGAGGAAGTGTTTCAGCATCTTCCCGAAGTGAATAATAGTACATCATCGAACCGTAAGCAATTGCTATAGATCCGGCAACTCCTAACAGGATAAACAACAAGTTCCGGTCGTACTCTCTTCTGATCCGATAGGCGCCATATTCCTTATTTCTTTCATTAAACACAACATCATTCCGGGAAGAGGAAGTTACCTGCTGCCAGCTGCGGGAGGTAAAAAAATCGTACAATGAAACTGCTAATACGAAGGCTGTAATTAAAATGATAATTTCCATAACGCGAATTTTAAAGGTTCATATCTAAGTTAAATCATTCAGTTATAGAAAACAGGAAGAACGACGGAAGTAAGTGACCTATTGATTCTACCGTCATAACTGGAATTCGATCTGCTAAACAGCTCGCTTCTTAAGGAATAAAAAATGCCCGGATCAATTTGATTCGGACATTTTATCTGTAATTTATACAGAATTATTGTAGTTTAAACGTTACAGGTAAATTAAAGTAGCTTTTCACTACCTTTCCTTTGTTTTGTGCAGGATTCCATTTAGGCATTCCTCTAACCACACGAACAGCTTCCTGATCGCATTCAGGACATCCCGGGACTCCTTTTGCAACAGTTACATTCTCAATTTTCCCATCTTTTCCAACAACAAAGCGTAATGTCACTCTTCCTTGAGCACCGGCTTGAATACCCCTTTCCGGGTATTGAATATTCTTTGATAAGTATTTCATCATTGCAGGAATACCTCCCGGGAACGAAGCGTCAATGTCTACAAAATCTTCAATGATGTCTCCACCTCCTGATCCGCCACCTGTTCCGGCAGTTGTTGTTGATGTAGGAGGAGTAAACGGATTTCCGGATCCAGTTACCGGTTCATTCCCTACTGGATTTGATCCCAACAGATCTTGAATAGGTGGATTAGTATTCATGGGTATATCTGTTATTATCGGAACTACAAATTGATCTGTTGGTCCTGACGCTGCTGGTTGTTGACTATCATCAATCGGAGGAGGAGTGTTGTCAATCTCAATCGGAATTTCAATCATCGGGAAAACAAAATCGTCTGTTGAAGGGAGCTTTACCTCACTGACCGGTTGAGTTCTGAAATACATAAACGTTCCATAAGCAATCCCAACAGATCCGATAACTCCGAGAAGAATAAATAACAAATTCCGGTCATAATCTCGTCTGATCTGGTAGGCACCGTATGCTTTGTTTCGTTCTCCGAAAACGACATCATTCCGGGAGGAAGAGGTTACCTGCTGCCAACTGCGAGAGGTGAAGAAGTCGTACAGTGAAACTGCTAATATCACAGCTGTGATTAAAATGATAATTTCCATAACTCAAATTTTAAAGGTTTATAGCTAAGTTAAACCATCCGGTTATGAAAAACAGAGGAAACGACGGAACTAAGCAAGCTGTTGATTATACAGTCGTTGCTGCGATTCGATCTGCTAATTGCCTCCGTTTAAGGAATAAAAAATGCCCGGATCAACTTGACCCGGGCATTCTATCTATGTTTAAAAATGAATTATTGCAGTTTAAACGTTACAGGTAAGTTGAAGTAACTTTTTACTACTTTACCGTCGTTTTTCGCAGGTTTCCACTTAGGCATGGATTTTACCACACGAATTGCTTCCTTGTCACATTCAGGACATCCCGGAACTCCTCTTGCAACAGTCACGTTTTCGATGCTACCGTCTTTTCCGACTACGAAACGCAATGTTACTTTTCCTTGGATCCCCGCCTGAATAGCAACCTCAGGATACTTGATGTTTTTTCCCAGATACTTCATCATTTCCGCTGTTCCTCCAGGGAAAGAAGCTTCTTCCGCAACGAACGTCAGGATTTCTTCCTCTTTTTCTACAACTTTCGGAGCTGTAACTGTCGGAGGTGTAAATGTTTCCGTCTCAATGTCGTTTGTTTGCGTAGATGCTTTTGTGTCTGTCATTGCATCCTGAATCGGCGGAGGATTATCTACCGGCTCATCCGTTACTACCGGAGGTAAGAACTCTACTGTTTTTTCCAACTGTACAGGTACTTCCTCAACCGGTGGTGGCGGTGGTACTTCCTCATCCAATGGCGGAGCTTCAATCGTAAACATCGAGGTATCGATTGGTGGAGCTTCAACCACTTCTTCAGGGAGTGATTTGATGAACAAATACGTTCCGTAAGCAATTCCGATTGTTGCAGCGATCCCCAAAATGATTAAAATCAAATTTCGGTCATAATTGCTGCGAATCTCGTAAGCCCCGTACTCTTTGTTTCTTTCATCGAAAACGACTTCGTTTCGAGAAGAAGATGTTACCTGTTGCCAGCTTTTTGATGAAAAATAATCATACAGCGACACTAATAACACCAATACTGTAACTAAAATGATAATTCCCATAACTTAATTATTTATCGGTTTTAGCTTTAACTAACTTGAGCTCATCGGCAGTGATATCTACCGGAGCAATAACCCCGATATCAGCAATCTTCAACTCATCGATCAAATCGATAAAGTTTCCGCATGTTGCCATATCATCTGTTTTGATCAGGACTTTCAATGCAGCGTTGTCGCCTTTTGCTTCTCTTACCAAACGCAGGTAAGTACTGTCGGCAATTTGTCCACGCTTCAATTCCTGATCGTATCCTGCTTTTTTCTCAAGTACAAATCGGTTCAAGTTTGTGAGTAATTTTCTCACTCCCTGAGGACTGAAATCGGTTTCCTCCAACTGTGTTGCAGGTTTTCCTTTGTCATTCCCTTCGGGATAGAACATTTCCTGATAGTAAAAAATCCGGTCTTCAGACAACAGAAACGTAACCGCATTGTTAATTTCCGAGTTCTTATTTTCCTGACCTGGTTCTGGTTTCGCCGGGTATACCAAACTCATTACTTTCGGCTTACTGAATGTTGACGTCATTACGAAGAACGTTAGCAATAAGAATGCCAAATCCACCATCGGAGTCATATCCACTGTCGGGATACCTCTTTTAGGCCTTTTCTTACCACCTTTGTGATCCTGTCCGCCTGTATCTTGTATTTGTGCCATATCTTATTGTGCTTTTCTCGGATCTGCTTCAAGCGACGTGATAAAGTTCAGGTTGCTCAGTTTCAGATCACGGAATGTTTCAATTACTTTCTTCGCATACAGGTATTCTGCTTTACTATCCACTTTCAGTACAAATTTTGGCTTGAACTCATTGATATTCGGTTCCAATCCTCTGTCTTTTGCTTCAAAGTATGCTTTTTCACCAACTGCCAGCATTTCCATGTTTCCAAAATTGATCCAATCTTTCAATTGGTTATTTGTGGAGTCTGTCGGAATTGCCATTGTTTTACCTTCTGATACGAATCTTTTTCTTTCGTCACCGGTCATATTCAAAAATGCCGGCATTTCCTGGATGGTACATCCAAAGTCTGTCAATGATCCAAATGTTGCGATCTGTTCAGGAGAAAACGGAATTTTGTATTTTTCAGACATTCGTTTCAGCAAATTTTGTTTTGCCTCTTCTTTTCCTGAAACACCAAAATAAACACGTCCTCCCTGATCTACTGTGATCAACACAACATTTTCGGGCATTGTCATTTCTGAAATACTCGAAGGAGTATCTACCTGAACTACCTCATCAGTACGGAAATTGGCCGAAAGCATAAAGAAAGTAACCAGCAAGAATGCCAAGTCCACCATAGGCGTCATGTCTATAGCAGGAGCACTTTTGGGTTTACTAATTTTCGCCATTTCGATTGTTTTTATTTATATGAAACAATAAATCCGTTTCCGATTATTTTACTGATTTAGAGAAATCCTGAACGATTGTAAAGCTAGCTTCGTCCATGCTGTGTGTCATTTGATCCACTTTAGTAGAGAACATGTTGTAGAAAATGATCGCCAAACATGAACCTGTAATACCCAATGCCGTGTTGATCAATGCCTCAGAGATACCCGCAGATAATGCAGCTGTGTCAGGCGCTCCGTGTGCCATCGCACCAAATGAACGAATCATCCCCAATACGGTACCGATCAAACCGATCAATACGGATACGGATGCAATCGTTGAAAGTACAGGCAAGTTTTTAGACAACATAGGCAATTCCAATGCTGTAGCTTCTTCCAATTCTTTCTTGATGTTTTCGATTTTTTGTTCTTTATCCAATGTATTGTCGTTTGCCAACAATTCATATTTTTCCAATCCTGCAGAAACTACATTTGCCAATGAACCTTTTTGAACTTCACACGCTTCTTTTGCCTCTTCGATGTTTCCGTCAGCAAGCAATCCTTTGATTTTTGCTACAAATACATTCAAGCTTCCTTTACCTTTTGCTTTCCCTAATGTAACGAAACGCTCCAATGTAAAGATAACTACTGTTATAATTGTTGCGATCAACATTGGTACGATAAATCCTCCTTTGTAGATAATCCCCAAATAGTTACCCTGCAATGCTTCATTGTTTGGATCATTATCAACGAAGTTAGCCGGATTACCGAAAATAAACTTATAAATTACCACCCCGATAACCAAGGCAATAACAATTGCAATTGCACCAACTAGTGCGGAAAATCCACCCGCCGTCTTTTTACTACTCATAATTCAATTTTTAAGTTCTTAAACATTAGTTAATAGGGCAAACTTAATAAAAGGATTTGAAATATTACCAAATCATAGAGCCTGTGTGTAACTTTTTTTATTGAAATGGGGGTTTCTTCATTTTAAATACCCTCTTTTTAAGGCAAAGTGTATAAATGTTAAATTAAAATGAATATTCACTAACATTCAATTAATATTTGACAAAAAAATGTGCATAACTGCTGAGTAGTATTTCCCCTTTGGTAGCCTGCAATTAATCAATTAATTAGGTTCCGGAAGCGGATCAGATTCGGTCAAGTACGTATTGGATTAATTCATTCATTTCTGCCGCATATCCTTTTGAGAACTCCATATTCGGGCGGTTGGCAATTCCCAGGCAAATGGTTGTGCTTTTATGTCCCAATGCTTTTGCAAGTGAAAACAATGCGGAACTTTCCATTTCAAAATTGATGATCCGTTCATCTTTGCTACGAAAGGAAGTCAAGGTCTCATTTAAGCCGGTTGTTTTGGTTTTCAGGTTTAATTGTCGCCCCTGGGGACCATAAAAGCCACTGCTGGTAACTGTAATTCCTGCATGTGTTTGCCCGGATTGAAACCGTAAGAATAGCGATTCGTCTGCTCCTATATAATAAGGCACCACTTCTTTTGGAAGTGCAAGGTGTTCACAAATGGTATTCTTTAACTTCGTTTCCTCTTCAGAAAACGGGATTTCATAAAAATGCGCGACATTATCCAATCCAAAGGCTCCTTTGCTGAGCAAGTAGGAATGAACGGGAATGTCTGCCTGTAAAATTCCACATGTACCGATACGTACCAGTTCTAATGACGTATGTTCTGATTTGGTTGTTCTTTTTTCCAGGTCGATGTTAACCAACGCATCCAGTTCATTGAGTACAATATCAATGTTATCTGTTCCGATTCCACTGGAAAGAACACTTATGCATTTTCCTTTATAAGTTCCGGTATGTGTAACAAATTCACGGTGCCGGGATGTGTGTTCGATTGTATCAAAAAATGAACTGACCAATTCTACCCGGTCCTGATCACCGACCAAAATAACTTTCGGAGCAAGTTCCTGTGGGTTCAATCCCAAATGATACACGCGCCCATGTTTGTCCAATACCAATTCTGAAGCAGGAAATGTCATAGTTGTATTTCTTTTTAATCGTATCACAATAATAGGTATTTTTATGTCACTATTGCACGATAGCGGCAGGTAAATCAACAGAATGAAACATCTGAAAGACGCGAATATATTCAAAAAACAGGTTGTTTTGGAACGAAATGACTACTTAAAAGACTATCAATCAATTGATACAAATGTCTATTTTGTAGAAAGCGGAAGTCTGCGGATCTTCACGATTGATGAAGGAGAAGAGCGCAATATTCGTTTCGGGTATAGCAATAACATTATTGTTTCCCTCGACTCATTTATAAGCGAACAGCCATCAGATTTTATTATGCAGGCAATCAAAAAAACAACACTTTCTGTCGCCTCAAAAGCTGACTTTATGAATTTTATTCATTCTTCCCATGAATATTTAGTTTGGTACCAAGAGGTTCTGGAGGATCTAGTGCTTCAGCAGATCGAGCGGGAAAAAGACCTGTTGACCAATTCTCCCAAAGTGCGGTATGAACGGGTATTGAAACGAAGCCCTCAGTTATTCCAGGAAATTCCAAATAAGCACATCGCTAATTACCTCCGAATGACTCCGGAAACGCTATCCCGCTTAAAAAAGTCTTGATTTCAATCAATTTTTAATTGTGGGAACATTCCGAATTTTGCTCAAAAAAAGATGAAATTTAAATCACAGGACCTCATCAATGAATTGACAGCACAAACACAGTCAATGGCTGCGTATGCGGAAACCTTAAAAGGGCAATCATTAGAGTCGTTAAACCAGAGGGAATCTGCAGATAGCTGGAGTGCCCTGGAATGTGTTCAACATTTGAATCTGTATGGCCGATTCTACATTCCTGAGCTTACACGTCGATTGGATCATGCAGGTACTTCCAAATCTCCGAAGCAATTTTTCAAAAGTGGTTGGTTGGGAAATTATTTTGCAAACAGCATGCTTCCCAAAGAGAAACTCAACAAAATGAAGACATTTAAAGAAATGAATCCCATTCACAGCCAGTTGGATTTATCTGTCATTGACGAATTCATTGATCAGCAACAGCAAATGCTTCGTTTGCTCGAAAGAGGAAAAACGACAGATCTGACGCGTACCAAAGTCAGTATTTCTATTTCAAAATGGATTAAACTAAGATTGGGAGATACGTTTCGGTTTGTGATTTATCACAATATGCGACATATTCAGCAAGCAAAACGAGTATTGGAAGAGTAAGGAATTTTGAATGATTGATTATCAATTGATTCGCAATAAGAATTGATTGTATGACGGAAAATTGCTTATTTTGGTCAAAATTTGATCCCTTATGAAAGTGCTTTTCTTTGTTTTTTCCGTGTGTTTTTTCAGTACTGTTTCCCATGCTCAGTTAATGGGAGGAGAGTTAGTAAAAGAAGGAAGAAAACTGGCTGTCCCTTCGGAATTCACAATGTATGAATCAACAGAAGGAGCGATTGTTTACCGATTATCTGTCGATAGAACAGGAAAAGTCACTTCCGCTCAGATTATTCCGGAGCAATCATCTAAAATATCAACACCTCTACAGGTTCGTGCCCGCACGTATGTGCTCGGATTAAAATTTGAACCGGGAACGCACTATCCGCAATTCCATGAATGTGAAGTAAAAATAAACCTGATCAAAAAACCAGTAGAAAAACAATAAGCAATCAAAAACGGGCAATGTACATCGTACATTGCCCGTTTAAATTTTTGTTCAGCCATTGAACTATTTCTTATTCTTCACGTGTTGCTCCAACCATTGATCCTGTTCCCATAATAAGTGCAGGATTGATTCTTTTGCTTCATATCCGTGGCTTTCTTTCGGCAGAACGACATAACGAACAGGTGCTCCGAATCCTTTCAATGCCTGGAAATAACGCTCACTCTGAATCGGAAATGTTCCGGAGTTATTGTCGTCAGCACCGTGGATTAACAACATCGGTGTTTTCATTTTGTCTGCATAGCTAAACGGTGACATCTTATCGTACACGTCTTTTGCTTCCCAATAGTTCCGCTCTTCACCCTGGAATCCGAATGGTGTCAACGTACGGTTGTATGCTCCGCTTCGTGCAATTCCAGCCGCAAACAAGTCAGAATGTGTCAATAGATTTGCCGTCATGAAGGCTCCGTATGAGTGACCTCCGACAGCAACACGCGTTCTGTCAATGTATCCCAGTTTGTCTACCGCATCAATTGCTGCTTTTGCATTTCCGACCAACTGCTCAATAAATGTATCGTTGGGTTCCTCGTCTCCTTCTCCTACAATCGGGAAAGCTGCGTCATCCAGAATCGCATATCCTTTCATTACCCAATAAATCGGCGAACCGTAATACGGATAGATAAATTCATTCGGGTTGGTTGTATTCTGTCCGGCACTGCTTTTGTCTTTAAATTCCTGTGGATACGCCCACATCACCATTGGCAGTTTTTCTTTCTTTGCTTTATCATATCCTGCAGGAAGGTAGAGAGTAGCTGTTAATTCCAGCCCATCTTCACGCTTGTAAGTAATTACTTCCTTGCTGATCCCTTCCAATTTTGCAAACGGATTTTTAAACTGTGTCACCTGAACCGGTTCGGCTTTACTTCCGATTTTTCTCAGGTAATAATTCGGGTACTGCGTCGGTGCCTGAATGTTCACCAATAACTCTCCTTTCTTTACATCCAGAATTGCACTGATGGATTCCAGTTTATCGGTATACTTTGAACGGTACAATGTCTTTTTCGCTTTTGTCTTCAAATTGATCTGGTCTACAAACGGGAATTGTCCTTCCGGCGTGAAGCCATCTCCGATCAAATAAGCGATATAACCATCCAGCAACAATACGTCCCGGTTGAACTGATTTTTGGTCGACTGAAAATCTCCCGGTTCTGTATATCGGTCCTGGTAATTGCGATCCCACAATATTACCGGTGTCACTGACGGATTTGACGGATTAAAAATATAGGTTTTCATGTTACGGGTATTGTACCAGTAATCGTATGCAATTGCCAGATCCTCTTTTCCCCATTCGATTCCGGAGAAACGTTGCTGTGTCTTCAGTAATGACTTTTCTGTTCCTGCTTTAAACGGTGCTTCCATAGAGAACACTTCATCTCTGTAATCCACCTTATTTTCCGGGTCTCCGCCATCCAATGCCAACACATAGATCAATGTAGCGGGCTTGTCATCTCTCCAGGAAATGGAACGTTTGTATTTGTGTGTCGACATGAATCCTTTTGGTAAATTGTCTGATGCAGGACGGTTGTCAATTTCCTGTACCAATTTCCCTGTTTTGTCACACACAACCGTTTTTTCAGCAAAGCTTGACCACGGAACAAGGTAAGAAAACGGTTCTTCAATGGTTGTCAAAATCACATATTCTCCATCTGGTGAAAAGCTGATTCCCTTGTGCAATGCTGCTGATTTCCACAAGGATTTCGATCCGTTCAGATCAATTTTGTACAATTCGCTTCGCGCCATCGTACGGAAATTTTCTTCATCGTCTTTGCTCTTTAATAAATCGGGATATGTTCTATTTTGTCCGACTGTTCCATCGCTCACTAATACTGCAGGACCATTCGGAACTGCTGAAGTGATGTCAATAAATCCTTTTCTATTGGCAGGTAATGTTCGTACCAACAGTGCTTCGCTATTCGGAAACCAGGAAAACGGCGTTCCTAGATTGGCATTCAGAACAGCATCACTTATTTTTTTAGCTTCCAGTGTCTCCAGGTTCAGCACCCACAACTCAATTCCATTGCTAACGGCATTTCCAAATGCGATAAACCGGTCATTCGGAGACCATGCATAATGTGCCAGTTGCAAATTAGCGGGTAATCCTTTTACATCCTGAATTGCTCCGGTTCTGTTTTTCTGAACCTGAATCTTCGTAATGTAACTTATCTTTGAACGGGCATTGATCTTTGGATTGATTCGTTGTCCTGCAATTTTCAGTTCTGTTTCTGATACTGCTTCAATGGATTTGTACATGGAAGTATAAAAATAGACCAGGGTTTGCTTCTTGCTGTCCATTGTAACAAACGGAGCACGTTCTACGTCAACCAGTTCTAAAATCTCCTGAGACGGTTTTTGGTATTCAAGGCTTTGCTGGGCAATCGTAGCGGTACTCAGCAAGGATAGTGTGATACATGATAAAAATAGGTGTTTCATGGAAAAATTACATTTGTATGATTTCCGAAAGTAGAAAAAATTCTGCTACACAGAGAGTCTTTTCCGAAAATAAGGAAATTTTAACCCTTATGTAGTATCGTATTCGTTTCAATCGGATTTCAATTAGAATTGGTTATTTTCTGAAATAAATTTGGAAAAGCAAACAAAGTTTGTATAACTTTAAAAGCAATTACCCACATTCATATTTCTTTACATATAAAACAACTCAAATGACTGATAATCAAGAACAAAAAGTAATTAAGAAATTAATGGTTGCCAACCGTGGCGAAATTGCAATCCGGGTGCTTCGTGCAGCATCAGAAATGCGTGTTAGAACGGTTGCAATTTTCACACACGAAGACAGGTATTCACTCCACCGTTACAAAGCTGATGAAGCATACCAGATTGGTGATGATACAGAACCGTTAAAACCTTACCTGGATATTGAAGCAATTATCCGTGTTGCCAGGGAAAATGGAGTAGACGCCATTCATCCCGGTTACGGCTTCTTGAGCGAAAATGTCAATTTTGCCCGAAGATGCCGGGAGGAAGGAATTATTTTTGTCGGTCCTGCTCCTGAAGTCATGGAACAACTCGGAGATAAAATTGCAGCTAAAAAGCTAGCACGGTCGATTAGCGTTCCGGTGATTGAAGACTGTATACTCGGAGCAAATGAAATTGAAACGGTTGCTGAAAAAGCAGCGGCCATTGGGTTTCCCATTATTTTAAAAGCAGCAGCCGGAGGTGGTGGAAGAGGAATGCGGGTGGTACGCAAGCAGGAAGATGTACTTCCTTCTTTTAAGGAAGCATCCAATGAGGCCTTAAAAGCATTTGGTGACGGAACAATCTTTATTGAGAAATTTATCGATTCTCCAAAACACATTGAAGTACAGTTACTCGCGGATAATCACGGGAATATTGTTCACTTGTTTGAACGTGATTGTTCCGTGCAGCGCCGTTTTCAAAAAGTAGTGGAAATAGCGCCTGCTCCCAACCTGCCGCAGGATGTCAAAAATAAGTTGTACGACTACGCGATCTCCATCGGTAAAGCTGTCAATTATAACAATGCCGGAACAGTTGAATTTCTGGTTGATAAAGAAAACAACATTTATTTTATCGAAGTCAACCCGCGGATTCAGGTAGAACATACCGTAACAGAAGAAGTGACGGGGATTGATATTGTGCGGAATCAGTTATTAATTGCGCAGGGAACTGCTTTATCAGACAATCGAATCCGGATTCCGAATCAGGAAAGTGTTTCGGTCAACGGATTTGCCATTCAGTGCCGGATTACCACCGAGGATCCCGGGAACAACTTTAAACCGGACTATGGAACATTGATTGCCTACCGGAATGCAGGTGGTTTCGGAATTCGTTTAGACGAGGGAAGTGCCTATCAGGGAATGAAAATTTCTCCGTTTTTTGATTCCATGATTGTGAAAGTAACCGCAAGCGGAAGAACCCTTTCCAGTACAGCAAAACGACTCCACCGAAGTTTGACGGAATTCAGGGTAAGAGGGGTGACTACAAACATCATCTTTCTGGAAAATGTAATCAACCATGAAAAATTTATTGCCGGAGAATGTACCGTTAATTTCATCGAACAGCATCCGGAATTATTTCAGTTACACAACCTCAAAGACAGCTCGACAAAGATTCTCAAATACCTGGCAAATGTCAAAGTAAATGGACACCCGGATGTGAAAAACCCGGATGAGAACAAACTATTCAGAACACCTGTTGTCCCATTGATTCACAATTTAGAACCACCAAGGGGGTCAAAGGATTTGTTGACAGAACTCGGACGTGATGAATTTTTACGACAAATCAGAAACGACAAGCAGATTCACTATACAGACACCACCTTTCGTGATGCGCATCAATCGTTGGTGGCAACACGCATGCGGACAAAAGATATTCTGGCAGTCGCGGAAGGGTTTTCGAAAGATAATCCACAACTCTTTTCAGCAGAAGTATGGGGAGGGGCAACATTTGATGTCGCCTTACGCTTTTTACATGAATGTCCCTGGGAACGGTTGAGAAAACTGCGGGAAGCAATGCCGAACACTTTGTTGCAAATGTTATTTCGGGGAAGTAACGCGGTAGGTTATTCGGCTTATCCCAAAAATATTGTAGGGAAATTCATTGAAGAATCCTGGAAACAGGGAATTGATGTATTCCGGATTTTTGATTCCTTGAACAACCTGGAGTCGATGCTTCCGGCGATTGAATTTGTTGTAAAAAATACCGAAGCCATTGCACAACCATCCATTGGTTACACAGGAGATGTTCTGAGAAAAGACAACAATAAATACAACCTTACATATTATACAGATCTTGCGAAACGATTAGAAGATGCCGGGGCGCACATGATTGCAATCAAAGACATGGCAGGATTGTTAAAACCACAAGCAGCAGAAGTACTCATTCATGCACTTCGTGAAACAGTTTCCGTCCCAATTGCCTTGCATACTCACGATACCGCAGGTACGCAAATCGCAACCTACCTGAGAGCAATTGAATCAGGAATTGACAGCGTTGACTGTGCATTGGCTTCATTTAGCGGGACGACCTCACAGCCGAGTCTGAATTCAATGGTAGCGCTTATGCAGGGACATGAACGTGAAAATCAGTTAAATTTACACAGTCTCAATGAATACAGTAATTATTGGGAAGCGGTCCGGGAGATGTATTATCCGTTTGAAAGTGACCTGAAAACATCAACGGCAGAAGTTTACGATAATGAAATTCCGGGAGGTCAGTATTCCAATCTACGTCAGCAGGCAGAAGGGGTGGGACTTGGTTCGAAGTTAGGAGTGATTAAAGAAAACTATGCGGTTGTCAATCAATTGTTCGGGGATATTGTGAAAGTTACTCCGAGCAGTAAAGTGGTAGGAGATATGGCTTTGTTTATGACTGCCAATGGTTTGTCCAAAGAAGATGTGTTGGATGTTACAAAAAACCATTCATTTCCGGCATCCGTTATCGGATTTTTCAGAGGTGATCTGGGAATTCCGTATGGTGGATTTCCTGAAAAATTGCGAAGCATTGTTTTGAAAAATGAAGATCAATCGGTCAAAGCTCTGGCACAAATTTTACCTGACGTCGATCTGGATGCAGCAACACAAGTGTTTTACGAGAAATACCCGGGAAGTACGTTCTCCGATTTCCTTTCTTACCAAATGTTTCCGAAGGTATATGACGAATACTTCAATCATAAAAAAGAATACGGAGTTGTCACCGAAATCCCGACAACTGCTTTCTTTTACCCGTTGCAAAGACACACTGAAATTTTAGTGCGTTTGAGAAAAGGAAAAGAAATTCTGATCCGGCTTGTCTATGTTTCAGAACCAGATGAAGATGGAATGCGTACAGTTACTTTCCAACTTAACGGAGGAAACCGTACCGTAAAGGTGAAGGACAATTCGGTTACTTCTACGAAACCAGCCCATCTGAAAGTAACCAATCCGGCAAAAGAAACCGGGGCTCCGTTACAGGGAAGTTTATCTGCCATTATGGTGAAAGAAGGGGATGAGGTAGCGACAGGTGCTCCCTTGTTTGTGATTGAAGCTATGAAAATGGAAAGTACCGTTACAGCAACAATTTCCGGTAAGATCAGACGTGTTGTATTGGCACCAAACACAATGGTTGATCAGAATGATCTGGTGATTGAATTTGAATAATGAGTGAGAAAGAAATGTGATGGGGAAAGATTTGATTCGTTATAAGAAACAGGTGTATCCTATTTCCAATACATTCAGTGCGTACCTGAAAAAATATGGGAGAGGAGCGAAACTACCGATCAACTACCAGGATTTACTGCGCTTTGATGACGGGATGGCTGTTTATGACCAACATGGGAGTAATACACTGTGGCTGAATACCTTTTTCAATCCGCAGGATCGTGCGGAAATTGATCAGGAACTGAAGCGGTTGTACTCAATGATGTATGTAGATGGCGGGGATGAAATTCTTCCCTACCTGAATGTTGATGCGATTGATTTCTGTACATTCGGGAATACCAAGCCTTTTCGGGTAAAAGTCCGGAATATTCTGAACGACAATTACACGCTTATGTACATCAAAAATGCAGATGCATCGCGTGCATATGGTCTCGAATTGGAGCATTTATTGTCACCCAACCAGATTCTGTTTCTGCTGGACAATGAAACACTGGTAGAAGAGCACATTTCGGGAATTCCGGGCGATGAATTTATCAACTCTTATCTGAAAACTGCCACCAATGCTGAAAAATCGGCAATTGCAAAAGAATTTGTGAAGTTTAATGAACGCTGCTTCGTCCGTTTATTGGGAGACATGCGCGCGTATAATTTTGTTATGGTGCTGCTGCACGACTTCGATCGTATCCAGTTTCGTTTCCGGGCAATTGACTTTGATCAGCAATCGTATGAAGGAGATTTGAACACTTATTCGCCTAAATTTTTTAAAGAGAATGAAACCTATCAGCAGTTGGTTGATGAATTTCTTTCTCCCGGATCCATCGAACAATATCGCCGGGAAGAACGTGCATTGATTGCAAGACGTGCATCCAGTGAATGGGTACGATTAAAAGAGTTGATGGAATGTATGAAAGAATCTCCGTTATCAGAGGACAAGCACATCAATCAGCTTAAATTATCCTTGTATAAGTTTGCAAAAGATATCAATTTCAAACGATCCGGATCGATGGGAGAACTGGTTGAGTTTGCCATTGATTTTGTGGTCCGGAACTACAAAAATGTGAATCCGTATTTGAAGTAAAAAGTATTCTTTTCCAATATTAATTTGGAAATTAGAAATCTTCTACAATATCTTTGTGCCGATAATTGAGTATTTAACACATTAAAAACGAAGAAAAATGTTTGCAAAAAACACATCACTACAAGCATTGTCAGCAAATGGATTTGCTGTGGCTTTTCTTCGTGCTTCTCATTAGAAATTTATTCAACTAAATAATAAAATGAAAGCTCGAAGATGATTCGGGCTTTTTTGTTTTATTCCGGACACTGAACCAAAAATCCCGAATGTTTTTATCATTCTCCATGAGAAGAAGCTTCTTACGGAGATACAACCAGCATGGTACATCTACTACTGATGTATCCCTGGTTTCTAGTAACAATTTAATTAAAAAACATGGGAAGTAAATTTTCGGGGAAAGACCTTATCAAACTAGGGTATCCTCAGAATAATACAGTTAACATTGCCCTTGGTCTAATACATCGATACCGAAAAAAAGAAAAAAAAGAACGTGTATTAGAAGAGGCAAAAGAGGTGCTTTTATCACCGGAGAAGTTCATTGGGGACGGAACCTGGGGAAAAGTCGCCGAAGGATTAATAAAACCGGTCGAGGTGCGCATGCAACAACTCAAAAATCAACGGGCTCCGTTCACAATATTCGGAGAAAACGAAATTGATGAACTGGCCAAGCGACAATTGTACGACGCATTAAAATTGCCGGTAGCTGTTCAGGGTGCATTGATGCCTGACGCACATGGTGGATACGGGTTACCAATCGGAGGGGTGCTGGCAACGGAAAATGCGGTCATTCCTTATGGAGTCGGAGTGGATATCGGGTGCAGAATGAGCCTGTCTATTTTTGATTTGCCTGCTTCTTTCTTTAAAGGGAAAGATTTCCAGTTGCAAAATATCCTGAAAGACAATACCAAATTCGGGATGTACGAAACACACAGGATCAAAAATGATCATGAAGTACTTGCGCGATCAGAATTTCGGGATTTGCCCTTATTGAAGTCCCTGCACGACAAAGCCTATAAACAATTAGGTTCTTCAGGTGGAGGAAATCACTTTGTGGAATTCGGAATCGTTCAGTTGGAAACGGTAAGACCAGAGTGGAAAATAGCACCAGGATCCTATATCGGAGTATTGTCACACAGTGGATCAAGAGGATTGGGAGCCAATATTGCCAAGCACTATACATACCTGGCGACGAAACAATGTCCGTTGCCCCGGAATGTACAACACCTGGCATGGTTGGACTTAAACACACATGACGGGCAGGAATACTGGATCGCGATGAATTTAGCCGGTGATTATGCAAAAGCGTGCCACGATGACATTCACCGACGCATTGCCAAAGCATTGGGGAAGCGTCCGGTTGTAACGATCGAAAACCACCACAATTTTGCGTGGAAGGAAATCGTTGACGGAAAGGAAGTGATTGTTCACCGAAAAGGTGCAACGCCTGCACAGAAAGGGGTGTTGGGAATCATTCCCGGTTCCATGACCGCTCCCGGTTTTATTGTGGAAGGGAAAGGAAATCCGTTGAGTATTCAATCCGCTTCACACGGAGCCGGTAGATTGATGTCCCGAGCGCAATGCAAGGGTACTATTACCAAAAGTAGTATGACCAAAGAACTGGAAAACCAGGGAGTCACACTGATCGGTGGTGCAGTTGATGAAGCTCCGATGGCTTACAAAAACATCCATACGGTGATGAAACTGCAGGATGAATTGGTCAATGTGCTGGGAACGTTTACGCCGAAAATTGTACGAATGGACAAATAAAAATAAAATGGAGAAATTAGTACAAATAACTTCAGGACGCGGTCCGGCAGAATGTAACATGGCTGTTCGGAAAGTAGCTGACCGGATGATTAGAGAAGCGCAAATTCATTCAATTAGGATTGAACAACATGCTGTCGAATCAATTGCCAATCTTCCTTGTTCGATCACGTTGAAATTAAACGGAAAAAATATGGATTCGTTTCTGAAACAATGGCTTGGTACGATTCAGTGGATTTGCAAAAGCCCGGTCAGACCATTTCACAAGCGGAAAAACTGGTTTGTAGCAGTGGTGGAAATTGCACAGGCAACACTTGTCTCACCAATCGATGAGCGGGACGTTACCTATCAATCCATGCGAAGCGCAGGTCCCGGCGGACAAAATGTAAATAAAGTCAGTACGGGAATTCGTGCAACGCATACTCCGACAGGTTTAACTGTTCAGGTGATGGATTCTCGCTCACAGTTGCAAAACAAGCAATTGTCATTGGAGCGTTTGCGTGAAAAGGTAGCAAAAATGAATGCTGTCAGTTCGATGCAACTGCAAACAAATGTGTGGCTGAGTCAGATCAATATTGCACGTGGTAACCCGAAACGGGTATTTTCCGGTTTGGATTTCAAAGAAAGTTAAGAAAGGCCCCATTCATCAGCTGACAGGTGGGGCTTTTTGATTGATGCATAGTGCAATAGATGTCTAATCCTAATATTCACTATTCTCAATACTCCTTTTTCAGTGTTCGCATGACAAATGAACTCTGTACCGTAGCAATGTGTGGAATAACTGCCAGTTTTTCTTTCACAAATACGGCATAACTGTCCATGTCGCGGATATTGATTTGGAGCAGGTAATCAAAATTACCCGCAATGTGATAGCAATCTGTTACTTCCCCGAGTTGCACGATTGCCTGTTCAAATTCTTCCAGATAGTCAGCTGCATGGGATTTTAACTGGACATTACACAACACATGAAGCGTAAATCCTTGTTTCTTTTTGTCAATCACAGCAATATAGGATCGGATTACTCCTCGTTTTTCTAACCGTTTGATGCGTTCATAAGTTGGAGTGACTGTGAGTCCGACATGCGAAGCGATCTCTTTTGTTCCAAGTTTCGCATTCTGTTTCAGCAATTCCAGGATTTTGTGATCCGTCTCATCTAATTGAAAACTGTCCGATAAAAATTCTTTTTCCATTGCGTTAAATCAAGTTGATCAGTAAAAATAACTAAAAAAATAAAGTTTTATCAGTTAAATATTCTTTTATATTTATTATTAAGGTTAAATAATCTACATTTAATTAAAATAAAAGAAAATGGATTATACAAAGATGCGTCCCGAAAGTTTGATGATGACCTACGGGTACAAACCGAAATTATCAGAAGGATCGCTAAAATGCCCTATTTTCCAAACGTCCACATTTGTGTTCAATTCGGCAATGGAAGGCAAGCGTTTCTTTGAAGTGGCTTACGGACTGAGTGAGGCAAAACAGGGAGAGGAGTTGGGGTTGATATACAGCCGGTTGAATAATCCCGATCTGGAAATTTTAGAAAATCGCTTGTGTTTGTGGGACAAAGCAGAAGATTGCGCAATCTTCGAAAGTGGAATGTCAGCCATTGCAACCGCGATGATGGAATTCATGCAGCCGGGTGATTTATTGCTGTATTCCCGTCCTGTTTATGGTGGAACAGACCATTTTATCAATAACTTTTTGAAGAAACTCAACATCGAATCAGTTGGATTCAGTCCGGAAGATTCCAAAGAAGAGATTCTTGAAAAAATCAATCAATCGGGGAGAGCAGACCGACTGGCAATGATTCATATTGAAACACCGGCCAATCCTACGAATGCATTGATCGACATTGAAATGTGCGCTGAAATCAAGCACGCATTTTCTACTGCGGATAAGGAAGTGATTCTCTCTGTTGACAATACATACATGGGGCCGATCTGGCAGCATCCGTTGAAACATGGTGCTGATTTGGTGTTGTACTCTGCAACAAAATACATCGGTGGACATTCGGATGTGATTGCCGGAGCATGCCTGGGAAGTAAAGCACACATTGCCCGTGTGAAAGGACTGCGTACATTCATGGGAAATATGGCGGCACCTTTTACGGGATGGATGCTGATGCGAAGCCTGGAAACGCTGAAGGTGCGAATGGAACAACAGGCACGAAATGCAGTTGAAGTGGCTCGCTACCTGAGAAACCACCCGAAAGTAGAAAAAGTGTATTTCCTTGGTTTTATCGGAGAAACAGGAACTGAACGGGAAAAGGAAATTTACAGAAAACAATACCTTTCCAGTGGAGCAATGATCGCTTTTGATGTGAAAGGAGGAGAAAAAGAAGCATTTGCGTTCCTGGATAATCTGCAGTTAATTAAACTGGCAGTGAGCTTGGGGGGAACGGAAAGTTTGGCAGAGCATCCCTACTCAATGACACATGCAGACGTTCCGCAAGATATTAAAAATGCCATGTCGATTACCGAAAAACTGATTCGTGTTTCGGTGGGAGTTGAATATTACGAAGATATCATCTCCGATATGCGACAGGCATTGGACAAGCTATAACATTACTACGTTGGTTATGAAAGATGCGGGGGGATGGTGCTTACATCAATTTCCCCGCATTTAAAACAAAAATAAATTGAGGAATCACTGATCTTTCAGTGCGATGATTTCTTCCAAACTACGAATGCGCTCTTTGAGTTGTTGGATGACCTCCTCGTACAAGGCTTCTATTTTTTCGATAGGATTGGTGATGTTGTATGTATTAGAGAATCCGGACTGAACACACGAATTAAATACAACTTGATCGTTAAACCCTTCAATCACCTCTGGAGTTACTTCTAAAATATCAGCAATACGATCCAAATAATCAGAAGTTACAACCGTTTTTCCGTTTTCGATGTTGGAGTAGGCACTTTGACTAATTGATAATTTATTCGCCACATATTCCTGACTAAAACTCTTTATCTCCCTGACTTTTCGTATCTTTAGACCAATTGCATTATCCATTTTCTCATATTTTATCAGCTAAAAGTAATAAATTATTAGGGTAAAAATAGTACATAGTTGATGATTTTGGTATAAAATTGAAATTCAAGCCACTACATGACATAAGTGGAATGTGTAACTTAAATTTTAATAATTATGAAAACAATGATTTATGGACTGTTGCTGATGTTAGCTGTAGGGAGTTTTAGTTCATCGTGCAACAAAGAAAAGATTTCAACTACTCAACAACGTGTGTTTACGGAAGAAGAGATGGTGTGGATTACACCTGATGGCCATGTGATACCTGCTACTGAACGGCATCATTGGGAAAAATATGTAGCACAACGCTTTAATACAAAAGCCCCGGATAGATATGAAAGTAGTTTGTGTAAAACAGAAGAGATTGATTGCGGTTTGAAATGTAGCTCTAGCAGAACAGATAACTGTAGCAGTGCCTCCGCATGCACTCCTTGTATGAATTGCGACTGTACACCGATTGCCAGTCCATATTAGAAAAATGGATTAAATATGCACAAGGCATTGAGAGAAAGTGCTCCTAATGCCTTTTTTAAATTGATACGAAATGAAATACCTTATTTTTTCAGGTTGGGCGTACTTGACGTTTTTTTTATCGGATGTACTTCTCACAAAGAATTAGAAACATACGTAAGCCATTTTAGGTATGAATATGACACAATAATGAGATCATATAATACTGATTTTACGAAAGGTTATACCGGTGGTATTGATGTCATTTTTCAGGATTCAAGTTTGTTCAAAGTTTACAATTTCTGCCGTGTAAATGAGATTAAAATCGTAAATTACATGAATGAAACTGTATACAGTCTGCCACAATACAACTCGAACTGTGATGTAATTTATACAGCAATAAGAAACAACGATGTATATGTTACTACAACCGATAATAAAATCTATGTATACTGTGATAAAGGAAGAGAAAGAGAGTTAGTAATTGATTTGATGCAGATAGACCAATTCAAACAGTCCGGTTTGACGGTTGAATGGGTGAAGCCGGGAGGAGATCAACAGGTAAATGTGCCGGATAAAATCATTTATTTTCGAGTTAACCAAAATTATGATGATTCCTTAGGAAAATATTCCACTCCGGAGTACGATTTCCCCACATTTGCAAAGTTGAATATAGAAACGAAGGAATTGAATTTTTACGGGAAAACACCTTATTCGGATGTGTATGGTCAATATGGATTTGTAAGCGATGGCTTTGATCTCTATATAGGGGATTATATCATTGCTCACAATGCAGTAAACGGAGAAATTGAAAAAATTAATACTTTGACAGGTAAAATAACTAAAACAGTGGTAAAAAGCAGGTTTGACAAGATTCCCATTGAGAAAGTGAATTATCCGGAGGACAAGAAGGATGTAAACAATATTAAAATGAAACATTATCTGTTGTCACCTCATTATGAGCCGTTGTTTTATAACCCTTATACGAACTGCTACTACCGTATCTTCCACCCGATGATGAATGAATTTAACTCAGAAGGGCTATTGCACACTGCACAGGATAAGAAAAGTGTGCTGATGGTATTGAATTCAAATTTTGAATTAATGGATGAAGTATTTCTACCAATCAATCAGATGATGGTTTTAAAACTAATTCCAACCCAAAACGGAGTAGAGATATACCTACCTGAATTAGCAAACCGAACAGAGCAAAAAGCAACGTTTCAATTTTTGAGCATCCAGCATTTTAAAAAATAAAGGTCTATGTACAGTATCAACAAACAACGATTTGTAACATCTTTACTAATACTTTTTATGACGGTTTCATGCAGTTCTGATTCCATTAAATTGTCAAAAGGAGAGCGCATATTCATTGATCAGTTACTGGAGAAGGAAAACGAGATTAAAACAGGAAAGCAATTAATCTTTATCCTCAACCAGTCAGAATGTCAGCCATGTGAAGAAAAAATTAGGGACTTTTATCGTTCAGATAAATGGACCCAAATCGAAAAAACATTTATTGTTCCCGAAAACAGAGAACCAATCACCGAAGAAAAAAAGAAGTATGTACAATTCAAATACAAAGACTTGGGTATGTATGGATTAATCCGAGCAAATGGTACTGTTATATTACTGGACGATGGAAATTGTCTATTGTTGGAATCAATTGATTTGAATTACATGGGAGAATTAGAACAGCAAATACTCAACTGTCTAACGAATAATTGATAAATCAATTTCCCCGCATTTAAAATGTCCTTGCGGGCATGCCCTGTGTCCGTGTAAGCCACACGGGCGACAATCCAGCCCTTGAACTTCAAGAATTACACGATCTTCAGACAACGGACCGAAACCAAATTCAGGTACGGTTGAACAAAAGAATGCAGTTACAGGAGCATTCATTGCTGAAGCAATGTGCAACGGACCGGAATCATTCACAAAATTGCGGACGGCATCCTTCATCAGTGCCGCAGAATCGAGTAAGCTCAGTTGACCTGCCAGATTCACCACGTTGTTTTGCCGGGCTATTTCTTTGATGCGTTCACACAACTCGTAGTCTCCGGGAGCGCCAATCAGGTAAATCGTGTGTGTTGTTCCCAGACGTTGGATCAATTCAATCCATTTGTGTTCGGGAAGTTGCTTGGTAAACCAGACCGAAGCAGGTGCAAGGCAGTAATACGGATTTGATTTGAATACACGGGTCTTTTCCCATGAATTGTCAGAAGGATACAATTCCGGTCTGACAATTGGTTGTGCCCCAAATTCCTGTAACAATTGAAGGTTGCGTTCTACTTCGTGTGTTCCATTACCGATTTCATGCTCAAACCGTTTGGTAAAGGCAAATGAAAAGGGATTTTTCCGGAAGCCGTATTTTTGTTTTGCTCCCGACAATACGGTTAAAATGCCTGAACTTCCAAACCGGTGAAAATTAAAGACAATATCGTATTTGCGCGCACGGAATGCTTTTTTCAAACGAAGAATTTCCTTGAATTTTCCGTTCGTTTTATTGAATACAAATACATGGTTAATTTTCGGATTGTTTTCTAGCAAGGATTCATTTCCCTTTTTTACTACCACATCTATTTCTGCAGCAGGAAATAGTCGCTTCGCTTCTGCAATAGCAGCAGTTGCCAGGATCACATCTCCCAAAAATGCAGTTTGAATAAACAGAATGCGTTTCACCAATGATTATATCTGCCACAAATATACAGGAAATAAAATTCGGGCGGAATTTCTCCTGAAAACAAAAACCGGGTATCAACAAACTGATGCCCGGTTTCTGCATTCACACTTTATGAGAAAAATTAGTGTTTGTGAATGGTTTTAGTAACAGAATAATCTGTTGTTTGAATCATCAATTGGTATATCCCAACAGGAAGTGTGGAACAATCAATACGGATCAGGTCAGTTGCTGAATAGCGTGTTGCCAATACCTCTTTTCCATTCAGGTCAATCAGTTGAATGGAAATAGTAGCAAACTGCTGGTCGAATGAAATATTCACATAGTCTGTTGCCGGATTTGGATAAACGGAAATGTTATTTTCCAATAATTCCAGCCCGACAGAAGAAATGTCCACTGTAATTTCAATTTCATCGTATTTGGTATTGTCTTCTACTGAAGTCGCTCTTACTACTGCAGTTCCGTTTGCCAGAGCTGTTACCAGCCCGTTGGAATTGACAGAAACAATTGTCGCTCCGCTTTCTACTGTCCAGGTTACATCCTGATTCACAGTTGAAGGATTTACAGTTGCAGCCAACTGCAATGTTCCGTTTGCTGTGGTAATGACAGGCGTGCCATTGTTCGCTACCGAAACAATCACTTCAGTTACTTCTTCTTCAGCAGGGAAGTTGATCGTCACCAAAATTTCGTCATACTTGTTGTAATCTTCCACAGATGTCGCTCGGATGGTCGCAACTCCATTTGCCAGTGCTGTTACCAATCCGTTTGCATTGACTTCAGCAAACGAACTTCCGTTCTGAACAGTCCAGATCACATCCTGGCTGGATGTTTCATTGGTTACAGTGGCGATTAATTGCAATGTTCCGTTGGCAATTGTGATTTCAGGTGTTACATTGTTTTGAGTGGTAACAACAACCGTTAATTCTTCCGGTTCCGGTTCTTCTGTTCCTGGTGTAATTAGTGAGAAGTTGTCAATAGCAGCAGGTAAACCGCTTGATCCGTTACTGTTTCTCCAGGTGAAAATAACACGGATTGTTTGCCCGGCATACGCAGAAATGTCAAAATTGGTGTTGGAATAGGTTGTCCATGTATTTTGATTGATGAAATCCCCATCCTGATTGTTTCCGTTGATTTTTGTTCCGCCGGACACAAAATTCCCACCTGTAGGGTTGTACGTATTTGAAGTGACGTGTACCTGCATGTAGTTGTATGAACTGTATCCCCATCCTCCGTCATAGAAATCTCCCTGCGATCTCCAGTCAAATGTTAATTCAGCGATGGTTGCATCCTGAGGGATAACGATGTCGCGGTAAGCGTGTACCGTCTGAAGAATGCTTAAGTCGGCAGAAAGTGTTGCTCCGTCGTCATTGGATACATACAAGGAATGAGTTCCTCCGTTACTGACTGCGTTTCCGATGACCCATTTTGTGGTTCTGTTATCCTGGTTGACAAATGTCCAGTCCGAATTTGCTTCAAAATTGTCGGTGAAAGGAACGTTTGCAGGTGTTTGAGGAATGGCAACTGTAACTACAATTTCATCGTATTTGCTGGTGTTTTCAACAGATGTTGCGCGGATTGTTGCGCTTCCGTTTGTCAATCCTGTCACCAATCCGTTTTGATCAATGGACACCGCACTTCCGCTTTCGATACTCCAGGTTACTTCCTGAGGAGCGGTTGCTACCGGTTGTACCGTTGCAATTAACTGCAGGGTTCCGTTGGCAGTTGTAATCGTTGCCGGAATGTTGTTTTCTGTTGTTACTTCCACTTCGTGTACAGCACTTGCTTCAACGATGTTTAATGTGTAATCTTCCACTTGTCCCCTCGGGAAGAATGGATTCGAACATGGAGAATTGGAAGGAGCGTTGAGGTTTTTTACAATCCGCATTCCGATCGGCCCTACAAATGCATCTGTCGGAATCGTTACTGTATGGATCATTTCCTGTGCATCTGCACCATTGCTGTTAACAATAGCAGTTGTGTGCTGATGCTTTTCAGGTTGGTTGGTCAATTGCTGTTGAGCTGCTGGATTTGCAGGTGTTGCATTGGAAAATGTACCGTCTCCGTTCCAGTCAAAGTAAATAGTGATGTAGTTCGTATTGTTTCCGTTTGTATTTGCTTTTACCAATAAGGTGTACGATTCTCCCCTTGTTACATCCATCGAAATAGAAGAGAAATCTTCATGCCGGGGCGTTGTGGTGGAAACTTCGTTTACGGAAGAATTGTTGATCGCTCCAGCAGCACCTTCAGCTACTCCGAACTGAACCAGCGTAATCGGTTCGGCCGGTTCATTCACTGCCCATCCGGTGTAAGTTGGTGTACAATAAGTCGGAGCGGTTGGTGTTGTTGAAGCGGTGATATTAATGGTGTATTCTTCTGTTTGTCCGGAGCGGTAAGAACCACATGCAGATGTGATGGAACTGGGAGCAGCAGGATCGCTGTAAGCAGCCAGATTCGTATTTTTCAGTACACGCATCCGTGTTGCTCCTGCTGTTGTCCCGGAAGGAATAGTAATGTTTTCCGTAACGGTAAATGCATTCGCCGGGTTGGCAGACGCCAGGCGACCGATGTAAAAACTTTCTCCGGCATCATCAAATGATCCGTTTTGATTAAAGTCGATGAACACGACAACATCACTCGGGAATGTGCTGGACGGACCTTTTACGGAAATAGGATGTACACTTCCCGCTGCTACTATTGTGGATTGAGTTGTGAAGTCTTCGTGAGTAGGTGTTGTTCCTGAAGTAAAAGGAGAAGTTTGATTGATGTCTCCGAAGATGACTTGTGTGATCATGTTCCCGTCGGCATTGTATTGCCAGGAAGGTGAACAATAATTCTGTGCGTTTCCAAAGAATGGAATTGCTGAAATCAGGAGGGCTAACACGAAATAAGCCACTGATTTCCGATGTAAAATTGATGTGTAAGATTTCAACATAATCATTGATTTTAATAATTAAAAAGATGTGTTGTAATTTATATTAAGTCTAAATAAACTAAATTTGTGCAAAAATATGACTGTTGAAGTGTTGCTGAGTTATCTAAAACGGATGCATAGTTAGCATTTTCGGATTATTCTATCTCAATATGGTTAGGTGTGTTTGAGTATGGAAATAGAAGAATTAGTGTTTGGGGGGAAGAGTATTGATGCCAGATTGCTTCAGGGCGATATCAGGACAGATTCTGGTGGTGTTTTATTCGAAAATGAGCGGTTTACTTTTGGTGAAATTCAACCGGGGAAAAAACTATTGTCTGTTCCCGATGTTGATTCTGTTATGATTCAATCTGTTTTTTTTATTGATCCGGAAAGCCAGTTGCACGTAACATGCAGAAGGCAGGTTGTACTGATCAATACAGACGAACACAATATGTTTGCCTTCGGCGATCTTGGGTGTATGAAGGTGTCGGAAAGCAGTACCGGAAGAAAAGCATATTACATTGCTTTTTCAAAAGAAGCGTTGGTTCACATGTTCGGAGAGATTCCGTCTGTTTTTAAATTGTTTCAAACAGGAAAAATTGCGCTAGGGGTGTTGGCGAAACAAAATTTGCGAATTACTCCTGAGATGAGCTCCATTATCGATGAGATCGTGAGTTGTAAACGGGTTGGATTGCTTCGGAACATGTTTCTTGAAGCAAAAATATTAAAGTTAATCATGCTGCAATTGGAGCAGTTTCAACGGATGGAACGAAAAACAGATGTCCGGCTTATCAAAGAATACGACATCGAAAAAATTCACCATGCCAGAATCATTCTTGAAAGCAGCATTTCTCATTCCGTTTCCCTGGTTGAACTGGCGCACCTGGTTGGCTTAAATGACTTTAAATTAAAACGGGGATTCAAAGAAATTTACCACTCTACGGTGTATGGTTACCTCTATGAACTCCGGATGGAAGAAGCAAAAAGAATGTTGCTGGGAACGGATTGTTCAATCAACGAAATTGCTTCCAATTGCGGGTATGAATTTGTTCAAAGTTTTATAAAAGCATTCAAACGAAAATTTGGGGTGTCTCCCGAAAAATTTCGGAACAAAATCAAGGCTTTATAGCTGATTGAACGAAATAATTATCCAACAAGCGGTCATGTTAATGATCGCTTTTTTTGTGTGTAAAAAGAAAAGCTTTTTCAACAATTACCACTTTTTACCACTAACTTGAAAATTTCCTAAATCCTTTATTTTTCACTATTTTTTGATGGTTCAATGAAACTTTTATTTCGTTATTACGTTAATAGTTATTAACAATTACTATTGTTGGTGGTAAAAAGTGGTAAATAGTCATTATTTTTACCCATTATTTGCATCATGGCAGGATTAGTAGGAGAATATGAAGTAAAGTTGGACGCCAAAGGGCGTTTCTTGTTTCCGGCAGGTTTACGGAAGCAGCTTCCTCCTGTGTCCCCAAATGATTTCATGCTGAACAAAGGATTTGAAGACTGTCTTACGCTGTATCCGCTTGTGGAGTGGGAGAGAATCAGTGAGAAGTTGTCGAAAATGAACTTGTTTAAACCGAAAAACCGAATGTTTTACCGTTTGTTTCACCAGGGAGCAAAACAAGTTTCTCTGGACAATGCAGGAAGGGTGTTAATCCCGTCAACGCACGTGGAACGAGTGGGGATCAAACAGGACGTTATGCTCATTGCTTACAATGACCGCATTGAAATCTGGGATAAAGCTAAATACTTTGCTCTTATTGAAGAGAACATGGTGGACTTCGCTGATTTGGCGGATGAAGTAATGGGAGATTTAAATGACGGAATCGAATAAAATATACCACGTCCCGGTAATGCTTGCCGAATGTTTGGAAGGGTTGAATATCAATCCTGACGGAGTGTACGTTGATGTGACGTTTGGCGGCGGCGGACATTCCCGTGCTATTTTCGAGCAATTGAGTCCGAAGGGGAAACTGGTTGTGTTTGACCAGGATCCGGATGCGAAAAACAATGCATGGGAAGCACCTAATTTTCATTTTGTAGCAGCCAATTTTGCATTTCTTCAAAATCATTTACGTCTGCTGGGGATTAAAGAAGTAGACGGTATTCTTGCTGATTTGGGGGTTTCCTCCCACCAGTTTGATGAAGAGCAACGTGGGTTTTCCATTCGTGGAAATGCACCGTTGGATATGCGCATGAATCAAAACGGAGAACTGACGGCAGAGAAAATTGTAAACGAATACGAAGAAGGAGGTCTGATTCGCATTTTTCGCAATTACGGAGAATTGAAGAATGCGCGTAACGTTGCGCAGACAATCGTTTCAAAAAGAGAATCGGGTCGTATCAAGACGACGCAGGATTTAATGTCGGCGATTGAGAAATGCGCACCCAAATTTAAAGATCATAAGTTTTTTGCACAGGTGTTTCAGGCAATCCGCATTGAAGTAAACCAGGAAATGGATGTGCTGGAGCGCTTTTTAACACAAACGGCAACAGTATTAAAGCCAGGCGGAAGACTGGTGGTGATGTCGTATCATTCCCTGGAAGACCGGTTGGTGAAAAATTACATGAAACGCGGAAACCTGGATGGAGAGATTGAAAAAGATTTCTTCGGAAATGTGCTGAAGCCGTTTGATGAGGTTGTGCGCCATCCGATTGTACCGACAGAAGAAGAGTGTGAACGGAACTCACGTGCACGTAGTGCAAAGTTGAGAATTGCACTGCGACAAGAACAAAAGAAATAGTAATACTTCCTGACGATAGCTCTTTCAGTGGTTGAAAGGGTTCTGATAAGGAAGGAAATAAACAACTAAAAACAACAACAATGAAAAACATACAACGATTAGTAGTTACAGCCATTGCAATGATAACAATCGGTTTTTCAGATGTGAATGCACAGGATCAGCAGCCAAATACGGTGATCATACAGGTGTTTGGTGAAATGAAAGGGACAGATGTTGCTTTTTCACTCCTGGTGACTCCTCCGGATGGAAGCAATACCTATGAAGTGCAGATGGAAACCCGGACTTTGAAAAACAGAAAAGAAGTAGCGATCAACAATACAAAGACAGTGCAGCTGGAAATCAATAAATGGAAAAAAGAAGGATTTGTGATTGATGGGGTGTCAACCATTGGTGGACCGGATTTTTTATACATCGTACTGTCGAAGTAGACATTAGGAATAATGGACAATGAATTTGTAAAGAAGCCGGAACCGGAAGTGGTGAAAGAAAAGCCACGAAAAGCCACGAAAAAAAAGGCGACAGCCGAGCGTGGAAAAACCTCCCGTGCCTTGACGCAAATTCTGAACGGAGATTTTTTGACAAAAGAGTTTGTGCTGAACAACCTCAATTTCATCTTCTTCCTGATCTTCCTGTTGTTACTGATTGTAGGAAAAGGATATTACGGGAAACAGTTGTCCAAAGATGTGGAGACGACACAAAAAGAACTGGATGAAGTAACGGCAGAGTACGTGGAGGCGAAAGCAAAACTGGAAGAAGATACACGACGCCAGGTATTGGTTGAAAAATTAGAAAGCAGAGGATTGAAGGAAACGGTAAATCCTACAAAAGTGATACGAATTAAAGAGAAAAAACAAGGATAGGATTTATTCCTATCAGTAAAGTAAGTAAAACAAAAAAAACAAAGTCCCAGGACGACCGATAAAAGTGAAAGACAACAAATCCATATATCTGCGTGCTTACCTGATTTATTTCAGCTTTGTCATCATTATGATTGTTGTCGTGGTTAAAACCATTATGCTTCAGTTTGAAGGGCGTTCGGAAGTCTTTACAACCAATGATGGTGTACAGGAAAAAATGCCGACACGTACCGTAAAGCGCATTCCGAGAAGAGGGGAGATTCTGGATGCGAATTACAACCCGATGATTACTTCGGTTTCATTCTACGACATTCACATGGATCCTACGGTTATTGAGCAGAAGTTATTTGACGAAGGAATCAATGAGTTGTCACAAGGGTTGTCGGAAATGTACCCGACGCGTTCTGCAAGTGAGTGGGAACGCTACATTCGCTCTGCACGGTCATCTAAAAAACGGTATTTGCTGATCAAGCGAAAGGCAACCATCGAAGAGAAAAAAGAATTGGCCAACCTGCCGATTTTTAACAAAGGACGACTGAAAGGTGGTCTGATTGACTCGGAAGAAACAATTGTCCGCAAACGACCGCACGGGGAATTACTCAAAAGAACGTTGGGATATTACCGCGCACCGGATAGGAGAGCTGGAGAATTACGTGTAGGAATTGAAGGGGCATTCAACGATTACCTGGCAGGAGAATACGGAGAAGAGATTGAACAGAAATACGGTAACGGTTGGAAGAAGACCGGTCAGATTATCCGTGAATCGGTGGAGGGTGCAAACGTAGTAACGTCCATTGACCTGGAAATTCAGGAAGTGGCACATACGGAATTGGAACGACAGCTGCGCAACCAGGATGCAAAACACGGATCCGTAATTGTGATGGATGTGAAAACAGGTTTTGTGAAAGCAATTGCCTCTCTTACAAAAGCATCAGATGGTAATTATTATGAAACGTTCAACCATGCAATCGGAACAAAAGAAGTGCCCGGATCAACGTTCAAACTGGCATCATTGATGGCGTTGCTGGAAGATGGAAAAGTAAACATTACGGATGAAGTCAATGCATCTGGAGAATATCATTTCTACAATAATGTGATGACGGATCATGACGGAGGATATGGTAAAATCACAATCAAACAGGCATTTGAAAAATCGTCGAATGTGTTCACGAAGATCGTACACAATGCCTACAAAGGAAATAAAGAATCGTTTGTGAACCGGTTGAGAAGCTTCGGATTGGCAGATTCTCTGGGATTGGACATCAAAGGAGAAGTAAAACCAACCATGTATTATCCGAGCCACCCGAACTGGTCGGGAATTTCCCTTCCGTGGATGGCTGTCGGTTACGAAGTGCAACAAACACCGTTGCAGACATTGGCATTTTACAATGCTGTTGCAAATAATGGAAAATTTGTGAAACCACAGTTTGTGCAGGAAATCCGCCGCGGTCAGGAAGTGATTCAGAAATTTGATCCGATCGTATTGCGTGAACGCATTTGCAAAGAGTCGACAATCCGGACCTTGAAATCGTGTTTGGAAGGAGTGATGATCAACGGAACAGGTCGGGCGTTGAAATCTTCTTATTTCTCCATTGCCGGTAAAACGGGGACAGCGCGGATTCTGAATGCAGACAATACATACGGGGAAAAAGGAAGCTACAAATACCAGGCGTCGTTTGTCGGCTATTTCCCGGCAGATGAACCGATGTATTCCTGCATCGTGGTTATTTCAGAACCGAAATCGGACATCTATGGTGCACGGGTATCAGGAACAGTATTCTCTGCAATTGCGAATAAAGTATATGCTTCTACATTGAAGTACCACGAGGCGATCAACGAAAAGAAACAACGATTGGAAGAAGCACCTGTCTCTAAAGACGGAAACCGAACGGATTTGGAAAAAGTACTCCGGACATTTAAAGTGCCGCATACCATCCACAATGACGGTGAGTGGTTGAGCACAACGAAGCAGGAAAAAAGCATTGATCTGGAACCACGATACATTGGTGACAAAACAGTACCGAATGTCGTTGGTATGAGTGCAAAAGATGCGGTATTCCTCATCGAAAAAACAGGAATGCGTACCAAAGTAATCGGGTACGGAGCAGTGGTAAGTCAATCCATTGCCGCAGGAACAAAAGTGAGTAACAATACAGTGGTTTTAACCTTGAAATAATGGAGAAACTAGTCAGAGATATCGTTTATGGCATTTCCTTGCAAAAGGTAATCGGTTCCACAGAAATTACTGTTGAAGCATTGACGCTTGATTCCCGTAATGCGGGGGCTGGAAGTCTGTTTTTTGCTGTTTCGGGAACTCGTTTCGACGGTCACGACTTTATTGCGAAGGTTGTAGAACAAGGATGTAAGGCAATCATTGCAGAAAAAGAGGTTGCCGTTCCGGAGGGTGTTACATTGATTGTAACGGATAATTCCCACAAAGCAGCTGGAATTGTGGCGAGCAATTTTTACGGAGAACCTTCCCGTCAGTTGAAATTGGTCGGAATTACAGGAACAAATGGAAAAACGACAACTACAACGTTATTGTACAACCTGTTTATGCAATTGGGATACACAACGGGATTGTTATCTACTGTAGTGAATAAAATCGGTGCGGAAACCATTCCGTCGACGCATACAACGCCCGATCCGATCGCATTGAATGCATTGTTGGCTCAAATGGTAGATGCAAATTGTGAGTATTGCTTCATGGAAGTAAGTTCCCACGCGATCCACCAGCACAGAATTGCAGGATTGGAATTCGCAGGAGGTGTGTTTACCAACATTACACATGATCACCTGGACTACCACAATACATTCAAGGAGTACCTGGACGTTAAAAAACGCTTTTTTGATGAATTGCCGGCAACCGCTTTTGCGTTGACCAACGTAGATGACAAGAACGGACGTGTGATGGTGCAGAATACGCGTGCGAAGGTTGTGAGTTATGCCATGAAATCTCCGGCAGATTACAAAGTGAAAGTGTTGGAAAATCAATTTTCCGGACTGGTGCTGAATATCAACGGGAAAGAAGTATGGTCGCGATTGGTAGGGGATTTCAACGCATACAACTTATTGACAGCTTATGCGGTAAGCATCTTACTGGGTGAGGAAGAAGAAGAAGTATTGCGAGTGTTGAGTTCGTTGGAATCTGTAGAAGGCCGTTTCCAATATTTTATATCTGAAAGTGGAGTGGTAGCGATCATTGATTATGCACACACACCGGATGCGTTGGAAAATGTATTGAAAACGATTTCCAACATTCGCACGAAGAATGAAACACTCTACACTGTTGTCGGTTGTGGTGGAGACAGAGACAAAACGAAACGTCCTGAGATGGCACGCATTGCATGTGAATTGAGTGACAAGGTTATTCTGACATCTGATAATCCGCGTTCGGAAGATCCGAACCAGATCATTGAAGAAATGAATGCAGGCGTTCCGGGACACCACTTCAAGAAAACCATTTCAGTGGTAGACAGAAAACAAGCGATTAAGACAGCAATTTCCATGGCAGAAAAAGGAGATATTATCCTGATCGCCGGGAAAGGACATGAAAAATACCAGGAGATTAATGGAGTCAAACACGATTTTGACGATCGGAAAATCGCACTGGAACTATTTGAACAAATGATGTGAAATTAAATACTGAATGATGAATACTGAATTTTGAATCGCGTTGTGTACCATCCAAAATTCAATATCCAAAATTCATAATTATAAAAAAGTATGTTGTACTATTTATTTAATTATTTAGACGAGTTAAATTTTCCGGGAGCGGGATTGTTTGACTACATTTCATTCAGAGCAGCGATGGCATTGATCACATCGTTGGTTGTTTCGGTATTTTTCGGAAAACGGATCATTAACCTGTTGCGTAAACAGCAAATCGGGGAGACTGTGCGCGACCTGGGATTACAGGGACAGTTGGAGAAATCAGGAACACCGACAATGGGTGGAATCATTATCCTGAGTGCGATTTTCATTCCGACACTTTTGTTTGCGAAGCTGGATAACATCTACGTGATTACCATGCTGGTTGCAACGATCTGGCTGGGGACGATCGGTTTTCTGGACGATTACATCAAAGTATTCAGAAAGAACAAAGAAGGACTGGCCGGCCGCTTTAAAATTGTCGGACAAGTTGGTGTCGGAATCATCATCGGGTGTATGTTGTACTTCTCGGATGATGTTAAAGTACACAAGAAAGTAACGGCAGATTACGAGATACAGGATGACGAACGTGTTGTTTCACACATGCACTCGGATACAGACGACGGAAGCATGTGGATCGAAGCAGATCACATGACGACTACGATCCCGTTTATCAAAGGAAATGAATTCAATTACAACTGGCTGTTGGGTGAAAACGGAAGTTCGCCTTACGGATGGCTGATCTTTATCCCGATCGTGATTTTCATTGTGACAGCGGTTTCCAACGGAGCAAACATGACCGATGGATTGGATGGTCTGGCAACGGGAACATCTGCGATCATAGGGATTGCATTGGCAGTACTGGCCTATGTAAGTTCACACGTCAAATTCGCCGACTACCTGAATGTGATGTACATCCCACATGCGGAGGAAATGGTAATCTTCATCTCTGCGTTTGTCGGAGCGTGTATCGGGTTTTTGTGGTACAATTCCTATCCGGCGCAGGTCTTCATGGG
>DHNG01000043.1:40696-51405 GCA_002409405.1 Flavobacteriales bacterium UBA5422 | reverse complement strand
TATCCGGCGCAGGTCTTCATGGGAGATACGGGAAGTTTGGCATTGGGCGGTATCATTGCTGTTTTTGCAATTGCCATCCGAAAAGAGTTGTTGATTCCGGTATTATGCGGTGTGTTCTTAATTGAGAACTTATCCGTGATGCTACAGGTCGGGTATTTCAAATACACCAAACGTAAATTCGGAGAGGGCAGGCGGATCTTTAAAATGGCACCATTGCACCATCATTACCAAAAATTGGGACTCCACGAGGCGAAGATTGTATCGCGTTTCTGGATTGTAGCGGTATTGCTGGCAGTTGTTTCCATCGTAACCCTGAAATTGAGATAACTTGAAACCGCACGGAACAAAAAATATCGTTGTACTGGGCGCCGGAGAATCCGGAGTCGGAGCTGCTATTCTTGCAAAAAAACAAGGATGGAATGTCTTCGTATCCGATTTCGGGAAGATCAAAAATTCATTCAAACAAGAACTGGATGAAAATGGATTGGAGTGGGAANNATGCAGGTAGGTTATTTCAAATACACGAAAAAACGATTCGGAGAAGGCCGGCGCATTTTCAGAATGGCTCCGTTGCATCACCATTACCAGAAAAAAGGATTGCATGAAGCGAAAATCGTTTCCCGTTTCTGGATCGTGGCAATTCTCCTGGCTGTTGTATCAATCGTAACTCTGAAACTGCGCTAATGAACATTCAAAACAAAATAGTGGTTGTTTTGGGAGCCGGCGAAAGCGGTGTCGGTGCAGCGATTCTTGCGAAAGTGAAAGAAGCAAAAGTCTTTGTTTCTGATTTCGGAAGCATCAAGGAAAACTTCCAGGCTGAATTGAATCAGTACGAACTGGAGTGGGAAGAAGGAAAACACAGCATGGAGCGCATCCTGGCTGCTGCGATTGTTGTGAAATCTCCCGGAATTCCGGACAAAGCACCGATCGTAAAGCACCTGCACGAAAAGAGTATTCCGGTGATTTCTGAGATCGAATTCGCAGGATATTACAACACTGCAAAAACGATTTGCATCACAGGAAGCAACGGGAAAACCACTACCACCATGCTGACCTATCACATTCTCAAAAAAGCGGGAATCAATGTAGGTTTGGCAGGAAATGTAGGGCAAAGTTTCGCAAAGCAAGTGGCGGAAGAAACATTTGACTGGTATGTACTCGAATTGAGCTCTTTTCAGCTGGACGGGATGTTTGACTTTAAGGCAGATATTGCCATCCTGACCAATATTACACCGGATCACCTGGATCGCTATGAGTACCAATTGCAAAATTATGTGGACAGCAAGTTCCGCATTTTGCAAAACATGACTGCAAACGATTGGTTCATTTACAACGCAGACGATAAAATCATCGAAGCGGAACTCGAAAAACGAACAGTTGATGCACAACTTGCACCATTTTCCCTGACCAAAGAACTTGCACAGGGAGGATATTTAAACAACGAACAACAAATAACAATAACAACAAATAAAGAACAATTCACTATGTCAATTCATGAATTAGCCCTGAAAGGGAAGCACAACACACAAAACTCATTGGCTTCCGGAATCGCATCCCGTCTACTGGAGATTCGAAAAGAAACTGTACGCGAAAGTCTGACAGATTTCGTGAATGTTGAACACCGTTTGGAATTCGTTGCCAAAGTGCACGGAATCGAATTCATCAACGACTCAAAAGCTACGAATGTAAATTCTACCTGGTTTGCGCTGGAAAGCATGGACAAACCAACTGTATGGATCGTAGGAGGAGTTGACAAAGGAAATGATTACTCGGAGTTGACCGAATTGGTGCGCGACCGTGTAAAAGCGATCATTTGCCTTGGAGTGGACAACTCAAAGATCATTGAAGCATTTACGGGAGTAGTTGATACGATTGTAGAAGCACGTTCGGCAATGGAAGCAGTGGCGTACGGATACCGTCTGGCGAAAAAAGACGAAACAGTATTACTGTCTCCGGCTTGTGCTTCATTCGACTTGTTTGAAAACTACGAAGAACGCGGAAATTTATTCAAAGAAGCAGTAAGAGCACTTTGATCAATAATCTGAATTGACGTTAGATAATAATGGGGAATAGCTTATATGTGATATGGCTATTCCCCACTTTTGATGATTCGTTTATAATAAGAAAAGTCAATCTCACCTTACAACTACTTTGATCAGACGTAACAAGCTTTATTCTTTGATGATCTTTTTCACTTCAATTGTCTTGTCTGTTATGAGTTTTACAACATATATTCCACTTGTCAGATTGCTGATATCTACTTGAATTTTAAGACCATTCATCTGTTCTCTTATCTGTTCTTGTCCATTTACATTACAAATAGATAAAACCATTTCTTCACTGATTTGTTTCGTTTCTATTGTCAGTTGATCTGAAGCAGGATTGGGGTATATCACCAGTTGTGTATTATTATTTTCTATTGAGTTTTCAATTTCTAAGGCATCATGTAATTGTATTGAATTTGCATATTGAAATGAAGTAATCCAGGGGTAACCCAATGAGTAATTGGCATAATTAAAACTACTACCGGATCTGGTCCATACATTTGTCCGAACAGAACCACAGTTAGCGCTATGATCATAGAAGCAGGCGATATCATCGATTCCACCATTTCTATTAAAATCCCCTGAAACAACCCTTCCTGTAATTTTGTTTACATCATATCCGCCATTTGAAACACCCCACCATCCGGTAGACCATTGATAGGTAAAGCTACTACCTGTCGATATCCATACATGGAGATTCGTATTTCCGTTCCCATTATCATAAAATGCGGCGATATCTGTTTTTCCGTCACCATTGTAATCCCCTGAAACAACCCTTCCTGTAATTTTAGTTGCATCGTACCCCCCATTTGAAACACCCCACCAACCAGCGGAACCATTACTGTATGTAAAACCGGTACCTGTTGATAACCAGACATGCAAATTCGTATTGCCGCTACCATAATCGTAAAATGCAGCTATATCTGTTTTCCCGTCACCATTAAAATCGCCTGGAACAACTCTTCCCGTAATTTTAGTTACATCATATCCCCCATTCGAAACACCCCACCATCCGGCAGACCATTGGTACGCGAAATTACTTCCGGTGGATTTCCATACATGTAGATTTGTATTTCCATTTCCATGATCATAAAAAGCCGCTATATCTGTCAATGATTTATTATCACCATCAAAATTACCTGCAACTACTCTGTTTGTAATTTTTTTAGCATCATAACCTGTTGTAACACCCCACCATGTTTGAGGAGTATCAAAAGAGCTGCCATTTGATTTCCATACGTGAATTTGTGTTGCTCCATTCCCATAATCATAGAATGCAGCGACATCCGATTTATTATCATTTGAATTAAAAAGTCCGGAGGTGTTAAAATATCCGGATACAACCCTTCCTGTAGTTTGAGCAGCAGTATAAGAACTCCCATGCCACCAACCCTGTGAGCCATTATCATAGATAAATGCCCTGTTTGATTGATTATCTGTTTTCCAGACATGCATATTTGTCGTTCCGTTTCCATTATCATACAGGGCGGCTATGTCATCCTTTCTACCGTCGCCATTAAAATCACCGGAAACAACTTTAGCAGAAATTTGACTGGGACTGTATCCTAGCCAGTATGGATCACTCGGATAAAATGAATGATACCTTATGTTTCCTGATTGTGTGTTGTTGTAACCTGAAATGGGTGCATCAATCGCCACACAATTTAGGTTTTGGTTGTCATACACGTAATTATCATTGAACGTATTATTGTTCACTCCTGACGGGGGATAAAAACCGTTAACACAATTGTCATAATCCGTATTAAATCCAATAATCATAGAAGAATTTACTTGCGGGTTATTTTTTTGAATACAGATATTATTTACAACATAATTATTCCTGTAATCCCCATGCCAACCGTGAACTGAAAATGAAGGCGGTTCTATGATTGAATTATTATATATGGTAGTGTTGTATGCCTTATTTGAGATATAAATAGCGTGATGTTGGTTGGTTTGACTTGTTGTCTGCAGATTAAAAAACTTATTATTTGAAATGGTATTTCCATAACTGGAAGCGTTTCCCTGGCAATTTTCACCAATCCATATGACACCACCACTTATTGATGCAGCGCTTCCATTGCCTGAAAATTGGCAATATTCAATGGAACAATAATCCGCATTATCAAATAAAAATGATCCCATTACCCCTTTGAAAAAATGAACATTATAAAAATGAATGTAATTCACATTCCTTAGTGTAATCATTGGTGTGCCAGATTCAGAATTTCTTGTCAAAACACTGGAACAATTTTCAGAATATATTTTTATTGGGTGTTGTTGTGTACCTGACTTTGTCCAAACAAATCCCGGAGCATTAGGAGCGATCAGGATGTCTCCACCGTCATCTTTTAAAATAATATGATAGGTAACATTACCCGGTGATGCAATTAGATCATATGCTTCTTTTAAGGTTTTTACAGTACCATTGTTCGATACATAAATAGTTGTCTGCGCTTTTAAATGAATCGCTATTAAAACGATTATACAGGTTAAGAATCCTTTTTTCATGTTTAGTATATAGTATTACGTGATTAATGCAAAATCATTGAGTGACTTTCCCGATCATAAAATGTGAATCTAATTTACACATAATTATTCAACTTTTAAATTTCCGGTTTTCCCGAGGTGTAAAACAATCGACATATTTCCCAATCCTTTGCCTACTTAACCTAACAAAAATCCCCCATCATTCCGATGAGGGATATCCCTTTGTTAACGCAGATTTAGAAGAAAAGATAAGGTGGGTCAGTACGTTAACAACGCGATCTAATTATTCTCGATGAACTGCGGTTCTTTTTCTTTTGTGTGTTTCTTCGCAACCCGTTCCTGTCGCTGTCTGCGAACCAAAAACTTGAAGTAGCGAACCTTGGAAAAATCATAGAGGAGTACAATCACCAGTACCAGACAGGCCACATAGAAAATCTTGAACCGGATGATACCGAAGAAATAACTTGCTACAATTGCTCCCGTCACATACGAAAAGAAGATGGAGAAAATCAGCTTTGCTTTGTCAGTGATGGCACGGTTGTTTCGGAAACGCTTTTTTGTAAGCATGGAAAATAAAATCCCCAGGTCGGTTGTTGCCCCCGTAAGGTGGGTTGTCTTCACGGAAAAATTCGAAATACTTGCCGTTAAACCGTTCTGAAGTCCCATTGCAAAGAGCATAATAGCCACCATAATTTCCGTTTCGCGGAGTGTTTCTTCGTAGAAAAAATCACCGTAAACCCCCACAACAATCAGACAGACAATTTCCAGTACAATGGGAAGCGAATGTGCAATGTATGTATTTTTACTGTTGAGGGAGATGACAATCAGATTGGAAATGAAACCTCCGAAGAAGAACAGGAAAATCCACGAAAGAACAATCAACACCTGGTAAAAATTTCCCTTTACGATTTCAGCTGCAAGAATCGCATAATAACCTGTTACGTTCGAGGTAAAGGAAAAGAAAATGATGAGTGAGGATACGTTGATCATTCCGGCAACGAAAGCGGTCAGTATCCCCAGTTTTAAATTGTCATTGAGTGATCTATGTTGACTATATTTTCTAAGCATTTGAAAAAACTAAAATGTATATTGTATCTGATGGTGTGGTATGAATCTGTTAACGACACTTCTTAAATGTCATACTTGCAAGTCCTTTTACCTGGATATCCAGTTCGAAATTCAGTGACAAGGTGCCTTTGTCTATATATGTTACTTTGTAATGCTCCAGAGGAACCTTGTTTTCGTCTTTAATGACGAGCATGTCACCTTTTCCTTTCAATCGCCAGTATAGAACCTTTGCGGTTTTTGTAGGGGAAGTAATGTGCAACTCTCCGTTCGGACGAAAGGTCCAGGTTTCATTTTCGTGCAACAGTAAGTCTTTCCCCAGGTGTTCTTTCAATGCACCGGACAATGAGTCAACACATGCATCTTTTTTCTGCTGTGGAGTAGCAACGCGCTCATACTTCCAAGAGTGCTCGCTCCAGTCACCGATAATCAGGTCCTCAGGGCTGTTCATGTTGATCCTGATGAATGAGTATCCGATGATGCTGATCGCTAAAAAAATGAATATGTACCTCAGTCCCATTGTTATGAAATTTTGATTGTGTTGAGAAACAGTTCAGAGAAATTCTCCATACTTTCCTGGTGCTTTTCTTCAAACTGTACGTGTGAAACATCATCGCAACAGTTGTGGATATACGGAACAATATCAAAACTGCGCTTGGTTGCTTTCTTTTGGTTGATTCCTGTCGGAACATATACCTTGTCAACCTGGTTGTTGGTGACGTATGATTTGAACGCGCGCTTGTTCAATCCGTGAAACAAGTCAATTTTAATGTGCGTCAGCTGTGAAGCGTATTTATTCTTCAATAATTCACATCCTTCAAAAAATACCGGTGGTACAATTTCTTTTAAAATATCTTTTCTGGAATTGAAAAGCAGATCCGTGATACTGTCATTCAAATAATAACCATGCAGTAACGTAACCGCTACAGTATCTTCGTCGTTCATGTCATGGATCACCTTTTTAATTGTGTTCAGCGAATCCATTTGAAAATCTGTTGGAATTAAAACATGTTTATGCATCGCAATAAGTTTTTTATTTACGATACAAAAATGAAGCGACGAGATTAGAAGGGACTAAGAATGGAATTAGAATTTACTTAAAAAGAGATTAGAATTTGATTAGAAAACTATTCTTTCGTACAAATAGGTAAATTGATCTGAACAATAGTCCCTTGATTTTCAGTTGATTTAACCAGTATTTCTCCTTTGTGCAGATCAATGATATTCTTAGTAAGGGGCAACCCGATTCCGAATCCTTCATAACTCCGGGTATTGGATGCGCGGAAAAACGGATCGTAAATAAACTTCAATTCCTGGGTCGGAATTCCGATTCCTGAATCGTTGATCAGCAGGTACACAGATTTATCCGAGGCACCAATTGAAACGGTCACTTCCTGGTAATTGGAATACTTGCTGGCATTGGTAATAATGTTCGACAGTGCGAGTTGCAGCAGCTGATAATTCCCTTTTACTTTGAGCTTTTTCGGATTTTCCGGCAACAGTGAAACATTGACGGTAATGGAATGTCGCTTATCCAGTTTTTCTACAATTTCTTTTGTATCCCACACCAATTGATCAATGCGTAGCACATCTTCTTTTTGGGCAGTTCCGTTGAAACCGGTCTGTGCCAGAGAAAGCAATGCTCTTGTTTTGCTGTCCAGATTTTCTGCCGCTTCAAGAATCACCCGGATCGTTTCCTGGTATTCTTCCACTTTTCTTTCCTTCGCCAGTGCAAGATCTGCCTCGCCGATAATGGTTGTTAAAGGTGTGCGCAATTCGTGGGAAGCATTGCTGACAAAGTTATTTTGAATTTCAAAGGCTGTCTCGATCCGGTTCAACATTTGATTAAATGTACTGGCGAGTTCATTTACCTCGTCGTTGATAATTTTAGTCGGCAAGCGTAAATGCAGGTTTTCCGAACTGATTTGTTTGGCACGTTCCGTAATCTTTACAATCGGACTGAACAGGTATTTTGATAAGACGAATGAAAAACACAAGGCCAGAAGCAAGGCAATGACAAAGGTGTAAATCAGCAACTGGAAGAGGAATATGTTCAGGTTACCTTCCAGGTAGTTTTCAGCACCTGCAACAATAATGTAGGATTGTTTATTTTGCTGTGAATGATGGAGTATGGCAATGTACTTGATCCCACCTTTTGAGTAATAAGCCAGTTTCTTTTGTGCGGCTTCTTCCAAAAATCGCACATCGACGTGAATGGAATCTGCGATGGTCTGCATGTTCTGATTGGTGGAAAAATAAAAATCCTGCTCGTGGAACAATTTGTCCGACGAATTGCTCGGTTCAATCTTCTTTCCCTGATCAATGTTCCAGTTGGCAATGGATTTGGCACGCAGTTCCAACAAGTGATTAAAATCTTTTTCGAGGTAGCGTGATACGGAAATATAAACGATCATTGAGATCAGGAGGATCAATAAAACAAAGACACTCATCAATAGCAGGATCGATTTACTTTTATTTTTCATCTTATTTCTCCTTCATAATATACCCCATACCAATCACTGTATGGATCAATTTCGGTTCAAAACTCTGATCAATTTTTTTGCGCAGGTAATTGACATACACATCCACAACATTTGTCCCGAGGTTGAAATTTAACCCCCACACATTCTCCAGGATATCCATGCGGGATAAAACAATGTTTTTATTGTTCAGAAAGTACAGCAAAAGACGGTATTCTGTGCTTGTCAGGTTAATTTCCACTCCATCGCGGGTAACTGTTTTTGAATTGTCATCCACCATCAGGTTGACAAATGAATGCGTGTTGGAATGGGATGCGGTTACGTGTTCAGAGCTGAATACATCGGTACGCCGCAGTAGGGTTTTGATACGCGCCAGAAATTCAATGAATTTAAACGGTTTCACAATGTAATCATCCGCACCTTTGTTCAATCCCAATACAATGTTCTCCGATGTCCCGAGTGCTGTCAGAAATAATACGGGAACAGTTGTATTCACTTCCCGGATGAGCGTGCAAACCTCAATCCCGTTTTTACCGGGCAACATAATATCCAGGATGATCAGGTCAAACTGATTTTGTTGAAACAGTTCCCAACCGGTGTCCCCGTCAAACGCAACCGTTACATCATATCCTTCCTCTGTTAACCCTTTCTTGATGAAAGAGGCAACGTGTGCTTCATCTTCAACCAGTAAAATTTTTCTCATCCTGACCTTTTTCGAATGGATACAAAAATAAGCATTAGAACGCAAGTTTACAAGTCTGTAAGTTGCAGTTGATCGGTCAAAATTAAGCCTGTTTTAAATCTGTTTTAAGAATAGACTTAACACCAATCAGGGATGTGTAAACCACCTACATTTGCAAGAGTCAAACACCACGTTTGGCATGTTCTTCAACTAAATACATAATTGTATATGAGTAAAATGCAATTAGTGAAAACCAGGGATATTTACCAGGTTGCCGGATTGAACAAACTAGGGTTGTTCGGAATACCAATCGCGTGGAGTGTGAAAAACATCAGCGGACTAACAAAAGCCAATAAAATTTATTCAAGGGGATTCGGAAAAAACACATCCGATTTTCTGCAGTTTGTACTGGATGATCTCAACATTGATTTTGAATTGTACGAAGAAGACCTGAAACGCATTCCGAAAGAAGGGCCGTTTGTTATTGTTGCCAATCACCCGCTGGGAGCAATGGACGGGATTCTGATGATGCACATCATTGCAAAAGTTCGACCTGATTTCAAAATAATGGGTAACTTCTTATTGCACAAAATCAAGCCACTGGAACCGATGGTCATTGCTGTGAATCCGTTTGAAACACGCAAAGAAGCATTCAACAGCAGCAAAGGAATGCGCGATGCGCTCCAACATGTGAAAGATGGAGGATGCCTGGGAATTTTCCCGGCGGGAGAAGTCTCCGGGAAAGAAAAAGATGGAAAAATTAACGACCGGGATTGGCAGAAAGCTGCGATCAAACTCATCCGAAAGTTGAATGTTCCGGTGATTCCCATGTACTTTCATTCGAAGAACAGCCCGTTTTTTTACCGGATGGCCAAACTGCATCCAACGCTTCAAACCGCATTGTTACCCAAAGAAGCCGTTCGGACACGTCCTAAACCCATCTACATCCGTATCGGAAAACCTATTTCTGCGAAGCATCAGCAGGAGTTTAAACAGGTGGAAGAATTAGCAGCCTTTTTGAGAAATAAAACGTACTCGCTTGCTACCTTTTATTCCGAAAAGAAAGCGAGATTGATGAAATCATTGAAGATTCCGGCAACCATTCATACAGATAGCAAGTCCATCCAGCCAAAACAAATTGTCGAAGAAACACCGGTTGATTTATTAGTGACAGACCTGAATGAACTTCGAAAAGAAGAGAAGAAATTGTTGTTTAAAAGCAATAATTACGAGTGTTATTTTGCCAAAGCAAAAGAAATTCCAAATGTATTGCGGGAAATCGGACGCTTGCGGGAAATCACATTTCGTGAAATTGGAGAAGGAACGAACCAGGAAACAGACCTGGATCGCTACGATGTCCACTATCAGCATTTGTTTTTGTGGGATACGGAAACGGAGCGGATTGTAGGGGCTTATCGGATCGCACTGGGGAAAAAAGTGTACGAAAAATATGGTGTTGACGGATTCTATCTGAACGAATTATTCCACTTTGAACCGGAATTCCGCCCGTTTTTCCCACAGTGTATTGAAATGGGACGTGCGTTTGTCGTGCCGGATTACCAGCAGAAACCGATGCCGCTTTTTTTGCTCTGGCGAGGAGTGGTACACGTAATGTTGCGCAACCCGTCTCATAAATTTATCATTGGTAGTGTGAGCATCAGCAACCGGTTTTCAGACTTTTCAAAATCGCTGATGATTGAATTCATGAAATCACACTATTACGATTCTTACATCGCGCAATTCATTCGTGCAAAACATGAATTTAAGATCAAACTCAAGGAAGAAGACAAACATTTTTTCTTTAGCGAAGCAGAAGCAGACCTCAATAAATTTGATAAACTGATCGACGAATTGGAACCCAATCTGTTGCGTTTGCCTGTACTGGTCAAAAAATACATCAAACAGAATGCCCGCGTGATCGGATTTAACGTCGACCCGAAGTTCAAC
>DHNG01000043.1:24642-40583 GCA_002409405.1 Flavobacteriales bacterium UBA5422 | reverse complement strand
TAACGTCGACCCGAAGTTCAACGATGCAATTGACGGACTGATGTACATCCGCATCAGTGATTTACCTGAAAGTACCGTTAAGCCCGTACTGGAAGAATTACAGGCTGCGTTAAACCAACAACATTAAAGAAAGTAAGGTTTTCTTGTTTCACAACTTTATTATCATTGATCTGTTCATAACCAAATAATGATGTTCAACATCAAAAAGCGGAAAACCCTAATTTTGTTTGTCACTCCTGATAAATGAAAAAGTGGGGATTATGAAACAAATTAAAACGGAGTATAATTTACTGGAAGCGAGAAAGAAGGCGTTGGAGCAAGTTGCTCACGGCTCTATCCGTCCCCATGGTAAATTGTGGGGAATGGATGTTTTTTCATGGATGAATCCGGATATTGAAACACTGTCTTTAACAATTCATACGTTTCCATTCCCGATTTTGTGGCTATCACCCTCAGGACTTTTTATGGCTGTGGAAGCATACGACACTGCTATTGCTACCAACATTCACACAGTCATTACCTACGATCAGCGTGCTGAAACTGAAAAACCAGGTGAAATACTCCACCTGATTACAACAAATGATATTCATCAAGCGTTTCAGGAAATGAATGCCCTTCATTTCAAACCGGGAATTATCCTGTTTTGTTCAGAGGGAGCTGACAGTGAAATGTATCAAAAAGCATTCAGTAATTACCTGGAGCTTCATCAAATTTAAGGTCTATGTCCAACAGTGAAACAGTTGCAACATCAGGCAGCGAAGCAGTGCTGAAACCCGGATCGTTATCCGTTAAGCGGTTTTTGAATTACCTCAAAGGTGACCGGGTGATCTGGATCATAACGCTGCTCATGCTCGCATTCTCGCTCGTTACTGTTTTTAGCTTTGTTCCTGTACTGGTGAAAGTAGAAGGAGGTACACCTTTCAAATACCTGTTCAAGCATTTTATATACATTCTGATCAGCTTCGCAGCGATGTTCTGGGTACACCGCCAGGATCCGAAGTACTTTTCACAGATTTCCAAATTTGCATTGATTCTGGGGATAGGATTGTTATTACTCACCCTGTTGTTACCCAACGAAGTAAACAATGCCAAACGATGGATACGTGTTCCGTTTATCGGATTGACATTTCAGGCATCCGACTTTGCAAAATTGGCCTTGATTATCTATTTATCCAAACAACTCGTGAAGCGAAAAGACCAGTTCAAGGACTGGAAAGAAGGGTTTATACCGATCGTTTTCCCGATTGTGCTGGTGTGCGGTTTGATTGTTAAAGACAACTTTTCTACTGCAGGAATTGTTTTCATGCTCGCAATCGGACTGTTATTTCTGGGACGCTTCCCTTTTTCCCGGATCCTCGCTATCTTCGGAATGGCAATCGGCGGATTGTTCCTGATTGTATTAGTTCACAAAGCATTACCCGACCTGAATTTACTGCCTCGTTATACAACCTGGGAAAACAGGATACTGAACCGAATGGATACGGAAAGTAATGTGGTGGATAATGCACAGGCGGTCAATGCCCAATTGGCGATTTACAACGGAAAAATATTCGGACAGGGTGTAGGGGACGGAAAGCTGAAAGAGTACCTCCCCGAAGCGTATGCCGACTTTTATTTCTCCTCTTTTGTGGAGGAATTCGGTTCCATTTCCGCCATTGTGCTCACCATGGCGTATTTGATTTTGTTGTTCCGGATTTTTCGGATTGGATTGAAGGCGGACAACCTGTTTGAAACGTATTTCTGCATCGGTATTGGTATGTTACTCATCACGCAGGCTTCTGTAAATATGCTCGTATGTACAGGGGTTTTCCCGGTAACAGGACAAAACATGCCACTGCTGGCAATGGGAGGATCCGCGATGATCATGACATGTATGGCTATTGGTATGGTGCAAAGCATTGCAGCGAAACAGGAAAAGGGAACAAAGAAAACGAAAGAAGAAACGGGTGACAACCAACTAATAAACGAAGACGAATGAAACGTGTAATCATTTCCGGAGGAGGTACCGGAGGACATATATTTCCTGCGGTTGCCATTGCAGACGAACTGAAACGACAATTTCCGGAGGTGGAGATTTTGTTTGTAGGTGCTGAAGGAAAAATGGAAATGGAAAAAGTTCCCCAGGCAGGTTACAAAATCATCGGCTTACCAATTGCCGGATTACAACGGAAGCTGACATTGAAAAATCTGGCCTTGCCGTTCAAAATTATTAAAAGCATTGTGCTTGCACGAAAAATAGTGAAGCAGTTTCAACCCCAGGTAGTGATCGGAGTAGGAGGATATGCTTCCGGCCCGACATTGAAAGCAGCGTCCATGTTAGGAATTCCGACCTTGGTACAGGAACAGAATTCATTTGCCGGAAAAACAAACATGCTACTGGCAAAAAAAGCAAGGACTTTGTGTGTGGCATACGAAGGAATGGAGAAATTCTTTCCAAAGGAAAAAATTGTGATGACAGGAAACCCTGTGCGACTGGAAGTAACACAGATCGAAGGGAAAAAACAGGAAGCACTTGCTTTTTATGGATTGGATGCTTCCCGTCCGACATTGTTGGTTATTGGTGGTTCACTTGGAGCACGGACTCTCAATGAAGCACTGATTGCAGGGATTGAAAAATTACAGGGAGCAGGTATTCAGGTGCTGTGGCAATGTGGAAAATTGTATTACGAAGAATTGACCAATCGATTGAAAGGGAAAGATTTGACAGGCATTCATCTGACACAGTTTATTTCCCGGATGGATTTGGCATACGCACTGGCAGATGTAATTATCTCCCGCGCCGGAGCAATTTCCGTTTCGGAGCTGTGCCTGATTAAAAAACCCGCAATCCTGGTTCCTTCTCCTAACGTAGCAGAGGATCATCAGACGCATAACGCAATGGCGTTAGTCACTAAACAAGCAGCTGTGTTGGTAAAAGACGTTGATGCCCGGACAATGCTGATTGATGAAGCAATTCAATTGATGAACAATAAAGAATTACAAGTAACATTAGCTGGGAACATTGCTCATTTGGGAAGACCCGCGGCAACAAAAGACATTGTAAACGAAATAACAAAAATCGGATAACTACACGGGAGTCATGGCAAAGAAATTGGAACGAATACACGGATTGATATGGCTGGCATTCCTGGTCTATACGTTCAATCTGTTTGTTCCCGATTACAAACACACCCATCATTATGCCACTAATGGAGTGGATCAGTATATCTACGGCAATCATGATTTTCAATTGAAGTTTATCCTTTTTATTACTGCTGCCATTCCGATGCTGGTAATGACATTCGTTAAGCACACAACATTTTCCAAAATTGCATCACTTGTTTTTTCTGTTGCAATGATCGGATTGATCTATTGGAAAGGATTTGCAACTTCCGAAGACGGTTATTTTTCCTATACACGGGACGATTTTGCAGGATATGCACCCCATGCAGGTTACTATGTATTGTGTACTTCAGCACTGTTGTTTTTCATTGCTGCTGTTTTGAAGTCGACCGTTCCCGTAGCGAAGAAGTTAATGGTAAGTAATGAAGTAATAGATGATTATTTATGAATAGGAAACTGATCATAACACGTGTAATACTGATCCTGGCATTTGTCACTTACCTGGTGAGTTTACTGATGCCATACAAAATGTATTATGAAGACGACCTGCAGATTGTTTATACTTCTTATGCGGGTGGAAGAGGGTATGATACTGAATATATTTTATTTTTCTTTTTCTTCATCCCGGCGCTTGTGTTTGGTTTGGTCCGACATACAATTACAATGAAAGCATTGCTGTTAGTATTTAGTACGTTGTTATTTGGATTGGCTTGTTTTGCCTACAGTGAAGATTTTTCACCGAATTACTCCGGACCGCACATTGGTTTCCTGTTGTTTTTTATCAGCACCGTTTTGTTTTTAGCGGTAGCGATCTATAAAGTACGGATTCCTGTTCCGAAACGAAAAGAAAAAAACCTGGATTTATTGGACGATTTTTAAAATCTGAAAACAGATAAATGAATAAAATAGTGGACATACGAATAGTAAATATCAGTCTGAATACCTTTGAAAATGTGTATTTTCTGGGCATCGGTGGAATCGGGATGTCTGCACTTGCCCGTTATTTCAAATCACTGGGATGGAAAGTGGCTGGTTACGATAAAACACCATCGGCCCTGACAGAATCGCTGCAGCAAGAAGGAATTGATGTACATTACGAAGACAGGAATTCAAGTATTCCGGCACCCTATAATGATCGGGCAAAAACACTGGTGATTCTAACGCCTGCCGTACCGAAAAATTTAGGAGAATTGCTGTATTTTCAATTCAACGAATTTGAAATTGTCAAACGATCGGAAGTATTGGGATTGATTACCAAAACTTCTAAAGGATTAGGCGTAGCAGGAACGCATGGAAAAACGACAACCAGTACAATGCTGGCACATCTGTTGGATCAGTCGGAAGTCAAATGTACGGCGTTTCTGGGAGGAATTGCATCCAATTTTAACTCCAATTTGGTATTGAACCCCACAGCAGAATACACAGTAATTGAAGCCGATGAGTTTGATCGTTCTTTTTTGCGTTTATCTCCGTTTGCGAGCATCATTACATCTGCAGATCCGGATCACCTGGATATTTATGGCGATGCGGATCATTTCAGAGAAGGATTTGAATTGTATGCAGGTCTGCACCCTGAACAGGGGGTAGTTGTACAAAAACAGGGATTGAATTTACCGACAGTTGCAAAAACGATCACATACGGAATCAATGAATCCGAGGCAGATTATTGCGGACTGAATGTGCGTGTGGAAAATGAAAAATACCTGTTTGATGTGCGGACTCCCTCCGGAAAGTGGGATGCTGTTGAACTGGGGATTCCGGGAATCCACAATGCTGAAAATGCAATTGCGTGCATTGCGTTGTGCCAATTTTTAGGGTTGGACGAAACGACCATCCGTTCCGGATTGAAAACATTCCTGGGAGTGAAACGGAGGTTTGAGTATATTGTTAAATCGCAGAATTTAATTTATATTGACGATTACGCACACCATCCGACTGAGTTGAACGCATTGATCGATTCCATTCGTCTGATCTATCCCGATCGGAAAGTAACCGGAGTTTTTCAACCACACTTGTTTTCACGAACCCGTGATTTCTTCGGTGGTTTTGCGACACAGCTTTCCCGATTGGATGAGGTAATTCTGTTGCCGATTTATCCGGCCAGAGAAGAGCCGATTGCAGGTGTAACCAGTGATGCATTATTGGAACAAATTACTGCTCCGGATAAAAAACTGATGCTTCCGGGTGAAGCCGTTACCTATTTGTCTTCCTATGACCAAGGTGTTTTTTTAACAATCGGAGCCGGTGATATTGATCGAATTGTTAACCCGTTAAAAAGAGCATGGAGTGAGTAAATGGCTGAAAATAACAGGATGGTCTGTCTTTGGCGTTTCGGTCATTGTGCTGCTGGTCATGACACAAAAAGTGCTGAAGCAATTGCCGTTGCAAAAACCTGTGATTCAGATCAGCGTGGAAGGAGAAAACTCCTTTCTTACAGAAAATGAATTGTTGTCACGTTTGGAGCGAAATAACCTGGTCTTTGTAAATCAACGCGTCCGCGATCTGAATCCTGAAAGAATAGAGCGGTTTATCCGGAAGATGGAAGAGGTGAAAAATGTGACTGTTTTTACATCCCTGAACGGTAGCTGGAACATAGAAATAGAACTGCGAAAACCCATTGCGCATATTTTTAATGCATCGGGACAAAGTTATTTTCTGGATGCAGACGGACATTCAATCAGTAGTTCTTCCGAGCATACCGCACGGGTATTGGTTGTGACAGGGGAGATTCCGGACAGATATGGTTCGGAAAGTGTTTCTGACATTATTAACAATGACTCTTTGAAAACTATTCGAAAATTAGATGATGTGTATCGAATTTCGAATTATGTTTGCAATGATCCACTAATGCGGTCATTAATAGGACAAATTCACAGAGAAAGCAACGGTGATTTTGTACTGATCCCGTTAGTTGGTGGACAGAAAATTGTCTTTGGCTCAGCGTTTACTGAACAGGACGTTGCAGAAAAATTTGAAAAACTAAAGATATTTTACAAAGAAGCAATTCCGTTTGAAGGGTGGAATAAGTACAGCGAAATCTCCCTCAAATACGATAAGCAGATTGTTTGTAAGAAAAAAGAATAGAAAAGATATGTCAAAAGTTGTTGTTGGACTTGATATCGGAACTACGAAGATTGCCTGTTTTGTGGGAACACGAAATGAACATGGCAAAATCGAAATTCTGGCGATGGGGCAAGCTGAGTCACTCGGTGTTGCTCGCGGTATTGTTGAAAACATCGAGAAAACCATTCAGTCGATCAAATCGGCTGTTGAGCAAACGCAGGCAAGCATTAACGGAGAGTATGAACTGCTGATCCGTAGTGCATATGTCGGTGTGGCAGGTCAACACATCAAAAGCATGCAGCACAGAGGTATGCTGACGCGTAGCAACCTGGAGAATGAGATTTCTCAGCTGGATCTGGACGCGTTGGAAGACGACATGTACAAAATGCTGATGCCTCCGGGAGAACAAATTATAAAAGTAATTCCGAAGCAATACATTATTGATAACCAACAGGGAATTAAAGAGCCGATCGGTCATGCAGGTGTGCGATTGGAAGCAAATTTCCACATCATTACCGGGAATGTCGGAGCGTGTACGAACATTATGCGATGTGTTTCCCGTTCAGGATTGGAGGTGAAAGACTTAGTGCTAGAACCAATGGCATCTGCGGAAGCGGTGTTGTCTTCTGAAGAAAAAGAAGCGGGAGTGGTCTTGGTTGACATCGGTGGTGGTACAACAGATATCGCAGTATTCCACGACGGAATTATCCAGCATACAGCAATTATTCCGTTTGGAGGAAATTCCATCACGGAAGATATCAAGGAAGGTTGTATGATTATGCGTAACCAGGCGGAGCGACTGAAAGTGAAATTCGGTTCAGCATTGCCAAGCGAAAGCCAGGAAAACGAAATCGTTTGTATTCCGGGACTGCGCGGACGGGAACCGAAAGAAATATCTGTCAGAAACCTGGCGAGTATTATCAGCGCCCGTATGACAGAGATCATCGAATTGGTGGATTATGAAATCATCAATTCAGGATTGAAAAAGAAACTGATCGGAGGGATTGTAGTAACCGGCGGTGGTGCACAATTGAAGCACGTGAAGCAATTGTTTGAATACGTGACAGGATTGGACACACGAATCGGATTGCCTACTGAGCACCTGGCAAATACAAATGAGTTGGATAAACTGGCGAGTCCGATGTATTCAACAGGAATTGGTTTGGTACTGAACGGATTCAATAACCTGGATAGAAAAGGAACAGTTGGAGAAACTTCTACTGCGACAGGAACAGAAAAAATTGCCCGGCAAACAGATAAACGAAGAACAGGTTTCTTCGAATCTCTGGTAGAAAAGGGAAAAAGCTGGTTTATCGAGGAAGATTAATAATTCCTTTTAAAACCAAAAAATAACAAACAACGACAACTAATAAAAACGAAGAAAATGGAATTTGATTTGCCAAAAGAAAACTCATCAATCATCAAAGTAATTGGTGTTGGTGGTGGAGGGAGCAACGCTGTGAATCACATGTATAATCAGGGAATTATAGGCGTGGATTTCATTGTCTGCAATACAGATAAACAAGCGTTGGATATTTCTCCTGTGCCCTACAAGATTCAGTTGGGACCATCTTTAACGGAAGGTAGAGGTGCTGGTTCAATTCCTGAAATCGGTAAAAATGCGGCAGTAGAAAATATTGATGAAATTCGTGACTTGTTGTCTAACAATACGAAAATGGTATTCGTTACAGCAGGAATGGGGGGAGGTACCGGTACCGGAGCTGCTCCTGTCATTGCCGGTGTTGCGAAAGAAATGGGAATTCTTACTGTCGGTATCGTTACTGTTCCATTCAGTTTTGAAGGAAGAAAACGCCGCCAACAAGCGGAAGACGGTCTGGATGCCATGAGAAGAAATGTAGACGCGTTGCTGATCATCAACAATGAGCGACTGCGTGAAGTAACCGGAAACCTGACAATCGGAAATGCATTTGCACAGGCAGATGATGTACTGACAGTTGCAGCGAAAGGTATTGCGGAAGTGATTTCTGTTACAGGAATCATCAACACGGATTTGAACGACGTAAATACAGTGATGCGTAACTCAGGTGTTGCCATCATGGGTAGCGCGAAGGCAGAAGGTGAGAACAGATCTATGAGCGCTGTTCAGCAAGCCTTGTCTTCTCCGTTGTTGAATGACAATGACATCAAAGGTGCAAACTACGTATTGTTGAACATTACATACGGTGACGCTGAAATTACAATGGACGAAATGGCTGAGATCACTGACTACATCCAGGATGAGGCAGGTTCAACGGCAGAAATCATCTTCGGACATGGTTACGACGCTTCGTTAGGAAACAAATTGAGTGTAACGGTTATCGCTACAGGATTCGCTTCTTCGCCGATCACGGGTTTTGAGAAAGCTCCTGAACAACAACGTACTGTTCTGGAAGACGAACCGAAGGCAGAGATCAAAGCTCCTTTGACTTCCCCGACAGAAACAAATGTTTGGAACGGAGCAAAAGAAATCACCAATGAGCAGGCAGAGCCGTTTATTAAAAAAACGGAAGTACCTGTTGTGACGCCTCCGACAGTGAATAATTCGTTTACGTCTTATACAACCAACACAACTCCATCGGAGCCGGAAGTGAAGAAGGTAAATCTGGATGACGAAGTGACTGAGCAAGGAGCGATCAATTTTGATTGGGATGTAGCTGCAGAACCAACTGCCGTGTCAGAAAATCAAGTAGAAGAAACAGTTGTACCGACTCCGGTAGCGGAAGTAAAACGGTATACCCTGGAAGATGAAGTAGAGCAGCAGATAGAAGCTTCTTCAGAAGAGTCAAAGCAAGTGCTTTCTCCGGAAGAACAACAACGCAAGCAACAGGAACGTATGAACCGTATTCATGAGTTCACGTCCCGGTTGAAAAAGGCTGATGGAATTATCCAGTTTGAAAAAGAACCGGCGTATACACGCAGAAGCATCAATCTGGATAACAACGGTGGATATAGTTCCGATTCAAATGCATCACGTTTTTCAGTTGACAAAGATGCCAACGGAGATGTGAAGTTGAGAGGAGGGAATTCATTCCTGCACGATAACGTAGATTAATAACAGAAGATAGAAATGAACGATTGATGAAAGTCGATCGTTCATTACAAATACATTGACATGAGTTTTACAGACCAAATAAATGCAGATATCAAAGCAGCGATGCTGGCGAAAGAAAAAGAACGTCTGGCTGCATTGAGAGACATCAAATCAAAATTAATGTTGGAAGCAACTTCAGGAGGTTCCGGTGAAGTGACAGAAGAAGCAGCTGCAAAAATTGTTTTGAAATTGTACAAACAGCGCATTGACACCTACAATTTGTATGTGGAGCAGGGGAGACAGGATTTGGCGGATGAGGAATTATTCCAGGCCAAAGTAATCGAAGAATACATGCCCAAACAATTGACTGAGGATGAAATCAGAGCAGAAGTGAAGGCAGCAATCCAGTCCGTTGGCGCCTCGGCTCCATCTGATATGGGTAAAGTAATGGGAGTTCTTACAGGAAAATTAGCAGGAAAAGCAGACGGAAAAGTCATTTCTGCAATTGTAAAAGAAGAATTATCCAATTGATCAGCATTCTACAAACACAACGTATATTCGTTGAAAAGCCGTTCCAACTACAGGGGAGCGGCTTTTTTGTTCTTCACGAAAATTGCTAAAGTCAGATGATGAGCTCACCCTTTCACGAACCACATAGGACACATAGAGAACAAAGTTGATAAGTACACATAACTACATTTCCAATAACCAGATATAATTAACCTAGTTGACAAATTAGCTGTTATGTGTTGCTATAATCCACGAAAATTTTCCATATACCTTATTGTTTTAATTTCTTTTATGAACCACATAGAGAACAAAGTTGATAAGCACATCATAACTATAGTTCCAATAACCAGATGTAATCAACCCAGCTGACGAAGTGAGCTACTATGTGTCACTAGATCTCTTATATACAATACCTATGTCCCTATGCGGCCTATGTGGTTTAATAGTAATCGAAATGACCACTATTTCTTTCAGCAATATTCTATTCCACGAAAATGATCTCCACTCTTCGGTTCAGTGGATTGTTTTCCCAGGGTTCTTCGTGATACAGCTTCTGAGTATTATCAAACCCTTTGCAGGTAATCCGTTTCTCGTCAACTCCCCGTTCAACCATATAGTTTTTGACAGCAATGGCTCTGTTCAGCGATAATTCATAATCCCTATCGTGCCCGCTGATATGTCCATGTAATTTGACGTTTAATTTCGGATGCGCTTCCAGGACAGTAGTGATCTTATTTATAACCAGTTTGGATTTCGGGAGTAAAACATGCTGATTACCATCAAAGTTAATTGGCAGCGGATAGGGTTTTCCGTATTCAATGTTTAACTGTTGTTCATACACCAGTATATCCACTCTGCGATATAAGGTATCATTGATTCCTAATGGCTGATTGTTTCTGTCTTCATGGCAATTGTTCGCTGTGACCGGAAGGGCAGCATGCGCATATTGTTTTACTTTTTCCAGCGCAACAGCCAACCGTTTTGCCCCGAGTTCTGTATTGTATTCAATGGTTCCGACCGAATCAGTGTATGCATTGACAACAATGTTTCCATCACGGATTGTTTGTAGTTTCTTCAATTGATGACGAATTGTGGTGGCATTGACAACGATATCCGTTGCGTACCGGAAGTGAACAGGAATGGAGTCAACTTGTTTCAGAATGTACAAGTCCTGCAAATGACAGGGGTGTGCTGTGAACAGCAACAGGAGAGAAAGTAGCATTTGTTTCATAACAGATCAAATAAAGGAGATACCTCTATAACCCGTCTGTTATAAATTCGTTACAGGAAAACGTTCCCGGAGGATTCTGAAAAATCAAAATTGGGATGCAGTCGGTGGAGGTATTCCTGTTCTGTTTGCCCCGGAGTAGGGATCAGTTTACCCTTGCAGCCAAGGCGTTTCAGATCCATCAGGGTAGAATAGCCGCAATAGCTGTGAATGGTTGCTGCGTTGTAAAACAATGCGTCTGTTTCTTTCCATGAACCCGGGTGAACAATGCGCGAATCATTTCCGGAAATAGATGAAATAATAACATCCAAACCTTTGTTTCCAATTAATTGTTCCAGTAATTGCTGATTGTATGGATGAGGGCCGTTGCACACTCCAAGTTCAATTGTTTTCTCATTGTCTTGTTTCTCAAATCGGCTAAAATGGCCAATGTAAGCAGCATTTTTAAGACTTCCCTTTCGACTTAATTTTCCTGCCAGTGAATTTTTTTCATCATCCATGATCCAGATAAATGAAAATTTTCTCATCCATTTGTTGTGTAGCCATTGTGCAGGCTGTTGCCACCAGTTGATGGGTAGATTGATCTGGTGTGTCATAAAAACAGAAGGAATTGTTTTACTGAAAAAACCATACCGGTGATCGGAAACAATGCATGTAATCTGATACTGTATAACCAAACGTTCTACTTCGTTTTGCTCCCATCTCATAAAATCCGACAGTGCTTTTCTACTCTTCCAGATATCCTTGGCAAAATCACCCGTTCCCTGAAATGAAAACGGATACCCGGGAAAGGGGAGGTATTCGACAGTAGGAATGTAACTGTTTAAAATAGTGAAATCATCTTCTTCGCATGCAATCAGTATGGTATTTCCTTGCCGTTCAAGTCTCCGGCAAACATCAATACAACGAGAAAGATGCCCTTTCCCCCAGTTGAGAAAGGAGAGTAGTATGCGTTGATTCTCTATGTTGTCGAACGAATGCAAAGGTTCATTACTTGTTTTTAATGTGTTTTCGTCATGGTGGGTGTCACACAAATGATAAACTTTGCTCTTCCGATGTGTTCTTCATCCAACTTTTTAAAATCTTCCTGTTCAACCGTTGAAATAGTTGTGTAGCTTACATTTGGACGCAACCGCTTCAGGTACCAGATAATCCCCTGGTCAAAATCGGTATGAAATGCACCATTGTAATGAATGAACTGTGTATTGGGAGTCCAGTGTTTATCAATAAAATGTGCCATTGTAGCATCTTTGATCGCCTGTGCGTTGATAAAATTCAGTCCTTTTGCATGATCACTCGACATTTGCAACATCATTTTGTATTGCGAAAGCGATGTGTCGACCGGAAAGTTTTTATCGCACATGAACATATATTCGCCGGCGTCAAGAGAATCCAGTGCTGCTCGTCCTTTTTTGAAAGTAGTGCTTGCGATTCTTCTCGGAATATTGGAAGCAACACACACGATTCCTTTTTCTTTGGCGAAACGTACCAACGGACGGTAATCCGTTTTGTAATTCGTCCACAAACGCATGCTGTCTTCAAACGGTTTTTCTTCTGTTTTTCCAGCTAAAAAATCCGTCATCAATTGCTGTTGATCGGCTTCAAACATTTCAAAACCCAAGGTTAATTTATTTTCGTTTTGAGCAGCCAGATCTTTGGTCAATTCGTATTGCAACCAATGAGTAATCGGGTTGTTGTGATATTCTCCGAAAAATGTAATTTCCGCTTCTGAGGCAGCTTTTAACAGGTGTTTGTAACTTACTTTTTTTCCTTTCTCATTGAAGATAACATAGGCTTGTTTGTCTTGGCTGAGTGAGGTGAATATACACCCTAGTACGAAAAGAAGAATGACTAATTTGTTCATGCATTAAGTTTTTTCAAAAATACGGGCAATTTGGGAGATGGGCAATACCGTTATTGGGTTGTTTTTCTTCACCCGCAGATTTTTAGGTATTATAGAATGGATCAGTGTTTATTTGCGCAATCAGTGCTCACTCTTTATTCGCTTATTTATATACCTGTAATTCCCGAATGATTCCTTTCACCATTGATCGTACAACTGCTGTGTGAAATGGTTTGATGACAGCAAAATAGAAGCGACCGAATCGATTGTTAAACTGAACGATTGTTGTAATAATTAGTTCCTTCTGTGGTTTCTGTGTATTGTTGAGCAGAAGTGAAACTCTGAAATTCAAATGCTTGTCGTCCTCCCCGATGATTACTTCCTCGTCATTTTTCTCAAATACGTTGAACAATCCCAACTGTTCTCCCGGCTCACACTGAAAACGATTCAATTGCTCTTCCCGGTCTTTCAAATCTCCTGACGTTTTTAAACCAAACACTTTTACAAGCCGGTTGCGTAGCATAAATAACCGATCCATCCATTTCGGACCACTTGAAAAAAACAATTTCCCCACGGTTGTCGAATTAATATCCGTACGATCGCTGATAAACGTCTGTTTATAGGAGTCTGCATGATTGTACCGGTAGGAGCGTAATAAGGAGTTTTCGGGGATCTTCATGTCTTTATTAAACGATTAGAATGCCTCTGAATCCTCTGGCAGCGTAATACGACTCTGCTCCATTGTGATAAGTGAAAACCGTTCCATAACGCCAGTCTCCGAAGATAGCACCTCCCATTTCTCTGATCCCTGCCGGAGTTTTTAGCCAACTGGACGTTTTTGTATCAAATTTTCCAAGCTGTTGCAGTTCTCGGTATTGGATGTCTGTTAATACCTCGATTCCCATTTCTGAGGCCATTCCCAATGCACTGTGTTTCGGTTTGTGCTCTTTCCGCGATTCAAGTGCTTCAGAATCGTAACAGATACTTCTGCGTCCTTTCGGGCTTTCTGCGGAGCAGTCTACAAAACTGTATTCATCAGTGGAAGCGTTGTATCCAACAACATCCGGTTCCCCTTCTGTTTCTTCCATCTCGTTCAACGACCATAATTTTTCAGGGTTTGCCTCCAGTTTCACTTGTATGGCTGTCCAGCTCATCCCTTCATGGCGATGCATATTCTTTTCAAAACGGATTTTTAAAAGCTCCAGTATCCGAACAGTTTGTTCAGAGGAAAGTTGATCGGGGATATTTTTTTTCATACGTGTTCTAAACTTATAGGTCAATTACAAATGTAGGATATCTCCGTATGCCGCAGATTTAATTTTAGCAATTATTTCTTTCCCGTGATCCATGGAATCCAATTTTGAACGAATTAAAGCGAATGGCATTACCCGGTTATTTTTTCAACAATCGGCACATTTTTCAATAGCATTTCCGATAGTGCTGCGAATTCAGCCGCTGTCAGTGATTTTCTGGGAATCAAAAAATAATTCCGTTCCTGCTCAAACGAAATATATCGGTCGTTGATACTGGCATGTGTGATCGCAGACCAATTCATCTTAACGTCTTTTTCATCTTCCCTGTGAATGATGTATTCATCCGTATACAATAACTTGAGCACCTTTATTTGTTCTGTCCGATTTAAAAAATCAATGACCGACTTTTTCCATGAAATGATTGGTCTCGCAACATCGATGAACCGATAAACCAACAATACGAAGAAGACCGTGCCAAATACAAACCAGATGTAATCTTCCAAACGAATGGAATACCATGCAAAAAAAGGATATACCAGTATTGAAAATACCAACCAGGCAGATTCTTTCTTTGTGGCGGGGCCGAAAAAGTAGCGCTGGTAACCATTTCCCCAATAGATGTCACGTAATTCTTCCAGGTCAATTTTTAATGTAATTTCGGTCATTGTGTCGTGTAATTCTATTTTCAAAGATAGGAATATATTGCCTTTCCGGATATAAAAACTGTGACATACCTCACAGGATAATTCCCGTTCATTTGTAGAACTTTGCAGTAAAAAAGAAGACAATGCAAAACGTATTTATCATCAACGGAGGACAGCATTTTGCCCATTCAGGAGGAGCGTTTAACAAAACACTGGTGGAATGGGATATGACATTTTTTACACAAGAAAATGAATTTAAAGTGCAAACAACCGATATTAATGAATCATATGACCTGCTCACAGAAGTCGAAAAATTTGTGTGGGCAGACCTTGTAATCTACCATACACCGGTGTGGTGGTTCGGATTGCCACATAAATTCAAGGAATACCTGGATACCGTTTTTACAGCAGGACACCGCAAAGGAATTTATTACAGTGACGGCAGAAAAAAGGAAAATCCGGAAATCAATTACGGTACGGGTGGAACCTTAACAGGAAAAAAGTACATGCTAACGACTACCTGGAATGCCCCGGAGACTGCATTTACATTGCCGGGTGAATTCTTTAATGAAACAAGTGTTGACGATGGCGTGATGTTCGGTTTTCACCGTATGAATGCTTTTACAGGGATGGAAAAAATAAACGGATTTCATTTTCACGACCTGGAAAAAAATGCGGTTCCGGAACGGGTGGAAAATTACCGTTTGCAGTACCTGGAGCATTTACAGCAACATATTGTTGCAGTGATACATGAATAAAAGAATAAGAAACCCGATGCCGTTGATATGACGTTTGTGTACTTCCTTTTTGGTATATTTACACAATGGAATATGCCTCTTTTTTGAGAAAACACATTGAAGAGATTGTTGCGCTTTCGGATGAAGAATTTGCACTTGTTTACTCTTGCTTTACACCGAAAATAGTTAACCGGAAAGCATTTTTAATCAAAGGAGGTGACAGCGTTGTTTCAGAATTTTTGGTTGTCCGGGGATTGTTGAAAGCATACATGTACGACCTGTCCGGGAAAGAGCACATCATCCAGTTTGCAATGGAAAACTGGTGGATTTCTGATTACCCTGCATACAAGTTACAAACAACGGGGGAGATGTGTGTACAGGCACTGGAACCATGTCTGGTACTGGAACTGACACTCGAAAACAAAATGAAGCTATCTGAACAGTTGCCAAAAATGGTTCAGTTTCACGGAACGAAAGCATTCAACGGATATGTAGCATTGCAAAAAAGAGTGTCAGTTCCAGTACCAGAC
>DHNG01000043.1:23897-24545 GCA_002409405.1 Flavobacteriales bacterium UBA5422 | reverse complement strand
ATGTAGCATTGCAAAAAAGAGTGCTTTCAATGATGAAAAACTCAACAAAGGAAAAGTATGAATTGTTGTTGGACCAATACCCTGAATTATTTCAGCGGGTTTCCAAAACAATGATCGCACACTATTTAGGTGTTTCGAGGGAATCACTGAGCAGATTACACGGCAAATAGCGTTGGAAATCTGACTGACTTATTCCAAAAGTTTTCTATTCTCAAAAAACGGTTTTCAGCTAAAAATTCAGATACTTGTATTAACTTTACAATGATGAATGAGTTAAAGCAGCAAATCGTTAAACGCTCGGAGGAATTGTTTGAGAAAGTACGCGGATACAGGGAACACCTGCACCGTCATCCCGAGTTGTCATACCAGGAATTTGAAACCATGAAATTCGTGTCCGAACGACTGACCGAACTGGGAATTGAACACCAGACAGGAATCGGAGGAACAGGAGTTGTTGGAATCATTCGCGCAGCACATCATCCTGCGGATATGGAAGTTGTTGCCCTGCGTGCAGATATGGATGCATTGCCAATCCGGGAAGAAAATGATGTTCCCTATAAATCTACTGTTGACGGGGTGATGCACGCCTGTGGTCACGATGTACATACTTCTGTTTTATTAGGAGCAGCTGAAATTCTGAATGAGTTC
>DHNG01000043.1:23316-23748 GCA_002409405.1 Flavobacteriales bacterium UBA5422 | reverse complement strand
TACCGCGTCCTGTGAAGCTCGTTTTTCAACCCGGAGAAGAAAAAAATCCGGGAGGTGCTTCACTGATGATCAAGGATAATGTCTTGAAAAATCCAACTGTAAAATCCATTTATGCATTGCATGTATTTCCGGATATGCCTGTCGGAAAAACAGGTTTTAAGGGAGGACTGTACATGGCGAGTTGCGATGAAATTTATATTACCGTTCACGGGAAGGGGGGACATGGAGCTACACCACATCAATGCATCGATCCGATTGTCATTGGCGCGGAATTGATTCTGAATCTGCAAACCATTGTGAGCCGGAAATGCGATCCGAAAGTGCCGTGTGTGTTGTCTTTCGGACATTTTGAAGCATTAGGAGCCACCAATGTGATTCCTTCGAAAGCGATCCTGAAAGGAACATTCCGTACGATGAACGAAGGATGGAGAG
>DHNG01000043.1:22084-23198 GCA_002409405.1 Flavobacteriales bacterium UBA5422 | reverse complement strand
ATGGAGAGCAGAAGCACTGACATTGATTGAGCAACATGCGCGTGCGATTGTTGAAGGAAACGGCGGACAGTTGGAAATCGAAATTAGCAAAGGCTACCCGTTTTTAGAAAACGATGAAACACTTACACAGGTATTAAAAGAAAAAGCAATCGATTTGTTGGGAGAAGACCAGGTAGAAGATTTGCCGATTCGCCTGACTGCGGAAGATTTTTCATTCTATGCACAGGAAATTCCTGCCTGCTTTTTCCGCATCGGTGTCCGAAATGAAGAAAAGGGCATAGTTGTTGGAGTTCACAATCCCCGGTTTGACATTGATGCAAATGCCTTGAAAATTGGTATGCAGATGATGAGCCTGGCAGTATTTGAATAATGGAATGAATAAACTTCTGATCATATTAAGCACCCTGTTTCTTTTCTCCTGTTCGGAAAAAGAGCAATCGCCCGTGGAAAAAGTCCACGACATTAAGGAATTGGGGACATTGGCAACCACAGAATATACCTATGGAAAAATTCTGCAGTTGAACGATGACAAAGAATGGTACAAGATCGGGGACCGAAAGATTCTGATCAGTGTCAAAGCGAAAGTCAAGGCAGGAGTTGACCTGACAAAGATGAGCGAACAGGATATTGTCGAAAAAGACGATCAAACCATTCAATTGACATTACCGGCACCTGAAATCGTGTCTTTTGATATGAATCCGAACGACATCCGGACAGAAATGCAGGATGTGAATGGATTTCGCACGAATTTTTCTCAGGATGAAAAAGTAAAAATTCTGCAATTGGGAGAAGAACGTATTCGTACAGAAATGCAGGAAAGTAACATTCTTTCGGATGCGCGTAAGAATGCCCGCGTGTTTCTGACCGATTTTTATAAGGACATGGGGTATGAAACTGTAATTATTGAATTTAAACCATCTGAAGATGGCAAGAAATAGTAAAACAGAATTGGTACGTCTGGTGATCAACATGAGTATCATTGCCGGATTGGTTGTGTTGGCATTGTTCCTGATTCGCAGATGTACCTCTGATGAAGACGGAGAATGGGAATTGGAAAATCATCCGTTACGGGTCGAAAACATCCGAAAAATAGCCGAATTAAGTACCGTGAGTT
>DHNG01000043.1:20209-21928 GCA_002409405.1 Flavobacteriales bacterium UBA5422 | reverse complement strand
TACCGTGAGTTATAGTGATGAAGTGGTGACAGATTCCATTGAGTATTACAATGACATGAGTGAGCAGTTGAGTGGAAATATTTCAAAATTATCCGATCTGGAAAATTGGAAATACGCTGTTCGCGGTTCTGCAGTCAAACGTCGCCTGACCTTAATTGTTGGTGGAGAAGTGCGTTATGGATTTGACTTAAAAGATACGACCTTCAACGTTACATATTCCGGGGATACGGTTTTTGTGCGGGCAGCAGCACCTAAAATATTAGACGTAATTGTTGTGCCTTCCAAAACGTCTGTTTTTCAGGAACATGGAGAATGGCATGACAATGCCCGTGTGAGATTACAGCAGAAAGCCCGTGTGATTTTAGCAGCCCGCTCCGGGAAAATAGGGTTGGAAGAAAAATCAAAACAACAATTGGAATCGTTGCTGAAAAAACTGTTGGCTGATAAACGTAAATTAATCGTTACTTACCTATGAGCCGTTACATTATCCTGATCATTGGTTTAGTGTTCTTCGGGTGTTCCAAAGAAGTGAAAAACAACAAAGCATTGGATGGCAAATGGGCACCTGTCGATTTTTCATTGTTTGATTACAATGGATTAAAAACCAAACCGCCCTGTTCCGGAACCGTTCAGTTTATAAGTGACGGGAAAAAATCAACAACAGGAACTTATGATATCAATCTGCTGTTCGATTACAATGGTTCTCCTCACAATTTTATCGAAAAAGGAACCTATCGCATTGAGAATACCAATAAAATTCAACTCTCTTCTGAAGCTGCAGAACAAACACAGGTAACGTTGGTGTATTCCACAAAAGAAGATTTGATTCTGGATGTACCGAATAAAAATTACTTTGGGTATTACATTGTGTTGAAAAAGTAGCGCCAATCAACGAGCCGGAAACATACTTGATGACAGTAGTTTCGGAGGCTATTTTCTCAAAGATCCATTGTTAAATTTATAACAATTTGTGTTGTTTTTTTATAAAACACCTTGTTTTAATCTTTTTTTTGAAGTAGGTTTGCAACTCGAAACAAAAATACTCACTTATAATACAAAGAACTGTTACATCAAAATTTATGAAAAAACTACTGTACTACTGCTTACTTTTGTTAGCATTATTTCCTTTTTTTTCCTCTGCACAATTAGATAGTGCTTCTGTCAATGCCTATTTTGAAATGGCTGATGCCCGAATTGAAGGGGTAGATTCTACTGTAACTTTGAAGATAATTAAAACCGAAACATGGGTCAACGATTTTGATTTTTTCGGAGAAATTATTGTCACAGCTTATGATGAAGAGACGGGATATCCTGTTCACAAAATCAAACATACTGCTCAATCAATTATTGCTAATAATCTTCATAATTCAGGTATTATTGCAATTAATATTCAGCATGGTATTGAAGAAGGAAAAACGTATCGTGTTGATGTTATTGTAAGAGATTATCACGGGATGAATTATCCAATTATTAGCAAAACGATCCATTGACCATATATTCTACAAGAATGAAATTTATTTTATTATTACTGGGACTGTTCAGTTCCTTAGTTGTATTTTCACAACTTTCATTGATTACAACGACAGAAATTTCAACGGATAAATGTACGCATGTACAATCTGCAACTGCGACACCACAACCCAATTCAAGTTTGGTTTTGGTAGGACGGTTTCCTCCCCGATTATCTGGAGATCCGTATTCAACTTATCGGACATTGGT
>DHNG01000043.1:16925-20070 GCA_002409405.1 Flavobacteriales bacterium UBA5422 | reverse complement strand
CAACTTATCGGACATTGGTAGAGTTTCCGATAGGAATTCCGCAAAATGCAATTATTACTTCTGCGAAGTTAAAGATGTACATCAATACTACTGTAGGAAGCCCGACGGTATATGCCGCAAGGTTATCTGCACCCTGGGACGAAAGTACAGCAGTTTGGTCCTTTCAACCTGCTTATGAAACGTCAGATATTATTACGACATCTTCAATAGCAAGTAACTGGATGACATTTGACGTGAAAAATCATGTTCAAAAAATGCGTGCAGGTGTTTATAACAACAATGGATGGATTCTGTATCTTTCAAATGAAACACAATCAGTTTCTGTTTACAGACGATTCGCTTCTGATGATGAGATCAATTCTACCCTCAGACCTAAATTGGAAATCACCTACTACATTCCTATGTCCGTTGCGAGTGCAGCAATTACACATTCCAGTGGCTTGTCGATAAGTGATGGCTCTATTAATCCTGTATTGGCCGATGGACCCGGAGGTACGTATACATACCGTTGGTACAATGCAGCTGGAGCACTGTTAAGCACAAATACGAGTAACCCAAATTTATCAAATGTTTCTCCTGGATGGTATGGCTTGCAAGTAACCAGTTCTGTAGCCGGCACAGATCCGTTTTATTATGCTTTTCTGGTGGGTGCAAATTGCTCAGAAGTACCTATTGAGTTCAACCCGGGACCAAATTATATTGATGATGCTCTTTTATTTGGTCCGTCTCTGTCAACGCAGGCATATAATAATTATGGGACAGAGTCAGTTGAATCTGCGCTTGATTTGGTATTTTTTGGATCACCTACAGAGAATAGAACGCTTATAAGATTTAGGTTATGGGTAGATCCTATATTGAATGTAACAGAATCTGATTTTGTATTAAAAGGGCTAGAAAATAGTAGTAGCCGATCTAATGTTGCTCGTTTAAAAAGAGTTACAGAAAATTGGAATGAAAATATTGTTACACATAGTAGTATGCCTACCTCTTCTTCAGACATTTTAGTAAATATTCCTGAGATGACATCCATGACAGAGACCAAGAGTATTAATATTATAGATTTTTGGGGATATTGGAAACAGAATAATACACTAAATTATGGTTTTTTATTTGAATTACAGCTGTACAATGGAATTCATGCCTCACAGAGATATCATTCCTCAGATGCTAGTGCAATAAATCGCCCTAAGATTAATTTCAAAGTAGGTATATATGATTCAGAGTGCTTTTCATCTTATTCTGAGGTAAAGCGAAAATTAGATGGGGGATATTCTGTTGTTGTAAATGGTAAATTGAAATTCACAATGAATGAGGAATATCAATTGAGTGCTTCCAAATACCTACCCTTTAAAATTTATGACAAGAATCATGTGGTTATGGAAGAATCGACTATTAATGGAGTTGTATTAAACGGATCAATCCCTCCTTTCCCATTAAACTTTAATGATAACAGATGGGAAATAAATATCTCTTCGATTCCTGGGATGATAGTAGGGGAGTATTATACATTAGAATTATTGAATAGTAAAGGAGAGAAACGCTACCTGAGATTTTTATATAACAGTTAGACATCCTTTATTAGTAAGTACAAAATAACAGATTATAAATTATAAAAACATGAAGTTCAGTAGAGCAATTAACATCTTTTTAATCTATGTAATTCTTCTGGATTATATGATTCCATGCGTCCATGCGATTGATATTCTTCAGATAGTTAAGATTCGTGAGGACATTTTTCCAGGAAATTGGTCACCAACGAATACTTCTAATATAGTTGATGCATCAAAAAGTAATTCAGATCAGGTTGATATCAAACATGACATGGTAAAGAAAAACAGTAGTGTAAAACAATACATACTGAAAAGCAGTGCGTCATCCCCCATCCAGGGTGCAGAGTCAACAGTTGGGTTTTCCGGAAACGTTGGAAATGGAATTGTAGATGAATTTACCGGGGATTTGAATTATTCTATTCCATTAATGGACGTTGAAGGATTTCCTTTAATTCTTGCATATAATCCTACTATTGGAATGAATGATGAAGCAAGTTGGGTTGGACTGGGTTGGAATCTTTCCTTGGGTTCAATTAATAGAGAGATGAGAGGTGTTCCTGATGACTTTCAGGGAGATCCGGTTGTTCGAACAATGAAATTAACAGATCATACGAAAGAAGGATCTTCTTTTGGAATGAATTTTTTTGCCGGCGTCGGATTGTATTTGTTAGGTAGCCAAACTATTGATTTGTCTGGTGGTTTTCGCTTTGCAAATGGAAGCTATTTTGATAATTATTCAGGTGAGGGGAAGACATTTGAATTCGGACTATTTACAAATGCAAGTTTTATTGGAATCGGAAACAATGCCTCTGTTGGTATTTCAACAGATACCCAGAATGGTGTTGGCTATACACGTAGTTTTGGCTTCAATGGAGTTCCCAGCGCTTTCGGAATCAGCTTTGGAGGATTTCAAGAGCAAAGATCAGTAACAGAGACATCCCGATCGGGGATTAAAACAAAATCAAATACATCCGGTTGGACTTACGGAGCAAAGGTCTTTATCACAGGAGCAACATTCCGAAATATGGCTGGATCTTACAGGCATTTCGGTACTCAGACGTTTGTTCCCAGATTTGCAAACCATATGGCCGGTAAAAAAGTAATGAATGTAAATAGTGGATTAGGGATTGGTGGAATCGGTGTCTTTGCAGGTGGTATGGGAATGGCAAAAACAAAGTATTCAACAATTGAAAAAGTTGATAATTATGCGGGTCATATAAGAGAATACAAGGCATTTGGATTCAATCACATGACAAAAGGACAGCGGACGGGACAAGCGATTATGGACTTTAACAGAGGAAGTAGCCAGGAAGTCAATATAGAAACTAAAACATTAGGATTTTCTGCTCCCACATATGATATTTTTCACTGCTCTGCACCGGGCTTTATGTCCAACTACAGAAGTTATAGATATGATGTTTATGCACTTAGAGATGCAGTTGTTAATCAACAGACAAACATAACAGGAGAAGGAAAACACAATGCAGGAATTGTTGTTTTGCCAACATTCGGTTACCAAAACGAACAAACAGACTGGAACGGAACGGAACGAAAATATTTTGGTCCTACTACACATTGGCAAGGTAATTTTAAAG
>DHNG01000043.1:15726-16779 GCA_002409405.1 Flavobacteriales bacterium UBA5422 | reverse complement strand
TTAAAGGAATGGAAGAAACTTTATCCGAAGACGATAAAGAATATTATTATAGAACCATAGGTGAATTAACTCCTGTAGATAACTCACTGTTGACACAATTTCAGGGAGCACAACCATCGATGGTACCGTTTCAGATTGCGTTTGAATCATCCAATAAAAAATTATCGTTTATTCCATCTACCCTTCTTATAAGCTCAAGTGGAGATCTTGCAAATGTTCCAACAACAAACTATAATTTAAATAAACCTGTGAATGCTGTTAATTACAAAGAATTGACAATCGCCGATTTAAAAACAAGAAGTTTGAAAAATTATACCCCTTTTGAGTGCAGCTCATTGAATCAAGGGGAATTGATTCGCGTTGAATTACCTGGAGTAGATTTAGGTTTGTCCACATCAGCTGTGAAAAAAGATCACCATACAGGAGGAATTGAAGTGACCAATACAAATGGTTTTCGGTATGTTTTTGGCCTCCCTTCTTATAGTTATCAACAGTCAGAAATCTCTTTCTCAGCAGCGCTTCTCATCAATGAGCAGAAATATAATGAAACAGCATTGGTACAGTATGCTCCTGGTGACAATTCAACAGCGAATACAAGGGGACGTCATGCAATGTACGATAGAATGCTTACACCCGCATATTCAAGTACATTTCTATTAACAGAAATGTATTCTGATGATTACCTTGACCGCACAGAAAACGGACCTTCTGAAGATGATCATGGGAATTATTATAAAGTTAATTATGCAAATATCTATGGAGAGGATAATCCTTATAACTGGAGAATCCCGATGTGTTCTGATGATGATAATCAGCCGTTTGAATATAAGAGTAGATTGGCTTATTTAAACAAAAATTATCATACGGATCCATGGGATGATGTAGCGAATTATTTTTATGGAAAGAAAGACCTTTATTATGTCGCTTCCCTCGAAAGTAAGAACTTAATTGCTTATTTCTGTTTAGAAGATCGATTGGACCAATTCTCAATGAAAGGAGAAGATGGTGGTTTAGATACAGACAAACCGGGAAAATTACTAAAAAAGATTTTAT
>DHNG01000043.1:15435-15577 GCA_002409405.1 Flavobacteriales bacterium UBA5422 | reverse complement strand
AAAATTACTAAAAAAGATTTTATTGTTTGCCAAAAATGACATTGAAACATCAGAAGGTAATCCTGTTCCGCTGCAAGTGATCGAGTTTGAATATGACTATTCGTTGTGTCAGGATTATGTGGGGAACATTAATACCTATTCC
>DHNG01000043.1:4101-15263 GCA_002409405.1 Flavobacteriales bacterium UBA5422 | reverse complement strand
CAGTATATACCTATACGGGGAATTCTACTGAAAATAAAACAGCACCTATTGAGTTTGTCTATTCAGACACTAACCCTGATTTTAAGTGGAATTCTTCTGACAGATGGGGAGAATACCAACCCAATAATCCTTCAAAACCCAATCACGAGTTTCCCTTTACCGATGAGCAAAATGCAAGCGCAAATATAAAAGCATGGAAATTGGCTAAAGTTAAGCAAACATCCGGAGGAGAACTTTCCATTCAATATGAAAGGGATTCCTATCACATGGTACAGAACAGGCGGGCAATGAAAATGTTCAATGTACTGGCAATGTCCACAGAAGAGTCGTTAGAAAATATGACTGAATATGATATTCAGACTGTCGCAAATTTAGAAACACATCATGCATCAACGACGTTTAGAAATCCGTCTGAACATAAAGAATACTTTAATGTTATTTATTTTAAACTGGATGAACCTATTAATGACAGTCCGCAAAATGCCAGAGTAAAAATAATTAAAGATTATCTGACAGATGAAAACGGAAACATTCCTGATGAATTATTCTTTGATATGTATGCGAAGATGGCAGACAGGGATGTGGACAAATTTGAGCACGTACCATCTTCTGTTAAACTACACAAGTTAATGGGGGGTAATTTCTTCGCGGGAGCGGTTGGAAATGGGTCTAACTCGTATAAAATAGGTTATGTAGTCATTGAACCGGAGCAAATTGCAAAACTTGCTGATGACCCACCAATTAAGTTGGTGAATTTCTTAATAGAGAACAGTTCAAAGTTCCCGTTTATGCCGTTCTCTATTGATCCGATTTTCAGTTACAAGGTAAATCCACTGGCTGTAGCAAATTGGCAATACGCACGAATCAATACGCCTTGTACAGTCTATGGAACAATTGACTACAATGCAACACAGGCAACTGATTTTTGTGATTACAATTTAAGTAATGACTGGAATATAATTGGTGTCAATCTACTCAAACGATTCAACAAGAAAAACTATGGTTTATACTTTGATCCGAATAGAAGTTTAATGAAATTATATGATCCGGATCGTATCAAATATGGTGGGGATTCTAGGGTGTCAACCATTACTGTCTCGGATGGATGGGATGACTTGTCAGGTGAGGCAGAAGCATATTATACTTGGCAATATGAATATGGTAAAACTCGAGTAAATACCGAGGGAATTGCAAGTTATGAGCCTGCTATCGGAAACATAGAAAACCCATTTTATGAATTGGATGGATACAGTTATGAAAGACATCTTCTACCAGATGAAAAAACGTATCAGATTCTTCCTTGGGGTGAAATGGTATACCCTGGAGCGATTGTTGGATATGCGAAAGTAAAAGCAGATGTCCTTACAATTGGTTCATCTGTCGGATCTTCTATAACAGATTTCTATACGCTTAGAGATAAACCTACAATTGCCGGTAAAACGGTAATGAGTAAACTGGAATTTTCAGGTAAAACAGCAATAAAAATAGACAAGGTATACAATGAAGCATTTGGTTTCTCTCAAGGATTTTATGTAGAAACTTCTGATTATCACGGGAAACCTAAGAAAATAACGTTAAAAGACCGAACAGGTAATGAAATTGCAACAACCGCATTTAATTATTATGGAAAAGATGATAAAATAAAGTATGCCGACAGAAGTGGGAATATCTCGTTGGCAGATTTACCGAGGGATATTGACATGTATGCAGATTCATGGGTGGTCGAAGAGCACAACAAATTGCAAGAATCCTCTACAACAACAAGTGCTGGGATTACGGCAATCATTCCTTATTTCTTTATGAATGATGATGAAGAAATAACGGAATATAGAAAATCAGCCTCCGCATTTACCTTCTCAAAAGTGATACACCACGCTGCGGTGATTAAATCTGTTGAAACAACATACCTCGGGTCAAACAATAAGTCCGAGGATCTTGTTTATGATGCACGGTCAGGAAATGTTCTGTTATCTTCTGTGAAGGATGAGTTCAATGACAATTTCTATAACCTGTCATATCCGGCACATTGGAAATATGATAATTTCAGAAATATATCGCTCAATGAAGGAAGAATTATTAACCAAGGTGATCTAACAGGAATTGACAACGAAATTAATTTTTCTACATTGACCGTTACTCCATTTAGTGTGGGAGATGTTATTGAGTATTCCGTTGCAGGTATTTCAGGAAAGAAAGGATGGATTATTGAAATAAATGATGCAGCGAAAAAAGCATATGTTATTGATGAAGACGGAAAAGCTACTTATGGTGTTGACTGGTCAGCGACAATTGTCACGATTGTAAAATCAGGTAGAAAAAATAGAGTAGATGCTCAAATGATGGGAATTACGACAAAAAATTCTCCTTTGGCTGCCAATCAAATTGTGTTTCCAACTACTGGTGTAATTAATGTAGAAGCAGTTCGATACAAAGAGAACAATAATCTACCCTGTCTGAGACCTGAAGATTGGGCAGATAAACCATCGATTATTGATATGTATGAAGACCGGCAATACGTTGCTGGAGCAATTATTAACCCGTTCAGAAAAGGAGTAATGGGGAATTACCGCTTGTTTACATCCTATGCTTTCCAAAATGAACGGACATCAGGACATTTATTGGGTATCAGACAGGATGGAACACTAACGGGATATGTGCCATTTTATAAGCTCGGATCCGATAATGAATGGCATGCAATTGATGAATCGGGACACACAGCCTATAATAATGGTGATTTGGGAGACTGGAGACAATTGGATAAAATCACCAAGTTTGATGAATTCGGGAAGCCGCTGGAGTCGGAGAGTCCAACAAAAAATCGAACAACTCAGTTATATGGAATGAACAAAGACTTGAAATTGTTTCCAAAAGCTTTAATTGCTAATGCAAAAACAAATGAAGTGGCATTCGATGGATTAGAAGATTATTATTACCGGGAGAATAATACGATTGATTACTTAGGCTATGGGTTTTCACTTTATCCTGGAACAAATGGTAAAATAGATCCGGATGAAAAACATACAGGTGATTATTCGTTGAGAATTAATGGACTATATGTAAACCAGATTCCGGTTACTTATGCACCTGACCCAATTGAAACAACACATATAAATGGGGAAAAAGAGTACGAAGTACAAGAATGTGATTGTATCAGAAGCTTTTCTCCGATTGTTAATAACAGATATGTTTTCAGTGTGTGGATAAAAGAAAATACCAGAGTACTACCCTATCAAGAAACACGTTTTGTAATCAGATTTCTCGATGCGGCACAAAACCCACTATATTCTGATTTGATATTCACTCCATCAGGAAGTGTGGTGGACGGATGGCAAAAAATTGAAGGCGAATACATGCCGCCACCTCAAGCTAGATGGATGCGAATTTCTATCTATACAGAGGATGAGTCTGTCCTGTATATTGATGATTTCAGAAGTCATCCGTATAATGCAGCAATGTCTTCTGTCGTGTATGATCAGAAAAAAACATTCCCTCTGGCAGAACATGATGCATACAACTACTCTATTTTCTACAACTATGATGAAAACAATAGTCTAGTAAGAACGAGAGTAGAGACAGTAGAAGGAATTCAGACCGTAAGTGAAAAAGAAAGCGTCTTGCGTCGAAAGTAGAATCTAATTGAAATAAGAATATGTTTAGTATGATAAGTCGTTTGTTTCTTTTTCTGTTGACACTACTGATCTCCCTTAGAGGATTTGCTGCACAGGAGGAATTTTCAGATTATTCAGAATCCTTGAATGTAGGGGATGAGGTACAGGTATATGATGATAAATATACCGTAATGCAGGTTGGTTCCGGCTGGACAAACCTGTTTACAAACTATAAAGTCTCCAATCGTGTTACCATCGGTTTTGTACCGGATGCAACCATGACAACATCGTCCAGTGTAAGTGTTACATTAAAGGTTACGATGTGGAAATACATAGGTGGTACATTTGTTTCGAATGTAGAAAACAGAGTATTGACATTGAGTTATGATGCCAATATCTATAATACTGTGACAGACCAAAATAGTTTTCTTTTTGAGAATGCACATGGTGTAAAAGTTGAAGTTACTGCAACCTCCGGGAATGTTTCGCAGGTTTTTTTGGAAAATGTGATCAATGTAGAACGCTATTATAAAATGAGCGATTATTTAATTGATGACTATCAGGTGGCATTTTCAGGGGTAAATAATCAGACAGTTGTAATGTCCTGGGATTATCATACGGGAGCAGAAGAATATGAATTAGAATGGACATTCATAAGTGATTATGATCACTCGATTGAAAATGCGCAGACGACAGCTGTTCCTGCTACAAGTATTCCATTCAACTTTTATAAAAATTCAACACGTGTAAAAACAACAACCAATTTCTATGAAATTCCTGCTGTTTTTAACCGGGGATATCTTTTATTCAGAGTCCGACCTATTGGAAGACAAGGAGCATTATTTAATTACCCGCTTGTAGGAGATTGGACACAACCGGAATCCGGAAATGTCGGAGGGTTTCCTGCTGCTGCCAAGTTATATATATCAAACGACTTTGACCCGGGGAAAAATTGGATGCAGAATGTTGCATATTCAGAGGATGGTAAACGCTTGTCCTCCCTTTCATTCGCAGATGGATTGGGAAGAGTGCGTCAGACATCTTTTCACAATACAGCAACAGATCAGTTGGTGATCAGAAACCTCTATTTTGATTTTTCAGGAAGACCTGTCGTAACAGACCTTCCTACCCCTGTTGAAGCAACATCTTTTGCATTTCGTCAGCATTTTAATATGCTAGACAATAACGGTGTAGAAACAACAATTGATGCGGGAACAATCGAAGCGCTGTTAGCTACACAAAGTACATGCGGTGCAATTGCCCGTCGTTTTTCCAAAAATTACGGGACAGGACGTTATTATTCAACCAATCATATAAATCCTGAAGGAACAAATAATTACATTCCCGATGCGGATGGATTTGTGTATACAATGGTAAAATACATGAACGATCCAACCGGAAGAATATCCGAAGTCGGGAAGTATGGATTTGAGCATCAACAGGGAAAACACACGGATAAATTTTACTACAGTACAGTAGAACAAATAGAACTTTCGTCCCTTTTCGGATCAGAAGTAGGATACAGCCAACATTATCAGAAAAATTATGGTATTGACCCGAATGGTCAAGCAGTAACACAGTATTACGATATGTCAGGAAGGTTGATTGCCAGCGCATTGTCCTCAGGCGCACCTGCAAACCTGATGCCGTTGGATGATAACGTCGCTGTCACAGCAACAAACCAAGTGATTTTTAACGGAGCTTTACCAATAAACGGCGATAGTGATCCTGCACCTGAAATTTCTACCTATACACACTATAAAGTAATTCTGGAAGAGCAGGAATATGGACTTTCACATTCTTTTGATCCATCTGTATTCACGGATGAATGCCTTCCTGCAGGATTCTGTTTTGATTGTATGTATGAGTTTGAAATCACAATTAACAGTGTTGATTGCCCAAGCGAAAACCCAATATATCACCACCAGGAATTCATTAACGGAGTAACAATTAATACGATTTGTGACGGTGCCGGATACGATGGACATGATGTCTCTATTTCTCTTGGAGTAGGACAGTATGCAATTTCCAAGACCCTTAGGGTAAAAGAAACTGCAGCAGCAGATTATTGGTGTACTTACATTGACAACACTACATGTATAGATGATTATAGTACATATTATGATGCATTGTATAATACGGTTAATTTCGGATGTAGCACCGTCACTGTTGAACCCGCAGAATATAATTACTGTGATTATAAACGTTCAATCATGGCAACACACATGTCAGTGGGTGGGCAATATGGAACTCTTGATGCAGTAAATCAACCAAATGCCTACGCATTGTCTGTTTACAATGAAAGCAATCAACTTACCTCTGGAGGAACGTGGAGAAACCCACCAATCCCTTATACCAATGAAGACGGCTCTCCGGCAATTATATACCTGAATGTTATAGGAGGAGGATATGCACCGGAGATTGCTGCCGGAGCAACTATTTTATACGATACAGAAGGAGCACCTTATATTTTACCGGAAGACTTGGCTCATCTGAGTGATTTCGTCAACTATGCACAGCCGACATGGGGCGATGCACTGGTTGAATACCATCCTGAATATTGCTATTTGGTGTTTTGTGAACAATCTTCAGATTATCATGATTATACGCAGTTAATTGAGGAAACTACGAGTTACGATGTGGCTTGTTCATTGGGGCTATTTAACCCATTGGGAGCAACAGGAGGACCATCTTCTATTCCGACTGTCGGACCCCTAGATGCTTTTTCCAGTTGTAATTTTTCGAATTCCAATGGAATCCGGGATGATTATTTTGTAAGTGGTTACTATTCTACCATTCAACCATGGATTATTGCTAATTATAGCTGTTTATTACCAATTACAAATAACGTTGGAGGTGCATTACTTAATTATTATCCACTTCCGGACGCATCAGGTACATTGAGTATCTGGCAGTACGCAGCATGGAAAGCAACTTGTAGTGGACTAACCAACTACACGGCAATTGTCAACTGTATCAATAATGCCCAAATGCAGGAATGTGACAAAGCTGCTATCTGGAATCACTTTAAAGGCGCTTACACGTCTTTGAGAAAAAAATACTTTCAGATGGCACAGGGAGCATATGTTTCCTTCCCTGAGAACTTACCGGGAGGAGGATGTGGTCCTACAAATAATGAATGCATCGGAAACCCGTTTTTTAACAGATTTTCCATGATTCAATGCATGGACGTATACAAACATTCAGATTTAACAGACCTTAATAACGATTCACAAACAACTGTAGGAATTCCCGCAGATGATGTGGGGCCATGTGCAAAATATACGGAATTCCTGTATGAAACAATGGTTCCTGTTTTCTTCAATGGATTGCCTCCTGTTGATGCACCGGATGATATGAATGCGTATTTGGATGCACAAGTATTGTCAAGCTGTCAGTCCATTTGTGAAGCACAAGCAGATGATTGGATGAGCGTGCTTGCCGGATGTGGAATTACTCCGGGAACACAACAGTACAATGATATACGGGCAGGATTGATTGAAGTATGTGTGGGAGGGTGTGATCTGCAGAATATGGGAGGTGCATCAACTGTTGCAACACCAGGTGTCGGGAATTATGATTCATTTGAAGAAGTATTGCAATCCGTATTGGGAAGCAACTACCAAAATTATAATTGTTCCCAGTACCTTATTGGAGACATTCGCCCTTACGGACAAGGTGTTCAACACCAATTGACAAATAGTTTGGATGAATGTGGATGTGATCTGATTCTGCAGGCCGAGTATGACCTGATAAACAACCCGGTTGCAGGGATTACAACAGTAGAACAAATGCTGGCACATACCACAGGAATACAATATACCGTAAATGATCTTGCTTGTTTGTGTAATGCCGCTTATGCACTGACGGGAACGTGGTCTCCTGCTGCCGTGTGGTCTTCTGCATCTGCCAACTATTTAGCTGATGGGGCACTACCGGTTCCGAATTCACTGACATGTAACGGTACTCATTGTACAGACTGCGTCGATATGAATGCAACTTACGCAGACTTCATCGCCGAATTCGGAGTGGGGGTAGAAGTGCATGCAAATTATGAATTACTGCTTGCCAACTATGTTAATATTCACGGAGGAACTTATTACTCAGCTGATCAGATTATCGGCTTTATGACCGCTTGTAATTCTACATCGGGAGAACCAAATTGTGCGCTTACGAATGTTGCTCCGGTATTCCAGGATCTGATCGATGTTATTGCCCGAAGAGGACAACTGATGAGAGAATCTGCAAATGCGGTAGACCTGAGTACAGAGAATATTGTGTATGAATACAGTAATATTAATCAACTATTGGATGGACGCTATTATTGGTCGTGTGGAGCAAATTGTAATCCATCTGATGAACTTACCCTATATTTCGGAGCAACACCGGGTGCAGCAACTGCAACAACATTTACCATTATTCTCCCGGATGCTGCTGATTTTGGATTCGGTGATATCATCGGAATTCCGGAGTTACTTCCTGAGACAAACTGTACAGGACCGAATTTATTACTGACTGTTCATATCCTGAAATGCGGAAAAGTAGAAGAGCGGGAACTATTGGCGCAGACATCCGATATTGAGTTGATCGACTGTTATTGTGGAAATAATACTACGCTCACGTTATGTAGTGAAGGAACGGGATTCAATCCCGGAAATCTCTGTTATCAGGACATCCTTTACCAAATTGGCGTGGAAGCAGAAGAAGGATTGGAAGGAGTCATTGCTGATGAACGTGTGGAGTTTATCAATAATTACAACCTCAAATGTGCTGCAGGATTCTCAACGGAGTTATTGGAAGAATCAAGCATGGAAAATGCGTATCACAAGACCCTTTTCTATTATGATCAAGCTGGAAATCTAGTAAAAACCATAGCACCGAAAGGAGTGGATAACAGTTTTGACGGAGCACTGGGATACGGTGGTATGTCGAATAGCCAGAGTCAGGTGCCTGCACACAAATACGAAACAAAGTATCAATACAATTCATACAATCAGTTGGTGAGTACAACCAATCCCGATCAGCAGGGGCCAACACGATTCTGGTACGATAAGTTAGGTAGAATTGCCGCTTCGCAGAACCCGCAGCAAGCGTTGGAAAATAAGTACAGCTACACATTGTATGATCAGTTGGGAAGAATTAGTAGTACAGGGCAAACGGTGACAACAGTTCCGCTGACGACTACCATCTTGAGAAGCGTACTCTGGGAAAGCTTGTTTGGTCAATGGGTAGGTAACGGAACTCAAACAGAAATAACCATTATACGCTACGATGAAGATTCTCCTCCCGTTGCAGCATTGTTCTACAATGGGAAACAGGAAAATACACGCCTTCGGATTGCCAGTATTTATTACTATGACGTAGAGGGACCTGTAGGTGATTATGCATCAGCGATTTATTATTCGTATGACGAGCACGGAAATGTAAAAGAACAGATTCAGGATGTGCCTGCATTGACACCAGTGCAACAGGACAAGAAAAGTACACAGTATGCGTACGAACTGATCAGTGGTAACATGAAAGAAGTCGCATACCAGAAAGGAAAACGGGATGCATTGACACACCGGTACCATTACGATGAGTTGAACCGATTGACAGAAGTAGAAGCGAGTATCAGCAACAAAGGAATCTATTTCGACCGGCAAGCTCGTTACCACTACTATGATTATGGTCCGCTTGCACGTATTGAATACGGACAAAAGCAAGTTCAGGGGCAGGATTTTGCCTATACAATCAACGGATGGTTGAAAGGAATGAATGCATCTGTTTTACAGAGAGACAGAGACATGGGGAAAGACGGAACAACCGGGTACCTGACTTCCAATCCTTCTGCACATACCTTGTTCACAAGAGATGTAACAGCCTACACACTGGGCTACTTCGACGGTGACTACGCGCCGATAAGTGGAAATCAGTTTGAATTGAATGGTGCAGGAAGTGCTATGAATACGCAGGCAAGAAGTTTGTACAACGGGAATATTCGGAGTCTGGTTACTTCTATCACGGGAATGACAACCGAAACAATGGGTAAAGTATTCCGCTATGATCAGTTGAACCGATTGAAAGAAATGACGGCTTATTATTACGATGGAAATACCAATTACAGCTGGAACGGTATTAACTCTACCCTGGAGTATTATAACAGTTATAGTTATGATAAGAATGGAAATATCACTAAATTGCAACGAAATGGAATCAATGTACTTGGCTTGACAATGGACAACCTGGACTATAAATACATCGAAACAGTAAATGGTGGTTTTAATAACAGACTGTCGTGGGTAGATGATCTGGAAGGAGCAAGTACACATGGAAATCTGGACATTGACCATACCATGAATGCGGGGAATTATGGATATAATAGATTAGGACAATTAACGAAAGACGTAGACGAAGGCATTGCAACAATTGAATGGTTTTCGGGAAATAAAAAAGTGAAGAAGATCACCCGAAACGATGCCAACAGTTCTCAGGTAGAATTTATGTACAACCCGATGGGACAACGGATTGTAAAACTGGAAAAACCGCGAAGCGGAGGAAGTCTGCGCCCGAAGGAAGAATGGAAATACACCTATTACAGTTACGATGCTAACGGGCAGGTAATGGCTGTTTATGACATTCAACTAGGTTCTGCAAACAACCGTGCTTATCTGGCGGAACAGCATGTGTACGGTTCAACACGTTTGGGAATGATCCGTCAAAGCAAAGCACTGTATGTAAACGGAACAATTCTGGACCCGGTAACAGATGTATTCCCACACACGGAAGGTCAGACCTATTATGAGTTGTCCAACTACCTCGGAAACGTAGAGGCAGTGATTACCGACCGAAAAATTCCGGAAATGGAACAACAGTATTTTGGACGATTTGATGGCGTGAATGATATTGCAAGAACTTCTTCCTTTTCGGCTGATTTGGGAACAACGGTCAGCATGGAGGCATGGGTTCGCTGTGGTACAATAGTCAGTAACAGTGTGGTTGCTGCTCAGTATTTAGCAGGAAGCACCAATAAAGGAACCCACATAGTTGTGTTTCCGAACGGAAGAGTTGCTTTTGAAGGAAGAACTGGTACTACGACCTATCATAGTTCCGGTCCAAGTACGACGCTGGTAAATGATGGCGAATGGCACCATGTAGCAGGAACCTGTGATGGCACCGTTTGGAAAGTGTATGTGGATGGCGTGTTAGAAAGCACTTATACCGCTTCGATAGCGGGCTCGTTTTCAGGATTAACATACGTTTTCTCTGTTGGGGGAAATGCGTATGGAACTTATTTCAAAGGAGATGTAAAAGAAGTGAGTTATTGGAATACCCTGAGAACGGCTACAGAAATAGCTGCGGATATGTATACAACTTTTAGTGGTGCTGAAACAGGATTAAAGGGGTACTGGCGTTTTGCCGACAACACCAATCCGAGTGATGATGCCAGCACAGGGAATCACACTATTAATCTACAGAACGGTGCTGTTTTTGGAAGTGAATCAGTTCTGTCATTTTACCAGGCCGTAGTGATCCGCACAGCGGATTATTATCCCTATGGGATGCTGATGCCGG
>DHNG01000043.1:3306-3924 GCA_002409405.1 Flavobacteriales bacterium UBA5422 | reverse complement strand
AACGGCATGGAGCTGGATAATGCGATCAAAAACAACGGCAACAGTTACACCACTGAGTTCCGTTTGTACGACCCACGTTTGGGGCGTTGGTTGAGTTTGGATCCGTTGATGGCAAAATACCCGTGGATGAGTCCGTATACGGCATTCAACAACAATCCTATCTTCTTTATTGATCCATTGGGGCTAGAAGGAGTAGAACCGGGAGAGGCAGACAAGCAAAGAGGTAGCTGGGTGGGCCCGAGCGGAGTGACGTATAAATACGATAAAGAAGCTGATTCATGGAGCTCGGTTGAAATTACTGTTACAGCATCTAAAATGTCTTCTGTTAGCCAGGCCTTATGGTCAATCGGGAAGTTTATAGGAATTGGTTACACAACAGCGGGTCAGTACCGTCCGAAAGGTCCTTCGTGGTTGAGTAATATGACGTTGGCTAATCATTTTGGAGATGGTACAGGATGGCAAGGTGCGATACCTGAAGGACATTCTATTTATTATGATCCACTTATAGATAACCCAGATCATCCGATGGCTGCGTCTTGGGGCAAGACAAGAGCACAGGCAGATGCCGTCCGTAATGTTGTTGTCGGAACATTGGCGGTCGGTGCAGCAGCACCTTTA
>DHNG01000043.1:2215-3167 GCA_002409405.1 Flavobacteriales bacterium UBA5422 | reverse complement strand
GGTGCAGCAGCACCTTTAGTTGCCGGAGTTGCCATTAATACTGCTCCTGTTTGGATGCCTTACTTGATTAGCGGAGCCAACTATACGTGGCAGGGTGTAAGATGGGCCGGACAATCTTCCTGGCAGGGATTGAAGTTCTATCACAATACGTTTGGAAAGAATGGAGGGTATGGAAATATTGGTGTGAATTACTTGACACAAAGTTATTCAAATAGTAGTTTAAATCCTTTAGATCATAATATGTTTGAGTATGCTGCATCATCTGTTGTAGGCAAACTTTCGATCCAAAATCAAGCTATTGTTGGTGCTACAGGAGGATTAATCAATATTACACCAAATCAAGCGAGAATCAAGCACCTATTTAATCAAAATGTAGGTATCACGTTAGGGAATGTCATTAACGGAGGAACGGCACCATTATACAATTTGGGTGGTCCTGTTAGTGGTTTTGTTTTTGGTAACATACAACAAGCCGTAGGAGGGAGAGCAATGAACAACCTAGAAAATAATCTTCAAGAAATTAATAATAAATAAGAAAGAAAGATGCCATATATGAGTAGAAATGCCCCAAAATATAAATTGGGGTCTATGAAACAAATAATTATTGTACTCTCTTTATTTGGGTTGGCTTTTATTGGAGCCATTTATTTTCAATTAAGACGAGAGAATAAACTCAAAAATAGTGTAGAAACTACTGCGATTATACGAACAAAGAGCAATGCATTAAATGGTGGTGCTAAGATTTATTTCTTCGCAAATAAAAAGAGAATAGAAGTACATTTATTATCAGGAACATATAAAGATTATAGCATTGGAGATACTATTCTGATTAAGTATGCCGTTGAAGACCCTGAATTAGTACAGGTTGTTGACAAGTACTACATGCAGAAGTATAAGCATTTAGAGAATCGGTAATATACCCCAAAAGTTGGTAGTGTTCCAAACTTGCACC
>DHNG01000043.1:1845-2102 GCA_002409405.1 Flavobacteriales bacterium UBA5422 | reverse complement strand
TAGTGTTCCAAACTTGCACCTGATGATAATGTGTTGATGAAAATTACTATCTTTAGTTCATAAACTCGTTCTTTGAATAACTAGGGCTACCTCCAGCAGCAGCTATACCTACGATTTTACCGAAAACGGACAAACGTTGTGATACGGTTTTGCGTGTCCTGCAAACCAAACCATCCGCATGGATAACATCTTTTTGACAAAAGTAGTAGACCACGGGTACGAAGTAGTAGTGAGCCGCACAGCGGATTATTATCCCT
>DHNG01000043.1:0-1640 GCA_002409405.1 Flavobacteriales bacterium UBA5422 | reverse complement strand
AACGGCATGGAGCTGGATAATGCAATCAAAAACAATGGTAACAGCTATACAACTGAGTTCAGACAGTACGATCCACGTTTGGGCCGTTGGTTGAGTCTGGACCCGTTGATGGCAATGGCTCCAGATTGGACACCTTATAGAGCTTTCTTTGATAATCCAATTGTTTATACTGATGTAGATGGTCTTTATGAAACGAAGCGTGAGGCTCGTCAGGCAAGAAGAGGGACCAGCGATGCAGGATATGATGTTGGGGAGATAAAAGGCGAAAAAGGGAGCTTTTATTTTGAAGCGACAAATGGAGATGGAACGGCCTATGCATTCAAAAATAAAACATTTACTATTAAAGCAGGAGCATATAAAGGTGGTGTAGAACTTTATGAAGCAGCAGATGCCCGTGGTGCTATTCCTATTGCTCAGGCTCGTGTTGGTGAACGGTTTAAAGTAGGCAGCTATACAGTTGTGCCGAATTATATTAATGGTAAACTTGATCATTATACAACAAGTCTCAGAGTTACTGATCCCACAACCTTTGAAGAAGCATATAGATATGATTACATTATTGGTAGAGATAAGCTAGATCATTTTATCGAAAATATTAATGCATACGAGGGAGCAGCTAATTTAGCTTTTGGAAGTAGCTTACATTTATCTCAATGGCAAATTGATTATGCTAATGAGAATTACGCTAGTGCAGCTAAAGGATACTTGAAAGAACAGTGGAGTAATCCTTTCGTCATAATTACTGCTGCTATGGGTGCATTTCCTTCAAGAATACCCGTCGGTGATAAAGTTTCTTTTAACCGAGGCGGTTATAAATATACTGTCCGTTCTCATGGACCGGATGCCAATGCCCCTGTTGGCACAAATTCCGCAAGTGGTAACGTCTACAGAGTTTCAAGACAAAAATTAAGAAGAGTAAATAGGCAGGGGACTGGACTAGAATATTTAGATATTCACGGTGTTTGGCATCACGAAAGCACTTTAAAAGCTACTTTTAGAGATGGGAGACCCAATCCTAATTATAATGCAGCAGCAGCAAATGACACTCATATACCAAATATTAATGTATATAGATAGACATGGGAATAAATGAAAAAAATATCGTATTGAGAGGAAAAACTTCTAAGGAAAAATTACAAATATTAGAAGACTTAAAAGATTTAATTGAAGAAAAATATAATTGGATTAATCCGGAAAAAGACTTCACATATACAGTGGTAATGTCAATTATTGATGCAATAATTATTGAGGATGATGCAGATATTCAATATGAAATGTTTCAAATATTATATAACTGGTCATGGTTTCCTTGTCCGGATGAGCCTTATGATAGATTACTTTCATATATTGATAGAATAAAGGATGCTCCATCATTTATACTTTTCCTTAGAATTCTAACTGCGAGTGGGAATTCTAAATACATTGAATTTTTTAGACAGTATGAAAAAGATGAAAATATAGAGATTATTAAAGTTGCTAAAGAAGGGATTGGAATTTTATTAAATAGGTAATTTGGTAGGTAATGTTATGAATGTGTTTGTACCCTTTCCTGTTTTTTTAGGGGGAGGCCAACGTTTAATTACAAAAAGAGTTTGTCAGAATAAAAAAAATAGTAGTTTTGCTGAGTATCAATTAGATTG
>DHNG01000014.1:93137-93415 GCA_002409405.1 Flavobacteriales bacterium UBA5422 | reverse complement strand
GCGTTCAGTACGTTGTGTTTGATGCCTTTCATTTGGAGCATACGGCTGAGTAATTCAGAGATTTCAACCGTTGTTGTCCCTACCAATACCGGACGTCCTTGTGCAACTAATTTTTCCGTTTCTGAAATAACTGCGGCAAATTTCTCACGTGCAGTTTTGAACACCAGGTCATTTTGATCTTTTCTTAAAATCGGCTTGTTCGTAGGAATAACAACAACGTCCAGTTTGTAGATGTCCCAGAATTCTTTTGCTTCTGTTTCCGCCGTACCGGTCATACC
>DHNG01000014.1:92183-92917 GCA_002409405.1 Flavobacteriales bacterium UBA5422 | reverse complement strand
AATCCGTCAGAATAACGGCGACCTTCCATGATCCGTCCTGTTGATTCGTCAACAATCTTGATTTTTCCATCCATGATCACGTATTCTACCTCTTTTTCAAACAGGGTATACGCTTTTAATAACTGGCTTACGGAGTGGATGCGCTCAGATTTAATACTGTAATCGCGGATGACATCAGCCTTTTTTTCCTGGAATTGCTCTGCAGGAAGGTTTTCTTTTGTCAACGCGGCAATTTGTAAACCGATATCCGGCATGACGAAGAAATCACGGTCGTCTTTTCCTGAAATCAGGTCAATTCCTTTGTCTGTTAATTCGATTGTATTTAATTTTTCGTCGATTACGAAAAACAGTTCTTTGTCAATTTCTTTCATGCGTTTTCCTTGTTCCTGCATGTAGAAATTTTCTGTTTTCTGAAGGTGTGCTTTGATTCCCGGCTCAGAAAGGTACTTGATCAAGGCCTTGTTCTTTGGCAATCCTCTGTGAGCACGAAGTAATGCGACTCCTCCTTGTTCCAGCATTTCTTTTCCGTTCTTTTTATCTTCGAAACCATCCTGAATCACCGTCAGCATTTTTTTTGCATCCGTCAGACATTGCGTAACGTATTGGCGTTGTGCTGCGACAATGTTTTCAACACGTGGCTTCAATTGATGGAATTCGTGTTCGTCTCCTTTTGGAGTTGGTCCGGAAATGATCAACGGTGTTCGTGCATCGTCAATCAATACAGAATCGACCTC
>DHNG01000014.1:91831-91976 GCA_002409405.1 Flavobacteriales bacterium UBA5422 | reverse complement strand
AACCAAATTCATTATTGGTACCGAATGTAATATCTGCTTTGTATGCTTTTCTTCTTTCTGATGAATTCGGGCGGTGCTTATCAATACAATCTACCACTAATCCGTGGAATTGATACAACGGGCCCATCCATTCAGAGTCACGTTT
>DHNG01000014.1:90392-91607 GCA_002409405.1 Flavobacteriales bacterium UBA5422 | reverse complement strand
ACCAATGTTTTACCTTCCCCTGTCTGCATTTCTGAAATTTTACCTGTATGAAGTACGGATCCACCCATCAACTGCACATCGTAGTGTACCATGTTCCAGGTAATTTCTGCTCCGGCAGCGGTCCATTTGTTGTGCCATGTAGTGGTATCTCCGTCAATTGTAATACCGTCTTTTTTTGTTGCTAATTCACGGTCGAAATCCTGTGTTGTTACAACCAGTTTCCCGTTTTCAGCCCATCTTCTTGCTGTTTCAACAACAACTGCAAATGCTTCCGGTAAAATTGATGTTAATGCTTCTTCAATTTTTTCATCAATGACTTTGGTCATTGAATCGATTTTGTCGTACAATGCTTCTTTGTCTGTAATTGACAGGTCTTTGTTTTCCACCTTTGCCTTCAATTCAGCCACTTCATCTTCCAACGGTTGAATTTCGCGTTTCACCAAGTTTTGAAACCCGACTGTTTTAGCTCTTAATTCATCATCCGAAATTGACTTGAACTGTTCCTGAAAAGAACGCGCTTTGTCTATGTATGGTTGATATTCTTTACGGTCTTTAACAGATTTATCTCCGATAATCTTTTTTAATAAGCTTGATAACATTGTACCTTAATTTTAATGGAAGCCAAAAATAAGATATTTTCGTGCTTCTGTGGTGAAAAACTCTCGTTAATTTTCAACGGTACAGTCATAAATCATTCCACTTTCATTTTTCTGACAGAATGACAGGTTGTTTTTCTCTGATGGCTTATTTTTTCTGACTGATAATGTATTCAATGGTTTCGTTCAGCCAGTTATCGGAAGAAAGTTGCACATCAGGGACAACACCTTTTGCTTCGATTGATTTCCCTTCCTGTGTTTTAATTTCACAAATCGGAATATATACAAAAAAGTTGCCTATTGTAACCATTGTCACCGGATTTCCGGCACCTGCGGTTGTTGCTCCGAGAATGGTTGCTCTTTTCGTTTCCTGCCCGATAAATGCAAAATATTCGGCGGCAGAGCCCGTGTTTCGGGACGTAATAATGTAAAGCGGTGTTGAATAAAATTTAGGAGCATCTGAGTAATTGTAAGGAACTTCACTCTGGTACCAGGATGTTTCCCCGACACATTTTTTGAGTAATAAATTCTGATAAGCAGGATCTTCGTACAAATGCTGATTAATAAAACCACCGCTTCGTCCGTCACCTCCCGGATTGGTTGAAATATCGATGATTAA
>DHNG01000014.1:87326-90262 GCA_002409405.1 Flavobacteriales bacterium UBA5422 | reverse complement strand
TTGAAATATCGATGATTAAATAATCTACTCCTTCCAAAAATACCAACGCACTTTTGATTTTTTTGAAGGCTTCATCATCTGCAATGCACCGATCCCATTTGATATACCCGATGTTGTGCCCCATGATTTTCACTTCTGTGAATCCACCATTAAAATACTGCTTTGGTTGTTCTTTCTCCGGAACATGTTGCCCTACATAAAAATGAATATCGTTGGTTTTTTCGCGTAAAAGTAGTGTCAGCTTTTTTGTCAATGAATCGCAAGGTATGTTGTACAATTCTTTTTTCTTTAGTTTCTGTTTCAAGACAGTACTTAATTCTTTTGCTTTTTCAGTGTCAAAATACGTTTGTTGCAGGTTTGCTGCCAATTGATTGATAAGTGCGTCCGTTTCTGTGTTAGTCAGTTGCTTTTTTTCTTGCGCCACGATTGAGATAGAACTAAATACAAGAAATGTAATAAGGATGCTCGTTTTCATTTTATTAAAATATATTTGTTTACGTACAACTATTCGGAGTAGGTTTTATTTGTCTGTCAGACAAGGTGAATGTGATTTCAGATTGTGTAAAAATAGGGTAAAATTATTGAACTGAGGTGATTATCGTTTTGCTATTTGACAGGTGGTTCTTGTATTCCTAAACTACGATTTTCCACTCAATCAGGTTGACTCAAGCTGGTAAGTTGCTGGTTTCAGATGGGATATTTAATGAATTTTCCCGGGTCACACTCCTTCAAATTCCTTTGGATACTGCACCATTCCATTCACATCTTTCAATCCGTCAGGAATCAACTCCACTGCCATGAAAAAAGAAGAAGGAACATCATAAGGGGATTGGATGTTCCACTTTTCTGCCGGAAGAAACCCGAATTTCGGATAGTAATGCTCATGCCCTAATACAATGACAGATGTGTACTTCAACTCACGTGCTTTGTTGAGTCCATGTTGAACCAGTTGCCCGCCGATACCTTGTTGCTGAAATTCCGGCTTCACAGCCATCGGAGCAAGGGCTAAGCTTTCCACTTTATTCCCGTTGCCGTCACTGATACTGATTATTGAAAAGAGAATGTGCCCGACCAGTCGATTACCACTGGTGGCAACCAGGGAAAGTTCCGGGACAAATGAAGGGGTTTTTCGCAACCGGTCAACCAGCATGGCTTCACCTTCTTGTCCGAATGCCTGTGTGTTGATGGCATATACTTCCGGTTGGTCGTCTTTTGTTTCCTGCCGGATTGTTACCTCTAGTGTTGATTGGTTCATTTACGTTCTCAGAATTTTCTCCATTGCTTTTCCTTTCGCCAACTCATCAATCAGTTTGTCCAGGTAGCGAATCTGTTGCATCAGTTTGTCTTCAATTTCTTCTACCCGATAACCACAGATAACACCTGTAATTTTGGATACATTCGGGTTGATTTGAGGCGCTTGTGCAAAAAAGTGTTCAAAATCGGTTTTGACATCCAGGTGGTGTTGGAATGTTTGTTGATCATAACCCGTCAGCCAGAAAATGATTTCATCTACTTCTTCTTTTGTCCGTCCCTTTTTCTCCGCTTTTTGAATGTAATGAGGATAGACACCTGCAAATGACATTTTGTAAACACGTGTGTTATCACTTCTCATACAATAACTTGTTGAATTTGAATTTAAAGTTATGAAAAAAAACGAATTTTCAATTTGTGACCATAATCAATTGTTTATACACTCATCTGATAAATCCGGGACTCTTCTTCCCATGGATGGTAGCCTTGCCCGATGTATTCAAAACCAAATTTTTCATAATAACCGATGTGATCGGTGGAGAGGTTCAATGTGGTAAAACCGAATTTTTTGGTGTCTTTTTTTATGCGTTCAATGAGCAGTGCCGCGTAATTATTTCCTCTGTGTTTTTCGTCAATAAACAGTGCGCACAGCCAGGGATATAAATCCATTCTGCTGATAAAATCGTTGGTAATCAAACCTGCACATCCAATAAGTTCCCCTTCTTTTTCCAACAGATACCATTGTGGTAATGGTTGTTCGGCATGCAGGCAATTGGAAATACAATCTGCATAAATGACAGGGGCCACTTCCGGCCAACTGGTTTGCAGGTATTGGATGGCTTTTTGTTCGTATTCAGGATATTCTCTAACGGAGATGATGTTCATTTGGTCTTGTTTTTTAATTGCATTCTCAGCAAAGGATAATCTTTTCCCATGTCATCTTTTTCTGTTCGTTCAACGACTTCGAATCCTTGCTTTTCATAAAAGTGTTTTGCTGCTGTATTTTGTTCGTTTACATCAACACGATTGACTCCGAACTGTTCAATTGCAAATGCTGTTAACTGCGTTCCCCATCCTTGCCCGCTGTAGGTAGGATCTAAAAATAACATTTCAATTTTTGTGTTCTGTAGACCGATAAAACCGGCAACTTTTGTGTGATCCAACAGGCAGAAAACGGTGATGATTTCAAAGTCAAATTCATTTAAAAACTGCTTGATTTCCAGGAAATCTTCCATTTTCAGGAAATGATGTGTTGCTACAACGGATTTTTCCCAAACGGAAAGCAGTTCCTCTTTGTACTCGGTTTTGTATGGTTGGATGTGGATGACCATTTATGCTGTTTTGCTGCAAAAATAGATAGAATCAGGTAAATTTAATCATAGACTCCTATGTAGTAGTACCATAATTACCTTTTTCTATTGATTTGAAGGGTTCTTAATTTTTCTGTTTTTTATAATTTTTTCGTTATGGACATTAAAAATAGTAACTTTATCAAGTTTCTGCATTGAACGAATTTATGTAGCAAATCAAGATAATGTTTTACGTTACTAAGAAACAATTTGAGGTGAACCAGCCTATTGCTGATCTAAACGATCGGTTGAAAAAGACACTTGTCGGAACGTATGTGATTAAACAAAATAACTTTTTTTCCAGTGAAATAGCCTATTCAGGTGAGTTTAATTACT
>DHNG01000014.1:71890-87185 GCA_002409405.1 Flavobacteriales bacterium UBA5422 | reverse complement strand
ATTCAGGTGAGTTTAATTACGACAAATTTGTTCTGTTCCGTAGTGCAAAACCATTTGAAAAATTACGGATTGTACCAGATGCTCATATAAAACTTGTACAAGTGTCAGAGAATCGCACAATGGTGCATGTGAAAATAAAATTTTCTGAAATATGGTATCTACTGCTTGTCTTCCTGCATGTGAGTATTATTTGCGGAATATTATTTTTCCCTCATTTAAGCGTTTTTAACTATCCGATTGAAGGAATTTGGTGGCAGCGGATTTTACTGCTCATAGGTGTCTTGATACCAATCCATTTGTTGATTTGGTGCTGGTATCGTATACAAGTAAACAGATTTAAAATCATTATTCCTGGCTTTCTGAGCTGATTGAGGTTATTTCCAATCGAAGGAACCCAAACAGTAAAGCAAATTAGTTCGCTTCTTTCTGTGCTTTTAGTGTCAGTGCAACCCCCATCATCAGGAATCCTGAAAACAGTGTGTAAAGAACCATAAACGACATATGGACACCTGTTAATGACAGTCCCAATGCCAAAAAGATATGCAAACAAGCAGCGACAACCATTCCGATGGTTCCAATACTAAAAAACGGATGAAATTTTTTCATAATATTCTGGATGAATGATGATGTGTATACTGACGAAGGTAATCAAAAATTGCGAACATATTACCTCATTTCCCTCTTTTCAACTGTTCGAGTTCCATGACTTTTTTAAACATCGGATCCCGGTTGAACAGAAAGTCTTTTCCATAAATGTCTTCTGTAGTCGTGGAACGGGTGTACACATCTTCGATGGAGTAGGGAACAGGATATTCAACATTGTTTTGAAAAATGTCGCTTACAGTTGTGATGTTGGTAAGGTCAATTTGAGGCTCGACTCTGAAAATAACTTTGCTGTGAGGTAGCATCATCACGACGGGATTTGTTTGAAAACCTCCCAATAAATCAGGTGTTTGCCCAATGCTGATCAACTGGTCACTGTTTTTTGCCAGGGTTGATAAATTGCTTGCTGAGGAATAGATATACCGGTCTTGCAATATGTAGATTTTACCTTGAAAGGGGAGTGCATTGCTGTCCGGAACAACAAAATCATACGATTGCTGTATGTAGTACATTTCAGGTTCGTGTAACGTGGGAACATTCACTGTGAAGGTATTGGCTTCCCTGTTTTCTACTGAATCACGGTTAATGTTAAAATACTGCTGATTGTACGGACTGAAATTTCTTCCGATCACAATATCCAGTGTTAATGTATCCTGAACAATGCTCTTTAAAAATTGACCATACGTATTATCACTTCCGCCACCATTTCCACGAATGTCTACAACAACTGCCTTTATTGTATTCCCGCGACTAACAGCTTCTAACCGTTGTTTGACTGAATCTCCGAATTCTTCTACCATCATTGGTATTCGGGCGTAGAAAATTCCTTGTGGTTCAAAATAATGTGTAATGATCGTATCTGTGTCACTATTGTAACCATACGTTCTGGTCTTTTCCTGTAAAAATGTAATGGTGTCATTTGTTGCAATATGCAGCTGATGCTCTTGTTGATCCCGATCACGGAACACGAATTTGATTTCATCATTTTTATAGTTATCAATATGTGAGTAAAACCCCTCTTCATATACCCTGTTATTTGTCCGGTCCCAGCGTAAAGGAGAAACCAACTCAGTAAGTGAGCTGACATAGTCGTGGATTGCAATACCATTGCAGCTGATGAGTTCCATAGATGCCGGATAGTTTTTTCCTTTATAAGAAAACGGTAATACATTGTAATACGCTCCGGATGTATAAACCAGATTCAGATCCAGTTTTGTATAAATTTCTTTTCGCAAATAAGCGGCATAGGTATACGCATTTTCTGTTGATGCACTATCGATTCCCCTCACAAAGCTAATTCCTGCCGGAAGCCAGTATTTTTTCATGATATCCAGCTGCCAGCTCCCCAGTCGACTTGTATGTCCGTCTTGTGCTGCATTGAGCGTTTTTTCAACGATCTGAAGAAATGTTGCAGTTGTCGTTGTTCGGTCAATTTGGCTACGTAGTTTTTTTGCGTGTAGTTCAAAATCAATTCCCCTTACTTCTTTGTTGTAATAGATAATCGGACTTGTTTGCCGGATGTATGAAACCAGTGTGTCATGATCTTCGAGCATTTGCTGATAGGACAAGACAGGTAATGATTCCCTTGCGGAAGTAAGTTGTTGTTTTGATGTGGCGCAGGCAACGAGCACCAAACTCATTGTAATAATCGGAAGAAACAATTTCATGTTAGATACTTTTTGATGCAAAGAAAAGGGATCCTACCGGCTAAAAATTGTAAAAATCGTTCACACTTATTTTTTGTTGTAAATCCAGGTTAAATCTGTCTGCTGCACAGAGATTTTATGGATTAACTGATTGGGAGAGTAACCGGAAAACGTTTTAAAATCATTGATAAAATGTGCCTGATCGTAAAATTGATTCAGATGTGCAATGTCTGTCAGTGTGGTTTGTTTGTTGAGTACTTCATTCAAAACAGTTCTGAACCGGATCGTTTTGAGGTAGGATTTAGGATTTTGTCCCAACTGCTGTTTGAATAAACGAAACAGGGACGGGGTACTGATCTTTAGTTGTTTTGCCAGTGTTTCGACAGTAAGGTACTGATCGTTACTTGTTGAAATCGTATAAAGTGCTTCTTTCAGTTTGTGTGGCAATTCGATGTTTAGATGACGTAAAAGCAACTGTTCCAGTTGATTTGCCCGTTTTGAAAAATCCTTTTCTTCAAATAACTGTTCCAACGCGTTTGTATCTGCGGATGGAAATAGATCCTGTACATGATCGGATTGCATTAGATTGTCATACGATTCTCCGGTGAATACTCTCAGAGCCGAGGGATAAAAAATGATGCAAACCTGATCAAGTGGTGAATGAATATCTACATGAAACGGTATTTTGTGAAATCCGTACAATTTGCTGGTGAATTTTCCTCGCCTTTCTGTGATGGTACATTGATTAATCGTCTGCTGATTGGAATAGTCAATTAGATTCTCTTTATAAATAGCAAGACATAGGTTATTGTTGGGAAATGTGGTATAGGTTAAAAAATTACTGTCCGTTTTTCGGAAAAACAGGAAATACTGAATGTAATGTTTCAGTTGTTCATTTCGAGGTTTGATAATAACGGATTGCATGCGGAGAATTTAAGAACGTTGATCAATAATACACAATTTCCCGCACGGTTATACTGGGCGATTCTCCGTTGTATGAATTGGATCGTTTGGTCCAGTTACCTTGGGCATCGTATTCGTACGAATTCACTTGCCGGACGGTCAATTCGTCATTTTTGTATTCAATGGTTTCGACAGGTGAACCCTTTTCATCAAAACGGGCAACAGTTTTAAACTGCGAGGAAACTCCCCGGTTGATTGACTCTGTGAGAAGGCCGTCCTGATTGTATGTATATGCTACAGTATGTACTAGTTTATCATTATCGTAGCGTTCAAATTTGATCAATTCGTTTTTCCCGTTGTATGTATAGTTCGTTGTCTGAATCACAGGTGACTTTAATTTTTGATACACCATTTTTGTTTTGTTGTTCTTGCTGTCGTACTCATAGATGTATTCGTAGGAGAGTAACTGCTCATTGGTATAATTTTTTAAACTCAGTCGGTTTCCGCTTTTATCATATTCATACACTTGTTTCAGTACAAAATAGGTATCGGAACTCCACAACTGCATTTCAGACAGGTTTCCGGAAGCGTCGTAGGAAAAAACTGATTTTTGAAATAAATAACCGTTCCCTTTATACATAGATTCTTTTGTTACACGGTTTTCAGCATCGTATTCATACTGTCTTTTTTCAATTAATATGGAGTCTGTATACATGTTAACTTCGAGTAACTGTTGTGTTTCAGTATAGGCTGTTGAGGTCAGGGAAAATGTCTGTTCATATACGTTTGTGATGGATTTATGCACTATCTGATTTCCTTCTTTGTTGTATTCCGTGTAATTGCGCAGAAGTTCATACGGTTCACCTTCTTCCGGAAGCATCACTGATTTTTCCGAAACAGATTTAACAAGTCCGGTAAGACTCTGCTTTTTTGCTGTTTGTATACTGATGTTTTGTGCATGTGCAAGACCGGAAATACCGATCAGCAAACATGCGATTATGTGCTTCATAACAGATTTATATGATGTATATACCACTAACGATATACCTGGTTTACAAAAATAGACGAATTGAATGGATTTTTATTCTATCTGTTGATGTTTACAGCAGGTTATTACTTACAATTTTCACTTTTTTGTTCGAAATCCTGTTTTGTGAGTTCATAAATTACGCCTTCTTGTCCTTCAAAATCAAAGGTTTCTTTATAAATCATCCCTACTTTTTCAAGCACCTTGACGGAGTTGCTGTTTTCTTTCATAGCTCGTCCGATAATCTGTGTCAATGCTAATTTTTCAAATCCATACCGTATACAGACACACGCACTTTCGGTTGCATATCCGTTGTTCCATTCTTCCTCAAAAAAACGGAATCCGATATCTGTTTCGTTCTTCACGGCATCGTATTTTAGTCCGCACCAACCAATAAATTTGCCGGTGGATTTATGAATGACGGCCCATCTTCCATAGCCATTTAGAGCATAGTCCGGATAATTTTCAAGAAACGACCGTGCTTCTGCTATTGATTCAAATGCTTTATTCCCGGTGTATTTTATTACATTGGGATTGTTGTTTAACAGGTAAAAACTTTCCGCATCGTTCGGAGTTAGCTCTCTCAACAGCAATCGATTTGTTTCCAGTATGTGATGCTTTGTTCTCATTTTAATAACCGGAATCAACACGGAAACCACCAATGGATATAATATACCTTATTGTTCTTAAAAAACAGGTTGATGTGTCCGTCAGAAATGCCTTCTTCGTCTTCCCGTAATTGAATGACCTGCAGTTTCCCTTCTCCGTAAATATCAAATGTTCCGATGTTTTTTACTGCGTTGGGAAAGAGTTGCTCAATGTCTTCAATGGTTGATGCAGCATTAATGACAGTTCCTTTGTAAGTAATGAAATTTTTTTTCACAAACCGGAATTCATCTACGGCCATCTTGTTTCCGCTGTTCTCAAACCGGGAACCGTCTTTGTAGAAATACCGATCGGTTTCGTCTTTACTTCCGTCCGGATTATCAAAAATGTAAGAACAAGGTTCTTCTTCCAACATCAATTTAGTACTGTCGGCTTTCCCGAAGACCCGTTCAAAATCACTCAGGGTAAAAAAGCGTTTGAGTTTCCCGTTAAACAGAATGTCTTCAACGAGCATTGCTTCATTGATGCGTTTTTTCAGCGTATCATCTGTATTGTTTTCAATGAAATATCCACTTGTCGGATGGCATTCATTGATGCAATTAGTTGCAGCGATTGCTTTCTGATTGCAAAAACACAGGTATAGGGCAATAATGATGGACAGATAGTTCATTCGAATTCTAAATGGATTGAAATTAGTGCATGTATATGTAGCATTATTATCCACCATAATACATATGATTACGTGGATTGGGTTTGTTTGTTTCCAATTTTTGCCCGTCGAAGGTGTACACATCATATTCTTCGGGTTGATCTTCCTTTCGGACAAAAATATAATCTTTTACCCGGAACCAATTTTTGTCAATGGAAGCATATTCAACAGGTGTAATCAGTTGTTGTCCGTTGTAAACACCCAATTTACCTCCTTTAATGGTCCAATAGTCTTCCTGATAATCGTCATTGTAGTACACCTGACCACCTTTGTAAACCACCCAAATCGTAGATTCAACTTCATCGATCCAATCGTATTCAAGCGGTACGATGATGTTATTCTCCGCATCAACGATTCCCCATTTTGCATCACCACTGACGTTTAACCGGTAATCACTTTCCACATCTTCCCAGTCATTGATAACCAGGTTCCCTTTACATACTTTAAAGAATCGGGGATTGCGCAAAAAATCAATGTAGTCATATTCCAGGGGAATTTTTATACTTCCATCTGCTGCTATGATTCCCCATTTTCCACTGTATTTTGCCATGTCTTCCTCTTCCGTTTCTTCTTCACTTGTACAATCGGAAATTGCTTTAAAGAGCGATAAACTGTTACGAGTCGGAGCGCCATATGTATTGCTTGTAGGTCTTAAAACGTGATCAAAGGGTAAGGATTCCAGTGTTTGATTGATCAGGTCAAATGAAAAATAAGCCGAGTTTTTTACGACGATCACCCGGTTATTGATGGTTTTGTCAAAAATCTCAGTGTATGCAAATTCCAACAGCAGCTTGTTCGTGACGGCAATAATGCCGTATCGTTGGTTTTTGTAAGCTATAAAATAGGTGTCATCAATACCTCTGAGTCGCTCATACTGAGGTTCAATCAATACATTAAAATTCGTATCAAACAGACCGTACAGACCATTTTTCTTTCGAATGATATTTCCATGCTGATCGATGTTGGCAGAAGTTCCTTTTTCCAACTGGCGAAGGAGTTTGCCGGAAGTGTTGAAGTAATAAAAAATAGTGGTGCTACTGTCCCATTCATTGTTCACTATTTCTACAGCTTCTATCATCTCGAGTTGTTTGTTGTACCCGACTGAATGGTAACGCGGTTTGACAATACAGCTATACCAGGTATTGAATCCCCATTTTTGTTCTTTTTTCAGCACGCCCCATTGACCGGACATGTTCTTGAAAATGATCAGGTCATCTGTAACGAGTTCACTGTAAATGACCCGATACAGTATTTTTATACGTTGCGGAAGTAAATTATAAGGTGTGGTACTCACGAATCGATGTATTACTGATTTGAAACCGGGTGTTTTACCCATTTAATTTTCACAGCTTTCAACATCTCTGTATCAACACGGACATCGTGGAGCACTTCAAATCCTTGTTTCTCGTAAAATGAAAGTGGTGATTGATAATACTCACCGTTTGCTTTCAAGTCGTTATTGTGGTCAATTACCCAGCCGTAAAATTCATTTAATGCTGCTTTCAGATGTTTGATCAGCAGTTGTCCCAACCCTTTTCCCTGTTGTTTTGAATCAACAATGATCGAAAACCGGATTTCCTTGTCTTTTTCAAAGTCAACTGCCCACGCGATGATGTGATTGTGCTCATCTTCGATGAGGTAATGTGTGTAGTTTTCCACTCCGTCCAGCAACAATCCGAACCGGTCTTTCAATGTTACCGGGTATTCTTTATTCCACAGTTGATGAATCTCTTGAAATTGCCGGGCTGTCAGTTGTTTTGTCTGTTGGATATTCATGCCTTCTTGTTGGGTTTGTATTTGCCTTTCTTTTTTCCTTTGGGATACGTATGATCGATTTCAACTACTTTTATCCGCCCGGTGAAGATGAGGTATTCTTCCCGCCCGACAGCATCATTTTTACCTTCCTGTCGGGTTAAATACCTTCCGTCCACTCGGTAGGTCCGTTCATTATCCTGTACTAAGGGAATGATCACTTTTCCGTCCCATTCCCCGCTATTCAGTTTATTCAATTCTGCGGAGGTAATCCATTCGGATATACGAACTGATTCTCCGGGAGCTACTATATGTGGCTGCTGCTCATTAAACAGACAGCCCCCATTCTCATTGACTTCAAACTGTACTCCATTGATTTCCATCGTAAAATGATTGTAATAAAAACAGGAATTGGTTACATACGTAAGGGTGTCTGCTGAAGTATTTTTAATCGTGTGGTGAAGCACATGAAAAGTATCTGTGGATTGTTTGTGCACCGCAATGGTACGATCTATAGAGTCAACATGCAGTTCAAACTGCGTATGAATGCGGTTCTGGAAACGGTGATCCTGCGCATACATGTGATACGAGCAAAAGGTGACAAGCAGTACTAAAAAACTGTTTTTCATGATTTTTAAATTTGTACTACAGCCATGGAAAACATAAATTCCATGCATTTACATCTGTATTCCTAATCTTTTCTTTCAAAAATACAAAAGAGGTTGAATAATTGTCTATTCTCTGTTTCATATTTGTTGAAGATCTTTTTGTTGAAGAACTTCTATTGATCCCTTAATTCAAATTCCGGTATTCGAGCGGTGTCATTCCTGTTTTGGATTTAAACAACCGGGAAAAATATTGCGGGTATTCAAAACCCAATGAAAAAGAGAGTTCACCAACGGTTTTATCTGAATTCAATAACAAATTTTTGGCTGCTTCAATGACATGATAGTGAATGTGATCCTGTGCATTCATCCCTGTTTCTTTTTTCAATAAATCACTTAAGTAATTAGGGGATAAATGAACCTGATCTGCCAGGTGTTTTACCGTTGGCAATCCTTCGTGCTGTGCTTTGTCAGCCTGGAAATACTGTCTTAACAGTTGTTCAATCTGTGCTACTGTTCCCGAATTACTGTTTTTGCGGGTAATAAATTGCCGTCCGTAGTACCGGGTACAATAATTCAGCAGCAGTTCAATGTTGGAAACGATCAGCGACTGACTATAATCGTCGATGTTTTCGTGCAATTCCTGCTGGATCTTTTGAACGCAGTCATACAGTGTTTGTTTTTCCTTGTCTGATAAATGCAACGCTTCAGAAGTTTCATAGGCAAAGAACGTATAGGCATTCATTTTATTCGCCAATGAAGTTCCGCGCAGTAAATCCGGATGAAAAAACAGCCCCCAACCGATCATGTCTTCTTTCTTTTCAATTTCACTGTCCATCGTCACCACTTGATTGGGAGCGATACAGATCAGGCTTCCTTCCTGGAAATCGTAGGTTTGTCGACCGTAACGCAAGGTGTTGACACAATAATTTTTAAACATGATGGTGTAAAAGTCGCAACTGATACGGGTACCTTCTTCCAATGCTTCATCAATTTTACTGAAATCAACAATTGCGACAAGTGGGTGCATAATCCGGATAGCGGGATCAAACTTCCCGATATCACTGATGCTTTGAATGCGGATAACTGGTTTCATAGCACTTTTATCCAAGAAGTGAAATAATTCGGTCAAACATTCTGTCGCTGACCCATCTCCGGATAAATAAAACCGGTTTTGCCATATATCCGGTTGCGTAACGTGTCCGGGGCTTTCGAACAATACTTGCTTTGACGATCTTGGCGGCAACAGATGCCGGATCGGACAGATTTTTACCTTCTGTATACATTTTTGCCAAGTAGTCAGCTGTTTTGTTGACGCGTGTCTTATAAGCACTATTTTCGGCTGTTTTTTTCAGGTTTTCAGCAGCGATCGTTCCCCAGGGAGTCAATACACCACCCGGTTCTACAATAACGACATCAATTCCAAATGGTTTTGTTTCAATCCGTAAGCAGTCAGACCAACCTTCCAATGCGTGTTTGGTGGCATGATACCAGGCACCGAATGGGGTATAGATTTTCCCCCCGATGGAAGAGATGTTGACAATCCGTCCCGATTTGTTTTTCCGCATAATTGGCAGCACGGCTTGTGTAATCCGGGCCAACCCAAACAGGTTCACTTCAAACTGGCGTTTCGCTTCCTCAATGGAAACATCTTCAACAGCACCGTAGGAACCATAACCTGCATTGTTAATCAATACGTCGATTTTTCCTTCCCGCTGAACAATGGTCTCCACGACTTGCCGGACGTTATCTTCATGTGTGATATCCAGTTGCATGGGGTGCCCGCCAAGTTGTTGGAGGTCTTGCATTTCTTCCATGCGTCTTGCCAATGCATAAACGGAGTGTCCCTGATTGATGAGTAGTTTTGCGGCTTCTTTTCCCATTCCTGAACTTGCACCTGTAATTACAATTACTTTTTTCATTTTTTCCTGTTTTTAAGATGATGTTGCAAATGTCCGTTGAAAGAATACTAATTTGTTAATACAAATTCAGGGTTGTTGTACACTTTTTACAGGTGATCGGTTGTATCATCGTTTTCTATCCAAAAATAAACGATTTTTTGAAATAAAAAAGAGAAGGTGCAGAAAGTCAATAGATTTACCGTCTGACGAATACACTCTTTTTACTGAATTTCACAACGACTTTTCCCGATCTACTGATGCCATGCGTTTAAATCATGGATCAATTCATCGACCATGTGTTCATCCGTAGCCCAGGAGGTAATCAGCCGGACTACTGAATGTTGGTCATCCATTACTTTCCATTCGTAAAATACATACTTTTCGCTGAGTTGTTCGATGAGCGATTGAGGCAAAATAGGGAAGAGCTGGTTGGTTACAGGAGGAGTTAAAAATGAATAACCGTTTTCTTGAATTGCTGTTGCAATCTTCCCGGCCATCCTGTTGGCGTGTTTTGCAAGGTCGAAGTACAAATTGTCTTTGAACAATTCGAGAAACTGAATTCCCAATACCCTGCCTTTTGCCAACAACGCTCCTTTTTGCTTCAATACATAATCAAATTCAGGAGCTAAATCGGGAGAGTTAAATACAATGGCCTCGCCCAGCAATGCTCCGTTTTTTGTTCCGCCGATGTAAAATACGTCTGTCCATTTAGACAGATCTGCCAGTGTCAGGTCATTGTTTTCTGCCGTTAATGCGTGCCCTAAGCGGGCTCCATCCATAAACAGGATCAATTGGTTTGCTTTGCAACAAGCAGATAGTTCTTGTAATTCCTTTTTACTGTAAATGGTACCGATTTCGGTTGAATTAGAGATGTATACCAGCTTCGGTTTTACTACGTGCGGACGCAATGAATAATCGGTTAATACTGTTTGAATCGCTGGCGGAGATAATTTTCCGTCAGTGGTAGTAACGGTGATTACCCGGTGACCAACCGCTTCGATGGCACCCGTTTCATGTACAAAAATATGCCCTGTCTCTGCACTGATGACTGCTTCGTGTAGGTTCAATAAGGTCGAAATGACCAGTAAATTGGTTTGCGTGCCACCTGAAACGAAGTAAATGGCAGCTTCGGGATTGTTCAACTGTTGTTTTAACCGTTCTTTGGCAGCAATGGAGTAGGCGTCTTCTCCGTAACCGGATTGCTGAAGCAGGTTGGTTTCTACCAATTTATTGAGAATGTTGGGATGCGCCCCTTCGGAATAATCATTTTTGAAATTGTACATGGCGGTTGTTCTTAAAAGCATTCAATTAATTATACACAAAGCAAAATCGGTTTCACACAGGCTAAGGTAATCGTATAAGCGGTTACTTCTTGCATTTGCTCTCCACTTTTTGAATGGCCGTTTCCGAAGGTACGTCTACATCAAAATGGTTGATTGCCCAACCCCATTTTTCACACGCCTGTTCCAATTCTCCAATTTTTTCATAGGCATCTCCGCACATTTCAAAGTTTTGTGAACTGTACATGCCATAAGCATGGTCATTGAAGCACGTTTCAAAATCTGAAATTGCCTCTTGATTTTTTCCCGTAAGAAAATAAATGCGTCCACGTTCTAATAAGGTTGACCAAATGGATGACTCATCCTGTTGAGGTAATAGTTGATTGCAAATCATCAAAGCCTTTTCGTAATTTTCCTTTCGGATTTCACGTTCCATTTGTAGAAAAAGATTGCTTGTGCTTTGCGGATTTACATTGAGTGCTTTTTCTAAGTAGTAATCCGCTTTTTCATCATTGCCGGTGAACGAATAATAGTATGCCGCACTATGCAGTGCTCCTTCATGCAAGGAATCTAATTCGAGTACTTTTAAAAAGTCCTCAATGCTGGTTGTTGCATTAAACACGGATTGAATCCACCCTCTGTAATAATAAGCATCTATGTTTGTCGGATCTGATTCGATCACTTTTGTATATAGCTCAATAGCTTCTTCCACATTCATTTCCTGACGGGCCAGATGTGCTTTCTCCAATAAGTCTTTTACATTATTTTGGGAAAAAGAAAACAGACCGAAGAAGAGGATTAATGCGATTGTAGCCAGTAATTTTAACTTCATTTTACTTTTTTTATTCGATGGAAGTGACGTGAACGATTTTCAGGTTAAAACTATTCAATTTTTCGGATATACTGATCGATGTTTTTGTTTAATGTTTGCAGGATCGAAGTATAAATTATGGTCAGACAATTCGAGGAACCGACTGCCTGGAATGATTCTGTTATTGATTCCAATAATTCCGGTATGTTTCAGATTTCTTTTTTTTCTCCGTCATGGAATAGCCGGTAGTGTTTCTCATTTTCAATCAGTAACCCTTCTGACAAATAATTTGGAAAACTTTTCGAGTAATCTTTCGGATGTTTTACGTCGATACCGATTACTTTTCCATTGTAATATTTCTTTATGCGGGATTGCAATGTATGCCCTACGACAATCATTTTTGCTCCGAACATTTTCAAACCACGTGCGACTTCCTCTTGTGTCAGGTCTTCTCTGAAATACCCCCTGTACCAGGCAATACCTCTGTGTGAAGAAATCAGCAATTGCTCAATAGTGCGTTCCTTTTTCGGGTAGTAAGGCATGTAATAATTGGCGCGGACGATCTGGTTCACTTCATCCAGCGTTAGGTCATATTGTGCTATTTCCGGGTGAATGCCTCCGTGAGTAAATAATATCCCGTTGATCAATTCAATTGTATTTTTACTGGTTATCCATTGTCCAAGAAATGAATGCTGACTGTAAAGTTCGGTTTGTTGTTTCCCTAAAATTGCTGAAACATGAACGTATTTAGGAGAGGTAGATTCAAAATTTCCCTGTAGATTCTTTACTTCGTGATTTCCCAAAATGAAATGAACGGTTCCTCCTTTTCGCTTTGCATCCTGCTCCAGTTTATAAATAAACCAGAGCACTTGTGTTGTTGAGAATCCTCGGTCCACAAAATCGCCAAGTAACACCAAATGCCCATTTCCAAATATCCAGTTCAGTTGTTTGTCAATTACTTTATTGTGAACCAGAAAATCCCGAAATGTTTTAAAATTACTTTCAATATCAGAAATGGCGATGATTTTTTGATTGTCATTGTATGTACTTTTTGGAATATCAATAGCTGTATTGATGTTCAATTCAAAATTTGTATGATCCAGCGGAAAATGACAACGTACGGGGATTGTGGCAGTCGTGTTGTACGCTTCTCGTTCCAGGTAAAAACCATCTTCTTGATTTCCACGAATGTAATTGACCGTCAAAGTACGGTCATTGTTAAAAAAGACGTAGGGTCCGTCTTTGTCCCAATTCATCATTATGGGGTTTTCAGAATAATTCAAACTTGCTCCGTGGTATAGCCCGAATCCGATTCCAAACGTTCCGAGTAGTACAAATGTTACAACAACGTGTTTGATGTACCTTACAATTCGCTTTTTCATGTTCGTTTCTTTTTTTAATGCTTCCAAACATATTTGTCAAATTGTTATTGAAAAAATAATTGTGATGAATGATTGCCGGGAGCGGATAAACTGTATCCGAATATCCGCAAGGTACGTTCATCAACTTTTATAGATGTTTCAAACTTCTTTGTGAGGTGTTCATCAAGTCTTTTGGAGAACCATACATATAATTGTAATATTGCACTATGGCATTTCCCGGTCGAAACAGGAAATATAGTGTGATCATACTTCTGGCAACGGTTCTCGTGCCGGTCCTGGTACTCACTTACGAAATTATTTTTACGAGGGAGACATCTGTTACTTTTCTCGAAAATTACCATTCAAATGTGGTGACACTGATCATTTGTTACTATGCGCTGCTACTTTTACTGGCCTTTTTTTGGCTGGGCAGACAGTTTGTCCGCATGGCTAAATTGAAAAATGAAACACTGAAAGCGGAGTTAATGCTGCTGCAAAGCCAGGTAAATCCGCACTTCTTTTTTAACATGCTCAACAATTTATATGGTTTGGTTGCGAAAGATCCGGCGAAGGCACAAGCGTTGATTTTGAAGCTATCGGATCTGATGCGGTACAGTATTTATGATGGAGGAAGAGAGATGGTTCATCTTCAGGAAGAGATCGACTTTTTAACCCGTTATATAGAACTTCATAAAATGCGGTATCATAAAAACATACAGGTTGATCTCAGGAGTGCTGTGGATGCAAATCAACAGGTTGTTCCGCTATTATTTATCATACTTTTGGAAAATGCATTTAAGCATGGAGTCGAAAATTTGCGGGAAAATGCCTATATAAAAATTGATCTTACAGCCTCCGGAAAGCAGATCTGTTTTTCGATTGAAAATAACTATGAAAAACAACAGCATTCTGAAACAGGTATCGGACTGAAAAACCTGAAAAGAAGATTGGAATTAATGTATCCGCATCGACATGATTTACGGGTTTCAGCTACTGAAAATGTATATCAGGTTCAATTAACTTTAGACCGTTATGATTAAATACCTGATTATTGATGATGAATATATTGCACATGACATTATCAAAGGATACTGTGATTTGCTTCCGGATATGCAGTTGATGAAAAGCTGTTATGATGCTATAGAAGCGTTCGAATTTCTAAATAAACAGGACGTAGATTTGCTATTCCTGGATTTGAATATGCCTGTTTTAAAGGGATTTGAATTTCTGAAAACCTTGAGAAATTCACCAAAAGTAATTGTAACGACTGCGCACAAAGAATTTGCATTTGAAAGTTATGAATACAACGTAGCCGACTATTTACTGAAACCATTTAGCTTTGAACGCTTCTTGACGGCCATTCACAAAGCCTTACACGTTTCTGCTGTTCCGCATACTATACTGCCTGAATCCCGAAAAATGGCAAATCGGATGTTTATTCAGAGCAATAAGCAATACATCCAATTACAGACAGATGAGTTGCGCTACATCGAAGCTACCGGAAATTATACAAAAGTTGTTACCAGCACTGAAACGATTGTTATCCGTGAGAAATTTTCCACCTTGCTGGAGTTACTGGCCCAGGCAGGACCAATACAGGTGCATAAGTCGTTTGCTGTTTTTCCGGAACAGATTAAACGAATTGAAGGAAACCGGATTTTTATACATGAACAGGTTATTCCGATTGGAAAAATGTACAAAAACAACCTGGATCAATTACTGAAGTAATGGTATTGTTTCGCAAGAATCTTACCGTATTTTTTGAATGATTGTCTCCGAAGAATTCAGTTGTGTTGATATGATTTATGGGAAATGCAATTTAGCCTGATACTTTTCCAGTTTATCCCATATTCCATAGAATGTATTGTTTCCTACCTGATCAGAAAAGGACGTGTTTAGTATCAAAATACGACCAATATTACTTTTCGGATCAAAAAATAGCATGGATGCAACTCCGGGGTCGCCACCTGTATGTCCGATGTACCCGGAATAACCAAACCCTATAAAAATACCGACGTTATAGCTTTCGTTATAGGGATTCTGATGATCCCTATCGGCAAAATTTTCAGCGCTCAACTGCGGACGATAAAG
>DHNG01000014.1:67500-71764 GCA_002409405.1 Flavobacteriales bacterium UBA5422 | reverse complement strand
AACTGCGGACGATAAAATTCGGTAAAGCTTTCTTTGCTTAGGATGCTTCCGTTTCCGTTGTATCCCCGTATGAGTTCTGTCAAATATAAACTTAAATCGTGTATTGATGTAATAAAATTCCCGTCCGGGTAGGAAGTCATCCCGTAAAAAGGCAAAACCGTTTTTGGGTTTTCATATAACTTAGAATAGTTTGAAAAGTTAACCGCATTAAAATTCCAACCGGAAGCATTCATCTGTAGCGGTTTTAGAATGTGTGTTGTTGTAAAAGCATCAAAGGATTCTCCTGTTGCTTTTTCGATGACAAATGCAGCTAACGTTGTCCCGGTATTGGAATATTCATACATGCTACCGGGTTTGTGATTGGTATAGATCTCCCGTGTATTCCATTTTCCTTTTTCAACCAATAGATTTTTTAAAAATACTTCCAATGATACAACAGAGTCAATCGGGTTAAAAACCTGTGTTTCATCAAAGGTCAGGTTCACACCATCCAATTGTTGATGTTCTTTTAGAAAATAATTTTTTGTCAAGTAATAGACATTGTCGGCAATGCTTGATGTATGGGTTGCCAGTTGCCGGATGGTTATTTCCGTATTCGGAAAATTCGGATTCACTACCTTAAACGGTAAATAGTTATTGATCGGATCATCCAATTTCAGTTTTCCCAATTCTTGCGCTTTCAGCAAAGCAATACCTACAAACGTTTTTGAGATTGAACCGATGTTTTGAATTGTAGAGTCTGTGTATGGTTGGCGGTTTTGGATATCTGAAAATCCGAATCCTTTTTCGTACAGTATTCCTGTTTCATTTACAATTGATACTGCAAATCCGTTAAAAATACCGTTTTTACTTACATCGATTATTTCTGTTGTTAACGAATCACGTACCAGGTCGTTTTCGTTTTGTGCTGCTTGATTTCCTTTTTCTTTTGTACCGCAACCAACAAGAAGGGTAAGTATGAGAAGATGGGAGAAGAGTTGATAATTCATACGTATATTTTTATCCCAACTTAATTTTTCTCTTCTTGCCTGCGTGCAACTCCGCTAGAATATCCAGCTTGTGCACCTTTGAATTGTCTAGTTGGTATACCAGAACGAGCTTCATTTCCGTCAGGTCAATGAAAGTCGTATAAAGTGTACCTCCTATTTTACCGGTAGCATCCGGTTGAGGAAGTTGAACTACCTTTCCCAGTACATTCCCAACTGCTTTCAGATCAATTGTTTCTGTTGGATTCGTTGCATCCAGTTGATCCAAACCTTCCTGGATGAGAGGATAACGCCAGCAAGTTTCCATTTGATTGGTGTCCGAAAGATTAAAATTGGTCGCAACAAGTCGATTGTTTTGAATGGGCACAATCTGTTGACGACCATTCACCCATTCGATAATTACGGCATTACCCGTTTTGTCTCCGAGCACAATGTGTGCGTTTTTCAGAGCTACTTTCTGTTCTTCTAAATAGAGGACAGCTTCATTTACCGTACTGCAGTTTGCCAGTAGTTCGTCTGTAAGATTACCAGTTGGAGAGGAGGTATATCCTTCCGGGATGTTTTGCTCGGGTGTGGTTGCTCCGTCTATGACCAATCCCTTTTCATTCACACCACCCTGTCCGAATTGTTTCCAGCCGTACCAAATACGCCCCAATTCATTGTGTGAAGCCGGAATGATTTGAATGTATGGTTTTACATTGTACCAATAGTCTTCATTATTTACGAAATAGATGTGACCTGTTTTGCTGTCGATGTAATAAACAATTGAACAAGCAAAATTTTTGACAGGAAGAAGAATGATGAAGAGTAGGGGGACGATGTGTTTCATTGATGTCATGTCTTTTAGCAGAACAGATTCGTTGCTAATTTAATCAAAAAATGAAAAAGAATGTTGGATTAATTGGTGGTATGATGTTATGACTAGTTGACTTTATGACAGGATGATGTTGTGAGTGAATGATTTTATGAGTGAATGATTTTATGAGTGAATGATAGATTTGACGCTATATTCATTCAACATTCAGTATTCAACATTACGATGCATTTGTTATCCCGGTAACCCGCCAAAATCTCCTGTGTCTTTTAAAATACTTGCGCCCTTCAATTTGAAGTTAACATATGCAATTGTCAGAAACAGAATATAAAACAAACCGATGCTTATAAAATAACCGGTTCTGATAGCCGAGAATGCAAAAATCAAGTATGAGATCGTATGAATGACTGCTCCGATACAAAGTATAAAAGGTGCTTTTTTCTTAAGTTTTTTGATTTTGTGAAGAGCAGTTTCCCGGAATTCTTTTTTATTCAATTTATTCTCAACCTGTTTCAGATATGTTAAATACCGCGATTGAATAATACTCAATAGAATAAAGTATACAGGTGCAATTCCGAATAAAATGTATGTTTCAATATCTTCTTTCAGTAGTGCATATTCCATAACCTAACGATTTCAGTACTTATTACCATGTAATAAATATAGCATTTTTTGGATTGATCCGCAAACCGAAGATTAATCGTATCATTCAGTAGTTGATAGGATGATTTTATGACAGGATGATGTTGCGAGTGAATGATACCATGACTAGATGACTGAATGATAGATTTGACGCTATATCTATTCAAAATTCAGCATTCAAAATTCAGTATTTATTACGACGTTTACCCAACCACCGTCATCCAGGCTGTTCGCAATTCGCCCAGATTGGTTACCATCGGATCAAAAAACGTCGCTCCTGTGTGGGTATTGACATCTGAGAAGTGAACAATTTTCTTTTCACCGTTTTGCTCGATCAATACATGTAGCCGGTCAAACAAGCGGAGGTTGAATTCCTTTTCCAGTTCCTTAATAAAGTGAACAGAGCTATCGATGGAGCAACCGGAGGCAGCCGTCATATTTTCATCAACTGCCAGTACAATGAAATGATCTTCCAAAATAGCAGAAGCACCGTACAATTGTACCTTGTGTGCCGCCCATTGACGAACGAATACATCTAATTTCGCCTGAATTGCTTTCTGTGTTTCTTGTGGAATTGCTCCCTGATTCTGGTAAATCCAGATTTTACTTGAATCGGGGAGGTGTTCGAATAAATTGTTATAGGTCTGCTGCATTTGCGATCAATTCTGCTACGTCCAACACTTTAATTTCCTGTTCTTTTTCGAAATGCTTTACACCGTCGGTCATCATAGTATTACAGAAAGGACAACCTGTTGCGATGATTTCCGGAGCAACTTCCAGGGCATCCTCGGTGCGGAGTACATTGACTTCTTTATTTCCTTTTTCTGCTTCTTTGAACATCTGAGCTCCTCCGGCACCACAGCAGAGTCCATTGGTTTTGCACCGCTTCATCTCTACCAGTTCCGCATCCAGTTTGGTGATCAACTCGCGCGGCGCTTCGTACACATCATTGGCACGACCAAGGTAACACGGATCGTGGAAGGTAATCTTTTTCCCTTTGTAGGTTCCGCCTTCAATCGTCAGTTTTCCTGAATTAATCAATTCCTGGATTAACTGCGTATGGTGAATGACTTCGTAGGTTCCTCCCAGTTCCGGATATTCATTTTTCAATGTATTGAAGCAATGTGGGCATCCGGTAACGATTTTTTTCACTTCGTAACCGTCCAGCACCTGAATATTCATCATTGCCTGCATCTGGAATGTAAACTCATTCCCTGCGCGTTTTGCAGGATCACCGGTACAGCTTTCTTCCGCTCCCAGCACCCCGAATTTCACATCGCAATGATTCAATATTTTGACAATGGCTTTGGTGATTTTCTTTGCACGATCATCAAAACTCCCCGAACAACCCACCCAAAAAAGGATGTCGGCTGTTTCTCCTCCTGCCATTAGCTCTGCCATTGTCGGCACTCTCAGATTACTCATAAAACAACTATTTTTTAAATACTTGTATCTTCACTTCCCGTTCCACCAGGTCTGTAAACTTCCCCTCGAATCGCGTCGCCTTCACCAGGTGATTATCGATCCAGTGGTAATTTCCTCCCCGTGGTTTCCCAAACAAAATACCGTGGTATTTGAACCCGTTTTTGTTCAGCCATTCTTCTGTTACCGGACGGTGTTCTTCCGTTCGTGAGGTAAAGAATGTAATGATATGTCCTTCGTCATACCACTTGTTCAATATTTCTAATGCGTCCGGGTATACTGCGGCTGTCGCCATCCGTTCCGGTTCTTCATTCGGTATGTCATCACAAATTGTCCCGTCAATGTCAATTAAATAGTTCTTTACGTGTTCCGGTAATATGGGACTGATCAGTTTTCCGTT
>DHNG01000014.1:67053-67335 GCA_002409405.1 Flavobacteriales bacterium UBA5422 | reverse complement strand
GTTCTCTTTTGTTTCAATTAATTGTTGGTCTGTTTTTTTATCCATGATGTGTGATTGTACACTACTCGTCTTTCCAATTGAGACGGTCTGTCGGAGAAAACTGCCACGGCGCCCCGTTGTTTTCTATATTGGTCAACATTCCCGTTAACTCACTTGGCATTTTTGACTCTTCCATTACCAGGTAACGGCGCATTTCCATGATAATTGAAAGCGGGTCAATATTTACCGGACATTCCTGTACACACGCGTTACACGATGTACATGCCCAAATTTCCTCTTCTG
>DHNG01000014.1:66732-66908 GCA_002409405.1 Flavobacteriales bacterium UBA5422 | reverse complement strand
GATGTGGTCAAACAACAGGCTTTTTCCATCATCGTACTCTTTTCCGTGTTTGCGGATATTGTCTCCCACTACTTCCAGACGATCACGTGTTTCCATCATGATCTTACGCGGGGAAAGCAATTTTCCTGTCTGGTTTGCCGGGCAGGCTGATGAACAACGACCACATTCCGTACAGG
>DHNG01000014.1:59185-66611 GCA_002409405.1 Flavobacteriales bacterium UBA5422 | reverse complement strand
CAACGACCACATTCCGTACAGGTATAAGCATCCAGTAAACTTTTCCAGGTCAGGTCTGTTACATCTTTGGCACCGAAACGTTGCGGTTCTGCAACGACACCATCTGCCGGAGCTGCGAATGGATCGGCCGTAGGATCCATCATCAATTTTACTTCATTGGTAACGGATGCCAGGTTGGTAAACCGTCCTTTTTTCTCCAGGTTGGAAAAATAGGTATTCGGGAATGCCAGTAAGATGTGAAAATGCTTGGAGAATGGCAAATAATTCAGAAAAACAAAGACCATTACAATGTGTCCCCACCAACCAATGCGTTCAATGATGTGCAATGTTGCATCAGAAAGCCCTCCGAAGAATGCAGGCCCGATGTGTTGTGTAACCGCAAATCCGAATGAACCGTCTCCCAGATTTTCTGCGTGAGAAAGTCCTCTGCTGTACAATACTTCATCGGCACCGTTCATCATGAAGATACAGGTAACCAGTAAAAATTCAAAACAAAGGATGAGGTTCGCATCCAATTTCGCCCATCCTACCATTTCACGCATCGTGAAACGTGGGATTTTTAACAGGTTTCTTCGGGCTAAAAAGGCAATCGTTGCCACAAATGCCAGTACGGAAAGAATTTCGATGAAGCTGATGACAAACGTGTAGAAACCGCCCAATGCCGGTCTGAAAATCCGGTGATGTCCTGAGAAGCCATCGACAACGATCTCAATCAGTTCAATTTGTGTGATCACAAATGCCGCGTAGATGAACAAGTGCAGAATAGCAGGAATCGGTCGTTGAAACATTTTCTTTTGACCGAATGCCACCAAAATCATTGTTCTCCACCGTTCTTTCGCATTGTCTGTTCGATCCAGCTCTCTTCCCAAAAGAATGTTCTGACGGATCTTCAATACGTTCCAGGTAAAAAAGACGAAACTTCCTACCAATAAAATACCGAATACAATACCGCTAATCATTTATTTCAGATTTGTTGAGTCCAATAATTGTTTTAATTTCCGTTCTTCGCTAGGAGACAAAGGTACGCCTTTTGTTTTTGCCCCGAAAACGGAGAAATGAATGTACCGTTCCGGATGTTTTTCAATATCACCTACAAGACTTTGTAAACGTTGGTTTGTTGTGTTCAGCTCGTTGTACAATTGCTCATCGGAAAGTAATTTTCCAAGCGTTCCTTCCCCTTTTGTTGCAGCATCCAGCATGGTGTTGAACTTATTCAGGGTCATTTTTGCTTCCTCAATCGTTCCTTTGAAATCAGCTGTTACCAAATCATCTGTGAATGTTTTAGCATTACCGATAATTCCTTCAATTTTTTCATTGCTCTTATGCAGGTTGGACGTAATGGATTCTACGTTGCTGAAAATGCGTGACAATTTTGCTTTTTCCGTTACCATCAAACCTTCGAGTTGTGTTGCCACATTTCCAAACTTTTTCAGGGCAGATTGTACTTCGTTGAACGTTTCTTTTAATTCTGAATTGGCTGTTGTATCCCAAAATGCAGAGAACGAAACAATGAATTTATCGAGTGAATTCGCTACTGCCGAAACCTTCTGAATCAGTGGATCCGCATATTGTTTTACTTCTGAAATGAGACTGCTCGTAATATCTCCCTGGATGTAGTCCGCCGGGTTGTGGTATTTTGAAATGTCTTCATTCGGAACGATGATCAATCCCTTACTTAGCAAGTCAACACTTCCTGCGTGGATATTGGAACCTACCGGAATTTTGAAGTTGCGATCCTGAATGTTAAATTTCATCAAGACCTTTTTGTTTTCTTCTTTTTTTCCTGTCAATCCCACTTCAAGTACTTTCCCTACAACCACACCATTTACATAGACGGAAGTTGCGGGGGAAACACCGCCCGATTCAGATAGATAAACGTAATACACATCGTCGCCTCCAAAAAAGCTGTTGCCTTTCAGAAAGTTAACCCCTGCAATCAGCAATCCGATCGCTACTATGGATATAACACCCGTCTTAAGTTCTTTAGAGATTTTCAAACCATTTAATTTTCTGCTAATTTAATAGCTTTTTCCAAATTAATGCGTTCTCCGTTTAAAAAGGCGATGACAAAAGCATGCTCAAAGCCCGTATTTCTCAATTCATTCTTTTGATTGTTTGCTGATTTAAAGTCGCTTACAAAGTAACCGGTAGCGTATTTGTAAAGTCCGTCCTGCTGGTATTCATAAATGGGCATACCTTTAAATTCTTTGCTCGAAGTCGGAATGCGTTTTTGAGAGGTCTGAATCTGGATTCGGAAAACAACTTTGTTGTTATTTTCTTTCTCATTTTCTGTTACCGTTTCTGTATTCTGTTGTGTCGTTGTTCCTGAACCCTGACCGGAATTTGTTCCCGGAGGTTTTGTGTCAACGTGTACACCTTCCAGTTCATTTTTATATTTACGAAAGGCGCTGAACATGGCCTCCGACATTTTTTTCTGATTCTCTTTATTTCCGAGGAAATTTTCTTCCTGTGGATTCGTTAAAAAGCCGGTTTCAATCAATACACTTGGCATCGTTGTTTTGTAAAGCACAAGAAACCCGGCTTGTTTCACCCCTCTGTCGTGACGGCCGAGTGTTTTAAATTCTGCCTGTACTTTACTGGCGTAATTAATGGATTGATCCAGGAAAATACTTAGTTGTAACTGACGTGCAATAATGGCATCCGGCGATAAATCAAATCCTTTGTATTTTTCTCCTCCGTCATCCTCCAGGTAGATGGTGGAGTTTTCCCGTTCCGCAATTTTTTGCTGTGATTCTGTCCGGTGAAGCCCCAAAACGTACGTTTCTGCTCCGTAAGCTGCCGGTCCTGCGGAATTGGCGTGAATACAAATAAAGAGATCCGCATTGTTGCGGTTGGCAATTTTTGCACGTTCATCCAGTTCCACAAACACATCTTTGTCACGGGTATATACAACCTTTATTTCCGGGTAATTTTTCTTGATCAGATCACCCAATGCCAATGCCATGTTTAAACACACTGTTTTTTCATTGGAATGCGCCCCGTTACACCCGGGATCTTTCCCTCCGTGCCCGGCATCAATGACCACCGTTTTAATAGCAGAATTGAACAATTCATCTTTTTGAGCGTAGGAATGAGTTGTTAAAATTCCCGTAGCAACTAAAATTAACACAAAAAGGGTATAGATTTTGTATATTGGCCTGTTTTTTTCCATCACAAGAAGGTTATTTTTTAGTTTTGCATCCATAAAATACGATCGAGTACAAAGTTAATTTTAAAGTTTGCTCAAAAAGCGTTCCATACCGTTACTTATCTTCCATGCATTGTTAATAATGTGTGCAGGTTTTTATTCATTCGGGCAGGATACGATTTATGTGAACGATGAGAGCATGGGAGGAATTTCCAAATACCGTGCCCGTGATTCCATCTATGCGGACTTAAAGAAGAAACAATTGCACCTGTACGGAGAAGCCTATGTGGAAACAGAAGAGATGAACCTCAAAGCAGGTTACATTCTGGTGGACATGGAAAAGGAAGAGGTCACGGCTACGTATGTGTTGGATGAAGAGGGGAAGCTGATTGAAAAACCACTTTTCACAATGGGAGGAGATGAAGCGGAAGCAAATACGTTGAAATACAACTTGCGTACGGGGAAAGCGTATATTGAGGCTGTGAAAATTGTACAGGACGAAATGTATCTGCACATGGGACGTGCCAAGCGGCAGGCAAACGAAGAAATTCATTTTGTAGAAGGCCGGTTTACAACCTGTGACCTGGATGAACCGCATTATCACTTTCAATTGTCCAGGGGAGTAATGGTTCCCGACAAACGGATTGTGACAGGACCGATGAATTTATACATTGCGGGTGTTCCGACTCCATTGGGATTGCCATTCAGTTATATTCCTCAAAAAGATCAGAGTGAACGGACACATGGATTATTGTTTCCGGAAATCGTGCCGATTTCAAATTATGGTTTTGGTTTGAATAACCTGGGGTATTACATCCCGATCAATGATCATTTGCAGACTTCAGTTTACGGAACGATTTATTCAAGAGGAAGCTGGGGATTGCGCAATGTAACGGAATATGCAAAACGGTACGGATATACGGGAAGTTTTGACGTGAGTTATTACCAATATAAAAGTGGCTTTCCGACCAATAATAAACTGAACAATGTGGATTTGAAATGGGTGCATCGAAAGGATGCCAAATCAAATCCGAAATGGAATTTTAATACCAACATCAACTTTAATTCCAGCAACAATTCTAAAAACAACCTCGATCCGGTCAACCAGAATTATTTCAAAAACACCTTGATGTCCGACATCAACCTCAATCGCTCATTTCCCGGAAAACCCTATCAATTATCTGCAAAAATTGCACTGAGTCAGAATTCCCAAACGCGGAATATTGCATTGACAAGCCCGATTGTAAACTTTTCAACCAGCCAGTTTTTTCCACTAAAGAAATTATTGAAAGCAGAAATCTTTCAACGCCTGGGGATTATTTACAACATCGAAGGGCAAAACAAGTCCACGTTTGGTGATTCGTTGTTGAGAGATGGAGAGTATGCGAAGATCGGACAGCAGTTTATGTACGGGATGCGACAGAACCTGACAATTCAGACAACCGGAGGAGTTTTTAAAAATGTGTTGAAGTTGACACCAAGTGTCAATTACTCGACACACCTGAATTTTCAGCAAGTCAGAAAAGTGTACGACCCGATTACCAACAATGCGATAAATGACACACTGCAACAGGCAGGATTGGCGCATACATTGTCGTTCAACATGGCTGCGACAACGGCTTTGTACACGTATTACCGGTTTGTGGGAAAAAATAAACCGATCATGCGGCACGTGCTTACACCGAATGTGTCTTTCAGCTATCGTCCTTTGCTGACAAAAAATCTGGAAGCCAATGTGGGGCCGAATCAGACTCCGTTGACCTATTCTCCTTTTTTAAATAGTGTGTATGCGTATTCTGCTACAAAAGACCAGGCGCTGATCAATTTCGGAGTAAACAACTCATTCGAGTTAAAGCGAAAATCGGATAAAGATACCATAACAGGTTTCCAGAAAATACGGATCATTGACGCCTTGAGTCTCACGGGTAATTACGACATCATGAAAGATTCAATGAATTTGTCGGATATCAATGTGAACATACGAATCAGTCCTTTTAAATGGATGAATATTGTCGGGACGACTTCTTATTCGTTTTATGGATGGAACGCTGTCACCAATGCATCTATCCGTGATTTTGCGTTGAAGTCCAACAGTAAATTGGGACGAACGATGAACAACGCCATTACAACAACCTTTACAATTACCTCACGGGAAAGTCGGGAAAAAATAGAGGAAAACAAAGAGGTGGTAGCAGAAAACTGGCAAGCCGATTACGATTATTTTTATTTACATCCCGAGCGCATCATCGATTACCGGATTCCGTGGAAGGTGAACGTGTCTCACGTGTTTAACCTGAATAGAAATGTCAATAAAACGGTAGCAAATAATTCAGAATTCAGTCAGGTACATACGATGAACATCGATACGGATGTCAGCATCACCAAACGCTGGAAACTGGGAGCGGTAGTCAACATTGACCTGAAAACTAAAAAAGTAACGAACGGATATTTTACCCTCAACCGGGACATGCACTGCTGGGCATTGTCATTTCGCTGGACACCGATCGGCTTCAACAAAAGTTTCTTGTTGACAATCCGCAATACTTCGTCGATCTTTAAAGACGCCAAATTGGATTTCAGAAAACCACCAGCCTTTTTGTAGCGATTCATTGTGATAAATGCAACAATTTCCGTATCCGTTTTCTGATAAGAAAACAAATTTCAAAAAAATAAATAAAAAATAACAATTATACAATGATATAGTTGTACATTTGGTTGATTAATAACCACTTGTATTGTATTTGTTCACCTAAAGCAAATAGCCATGAAAACACTGAAAACACTTGTGTTACTAACAATTTTAGTAAACGCAAATTGCCTTTTGGGGCAGCAAAAAGATGTTCGTTACCTTGCTCCTTATGTAGCGATAGATGTTCCCAATCCACCACATGAAGCAGAATCATACGCGGAAAAAGGAACAACACGCTGTGGGGCTACGAATCACGGCACAATTGATGTGGTTGATTGTGATGATATCGGTACAGTAGCTTTTAATAATGCGGGAATAACAGCCGCTGTTGATGATGAAAATGTAGACGCTACCGGACATCCATGCGGACCTCAGGGAGGAGGGGTGCAGCCGGGAAGTTGGCATGTATTCGATTTAGCGACAGGTGTGGAAAGTTTATTAATTGAGTATGCTGGAGGATTTGCCGGTGCAGGTGGGTTTAGTCAGCTTTGGATGTCTGCCTACCAGGGACCGAATTGCTCGTCACTTACAAATGTTGGTTGCGGACAGATTATTGATAAATCAGGTCCGAATTTAGTACTCCTTTCTTTAGGGTTAGACAACCTGGATGATACGCAGAATTTATGGATTTTTGTATGGGGAGATAAAGGGTACGACATCGACTTTACATTTACCGGAACTTCACCTGCACCTTCTAATACATCTTGTGCCAATGCAATTTCGAATACGGAAGCATGTAATCTGGGGGCGACAGGTGCTAGTTTTACGGCTCCTTCCAGTGCGCTTGGTGCTGGGGCATGTAGTGGAGGGACTTGGTATTCAAATGAAAATACGGTGTTTTATACATTTACAGCAACAGATGCGGACGGTTCAATTGATATTGATAATATTATCTGTAATGACGGAACCATGGGAGAAGCTCAGTTTGGTGTGTGGACAAGTTGTGCTGCCGTTGGAACATACGGTGCTAACTTTTTGGGATGCGCTGTTGGTACATCCAGCCTATCGTTGTCACCATTAACCCCGGGACAAACCTATATTATTGCGGTAGACGGACAGGCAGGAGACGTTTGTACATGGACATTTGCGGTTGATGGAATCGCATTGCCTACTGAAGTGTATGGGTTTGATTCTAAAAGGATAGACAGAACTACTGTAGAACTTGTATGGGAAACCGCAACAGAGTTGAATACCGATTATTTTTTGGTAGAGCGTTCTGATGATGGAATAAATTTTTATGAAATAGGCAATGTGCAGGCGGCCGGATATACAAATAAATCTCATACATATCTTTTCAAAGATGAAGGAGCCGTTACAACTAACAGATACATTTATTACAGATTGAAAGTAGTTGATTTTGACGGAGAATATAGCATATATGGTCCTCGATTTGTTTCATCATCCGACGAAGTGCCGAATGACGCTATTGTTATACCGAATCCTGCAGCCAATCTCTGCATTGTATCTTTTGCGAGTGAAAAGAAAGAAATCTATGCATTGCAATTGACTGATCAATACGGAAGGGTGATTACACGAACAGAAGCTATTTCCTCACAAGGGTTGAAAACGGAGGTTTACCTGGAGCTAAA
>DHNG01000014.1:49937-59025 GCA_002409405.1 Flavobacteriales bacterium UBA5422 | reverse complement strand
AAACGGATTGGAAGAGGGCGTTTACTTTGTTACAATTACAAGTGGTAAAGAAGGGAAGCAACAAGTAGTGAAATTTATAAAAAAATAATGTTTATTTGTACAGAGAAAAGCGAATGATGATTGAAAAGGTTACAGCATATAACATTCCGTATGTATAAATAATCTGACCAGAATGGAATTGGTGAAAAAAATAATATTTTCCGGATGTTTGCTTTCCATGTGTTTTCTGTCTTGTAAGAAAGAACAGAATAAACCAGGCGATGTGTCGGGAATTGAAACACCTGAAGATACATTGGCTATTTTTGAGGATGTTCAAATCGGGAATCACCATACAATAGGACTTACAAGTTTCCTGTGCCTGAGATCAGGTGAAATATATAAACTAAATGATGCTCCGAAAGCAATTGACCATCAGGCAAGGATCGATCTGGTTTATTATTATGATGCAATCAATCATACAAGTCCGTATTTGGGAGCCCCTTCGACGTTGGAAAGTAATCAGGCGACAGGAGGGTTAAACGATAGTAACCCGAACGGAATTGCTTTATGGACAACCGTTAATGAAACCGCGATAATGCTATGGGAGTCTGTGTCAGTCGGAGATTTTATAGGGATAGATAACTATACAGAATTAAAAGAAGCTTGGGGAAATACAGGCTTAATACCACACTATGTATCCAATGTACAAAGCGGGAAGGTTTATCGTTTTGTTACTCAAAATCAGAAGATTGGATTGTTGAGGGTTAAAAGTATTTCCGGAAATGGAAATGTTCCGGCTGTCATGACCGTTGATATTAAAATCCAAAAATAATTGCAGTTATTTCAATAAATTAGTGAAAACATTTGCCTGATGTGTTTGATAAAATTCCGTTTTTTTTGACAGCAGATTAAACGTTTCTCTTTTTCAACTGTCTTTGATTGGTAAAATTGTTATATGAAGTCGTTCATCAGAGTTATTGTTGCAGTCATTATCACAGGTAGTTCATTTTTTACATTCTCACAACAAGCAGAGCTGAAGGGACGTGTAACAGATAAGAAAACAACGGAATTGATTCCCGATGCAAAAATTATGTTGTTGTCGCCGGGAGATTCGTCTATCGTGACGGGAACATCTTCTGATGACGAAGGAAATTATCAGCTTTCCGTTGCTCCGGGAAAGTACATTCTGAAGATTACAGTGCTCACATACAATGATGACATTCGTACGATTAACCTCTCCGGAGGAATCACCGAACTGGTGATTTCTCTTTCTTCAGATGCCAAACTGATTGATGAGGTAAATGTAGAAGCAAAAGCCATTCGTGTGGAACAAAAAGGAGATACCACACAATACAATGCCGATGCGTTTAAAACAAACCCGGATGCAACGGTGGAAGATCTGGTTGCCAAAATGCCGGGAATTACGGTCGAAAACGGTGTAGTAAAAGCGCAGGGAGAACAAATTAAGAAAGTATTTATTGACGGAGAAGAATTTTTTGGAGATGATGCGGCAGCTGCACTGAAAAATTTACCTGCCGAGATTGTATCTAAAATCCAGGTGTACGACAATGAAAGCGATCAGGCAAAATTTACCGGAATTTCCGACGGAACAGAAGCAAAAGCATTGAATATCGTGACGAAAACAGGTAAAAATCAGGGACAATTCGGTAAAATCTATGCAGGTTACGGTTATCCGGATCTGTATTTAGGAGGATTAAACATCAATATTTTTAAAGGAAAAAGTAAAATTTCCATTGTTGGAATGACCAACAACGTGAACCAACAGAATTTTTCATCGGAAGATATTTTGGGGCTTTCAAGTTCAGGGGCTTCATCCGGAGGTCCGGGGGGGCAGGGAGGAAGAGGTCCGGGAGGAAGGGGAGCATCGGAAAATTTTATGGTCGGACAGGAAAACGGAATCAGTACAACACATTCTATCGGAATAAACTATTCGGACAAGTGGGGAACCAAAACCAAGGTTACGGGAAGTTATTTCTTCAATGCATCAAAAAATGAAAACCGACAGTTGACGGAACGTGAATACATTCTTTCCAGTCAGTCAGGACAATTATACAACGAAGATTATTCTGCCGTGACACGCAATTACAATCACCGGATGAATTTCCGGTTTGATGTGCAGCTGGATTCACTCAATTCAATTGTGATTGCTCCGAAACTGAGCTACCAGGGAAACGACCGGACAAAAGAAACATTTGCAACAACTGCCGATAATCAGGCATCCTTGCTCAATCAGATTGCCAACTCAACATACGGTGATAATAGGGGGATCAATGCCGGAACTTCTGTGTTGTGGCGACATAAATTCATGAAACCAAAAAGAACACTGTCTATGAACTTGTCCGGGACGTACAACAATCGTTTAGGGGAAAGCGGGCAGGAGTCACTGGCGGAATATTACGATGCGCTGCTTGGTGATTCATCAGCAACGATCAACCAATTCTCTGACAACAAAACGAATGGGTATATCACTTCTTTAAGGGTGTCGTATACCGAGCCATTGAATGATTACTGGTCGAGTGAATATACTTACACACCTTCTTATGCCCTGAGTAATGCTGATAAACGAACGTACAATTACGATCCGAATACAGGTTTGTACAATACAATGGATACATTGCTTTCCAACGTTTTTCAAAATAAAACAATCGGGAATGAAGTAGGAACAAATTTCCGGTTTAAAAAAGACAAAACCAATTTACAGATAGGGATGAGCTACCTGAATACATTGTTGCTGAACAACCAGGAGTTTCCGGTGAATAGAAACGTCAACCTGGTTTTTCACAATATCTTACCCAATGTTCGCTTCCGGTATGAATTCTCCAAAACAAAATCCATTCAGTTGAATTACCGAGCAGGAACACGCACACCTTCCATTGATCAGTTACAGAACGTTATTGACAACTCCAATCCTTTGTCATTGTCTTCCGGAAATGAAAACCTCAAGCAGCAATATGATCACCGGGTATTTGGGCGTTTCAATGTGACCAACGTGACCAAAGGAAGTAATTTCTTCGTGTTTTTATCCGGAGAAGTCAGTTCGGATTACATTACGAATTCAACAATTATTGCTACCAGTGACACACTCATCGACGGAACAATTCAGCTGGCAAGAGGAGCACAGTACCGCAAACCGGTCAACCTGGATGGAAAATGGAGTACAAACGGATATATTTCTTACGGAATTCCTCTTTCCGCACTAAAACTCAATCTGAATTTCAACCTGGGAGGAGGCTACGGCGTTACTCCGGGATTGATCAATAATGAACTCAACCGATCGAATACCCGAAACGGAAATGCAGGAATTACGATTGCCAGTAATATGAGCCCCAATGTCGATTTTACAGTTGGTTATACGTTCAATTACAACAACGCTGTGAATTCACGCCAGGGAAGTACAAACAATGAGTATTTTGTCCAGAACCTGTATGCCAAATTCAACTGGATTGTAAAAGAACGGTTGGTGTTCAATACCAATTATGCGTTGAACGCATATGCCGGACTAAGTTCTGATTTTAACCAGACGATTATGTTGTGGAATGCAGGTGTGGGATACAAATTTTTCAAGCAAAAACAACTGGAAGTACGTTTATCTGTGTTTGATATCCTGAACAATAACAACAACATTGCACGAAACGTAACCGAATCATACATTGAAGATGTGGAGTCACGGGTGTTGAACCGTTATTTTATGTTGACGGCAACGTATAATCTGCGGAATTTCGGTACAGCAACAAAGTGAGTTCAATTATTCGCTAAATTCCTTATCTTGGCACTCAAAAACAACTATGTCAAATATACTTGCATTTGCAGGAAGTAACAGTTCCACCTCGATTAATCATCAATTGTTGAAGTACATTCAGAACAATTACTTACCGGATTTGAACTTAATTGAATTGCGCTCGTTTGAGGTTCCGATGTATGCTATGGATACTGAATTGAACTCAGGTATTCCATTGACTGTTCAAAACCTGCATGCTGAAATTCAAAATGCAGATAGGTTGTTGTTGTCAACTTCTGAGCACAACGGAAGCTATACAAGTTATTTTAAATCAACGATGGATTGGCTGAGTCGTTTCGACCGGGACTTTGTAAAAGAAAAAAAGGTATTTATTGCCGGAACTTCACCTGGAAGGGGAGGAGCAGCAAATTCGATTGAGTTGTCTAAGCGGTTAATGGAGCGCTTGGGAGCGTCTGTTCAGGAAACATTTAGTTTGCCGTCTTTCGGACATGTTTTTGAAAACGGGAAATTAATCGAAGAACACGAATCCCGTTTAGCTGATTTCATAACAACCGTTAAATCATAAACACTCAACTAATCATTTATAATTCAACATTCAATATTCATAATTCCAAACAACATGGCTTTTTTTGAATTCAACGGATTTAAACCTGTAGTAAAACCATCCAGTTTTGTTCATCCCAATGCAACGGTAACCGGAAACGTAATCATTGGTGAAAACGTATACATCGGTCCCGGAGCTGCGATTCGCGGAGACTGGGGACAGATCATTATTGAAGACGGATGTAACGTTCAGGAAAATTGTACCATTCACATGTTCCCGGGAACGACTGTGCTATTGAAAAAAGGAGCACACATCGGGCATGGTGCAATTGTGCACGGCGGAACAATCGGAGAAAACAGTATGATCGGAATGAATGCAGTTGTGATGGATGATTGTGTCATCGGTGAGGAATGCATCATCGGTGCGTTGACGTTTGTACCTGCAAATACTACCATTCCAAGGCGAAGTGTTGTTGTAGGAAATCCTGCAAAAATTGTCAAAGAAGTCAGCGATGAAATGATTGCCTGGAAAACAAAAGGGACAGCTCTTTATCAAGCACTTCCCGGAGAATGTCATTCGCATCTGAGATCATGTGATCCGTTGACAGAAATAGAACCTGACCGGCCGAAGCAGGAAAAAATGTACGAAACCTGGAATAAGATTAAAGGGTGATACGTCCTTCATTCACGAGGACTAAACAGATGCAAAAAGCGCTTGAGAATCCCCCAAACGCTTCTATACGGTTGTATCTGCAGACAAATTTATTTCTTACTGTTTCCTTTTCCGTTTGACTTTCCGGTAGTTTTTCCGTTGTTATTTCCTTTTGAAGAAGCACTGGATTTTCCTTTGCTGGTTGCTTTTGATTTACCTGAATTTCCGTTTGAACGTTCTTTTGCTTTCCCTTTTAATGCATGAAATTCGGCTGAACCCGGTTTTATTCCTAATTCCTGCGCCATTGCTCCCCATCCTTTTGACTTACTGCTTTTGTATACGTTAATCACGTTGTCGACAGGAAGTTTCTGAATGGTAGCAATCTGAAGTGCGATAAATGCATCACCCGGATTCATCCCTGCCGTAAAACACGATTCTACTTTCGGTAACGGAACATCAAAACGTTTTGATAAATCCAATTTGAATTCCGACAGGTTTTCTTTTCCTTTTGTATTGACAATTTTCAAATTAGCATCCAGATCAGCATCTCCGGTGCGGTAATCCTGTGCATAGCTTACTCCTGCGGTGAAGGCCAATGCGAAAAAAAGTTGTTTCATCATGTGTTCTTGGTTTAGTTTAATTTTTAACAATGGAAGCAATTCTCTAATACCGTGCCAGAAAATAAAAAAAGGGAAGCTGATTATGTAGCTTCCCTTCTGTAGGTGTCGTATTAAAAATTAGTGTTGCTTAATAAATTTAATCATGTATTTGTCGATCAAAATGAAATACACTCCGGCTGCTGCTTCACGCATATTGAAACGTTGTTGTCCTTCCGAAATAATTCCTGTTCGTACAACATTTCCATACACATCCGTAATTGTAAACGATGCTCCGATAACCGTTGATCCACTACTTACGGTAAACTCATGTTCAAACGGATTCGGGTATAGCTGAACTGTTTCATTGGAAAGTGTAGAAATTCCCACAGCCCCTGCTTGGATGCAGTTACTTGTATCCGTACATCCGTTTTGGGTTACGATAACCGCATAGCTTCCACTTTCAGAAGGAGTAAAAGAGGCGTTGGTCGCTCCGTCAATCGGTTGTTGGTCATCGCAGTTGATCCATTGATAGACAGCACCTGTAGCAACAGCGGTCAGTGTGTTCCCTTGTATGCTGGCCCCTGCATTTACAGCATTGACAACAACAGTCATTGTTATGGTTTGTACACATTGTCCTGAAGTTGGTGTAAATGTATACGTCGTTGTTGCTATGTTGTTAAATGCCGGGCTCCATGTTCCGGAAATTCCGTTGTTGGATAGGGTAGGAAGCGAAAACGATTCACCTGAACAAATTGAGGAAACCGGAGTAAACTCAGGAGTTGTATTGTCGTTAACAGTTACTGTCATGGTTGTTGTTCCTGCACATTGCCCCGCATTTGGCGTAAATGTATACGTCGTCGTTACCGTATTATTGATTGCCGGACTCCATGTTCCGATGATTCCGTTGGAAGACGTTGTCGGAAGTGAGAACGAACCTCCAGAACAGATTGCCTGAACTTGTACAAAGGTCGGAATCGCTGTTCCGTTATTCACTGTTACGGTCATGGTCGTTGCTGAAGCACATTGCCCTGCAGTTGGCGTGAATGTGTACGTTGTTGTCGCCGTATTATTAATCGCCGGGCTCCATGTTCCTGTAATTCCGTTGGATGACGTTGTAGGAAGTGAGAACGCATCTCCTGAGCAAATTGCCGGAATCTGGTTGAATGTCGGAGTTGTCGGAGTCGTCACGGTAACTGTCATTGTTGTCGTTGTTGCACATTCTCCTGCATTTGGTGTAAATGTATACGTTGTTGTTGCCATGTTATTTACAGCCGGACTCCACGTTCCTGAAATGCCATTGGATGATGTCGCCGGAAGTGATAAGCTACTTCCTGAACAAACAGCCGGAATTTGTGTAAATGTCGGTGTTTGCTGGCTTACAGTCACCGTCATCGTCGTTGTGGTAGCACATTGTCCGGTATTTGGTGTAAATGTATAGGTTGTAGTTACCATATTATTCACTGCCGGACTCCACATTCCTGAAACACTATTGTTGGAAGTTTCTGGAAGGGTCAATACGTCGCCCGGGCAAATTGCAGGAATCTGGTTGAATGTTGGTGTTGTCTGATTGACCGTTACTGTCATCGTCGTTGTGGTAGCACATTGTCCCGTGGTTGGCGTAAATGTATACGTTGTTGTTACCATGTTATTCACAGCCGGACTCCAGGTTCCTGAAATCCCATTGTTTGAAATTTCAGGAAGCGTCAATGATTCACCCGGACAAATCGCCGGAATTTGTGTAAATGCAGGTGTCGTCTGACCTGTGACATTCATTGTAATTTGATTACTTGTTGCGGTTGTCGTAGATGCACATGTTGCATTGCTAGTCATCACACACGTAACAATACTTCCGTTTGTCAACGTGCTGCTTGTATAGGAAGCACTGTTCGAACCGACATTTCCTCCGTTGACTTTCCATTGATAAGCCGGAGTAGGCCCACCATTTGTTGGTGCTGCTGTAAATGTGATGCTTTCTCCCTGGCAAATGGTTGTGGTGGATGTATTGATGAGAACGGAAGGAGTACATGCAGAAGGAGGAGGTCCGATGATGCAGATGTTGAAGTTTGTAGTCACCAAGCCCGAAGAAGCATTGAATACCCGTACGAAGTACGTTTGCCCGATGGTTAGCAAGGTCAATGATGCTGATTCACTACTCCCCGCTCCGTTTTGATTGCGACAGATAACTTCCGTTCCGTTGCAGCTTCCCTGGAAGACCTGGAAACCATGGTTGAGACCGCTTATTCCGGCTAGCTGGACAGTCATTGAAGTCGCCGTTGCAGTAAATTTGTACCACACATCCTGAGAAGTGGATGTAGCACAAGAAGGAGTTCCTCCGTCCATCAACGCTCCGCTGAAAGTTCCGGATGTATTGCTGCATGTATTGTTTGGTGTCAATTCCGTTGCATTGGCGCATGCATCGTTCACAGGGCTTGGGTATTTTCGCAAGCAAATTCCGAACGTCGAAGTAGTTAACCCGCTTGAAGCATTGAATACACGAATGTAATATTCCTGCCCCGGAATAAAGTTGTTATTGAAATAATACTCACTGTATCCTGTTGATGTATTTGTATTGACACATTGTACAACTGTTCCGTTACATCCCCCCTGAATGAGCTCAAATCCATGATTTAACCCTATTTCCGCCGATAAGGTGATGCTCATAGTTGGGTCGGTAGCAGTGAATTTGTACCAGACATCCTGAGAAGTATTCGTCGCACACGATGGAGTACTTCCTCCTCCCATCATCGCACCGCTGAATGTTCCGTAGACATAGCCACACGTTGTTCCCGGTGTTAGTGTTGTTGCCGTTGCACAATCGTCATTGACCGGGCTCGGATATTTTCGAAGGCAAATTCCGAATGTCGATGTAGTTAATCCGCTTGCAGCATTAAATACACGTATATAATACTCTTGTCCAGGAATAAAGTTATTGTTGAAATAATACTCGCTATACCCTGTTGAAGTATTGGCGTTGATACACTGTACTACCGTCCCGTTGCATCCTCCCTGAATGAGTTCAAATCCATGATTCAATCCTATTTCCGCAGACAAAGCGATACTCATGGTCGAATCTGTCGCTGTGAATTTGTACCAAACATCCTGAGAAGTATTCGTTGCGCACGAAGGAGCACTTCCTCCTCCCATCATTGCACCACTGAATGTTCCGTAGACATAGCCACAGGTTGTTCCGGGTGTTAATGTTGTTGCTGTTGCACAATCGTCATTTGCCGGACTTGGATATTTACGAAGGCAAATTTGGAATGTGGAGGTAGTTAAACTGCTTGCAGCATTAAATACACGAATATGATATTCCTGCCCCGGAATAAAGTTGTTGTTGAAATAATGCTCCCCGTAACCAGTTGAGGTATTAGCGTTGACACATTGTAAGACTGTCCCGTTACATCCTCCCTGGATGAGTTCAAACCCATGATTCAATCCTGTTTCCGCTGATAACGTGATACTCATAGTCGAATCTGTTGCTGTAAATTTATACCAGACATCCTGAGAGGTATTCGTCGCACACGAAGGAGCACTTCCTCCTCCCATCATTGCACC
>DHNG01000014.1:37857-49733 GCA_002409405.1 Flavobacteriales bacterium UBA5422 | reverse complement strand
GTTCCCGGTGTTAATGTTGTTGCTGTTGTACAAACATCGTTGACCGGACTCGGGTATTTACGAAGGCAAATTTGGAATGTCGAGGTAGTTAAACCACTGGAAGCATTGAATACACGAACATAATATTCTTGTCCTGGGATAAAATTATTATTGAAATAATGCTCCCCATAGCCAGTTGAAGTATTAGCGTTGACACATTGTAAGACTGTCCCGTTACATCCTCCCTGGATGAGTTCAAACCCATGGTTCAATCCTGTTTCCGCTGATAACGTAATGCTCATGGTCGAATCTGTCGCTGTAAATTTATACCAGACATCCTGAGAGGCATTCGGAGCACATGACGGAGTAGTTCCTCCTCCCATCATTGCACCGCTAAATGTTCCATTCACATAGCCACACGTTGTTCCCGGTGTTAATGTTGTTGCCGTTGTACAAACATCGTTGACCGGACTCGGGTATTTTCGTACACAAATTCCGAATGTAGATGTGTTTAAACCATTTGAAGCATTGAATACACGGATATAATATTCCTGTCCGGGGTTGAAGTTGTTGTTGAAATAATGCTCCCCGTAACCAGAGCTATTTGTATTGATACATTGTAAAACAGTCCCGTTGCATCCTCCCTGGATGATTTCAAATCCACTGTTTAATGCTGATTCAGCGGATAGTGTGATGCTCATGTTCGAGTCTGTTGCTGTAAACTTATACCAGACATCCTGCGAAGTGTTTGGTCCGCACACGGATGTTACTCCATCGAGTAAAGCTCCGCTGAATGTTCCGTAAGTATAGTTGCAGCTGGTATTGGGAATCAATGTTCCCGCATTGACACATAGATCATTTGCCGGGGGCGGGTAATTTCGCACACAGATTCCGAAACCGGCTGTACTTATAGATGCGGTTGCATTGAACACACGCACAAAATATTGCTGACCAATGACAAAATTGTTGTTGAAATAATGTTCGCCGTAACCTCCAAAGTAATTGTTTACACAAGTAACTACAGTTCCTCCGCAACCTCCCTGGATAATTTCAAATCCATGATTCAACCCGGAATTGGCAGTAAGTGTGACACTCATCGTTGCCGATGTTGCGGTAAACTTATACCAGACGTCTTGTAGTGATTCACTGCCGCAAGAAGGGGCGACACTGCTAATTGTCATTCCGTTGAATGTTCCGTTTGTATTGGTACATGTCGGATTCGGAAATAATTCAGTTGCATTGGCACATTCATCATTTGCCTTAGAGACAAATAAAAGTGCTGTAAAGACAGATAGGATAAAATATTTTGTCATATGAAAACAATTAATGGGGCAAAGGTAGAGAAGACCGAAAAATCTGACATGTAGCCATGTTGTAATTGTATGAACTATTGTTGCATGCTTAGTAATATCAATGCTTTCCGGCCATTTGACTTGGGCTTTTTCCAAAATATTCCGTGAAGGATTTTGTGAAATATGACTGACTGTTGAACCCACATTTGTAGGCAATTTCAGTAATATTTCCTGCGTTGTTTTCCAACAAATCTTTGGCTTTCTCCAATCGGATCATCCGGATGAAATTGGTCGTAGAAAATCCTGTAAGTGCAACCAGTTTTCGGTGTAGTTGACTTCGGCTAACTGCCATGTCATCCGACAGCTCATTAACAGAGTAATCAGGATTGTCGATGTTTTTAATGACTTGATCAATGGCTTTGTTAACGTAGGCATTTGTGCTTTTGATCCGTTCTTCAAATGTTGCTTCTGATTGAACGGAATCTTTGTAGGCTTCTTTATTTCGTTGAATAGTTGTTAGCAGGTTCTGGAGTGTCAATTTTAATTCTTCCGGAGAAAAAGGTTTTGGAATATAAGCATCCGCACCATGAGCCAATCCTTGTAATCTGCTTTCCAATGACGCTTTTGCAGAAAATAAGACAACGGGAATGTGATTGGTCAATTCAGTGGATTTAATTTCTTGCAGCAACGCGATTCCATCTTTTTGTGGCATCATGACATCGGAAAGCACAATGTCAGGTAATTGTGTAGTGATGGTTTCAAGAGCTTGCTGTCCGTTTGAAACCCGGATAATTTGAAAATCTTCTTTGAGTACGGCTGTGCTGAAAGCAGCCATGTCGTGATCATCTTCGGCTAGCAGAAGTACGGGAGTATCTCCTTTTAACGCAGTTATTTCCGTTGTTCGAACAGTTTCCCGTACAGGAAGTGTTACACTGAACGTTGTTCCTGCGGTAGTACTTTCCAGTTGGATGGTTCCGTTTGCCAGTTCCACCAATTCTTTTACCAACGCCAATCCAATGCCGGTTCCGCCGACTTCTGCATTGGTTCCTCTGTAAAAACGTTTAAAGACCTTCTTTTGTTCTTTTTTTGGAATTCCTCTGCCATTATCACGAACTTCAATCATTAATCGGTTTCCGGTAACTGTTGAGGAAATGTTGATGACTGTTCCGGAAGGACAATACTTGATGGCATTTCCAAGCAGATTACTGATCACTTTTTCCAATACATTGAACGGATACGAGCAAATCGGAGCCGTATTATCTTTTTCAAAGACTACATGCATGTTTTTTGCAGTAATTTCTCCTGAAAAGCGTTCGATAATCGTTTCAATAAAATCTGCGGGGTGGCCGGTATTGAAATGCAGTTGATAACTTCCCTTTCCCAGTTTTGATGCATCCAACAACTCGTTAACCAATCCGATTAATTTCTGTGCATTTTTTTCCATTAAGTGCAATTGTCCCTGGTCAGCAACAGCCGTTTGTTTCATTACCTGAATAGGTCCGTTGATCAATGTAAGCGGTGTGCGGATTTCGTGAAAAAGATTCTCAAACAGTTTTAACTTTTCCTGTTCATATCGCTGCATGATTTTTCTGCGCTGAAAAATAAAATATGCGCTGAACCCGATCACCAGTAGTAAAAACAGCATGACAAAAACAATCGTATTGCGCTGGTTTTTTCCTGTTTCAATTTCCTGTTTCTGTAATTGGATCTCTTTTTCCTTTTTCTCACTTTGATAACGGATTTCCAACTCTTCAATTTCTTTCTGTTGGGTAACCGTCAGCAATTGTTCATTGACCTCTAGTTGTAATTTTTTATACGTATAAGCATTTTTATAATCCCCCAGTGAGTCGTATACAGCGCTTATCCTGCCATACAATGCAGGTTTGTACTGGTCTTCTACCTTTCGCAAATCATTTGTAGCAATGGCCTTTTTCATGTAATTGATAGCGGTGGTATATTCTTTTTTAGAAAAATAAAAATCGCCCAGATTCTGATAGGCGTTCATCATGATGAGATAATCCTTGTTCTTTGAAGCAAATTCCAGACTTTTTTCATAATAAAACCGGGAGGAATCAGATGCTGGCTTCCCCATTTGATACGCAGCCCCCAATGAGTTGTAAACGGAGCTAAGATAGATGTGTTGTTGTTTTTCCAGCAGTGTTTTTTCGGCTTCTAACAATGTGTGTATCGACTGATCGTAAGCTGCCTGTAAGATTTGCAATGAAGCAAGGTTTGCACTGATGATTGCATAGTACTGGTAATCATTTGCCTCTTTTTTTGCTTGAGCGGCCAGTTCCATGTAATGCGTCGCTTTTTTTACATTGTTCATATAAAAATAGCAGGTACCAATTCCATTGTATAATGTGCCCAACAACGATTTCTCATCGTGTTTTTCTGCCAGTTCAACTCCTTTCAGGTAGGAAGCAACGGATTCTTTTAAGTTGTTTTGTTTTTGGTAAATTTCACCTGCCAGTGAATACGAACGAATGACAAGCACATGGTTCTTACTTGTTTCCCCTGTTTTTCGGGTAATCAAGGCATAATGCATGCTGGAATCCGGATAGTCTGACAGGTAATGATTGGCCAATTCCAGAATCAGTTCTCCCTTTCTTTTACCGTGGGAAACGTCAATCAAATGGTGAAGGGAATCAACCGTTTGTTGAGAGTAGACAGGTTTGCCAAAGCAGGTAATTAGTATTGTAAACAAATACAGAACACTATTCTTCATACACACACAATCGATCAGTTTAAAAGGCCTGATGCAGGCAAAAATAAGTGAAATTCTGTTTCTCTGCGCTTGTTGTGGTGTTAAAAGAAAAAAGAGGTTATAAAATAACCCCTTTTTATTGTCGACTGATTCTCTTTTTTAATTAAAATTCAGCATTTCCCGGAGTTCTAGGGAAAGGAATTACATCACGGATATTTGTCATTCCTGTAACAAACATCACCATTCGTTCGAATCCTAAACCGAATCCTGAGTGGGGAACAGTTCCGAATTTACGTGTATCCAGGTACCACCATAAATCTGCTTCATGTATTCCGAATGCAGCGCATTTTTCTTTCAGTACGTCCAGACGTTCTTCCCGTTGAGATCCTCCTACCATTTCGCCGATTCCCGGGAACAAAATATCCATCGCAGCAACTGTTTCCTTCCCTGGTTGACTGTTGTCATTTCTACGCATATAGAACGCTTTGAAAGCTGCCGGATAATCTGTAATAATCACAGGACGCTTGAACTCTTTTTCTACCAGGTAACGTTCGTGTTCACTTTGTAAATCTGTACCCCAGTTTACATCGTATTTGAATTTTTTCTTCTTGTAATGGTTTGAATTCATCAGGACCTCAATCGCCTCGGTATAGGTAATGCGTTTGAAATCGTTATTGATCACAAAATCCAGTCGCTCCAACAAGGTCAGTTCATTGCGTTCATTGACAGGTTTTGTCTGTTGTTCCGCCTTTTCACGTTCATTTAAGAAAGCCAGGTCATCCGCAAAATTGTCAATGATGTATTTGCAAATGTATTTCAGCATTTCTTCCGCCAGATCCATATTGTCGTTCAGATCGTTGAATGCAACCTCCGGCTCGATCATCCAGAACTCTGCAAGGTGACGTGATGTATTGGAGTTCTCAGCGCGGAAAGTCGGCCCAAATGTATAGACCTGACCCAATGCCAGCGCTGCCAACTCTGCTTCCAACTGACCGGAAACAGTCAGGTTTACCGCCTTTCCGAAGAAATCTTCACTGTAATCAACTGTACCAGCTTCATTCTTCGGGAGTTTTTCCATGTCTAAATTTGTGACGTGGAACATTTCTCCCGCTCCCTCAGCGTCCGAACCTGTGATGATTGGGGCATGAATGTAGAAAAATCCTTTGTCGTTGAAGAATTTGTGAATCGCATACGAAACACCATGACGAATACGGAAAACAGCTCCGAATACATTTGTTCTGAATCGCAAATGCGCTTGTTCACGCAAAAACTCCAGACTGTGTTTTTTCGGTTGCATTACCGTTTTTTGTACATCATCCGGATTGGCTTCACCAATGATTTCCACTTCCTTCACCTGTAGTTCAACAGACTGACCTGAACCCTGGGATTCGATCAAGACTCCTGTCAGTCCGACAGCAGCGCCTGTTGTAATTTTTTTCAATACAGCTTCGTCAAAATTTTCAAAATCGATAACCGCTTGCAGTGAATTAATTGTAGATCCGTCATTGAGTTGGATGAAACGATTGCTTCTGAATGCACGCACCCATCCTTTTACTACCAATTCCGTACCTACCTCCGTACGCGTTAAAACATCGATTATTTTTGTTCTTTTCATTGTATTTATTTATACTGTATTATCTCGTTTTCTGCAAATATAGACAGGATGTTAGAATGTTGAACAGAAATGACACACTAAAAATTTTATTTTTCATGATTATAAATTCCTTTGTAAAGGGAATATTGAATAGTTGATCATTTTTTATATATTTGAGACCTACGGTAACTAATTAACTGAAACTACGATGAAAAAATACGTATTTACGTCACTACTTACATTCACCCTTTTTTCTGTGAATGGGCAAATTATCTATGAATCTATTTCCGAGATTTATCCATATTCAGGTCATTATGAGTTTGATGTTGACAATAATGGACAGATGGATTTCCGAATTTCTTTTTCAAGCAATACAGCAACGTTTATAGGGTTGAATGAAACCGAATTTGAGACCAACGGTACTTTTTTGATGGGATACAATTCTGGAGTACAATTGGGAAACGGTACATACGAATCAGAGGGGGTGATTAATGCCAGTAATCCTTATTTTCCATTGACAAGTCCAACTGAGACATTAAAATATGCTGGATTTCGATTCAAAATTGATGGAACATACCGGTGCGGTTATGTACTGGTAGGGAAAATACTACCCCCGGAAGGAGGTATTCGTCTGAAATATGAAGCACATGCGTATGAACAAAATGCCAATACATGTATCGAGACAGGCGCAATGCCATCAGGAGTTGGATTGAATATAAAGGAATCGAGTCAGAAAGTAACCATTACACCAAATCCATCAACAGGTGTTTTTAAGTTAGACCTTGGGGATCAATACTCATTAGTAACGATTAGATTGACAGATCTTTACGGGAGAAAAATTGCTTTTTATTCAGAGCAAAAAGAGCAATTTTTAACTATTTCTATTCAGGAACCGGCTGGTGTTTATTTATTGATTACCGAATCAAAAGATAAACAAGAGATCACACGATTAATAAAAGAATAATGTGTGCTATTTTGTTGTCAATTATGAATTATCAAGTTGGGCAGACAAGCCGTTGATAATTCATAATTGATCGTGTGTCATTAATACCTCAATACTTCAAAATCCCTTTTACGGCTTCATCGATTCGTACCTTCGGTAAGAATTGTTGTTCCAGCGGAACTGCAAATGGCACCGGCGTATCCAGTGAAGCGACCCGTTTTACAGGTGCATCCAGAAATTCAAAACAGTTTTCAGCAATCAATGCGGCAATTTCTCCCCCGATTCCACCTGTCATACAGTCTTCGTGTACCACCAGTACTCTTCCCGTTTTCTTAACGGCTGTATATACTGTCTCAGTGTCCAGAGGCAATAATGTTCTTAAGTCAATAACTTCCGCACTGATTTCCGGGTGCTGATCCAGGTATTCTTCTGCCCATTGAACACCCAAGCCGTAAGTGATGATTGTCAGGTCGGTTCCTTGTCGAACAGTTCTCGCTTTTCCGATTTCAGTCGTGTAATAATCAGTTGAAACTTCCGCTTTCAGGCTTCGGTACAAATATTTGTGTTCAAAAAATAAGACGGGATTCGGATCTTCAATAGCCGCAGCCAGTAATCCTTTGGCGTCTTCCGGCGTGGATGGATAAACGATTTTCAATCCCGGTGTATGGAAAAACCATGCTTCATTGGATTGTGAATGGAACGGTCCTGCAGCGGTGTTTGCTCCCGTAGGCATGCGTACTACTACATCTGCATTTTCTCCCCATCTCCAGTGGAGTTTTGCCAGGTTATTGACAATTTGATTGAACCCGCAGGTTACGAAATCAGCAAACTGCATTTCTACAACTGCTTTCATTCCTGCGATAGACAGTCCCAATCCTGCCCCGACGATTGCCGATTCACAGATAGGAGTGTTGCGTACACGTTCTTTTCCAAACAGATCAACAAAACCTTCTGTTACCTTGAATACACCTCCGTATTCTGCAACGTCCTGTCCCATGATGATTAAATCCGGGTATTTCTCCATGGATTGTTTCAATCCATCCTGAATGGCATCAATGAAACGCATTTCCTTTTTCTCTCCTTTCGGAGTGATTACCTGTTGAGAAAATGGTGCATATACATCGTTTAATTCTGTTTCAATAGCCGCGGGAATCAACGGTTCATTTTGTGCCAGATCAAAGTTTTTCTGAATATCATTCTTAATGGTATCGTGAATTTCTTTTTCCAGTTCATCGGTCAGAATTCCCTTTTCCTTTAAAAAGAGCGTATAGTTATCGACTGGATCTTGTTTTTTCCATTCATCCTGTAATCCCTCCGGATAATATTTTGTGCCGGATGCTTCTTCATGCCCTCTCATTCTGAACGTCATCAACTCCAGCAATACAGGTTTGGAATCTTTCAGCATTTTTTCGCGAATGGAGCGAACGGTGCGAATCACATCCAGTACATTGTTCCCGTTCACTTGAATTCCTTCAATTCCATAACCGATTCCTTTATCGATGAATTGCTTGCAGTTAAACTGCTCTCGTGATGGTGTCGACAATCCCCATTGATTGTTTTCAATGGCAAAAATGACAGGTAAATCCCACACGGATGCAACGTTTACTGCTTCATGAAAATCTCCTTCCGATGCACCTCCGTCACCCGTAAATACGAGTGTTGTTTTTTGTTCTTTCTTTACTTTTGCAGCAAGAGCAATTCCGTCTGCTATTCCCAGTTGAGGCCCCAGATGGGAAATCATTCCCACTAATTTATGTTCGATTGTTCCAAAATGAAATGAACGGTCGCGACCTTTTGTGAAACCATTTTCCTTTCCCTGGAATTGAGAGAAAAGACGATTCAACGGAACATTTCGTGTTGTGAATACACCTAAGTTTCGGTGCATGGGTAAAATGAATTCCTGTTCATTCATCGCGTAAGCGCAACCTACGGAAATTCCTTCTTGTCCCCATCCGGAAAACCATTTGGTGATTTTCCCCTGACGCAGTAAGATCAGCATCTTTTCCTCAATAATACGTGGGAGGACCAGTTTTTTGTATATAGTTAATAACTCTTCGTTGCTAAATCCTGTAGCATCGAACTCAATGTATCTTTTTTCTAACGCTGTTTCCATTACTTGGTACGCTTGATGTGTAAACAAAATTTCAAAGTACAAAGCTAAATTTTATTCGGATATGTTGCTATGAAAGCACGAAAGATAATTTGGACTGAAAAACATGCCCTGATAATTTTTTGAGTAGATAATTTGGTGTAAATGTGTTATTTTTGTAAATGAAAAGGTAATTCAAAGTTATTTTTTTGTAAACTTGAAGCAACCAAATTATGTGTGTAACGTTATTTAAATGATAACGAATTGAAAAATATAAATCGGAAGATAATGAAAATAGCCAATATTTTAATGTTCAGCATTTTGACTTCTTTTTCCTTCGCTCAGGAATATAGCCAAATGCCGGGCGTTGTACAGAATAAGATGGATAATAATAAAGCAGCGGGGATTGATCTGTATAACGGAGTAGTAACTACGTTCGATGTCGATTTGTCAAATCTGCAGGAGAGCGAAATACAGGCCTTTAAAGACCAAATTACAGCCGATGTCCGTGTGAAAAATTTTACCTTGACAGCAGATGGCACAAAATTAATTCTTGTTGCCAAAGGATACTATACAATTAAAGATATTAAGACGTATGTAGTGACAACGTCTGCAGCTATTCAAAACTATTCATCTGTTTACTCAGTTGAAGACTAATTAATGTGATATGAAGTTAAGATCAACGATACTAAATTTATCATTTGCATTGAGCGTTGGATTGCTGAGTGCCCAGTCTGATAACCCATGTGGAGCACCAACATTAAACATTGGAGCTTCTTGTTCATTTCAATCAGGGACAAATGTCGGATCAACAAATACGACAGGAGTGCCTGCTCCGGGATGTGCGAGTTATTCAGGCCCGGATGTGTGGTACCAGGTAACGGTTCCTGCAAATGGTTCTTTGTCAATTGATTTAAATACGGGTTCAATCACTGATGGTGGGATGGCCTGGTATTCTGCAGCAAGTTGTAACGGTCCTTTCACATTGATCGAATGTGATGACGATGATAGTAACAATGGATTGATGCCTAAAATTACACGTTCAGGTATGACACCAGGGCAAGTCATTTATGTACGTATCTGGAGATATGGGGGAGGAACGGGAACATTCTCTATTTGTGCGACATCACCTACACCACCCGAAGATTGTATTGGTGAAAACAATTTTACCTGTCTAACCGCTCAGGCATTTTGTACAGATATGGATGACGTGACTTACTGTAATACCTATGGAGGTGGAAGTAGCTCTTCTATGGGGCAATATGCATGTTTATACAGTACGCCTAATCCTATGTGGATGTATATGCAGATTTCTGCAGACGGATCAATTAATATTGACCTTTCACAAGCGAACATGAATGGTACGGGAATTGACGTTGATTTTGCATTATACGGACCTTATACGTCATTGGCTGCAGGTTGTGCTGTAATTGGTCCTAATACTCCTGCGATAGACTGTTCGTTTTCTGCTGATTACCAGGAGGATGTGAACGTGCCTCATGCGCAAGAAGGAGAGATATATATCATGTTGGTTACGAATTATAATGGTGCGCAAGGAACCTATGTTCCCGGAAATGCAGGATCTACAGGTGAAACAGATTGTAGTATTGTCGTTCCTTGTTCTGTTAGTGCTACATCAACACCTGATACATGTTCGCAAGGCTTAGGAACGGTTACAGCAGTTCCAAATGGTGTTGAACCACCTTATACATTTTCATGGAATACACCTGGAAACCCTACAACACCAACCGTGACAGGGTTATTGCCCGGTACATATACAGTGACCGTAAATGGTGAAGGGTGTGAGAATCCTGCAACAACAACAGTTACTGTAGGTAATGTAGGGGCAACATATTCTGCGACTTCTACACCGGCAGCATGTGTTGGTGGAAACAACGGTACAGCAACAGCGAACTATACAAGCGTAGCACCTGGAGTAACAGCAACTTATTTATGGAATGATCCTGCGGCACAAACGACACAAACAGCTACAGGATTAACTCCCGGAGCATATACCTGTACAATTACTCTTTCCAGTGGTTGTAGCGGAACAGCTACGGTGAACGTAGGATTCAATACGGTAACAACAACATCTTCTTCAACATTGGTTTCTTGTCCGGGAGGAAATGATGGAACGGCTACGGCAAATTCAACTTCTCCGGGAACACTGTCTTACCTGTGGAATGATCCATTGGGACAAACAACGCAAACAGCTGTAGGATTAACTGCAGGGGCTTATACATGTACAATTACTTCTTCTGTAGGATGTACAAATAACGTCAATGTGACTGTTTCTGAAATTCCGGGAATGGTAGCCACATTTACAAACATCTCAAATGTGACATGTAATAGTGGTAATGATGGTATTCTGACTGTAAATGTTACACAAGGTACGGCACCTTATACATACGTATGGGATAATTCAACTTCAACTACGCATACAGCGAATGACCTTTATGCAGGAGATCACATGGTGACAATTACGGATAATAGAGCGTGTGTGATTACAATGACACGAAATCTGACAGAACCAGCTCCGTTGAAGGTGAGTTTTATCACACCGAATACACAAATTTGTCCGGAAGATGATTTACAAATTTCGGCAACAGGAGCGGGAGGTTCTTCCCCTTATATTTTTACATGGTCATCTAACGGTGTTGTTGTGGGAACAGGAGCTTCAATAACGGTTGATCCGACAGTAACAAACACACAGTACTGTGTTACACTGACTGAAGAGTGTGGTTCACCGGAGGCAGATTCATGTATGGTGATTACATTTCCTACACCGATTCCACCAGTATTGCAACCGGATAAATACGAGGACTGTCGACCAGGGGAGTTTTACATCGAAAACATTTCATCAAACATCAATGAGTTGGCGACAACATACATCGATTTCGGAAACAATGTAAACTACACGATTCCAAACGGGGGGGATACAATAATTGTATACAACCAACCTGGAACATACACATTACAGGTAATTAATACGTCTATCTATGGATGTGTTTACGATACGGTATTGGTTGATTACTTTGTTGTACATCCTGAACCAACAGCTAATTTTTACCTGGGAGGAAATCCGGCAACAATTTTCGAAACAACAGTTCAGGGACACGATCTATCTTCGAATGATGTAGTTGCATGGGAGTGGATTTCACCACATTCAATCCCTGCACACAGCAACCTGGAAAGCCCTAAATTCACATTCCCTGAAGGAGTGGAAGGGATATACCCGGTTACTTTGATTGTAACGTCTCAATATGGATGTA
>DHNG01000014.1:21638-37721 GCA_002409405.1 Flavobacteriales bacterium UBA5422 | reverse complement strand
AACGTCTCAATATGGATGTACGGATACAATTACCGTGGATGCAATCGTTGAAGATGTAATTATGTTCTACGTACCGAATACATTTACACCAGATGGAGATGAGTTCAACCAATCGTGGAAATTCATCCTGAAAGGAGGTGACACGTATGGATTTAACCTGACAGTATATAACCGATGGGGTGAAATGGTGTGGGAAACAAATGATGCGACCGTCGGATGGGATGGAACCTACAATGGAAAACCTGTTCAGCAGGGAATGTACACATGGAGAGCGTCTATCAAGCGTAAAAATGATGATGGTAAGGACGAATACAATGGAATTGTTAACGTCCTGAGATAATACGAAAAAATTAAAGAGGGCTCATCCGTCAACTGACAGATGAGCTTTTTTATTGGTAAAAAGTGTAGATTTGAAACATGCAAACATCGAGAAGAAAATTCATTAAGTCATCAGCAATTGCCTCGTTGGTATTTGCTGTTCCACCTATTCATATGCAAGATAAAACCCTGCCGGAAAAAAGAAAAACTCCGAAAGGTGGCCCTTTAGTGTTGTCCACCTGGGATTTTGGGTTGCGGGCAAACGAAGCTGCCTGGAAAATCCTTGTAGCAGGAGGAAACGCACTGAACGCTGTTGAGGAAGGGGTCAGATTGGTTGAAAATGACCCGACAGAAAGAAGTGTAGGGTATGGAGGCAGACCTGACAGAGATGGACGTGTTACACTTGATGCGTGTATCATGGATCACAATTATAACATTGGATCTGTTGCTTTTCTGGAATACATTAAAAATCCGATTTCTGTTGCACGGAAGGTAATGGAAAATACACCACATGTGATGTTGGTAGGGGAAGGAGCACTTAGTTTTGCACTTTCGCAAGGGTTTGAAAAAGAAAATCTGCTGACCCCCGAATCGGAAAAAGAGTGGAAGGAATGGTTACAAAAGTCTGAATATTTGCCTCCGGTGAATATTGAAAATCATGATACCATCGGGATGATTGCCATGGATGCGAATGGGAATCTGTCAGGAGCATGCACCACCTCTGGTCTGGCGTTTAAAATGAATGGTCGTGTCGGGGATTCTCCGATCATTGGTGCCGGACTGTTTGTTGACAATGAAGTGGGGGCAGCAACGGCAACCGGACATGGTGAAGAAGTGATCCGTACAGTTGGAAGTCACCTTGTTGTGGAGCTAATGCGGCAGGGGAGAAGCCCGCAGAAAGCATGTAAAGAAGCCGTTGAACGCATTGTAGAAATTGCGGGAAGACGTCAGAAAAATCTGAAAGACATCCAGGTTGGGTTTATTGCCATTAATAAAACCGGAGAATATGGTTCCTATTGCATTCAGGACGGATTTAACTTTGCTGTGCACGACGCTTCAGGAAACAGACTGGAAAAACCGGGATATTACCTGCATGAATAATTACGGAAAAAAGAAGAGAACGGGTAAGGAATTCCAATAAGTGTTTTTTGTGAAAGCAACAGATATACTTATTATTGACACCAATCGTTTTGAGAATTGAAGTCATTCTACCTTCACGTAATATTGCTGCACAGTAACAAGGAAAGTAACTCCATCAGGAACACTATAAAAATTAAGATCAACAAATGGATTGTTTATCTGTAGTGTATCTCCTGTCTGTATGTCGTGTAACGAATGTATCAACGAACTGCTCGATTCAAAGGTCATAGACATTTCCCCACAATTAACATCATATCGTTCTCTGACGAAGTTCGGATTTACAGATCTGTTTGTTGGAAAGGATTCATTGACCAGTGTATCATTTTTGTAGGTTCGAAACGTTCCTTCATGCCGTATTTCTAATACCACATTTATTCCCCAATCTGAAGTATTGTACCACATTCCTCCTCCACCCTCACATGTAACTGTATTAGAACCAGCCGTACTCCATCTGATTAACTTCCACTTTCCAACGAGTGCCGGTTCTATTGATATATTATGACAAGGAGCAGCGTCTTTCTTGTCTTTTTCACAGGAAATTAAAAACACCAGTAATAGTACTATCCAACTAATTTTTTTCATAGCTATTAGTTAAAATTAGAAAACCCGTATTGCATGTGTGAGCGGGAAATGAAAAAAACGGATACTCTGTGTCTAACCGGTTCAATTCTGCTGAATACGAAAAGGTGATGATTTTACCATCATCAGATTTGAATTGCGCAATGCGGTTGTTTCCGATTTGAATCACGTTGTGTGGTTTTAATTTCATGGTTTCCTCTCCCTCTTGTGTGGTAATTGTGAGTTTACCATTGTTTGTAAAACGAAGCCGGCAGTATTATGTTGATAAATTTAACCATCGAACGGTGTGTTTTTCGTTGTTAACTAATTCGTTACACTTGGTGCTGCCTCATAATTTTTAGCGGGAGGTATCGTTTTGAGAATTGAAGTCATTCTACCTTCATGTAATATTGTCTTGCGGTAATAAATAAACCAACTCCACTAGGAACACTATAAAAGTTTATATCAACAAATGGATTGTTTATCTCTAATGTATCTCCCGTCTGTATGTCGTGTAACGAATTTATCAAAGAACTAGGCGATTCAAAGGTCATAGACATTTCCCCACAATTAACATTATATTGTTCTCTGACGATGTTCGGATTTACAGATCTGTTTGTTGGAAAGGATTCATTGACCAGTGTATCATTTTTGTAGGTTCGAAGCGTTCCTTCAGGCCGTATTTCTAATACCACATTTATTCCCCAGTCAGATGTATTGTACACTCCTCCCCCTCCTCCTACAACATACTCACATGTAATTGTATTATAACCATAAGCACTCCATCTGATTAACTTCCACTTTCCAACGAGTGCCGGTTCTATTGATACCTTATGACAAGGTGCAGCGTCTTTCTTTTCTTTTTCACAGGAAATTAAAAACACCAGAAATAGCATTATCCAGCTAATTTTTTTCATAGCTACTGTTTAAAATTAAAAAACCCGTATTGCATGCGTGAGCGGGAAATGAAAAAAACGAGTACTCTGTGTCTAATTGGTTCAATTCGGCTGAATACGAAAAGGTAATAATTTCACCGTCATTGGATTTGAATTGCACAATGCGATTCTCCCCGATTTGAATCACGTTGTGTGGTTTTAATTTCATGGTTTTCTCTCCCTCTTGTGTGGTAATGGTGAGTTTGCCATTGTTTGTAAAACGAAGCCGGCAGTATTCAGAGATTTCTCCCTTTCTTACAAAAATTTTATCTAAGTAATAACTGCCTGGTCCAGTCGTGTTAGTAGTGGTGCTCCAGGAAGCAATAGACAACTCCCACTCCCATTCTCCCAGTATAAACGCATACGCATCCGATTCAAATTTCTTTTTCTTGCAAGCCAACAATACAAGCAAGACAAGCAATATGTTTATAAATTTAACCATCGCACGGTGTGTTTTTCGTTATTATTATTTATTAACGTAATAATCAGTATTCCAGTAGGAAAGCGTTCTGTAAAGATACCATTTTGATTGTTCAAATCAATGGTTCCTTCGTATATTTTTTGACCCATCACATTTGTAATGTACACTTCATACATGGTAGGCTGTTGTTCTGCTCTGATTGGCGCCTTCCTGACTTCAACAATTTCCAATCGCTCGTTGTTCTCCACAGCTGTAAATAGTGGGACAGCTTCACTTTCGTTTTGTGCGATGCCCTGCTCTGAAATTTCTTTAAATTGCCCTTCAAAAGGCACAACAGCTCTGTTTCCATGAGTAGCAATCGCTTCATTCGTCACATAGAGGGTCGGATGACTCAAGGGGGAACTATTGTAATTGGTCCAATCTCCGGGTATGGTGTCAAAAGTGGCCAGATCGTACCACACTAAATCAGAAATATATTCATAATACCCCCAGGGCATATACAAGGGGTCATTGCTGGTGGAAAGATCGTTTTTAACAAAAAGCCGTTGATTGGTACTTAACGTCCCATCAAAATTAATTCGGACACCAAGCCATGGATTCTGAGTCCCCCAAGCCATACACCAATTTGAATCTGCTTCATTGTTGGTATAATAATTATCCGTGAGGTTCACCAGTGCCCCAAATGCACGTTTAAACGTACTGGGGTACGTAGCTGTTTCATAAATGTAATTGAAATCTTTCCGCCAATACGAGTTAAGAGTCCCTCGTACTGTTCCGTTCGCATGCCCCACCTTCCAGTCGCCCAATAAGATGGACTGTTTGAGGGGGTCGTCTAAAATCCAGTTTTTCAGCTTGTTCATTTCTGCCCATTCAGTGGCAAAAGCAACCCTGTCTGCATTCCAGTAATTAAATCCGGCAATGCCTGAGAAAGCTAACTGCCATAACTGTTGTGTGTAGGAGTAGGTACCTGAACAGGTTAATTCATCCAGCGGTCCCGATTCACTGAAAATAATGGGTTTATTATACAATTGGTGTACAGCTTTTAAATTATTCTGCAGCGAAACGATGTTGTTTAAATTTCCAAAGGAATACATGTTTACACTTAAAAGATCCAGTTCGGGAATGGAAAAAGTAGAATCTCCTTCACCCGGACCTCCGGCATAGCTACACGTGAGCAGGTGTTGTTTGTGCTGCAAGTCATGCTTGATGTATGCTGCCATTTCCTTCTGCCACAGGTAGGTATTGACTCTATTCGATGCATTTGAAACATAAGGGCTGCTGGTAGTTATTGGAAAACTGTATTCCCACCACGAACTGGTATCGGAAGGAGCGATGTCTTCCGGAAAATCGTAATCTATTTCTACCACATCCCCCACTTGGTTAATTTCACTGATTAACTCAAACATCGCAATATGCGTGCTATACCCCCAACGGCTTAAAAGGTAACGCAACTTCTGCTTGTAAAACTTTTTTGCTTCTGTATTCGTGAAAAATTCAATGGGGCTGTTCATATTCAATTCCTCTATATAACAATATTGCTGCAAGCCATAAGCTTCATCGAAGCCCGGAGCCGTATAATCAGAACCATCCCATGCAAAAAAAAAGTACACAGGACCATCTACCAAATTGTAATGTACCTTCATATTAAAATCAACATACATGTCTTCATCTTCAGCAAATTCTATAATTTTATCGATTTCCTTTGCATAGTTGAGGCGGTTAAAGTAATTTCCCATTTTCTCAAATTCAAAATCAATGGATCCGGGAGAAAGAAGCATCCGGAAATAATCAATATTTGAGTTTGCAAAATCCTGCAATTGCTGGTCATAAGCATAAAATGCAGCACTTTCGCACGGTTCTGTGCTATATTCACAAGACATCCAATCTCCGTTAGCTTTCTGATAGGAATCCGGCCACTTCAAATTGTGACCAATAGGCAGAAATAAATCATTATTTCTTTGAAGTACACGGTTATTGTCAGCTACTCGTACAAATCCATCTTCGGGGTTTTTATCAATAACGGTAACCATAAAAGGACAATAGGAATAATACAGTTCATTTTTTACAAATAACTCATATTCGATCTTCCATAAACCATTTAACTCCGGAAAAGCATAGCGTACCCGGAATCCTTCTGTGTTTGGAACCAGATTCCAACCCCAATTTTCCATGTTTCCATTTCCACCATTCATATTACGGGCATAATCTTCGTAGTAGAATCCATAATTAAAATGTGAATATCCGGTTGAAAGATGTGTGTATTTAATTTTTAGAGATACGTCCCACTCTAAAAATGGATTAAGGCCATTCGTATCTAACTCATTCTGCTTATAAGCCGCAATTTTTTGTGCAATTTCAAGTGGAAGTTCTACACTTGTTTCAAATTTTTCAAGCGCGTGAATTTGAGTTAAGTCGGTATGAGAATGCGAGAATATTTCCAATTTATCTGCCACTACATCTATATGTAATTCATTGGAGCTGGTTGCAGGAGCTTTTAAGTGGGTATTCGGTTTTAAACGTACTTCTGTACAAGCTGCAATGCTTTTGTTGATGTTGCTTGTGAAATTGGCACCTCCTGTATTTCCGATTTCAATTTTATTGTCATCAATGGGAGTTGTTGCATTTAATTCGGTTGTTGTTATATATCTAACCGTGTTGTTGTTTTCATAGACACTTACTTGTGCAGTTGTAACAAAACTGAGCCCTGTAAATAGATTCGTTATTATTTTTTTCATCACCTATTTTTTAGATTCCAATGCTTCAATACGTTTCTGTTGCTCAATCAAATGGAGGGTTAATTCTTCTATTTTTTCAAGAAGTATTTTGTTCATTTCACCCAATGAAACACCTTCGTTAGCCACTTCATCTGCACTGGGAACACCTGGTAGATGTCCATGTTTATTAATAAACACTTCTATTTCTTTTAATGGTTTTAACTTATAACCAGGCATAAATACATAATCAGGCCATGCTGCCAGGTCAATAATTACCTCACGCGCGCGTACCAAACCAGAAGCATACACTCTGAAATTTGATAGCGTTGCATTCGAACCGAAAATTTCAATTGCTGTTGAGGCATCTGTAAAACTTTTTACGATCAAACCTTTTTTGCTGGATCCGATTGTTTCAATGTATAAGCCATTATCCGGGCTAATGAGATTTAATTTACCATAGGTAAGAGCAGCAGATGGCGAGCCACCTACCCAGATTCTCTTGGAGGAATTATGTAAAAGCACAGAAAAATTAGTTGTTGACAATGTGAAATTTCCAAGCTCTTGATTTTTAATAAAAAAATCATTTTGAGCCATCATTAGTACGGTGCCATCACTTGCTCCAAGACCCGTTACACTATTTGTCAAGCCTATTCGAGACGTTTTTCCATAATTTATTGAACTTTCAAATTGAGAACTCTCATTTTCAAATTCATTACCTTGAACCAGTCCTGATTGACTACCACCATAGACGATATAATCAGCTATGCCATGAACTTGAAAATTAAAATTAGGTAATGATGTGGATGTTGAAAGCGGTCTGATACCTATTCCAATATAACCAGAACTGGTTGCGCTTGAAGTCGTGGTAGTCCACGGAGTATTAAATTGACCAAATGAGAATGAGTTTAAGCACCATAAGAATGCACCAATAAAATGAGTCTTTTTCATGATAGTAATTTTAGATGTTATACGTTTCATCAAAACGATTTATACAATTTTGAGGAGTATAATTTAAGAAATAATTTCTAAAAATCAGTGTTATCCGAGAACAAAATCAAAGGAGCATGTTTTTTAAGTGGTCATTTTTGAGTAGTTTAGAAGTTATCAGACGAAACAGTTTTTCAGTTAAATCCCACAATAGATTTACAATTCAAAATGAATCCTAAACTTGATTGACAGGTTTCTTTTTTCGATAATAATAATCGAATTGATGTTTTTAACATGTTTTTGGTATTACATTTGTGAATGCCAAAGTATAACCAATTAGAAAATTAAACAAAATGAAAAAGGTATTGATTGCAGCCTCTGTTGGGGTATTGACGGTTTTGAGTTCATGTGATGTGCTGGAAAGCGCAGCAAGTACAGTTTCCAATTCATCTTCTACAGGAAAAATTCCCTTGTCAAATGAAGAAGTTGTCAAAGGATTAAAAGAGGCATTAAGTGTTGGAATTACCAATTCAGTTAACTTAACTTCGGTAGCGGACGGATTCCTGAAAAATTCTGAAATCAGACTTCCGTTTCCTCCGGATGCAATCAAAGTAAGAGAGAAGGCAATCGAGTGGGGATTGGACGGACAGGTTGAAAAGTTTGAAACAACATTGAACAGAGCGGCAGAAGAAGCGGCGAAAGAAGCACTGCCGATTTTTAAAAATGCAATTACAGGAATGTCGTTGCAAGATGGATTTACGGTTTTGAACGGAGGAAAAGGAGCTGCGACTAAATTCCTGAAAGACAATACAACAAATGAATTGATCGCTGCATTCGCGCCGAAAGTGAAAACAGCGATTGAAAAGGTGAAATTAACCGATTACTGGAACCCGATTGTTACAAAGTACAATACTGCGGCACCATTGCTTGGAACCAATAAAGTAAACCCGGATTTGAATGAATACGTCACGCAACTGGCAATTGACGGGTTGTTTAAAATGGTTGAAAAAGAAGAAAATAAAATTCGTGACAATGCAAGTGCACGTGTATCTGACTTGTTGCAACGTGTTTTCGGTTCATTGGATAAATAACAAGAATTCGGTAAAATACCTGCAAAAGCTAAAATTTTTCAGTTTATTAAATTATCTTTGCCAGCATCATTTTTTAGATCTATGAGTCATACTATTAAACCCGGAGTCGCAACAGGCGATGATGTGCAGAAAATATTTGATTATGCAAAACAAAAAGGTTTTGCGCTTCCTGCAGTAAATGTTACAAGTTCCAGCACCGTAAATGCTGTGATGGAAACAGCCGCAAAACTAAATTCACCTGTGATCATTCAGTTTTCAAACGGAGGAGGTCAGTTTTTTGCAGGAAAAGGATTGAAGAATGAGAACGAACGTGCAGCAATTGCAGGTTCCATTGCAGGAGCAAAACACATTCATGAACTAGCGGAACTTTACGGAGCAACAGTTATTTTGCATACGGACCACTGTGCAAAAAATCTGCTTCCATGGATCGATGGATTGATGGATGCCAACGAGAAATTTTACGCAGAAACAGGAAAATCCCTGTACTCTTCACACATGTTGGATTTATCGGAAGAACCGATTGAAGAAAACATTGAGTTGTGCAAAGAATACCTGGCGCGAATGAGCAAAATCGGGATGACGCTGGAAATTGAATTGGGAATTACCGGTGGAGAAGAAGATGGTGTGGATAATTCAGGTGTGGACAGTTCAAAATTGTATACACAACCGGAAGAAGTGGCTTATGCTTACGAAGAATTGATGAAAGTCAGTGATAAGTTTACAATCGCAGCTGCATTTGGAAATGTACATGGAGTATACAAGCCGGGGAACGTCGTTCTGACACCGAAGATTTTGAAAAATTCCCAGGAATATGTACAGCAAAAATTCAATACCGAGCACAACCCGGTGAATTTTGTATTTCACGGAGGTTCCGGATCAACATTGGAAGAAATTCGGGAAGCGATCTCTTACGGAGTTGTAAAAATGAACATCGATACGGACTTGCAATTTGCATTCACAGAAGGTGTAAGAGATTATGTAGCGTCTAAAATTGACTATTTACGGACACAGATCGGAAATCCGGAAGGAGAAGATCAGCCGAACAAAAAATACTACGACCCGAGAAAGTGGGTACGTGAAGGGGAATTGACATTTATCAAACGTTTGGAACAAGCATTTGCTGATCTGAACAATGTAAATACACTTTGATAAGGGCCGTTTGTCCGAATAAGCAGAGAAAAAGAAAACAATATGAGTAGCAACTGGTTTAAGAGAGTTAAGGAAGGAATCACCACTTCTACAAAAGAGAAGAAAGAAACTCCTGAGGGACTGTGGCATAAGTGCGACAAGTGTAAAACAGTTTATACACTTCAGGAAATACAAAAATTATATTGGGTGTGCGACCGTTGTTCACACCACGGAAGAATCGGTTCTGAGGAATATTTCCAAATCTTATTTGATGATGGGAAATACAAAGAACTGGATGCGAAATTAACATCAGGTGACCCGTTGGACTTTGAAGACACGAAAAAATACACAGACCGTGTAAAGGCAACGATCAAAAGTACAGGATTGCACGATGCAATCAGAACGGCAGTAGGTAAAATAGATGATCACGACTTTGTGATTGCGTGTATGGATTTTGATTTTATCGGAGGATCTTTGGGATCTGTAATGGGTGAAAAAATTGCACGTGCAATTGACCACGCGATCAAAATCAATGCGCCTTTCATGATTATTTCCAAATCAGGAGGTGCCCGTATGATGGAGGCAGGTTTTTCATTGATGCAGATGGCAAAAGTTTCCGGAAAACTGGGACAATTGTCGGAAGCTAAATTACCGTACATTTCTTTGCTGACACACCCGACGACAGGTGGTGTAACAGCGTCTTTTGCAATGCTGGGAGATTTAAATATTGCGGAGCCGGAAGCATTAATCGGTTTTGCAGGACCTCGTGTTGTGAAAGAAACAATCGGACGCGATCTACCGGACGGATTCCAGACATCTGAATTCGTATTGGAACACGGTTTCCTGGATTACATTGTACACAGAGGTGAACTCAGAGACAAAGTAGCACTTTCCTTAAAACTGTTCAGAAGTTAAGGTCGTCAATCGTTGAACGAGCTATGACAACAATATTAGCAACAGAAAAGAGAGATTGGACCTTCATTGTGTTCAGCTCTCTTTCTGGTTTTATGCTGGTCGGTTTCTACCTGTTGATGCAGGCTGTATTCCCGAAGCAACCGGATATTGTTGTTCTCATTACTTTTCTGATTTACGCCATCTTCTTTGATGTGCGCCATTTATTTTCCACGTATTCCCGAACATACCTGGATAGAGTCTATCTCAAAGAAAATAAAAAGTGGCTGAATACCAGTTTTTTTCTGATTATTGCCCTGCCTTTACTTGTACTATTTCTGGTTGCAAAGGAAGGGGCTTACAACACGGGAATCATTTTTACCTATTTTTTACGCATCACAACCATACTTGGCTTTTATCACCTGGTAAAGCAAAACTGGGGGTTCATGGCCATTTATAAAAAGAAAATGAATGAGCCGGAAGATGGATCCGATCGATGGGATAAATTGGTGTTGCTCAGCGGGTCATTTATTCCGTTTATTCTCGCGGCGATCATCTATCCGGTCTGGTTTCCTTCCGAATCATTTTTTATTACTCCCGAACCAGGTTTAGTGGAATATGTTGCACAGAAATGGACAGAGATTTCACTGTATACACTCCTTTTTTCAGTTATTTTGCTGTTGATCGGATATGTGTTTCAATCGCGTCCTCAATACAAATATGTCAGTCGGAACCTGGGGCTCTTCTTCCTGTCGGTTTTTGTCTTGATGCAGGCTTTATTGAAATGGGGAACGGATGTTTTATATGTGGTGTTGGCCGGAGTCGTTCTTCTTTTTATTGTTTCATTGGTGATGAGCATTCAAAAAGCAGTTCGACAGAAGACATTGAATGTGAAGAAATGGGCGGTTTTGATTTCCTCGCTGGTATTGTACGGAGGTATTTTATTGTTGCCGATTGAGAACAAATCCATTGTGGTGATGGCAATTACCATTCCACATAACATTCAGTACCTGACCTTCGTCAATTTCTTCAATTACAACTATTATTCAGCCAGTAAACAAGAGCATGGAATGGCCAAAAAAATGGCACAAAAAGCAGTTTTTTTTATTGCTGCTTCTTTCATCTATGCAGTTGTCTACGAATTATTCCGGACAGGTACAAAATTCATCTCATTCGGAGTTGCTCCGGAAACGGAGTACGTGCTAGGAAATGCGATTGCGATTCTTTTTCTGTCCATGTCGTTACACCATTATTACCTCGATGCGGTGATCTGGCGGGTGCGGAAAGACAAGAATATCAGTCAGTCAGTATAACTTACGGAGATCAGCAAGGAGTATTTTGTAGTTTACAGATTCAATACTTATTTTAACGAGATACAACTTTTCAGATGAATCACCTCCCCGGATTCTGAATATAACTTAAATAATAAAACTCCTGTTTCAAATTCCAGACCGGACAATTGAATTTTATCAGATTTAAATGGAATTTTATTGATCAATTTTTGCCCAAGCATATTGTAAACATCTAAATAATATTCTTCAGAAGAATTTTTATCCATTAATTCCAGAATGACAAAATCACTGAATGGGTTCGGATAAATGATAAGCTTTGAATTCTTTGTAAGCTCATTTAAGCTTAGATCGTCCTCTTCATCATGCAGCGTATTTAGAACAGTATTCGTAACTATAGCTGGGTTAAAATCAAAATATATATCAGCCACATTTGATATTTGTGTACCATCTGGCAAATTATTTTTAAGTTTTGCTTTATATGCCACATAGCCTTGACTTCCGAGCACATTTACATTACTATCTGGTAGGTTGATATTGTCGAACATAAATGATACTTTGTTTGATTCATCAACCAATGTGCGTAAAGTATGACTACTGGAAAGGACAATGAATTGTTCGATATTGTTATCTAAAACATCTTCTATTCGAACGTTTTGAGCGGTATCATTTCCAGTATTTTGAAAGCGGATAGTGTAGTTAAGCCATTCTGTATCAGTAGGGATGTGACCAAGACTAGTTAGCCCTTTCGGGCTTACAGTTTTATCATTTGGATCATAAGCACAGGTAAGAATTTGACTTTGTTCTACATCAAATTCATCAATTTCCGCTCCTTGATCGTCTAAAACAAAAACCTTTAATGAGTCTGCAAGTACGCTTCCGATACTTTGAAAATCAGGCATTATGACTGATAAATTAATTTTAAAATAGTGAAAGACATCCAAGCTATCGTAATGCCAGTAAATGGAATTATTAACAATTGAGTCAACAGGTACATTTGAGCTATAATATTGTGCCAATGGATCTAACGTTAATTCGATTATACCAGAATTAGCCAATGTGCCGGAATTTTTCAAATCTATCCAATAGTTAATTGTATCATTACACCTACTGCCAAAGGAAAAAATCATGGGTGTTATTTCATTGTACAAAGAATCCGGATAAAACCCAAAATTAAGCCCTGTTTGATTTGTAAAATCGGGTGTCACATTTATTTGATATGATGAAGGTGTACTTGTAATATTCCAATTTTGAATTACTTCAGGATATAGGGTATACGTACCTATCGTATCATTAAAATTAGTGATGAAATTTCCATTTTCATACGTATAAGAATAGCTTGAACTTGGACTTGTTAAAACCGCTAAATTAGGCATTCCAATATCCTCATTATCAAAAATACCATTCTGGTCTTTATCATAAAACAATTGACCACTGACTTGATACCCATGAACATATTGATTGATTAACAAGCGGGTTTCATGAAGTGTTGATGTTACTAGTATATCCAAATCCCCATCGTCATCAATTTCATCCAACGTAATTGATGATATATCTAACATATCATTTAATATTACTAGCTTTGAACTAAATTGACCTCCCCCTAAGTTTTCAAACCATGATATTTCATTTGTATTTGCTACAACAAGATCAACTCTCCCGTCGCTGTTTATATCACCTGATTTAAGTATTATAGGCTCTGTTACTTGCGTAGAAATAATTTGTTGGACTGCAAATTGATTGTTACCTAAATTTTTATACCATGCCAATTTATTATCATTCTTTGAAGTTGAGACAATATCCATTCGCCCATCCTGATCGATGTCCACAATTTTTATTGAGCTCGTTAGATCTGTAAGGTTAGTGATGATCAATTCGCCTCCAAAACTACCATTTCCAAGATTTTCTTGCCAGGCAACACCATTGCTTTTGGTGTAAAGAACATCAATAAAACCATCATTATTCATGTCAGCCAATTCGATGTCACGATAAATACCAATAGATCCGGGGACTACTGTGCCTGAACTTTCAAATTGATTATTTCCCAAACCTCTGCACCAATGAAAAGCAAAATTATTTGATGAAACGACAACATCCGGGTTTCCATCATTGTCTAGATCCCCAACTTCAAAATCATGTTGAGTTACATCCTCAATCCCCGTAATCGTAGTGTAATCTGTAAATTGCCCATTACCTAAATTTCTTCGCCAACTTAGTGCGTTGAACTGATGTCCTCCATTAATAATGTCCGGCAAGCCATCATTATTTAAATCTTTCTTCTTAATTTCCCTGCCAGCAGGTGAAATCCCCGGTGATGTTAAGGCTTTACCTGTCTCAAAAACATTATTACCTCTATTTTTATTCCATCTTACATCACCACCACCTATCAATAAATCCTTTTTGTTGTCGCCGTCATAGTCAATAATTATTCCCCCATCACTAGAATTGACTCCAACAGAAATTCCAATGGGAGTAGTAAACGTATTCATTCCGTTTTTCTTCAGCCAAAAGAAATAAGAGTTTTCAAAATACAAATCTTCTTCTCCGTTATTGTCAATATCGGCAACAATAAAGTTTCCACTATTGCTAATGTCAGGTATAATACTATTACTTGTTGAGAAACTACCCCCACCCAAATTTTTATAATAAACTAAATCAGAATTTACTTTTGCGATAATGTCTATCATTCCATCCATATCTACATCCATATCTACTCCGTAGAAGATGTTTTGTCCATTTGACACCTGAATCGTTTGTTCGGGACCAACTGTAGTAGAATTAAGGTTTTCATGCCAAACTATTTTATCGTCTTCAGTATTGACATAAAATATATCTAAGTCGTTGTCATTGTCGTAATCAAATGCAAAAAATATATTGCTTGATGAACTGGGATTTGCCACAATAATTTCCGGTCCAAAAGAACCTCCTCCCAGGTTTAGTGAATAAGCAGTTTTCCAATTGCTAAGACCAGCATTATTTGTCGTATAAACAGCATCCAATAACCCATCTTGGTTTATATCATAAAATTTTAATTTTTTGACATAAACAGCTCCTGTGTTAATTACGCTCACAGGTCCAAAAGTTGAATTTCCCATATTTAGATTAATGGAAAAAGTGCCTGAAAAAGCATTTTCTGCTTGGATGAGATCTGTGTCCCCATCATTATCAATATCAATTGCAAATAAGTCTGTAAGATTCCCACTATTCATAACTGTTGTCGAAATTGGTGATGAATAGTTTTCATTGCCTAAATTTTTCAACCATTTAAACTTATAGAAATCAGAAGCATCAATAAAAACAATATCATTGAGTCCATCTTGATCAACATCTAAAATCACAAACTTTGATACGCTAGAATTAGTTGAAGGGACAAGCACTTTTAGTTCGCTGAACTCACCTGTACCGTCATTTGTTTTATATACAATTCTTGATGCTACTTGATTATAAACCCCAATTGTAATATAATCTAAGTCTCCATCATTATCAATATCACTGAGTCTACTGATATTTCCACCAGCGGCTCCTATATGTATGTAATTCGTTTTAAATTGCCCGAAAGAAAAATAGGTTGTGGAAAGCAATATAATAATCAGTATGTTTTTCATTGTTAAATGATTTATTTGTTTTAATAAATTTTGATTATTTCTCCGCAAAACCATCAAAGTAAGCATCCACGCTCCACGCTTCCGCTTTTGTTGCAAACCAGGGTTTGATTGTTCCCCAGATCCGTTGAAATTCAGGAGACACGCGGTAATTTTCCAAATCTTGCTCACCTTCCCAAAAGCTGTATGTCATGATGATAGAGGGATTGTGAATGTCTTGTAACAATTTCATTCCATTGCATCCGGGAAAGTTATTGACAATGTGTTTGATGGAGTCGAAGAACGTTAAAAATTCAGTGATTTTATTTTCTTCAAATGTCAATTTTACGATGCGTATCATGGATGTATATTAAAATAATTGATCGAATGATTCCCGGGACCCCCGTGGCATGAATTCAATTCTGACAATGTCGTTTTTTCGCAGTGCAAATAATTTTTGTGCCCCTCCCGTACTTTGATTCGCTCCCCGGTTGATGGCAATCTCTAACAGTCCGTTTTCACTGAAAAGTGCCAGTTTTTCTCCTTCCGGTACTTCATTGTACGTTTTGGAAATAACATCAATCTTATAGCTTTCTCCTTCTCTGAATTTAATAATGAAAGGCGCATTGTTTCCAATTTTTTGAAACAGTTCCGTATCAATATTCGTGATCGCATTTCCGAATTTATCAAAGTGAATGATGGACCCTTTGATCAGGTGTTCTTCAATTACCGGAACAGTAGCAAACGCTTTTTTGAAAGATGGATAAGGCGTCGCTATCTCTTCTATTTTTTCTCCGTTTGCCAGCCTGGCAGCAATCGGAACAAGCATGTTTTTTGTCGGAAACTTGAATCCCTTCGGATTGGAAAGTACATCTTCGATCCGGTAGAATTGAATGTCTTGCCCGAACCGGGACAACACTCCGAAAAAACCATTGTCATTGGAAATGAAATACTGGTTATTCATCACCATAATGGATGGAAATGCCCCTTCTGAATTCCCGAAATTAAAGATCGGTTCGGAATCTACTCCAACAATGTGAATGGTGCCTTCCGGAAAGCTTCTGAATGCCTGACTCACATGAAATGCAGC
>DHNG01000014.1:18248-21504 GCA_002409405.1 Flavobacteriales bacterium UBA5422 | reverse complement strand
ACATGAAATGCAGCTTCTGCAACGTCAAACGGTTGTACGTTGTGCGTAATATCAATAAGGTGTACAGACGGATCACATTGCTGTAAAATAGTAGCTTTTACTGCAGCAACATAGTGGTCATCCAACCCCATATCTGTCGTTAATGTGATAAAACGCATGCTTGTTAAAAAAATCCTTATTACAGTGAGTAAATAATTCCTAATTTTGTCCAAAAATACGTTTTATCGTTATATTATTGGCAATTATTTCATAAATTATAAGTTTGCAGGAAAGAACTATTGAAATTACGGATGTCAACCCGGTAGGGATTTTTGGAGTCAACAATGCCAAATTGAAGCACATAAAAAGCTTCTTCCCGAAGTTGAAAATCGTATCGAGGGGAAATACACTTACGTTGATCGGAGATGAAGATGTAATTGAGGAATTTGAACGCAAGTTTGATCTTCTGGTACGTCATTTTAAACAGTACAATTCACTCTCTGAGAATAACATTGACAACCTGATGCTGGAAGACGGGCATAATATGCTTTCGGTAGATGACGGTTCGGAAATTCTGGTACATGGTAACGGGGGAGTGAAGATCAAGGCACGGACACTCAATCAGAAGAAACTGGTGAAAGCGGTCAGTAAAAATGACATGGTCTTCGCTGTCGGACCAGCCGGAACTGGAAAAACCTATACGGCTGTCGCACTTGCTGTGCGGGCGTTGAAAGCAAAAGAAGTTAAGCGGATCATTTTAACACGTCCTGCAGTAGAAGCAGGGGAGAATCTGGGTTTTTTGCCCGGTGACCTGAAAGAAAAACTCGATCCGTACATGATGCCTTTGTACGATGCGCTGCGCGATATGATCCCGGCAGAAAAACTGGCGGATATGATCGAATTCGGTGTCATCGAAATCGCACCATTGGCATTTATGCGCGGACGTACACTCGACAAAGCATTCGTGATTCTGGATGAAGCACAAAACGCGACAACCATGCAGATGAAAATGTTCCTCACGCGGATGGGGATGACAGCGAAATTTGTCATTACCGGCGACATGTCACAGGTCGATTTGCCACGCAAGCAACGGTCGGGACTGGCATACGCGATGGATATTCTGAAAGAGGTGGAGGGACTGGAGATTATTCGTTTACAGCAAAGTGATGTCATTCGCCACAGCCTGGTGAAAAAAATCATTGATGCATTCGACAAAGCGGAAGCAAAAGAGAAAGAACTCCGGGCCGAAGACGATCATTGATCAACAGAAAATTAAAAGAACAAAAAAACAATAGAACAAATCAAACGAAAACGAAAGAAATGGAAAAAGCAATTGTAAAAACAGATTTTAATTTCCCGGGTCAACAAAAAGTATACAAAGGAAAAGTCCGCGATGTTTACACACTGGAAAATGATTTGTTGGTAATGGTTGCTTCTGATCGCATTTCTGCGTTTGATCATATTCTACCGAAAGGAATTCCTCACAAGGGACAAGTGTTGAATCAGGTTGCAACCCTGTTCCTGGAAGCGACAAGAGACATTGTGCCAAACTGGCTCATCGCAACACCGGATCCTTCTGTTGCCATTGGTTATGCCTGCGAACCTATCCGTGTGGAAATGGTGATTCGCGGTTACCTGGCAGGACATGCTGCACGTGAGTACAAAGCTGGGAAGCGATTGTTGTGCGGAGTTGAATTACCGGAAGGAATGAAAGAAAATGACCGTTTTCCGGAGCCGATTATTACACCTGCCACAAAAGCAGATGAAGGGCACGACGAGGACATTTCCAGAGAAGATATTATTGCTAAAAATATTGTCCCGGAAGCGATTTACACACAGTTGGAAAAATACACACGTGCGTTGTTTCAACGTGGAACAGAAATGGCTGCAAAACAAGGATTAATTCTGGTGGATACAAAGTATGAATTTGGTATCCGCAACGGGGAAGTGATTCTTATTGATGAAATTCACACACCGGACTCTTCCCGCTATTTCTATGCGGAAGGCTATGAAGACCGCCAGGCCATAGGTGAGCCGCAAAAACAATTGTCAAAAGAATTTGTTCGCCAATGGTTGATTGAACACGATTTTCAGGGATTGGACGGGCAGCAAATGCCAGTGATGCCGGATGAATTCGTGGAAACAATTACAGAGCGCTACATCGAATTATATGAACACATTACCGGTAAGAAATTCCAAAAAGCAGATACAGATAACATTGAAGAGCGAATCTATACGAATGTTTTAAATTTTCTTGAAAGGAATTGACCAAGATAAAGCAGTTTAGTTTATCTATTGGTTAATCTGATTGATTTTTAGTTAAATGTAAATAGATAAGCGCATCTGTGTTAAATTTAAAACATTTTGTATTATTTTCTGTGTTTTTCTCTTGCTTTTGTACTTTTTTAGAGTAGATTTGCACCTCACTATTAAAAAACTAGATTATCACTAATAGCTAATTACTTAGATCTCCATGAAAAATATGCTCTCCTTGTGCCTGTTGATACTCGCATTCGTTCCTTTTTCTTCTACAGCACAGCTCGACAGTGCTTCTGTTAATACGTATTTTGAAACGACTTTTGTTCAACTATAGTATACTTTTAGACATATAAACATGAAAACTATTATTCAACTGATATGTAACATATCACTCTTGGTATTACCTTTTTCAGGAAATACACAATTAGATTCAGTAAGTGTGGAACTTCAATCGGAAAATTACCAATATCTCAATGAATTAAATGATTCGACTATCGGAACATGTATTAAAGTTGATACGTGGATCAATGATTTCGATTTTTTCGGAGAGATTCTGATAACTGCTTATGATATTGAAACCAATTTCCCGGTTGATATGAATAAATTCACAAAAAGCCAGGTCATCAGCAAGGAAATGCTGAATGAAAATGTTATTACTACCAGAGTGTGTAACAGTATCGAATCGGGTAGAACATATAGGATTGACGTTCAGGTTCGGGACTATCAGGGGATGAATTTTGCATTAAAGCAGGAAATGATCGAAGTTGACTGATCCCGAAAATTATATCTATGAAAAATTACTTTCGAATTGCATTGTTACTGGGAACGACAACTATTCTTTTTATCGGTTCTGTTTTTTCTCAGGTTGTTAATACAACTTTTCCTTCAACGATGGATACTTATGTTGCAAGTAATTCCACGTCATCGAATTATGGTGTAACAACACAATTGTTTGCAGGAAGATACCCCAACAGAGTAGTTATTGGTCAACCAACAACCTACCATACCAGAAGATCGT
>DHNG01000014.1:0-18141 GCA_002409405.1 Flavobacteriales bacterium UBA5422 | reverse complement strand
CCTACCATACCAGAAGATCGTTTATTTATTTTTTAGGTATTGCTGGAATTCCAAGCAATGCAATTATTTTATCTGCACAATTAAAAGTTTATGCAGCGGCAGCAAGCGCTGGTACCCCCAATTTTTATTTGAGAAGGAATACCAGCTCCTGGATTGAATCAGGAACTGGTTCGGTTACCTATGCAAATCAGCCCACTTATGAAACCTCTGATCAACTCACTTTTTCAGGAACAGCTACGACTGGTTATATCTCGATTGATGTGAAATCACATGTACAGAATATGGTTGCCGGGGTGTATACAAATTATGGTTGGACCATTCATGTAGATAATGAACTATATGATATTGGAAACAGATACCAAGAGTTTGATCCACGGGAACAGGGGGCAGGCTTCGAGCCGAAAGTAGAAATTTCCTATTACATTCCGATGTCCGTTAGTAGTGCAACAATCGTGCATGCAAACACAAGTTCTCCAACAGAAACAACAGGATCTATAAGCCCTGTTTTAATAAATGGCCCCGGAGGGACCTATAGTTATCAGTGGTACAATGCTTCCGGAGCAATGTCCGGGAAAACTTCGTTGAATTTAACAGGAGTACCTTATGGCTGGTATGGATTGAAAGTTACAAGTTCAATTGCAGGAGCGGAGCCGTTTTTTTACGCTTTTTTGGTGGGAGTGAACTGTCAGGAAGTATCAATTGAATTTAATCCGGGACCTGATTACATTGATGACGCAAATTTGCAAAAAGCATTGTTTGTAAGTCAGAATGAAGTAACGAATTATTATAATTCAACAGATCTTAATATGTATTCAGGTGGTGCGTTTTCCAATATCAGATCAGTGCTGAAGTACCGATTATGGTTGGATGAAGAGATGTATATAGATGATGCAGTGATGAGTTTAACCGCGAATTATAGTTATTCTAATTCAAATAATCCTGTAAATAGTGGTTCAATGTATGTGATGACAGAAAATTGGAACGAGAAGATAATTACTTATTCCAACCAACCTGAATATTCACTTATTAATCCCATTCCCATTCCTTCATTGTCCAGTGTGCCCCAAACGCGTCAATTTGATGCAGCGGATCATTTTAATCTCTGGAGACAAAATAATAGTCAGAATTTCGGATGGCTGATGAAGATGAATGACGAGTCTCTAACGTCTTCGTCAAACAGCCAAAGATATAATTCATCTGATGCAACTTCGAATCGTCCGAAAATTAATTTTTCAATTTCCGTTTCCAATCCTGTAGCGCCGAATTACTGCAACCAAGTCTTTGCAAAAATGGACAGAACGTTACGAGGTGTCTTATACAAACCTTACCTGACACATTTATATTTCTATTATGACGAGGAGTATGCTACAGCTGATGCGGGGTTGAATTACAAGGTGTATAAAGCCGATGCCCCTCTTGTTCCTGTATTGAATCATACAATACAACCTCTGACGGAAATTGAGTATGGGGATAACCGTTATACTCTGGATGTAAGTGATCTTCAGGCTGGAGTATATGTACTGGAAATTACTAATAATAAGTCAGAAAAATTTTATTTACGTTTTAAAGTTGAGGATTAATGAGTCATCAGTGGAAATTAGTTGGGATCATTTTGTGTTTGTTTTTTGTTTTTTCGTGTTCGGAAAAGAAGGAAGATGAAATTGTCTATGTCAATTCCGTTCAACTGTTTGAAGGATTCAAAATGAAAGCCGAGTATGATAAAATTCTGGAACGGGATCTTAAATCAGAGGCGATGCAGATTGATTCCTTGCAAACGATCATGGAGCATACAACGGATTCTATGACGATGTATCGTTTGCGTAAGGAATATTATGTTGCTGACCAGTTGTTCAATGATAAATTTGAAAAGCTTTCCGGGACGTATACAGCTTCTGTTACAGAACGTTTGGATAGTTACATCAAACAGTATGCAAAAGAAAATGGAATAAAGATGATTTTGTCCGGAAATAATGGGGGGGTTGTTTATATAGATGACGCCATGGACGTTACAGATGAATTAGTGAAATTTGTAAATAACGAGTTTGATAAAAAATGATACGACTGCTGACACTCATCACCGGAGTTCTTTTAATGATTTCCTGCACAGATGGAAAATATGGACAGGTGGTTTCAGAACACTCTGTTGTGTCAACTTCAGATAAAGCCATAAATGAATCAATTCAACCAACAACTGAAAATTATTCTTCAATGAAAGAAGTGATTGTGAACGGGATTCGTTTTCAGGTAAACTGTTACAGCGCTACAGATTTTCTGATGAAATCAGGGAGAACAATTACAGCATCTGATGCAGAAGCATTAAAAAAAGAGACTGTAATTCAATTAACAATTGCAGATACTGCGACACATAAATCAATAAAAGAACATCCGCGCTTGTCACTTTCGGACGAAGAAATGAGTAGCTATCTGCAACAAGGAATAGTGGATGATTTTACGGTGTTACAGGGAGACGACGTCTTGTTTCCTGTTGGTTCTCAACTTGAATCTACCGGAAGTACTGCGAAAAATAAGATAAACCTGTTTTTGTTTTTTAATAACATCGACAGAACCAGGGAATTAAAAATACAATACAACGATCAATTATTCGGAGCGGGGCTTATCCGCCTCAATACTATAATTAAATAAGTATTTATGATACAAGTAATCAGACAGAGCAAAACCTTCAGAGCGGCATGCGTAACAATGGCATTGACCATTCTTTTTGAAATAATTGCTCCTTCTCAGGTCCATGCTTTAACCGGAGGACCTTCCCAACCGGAGTTCAGCTCATTTACACCAATAGGAGTTTCCGACATGGTAGACCTTTCCAGTGGTGATATGAATTACAACATTCCCATCATGGATGTAGGCGGATACCCGATTAACCTGGCTTATACGGGAAATGTAGGTATGGATGATGAAGCTTCCTGGGTTGGACTAGGATGGAATTTATCTGCGGGACAAATCAATCGAAATGTACGGGGTATTCCGGATGATTTTAAAGGAGATGAAATCACGTATGAAAACTATCTGAAAGATAACATCACTGCTGGAGCAACCTTTAAATTTTCTCCGAATTTAACAGGAGTTAATTTGCTAACAGAAGGCGCTAGTATTTCTGATTCAGATGTTGAATTATCTATCGGTCTTTCTGCTATTTATAACAATTATACCGGATTTGCAATCAAACCAAGTGTAGGTATTACACTGGATATTGGTAACGTGGCGTCTGTAGGGATGAATGTAGAGTCAGGATCAGATGGACTGACAATTGCGCCAAATCTTTCATTGCATTCGCGTTCTAAAACAGGAAGTGTCAGGGATTCTAAAACAACAGGTTCTGTCGGTGCTGCTTTTAATACGCGTCAGGGGCTATCATCCATGACATTAAGAGCAAGTAGAATAACGAAAGCGGATAAACTAGTCGCAGGACAAAAAAAAGCAAGTTATGGAGGCCCTTCCATTGGCTCCACAATCAGTTTTGCGGACCAATCCTATACCCCTTCTAAACGGGTAGGGATGACGACCAAAAGTTTTACGCTAAATGCTGCCCTTGGTGCAGAAGTCTTTGGTGGAGAAGGCCAGGGTCAAATTACAGCTTTCGGAACTGTCATGAAAGTAATGGATAGTGAAAAGTCTAAGAAATTAAATGCTTATGGATATGCTCATACAGAAGTAGCCGGAACAAAAGGAGTCGTTGATTTCAACCGGGAGAAGGATGGAAATTTCAGTGTCAATGCAACAAACCTTCCATTGGCGAATTATACCTACGATATCTATTCTGTACAGGGACAAGGTGTTTCAGGAATGTACCGTCCGTATAGAAACCAGGTAGGTTACGTGTTTGATGCAGAAGTACAGGATGGGTCTTCCTCTTCTTCTTTGGGGGTTGAAATCGGTACAGGGAATGCATTTCACTTGGGAGTCGATTTTGAAACATCATCTATCAACAGTAGATCAGGTCTTTGGGAGTCAGATAATTACATGCTTCCGCAGTTGAAGGAATCAGATGATTACAACCCGAATTATGAAAAAGTGCACTACAAAAATGTAGGAGATCTGAGTGTTGACAGAGATTATGGAATGTTTAACAGCGTTGGAGGATACCATGCGGTGAGGGTTTCATATGTGGGGAATAAGTTCAACAGAAGAGCAAAAAATGAATTTCGAAAAAAAGTAGCGTGGTCCGGTGCCGAGAGTGGACTTGAAGTAGCAAGCCCGATTAAGCGTTCAAAACGACAGTTGAGAAATCAGGCGATTCACAACCTAACCATTAAGCAAATCAAAGATGGAGTGGGATATGGACCTGTATCAAGAGGTGAAGTAGATGTTCATCCATCTGCCAAAGATCACCACATCGGTGAGGTTCAGATCGTCAGAAATGACGGTGCACGATACATTTACGGACTTCCGGCTTATAACACAGTTAAGAAAGAAGCAACGTTTGCCGTCAATGGAGAAGTCGATTGTAACAAAGGATTGGTAACGTATAATCCTTCTGCGTTGAATAGTCCCAGTTCTCTACCCAATGATAAGTATTTTAACAGAGTTACTACACCTGCTTACGTTCACACGCATTTGTTGACTTCAATTCTGTCAACCGATTATCAGGATACTGACAATCAAGAAGGACCTTCACAGGGTGATTTGGGAGGGTATACAAAATTTGATTACGTACGGAAAAATGCGAATTATCAATGGCGGATTCCATTTCAACGCAATCAAGCGAACTACAATGAAGGGCTGAAAACAAATTCCAAAGATGATCAGGGAAATTACATCTATGGTGCAAAAGAACAATTCTACATCCAAAAAATAGAAACTAAAACACACGTTGCAATTTTTAAATTACACGACCGTCAACGACATGATGCGTACGGAGTGGATTCGGAAGCCGGTTCTGACCTAGCGGGAACACTTACCAATTCCCGCTCCTATTCGTTGGAAAATATCAAATTATATTCAATCGGGGAGTATTACACTGCCAGCGGAGAAGTTAACCTCAATGCTGTTCCTATAAAAACAGCCTATTTTGAATACAATTACGAATTGTGCAAAGGAATTCCTAACAATGATGGGGATTCCAATGAAGGAGGAAAATTAACACTGAAAAAAGTATATTTTGAATACCGTAACTCGAAAATGGGAAAATATACACCGTATGAGTTTTTCTACAATGGTCCCAATCCGGATTACAACATGAAAGGATACGATACCTGGGGAAATTACCTTCCGAATACAGGTAGTTGTTCCATTGTAAATCCGACTGCTCCTGAATTCCCGTATACGAACCAAAATAAGACAACTCAAGATGAAAATGCCGGAGCATGGTTACTGACAGATATTACGCTTCCATCAAACGGAAAGATCAACATTACGTATGAATCAGACGATTATTCGTACGTACAAGATAAAGAAGTAAACCGGATGTTTTTCGTAAAAGGAGCTGGAACGAGCACTTCTCCCGGTAGTTCAGACGTCTCCGGTGCGACGGCGGCATTATTTACAACAGGCCCTGCCAATACTCCCCGACCATATTTGTATGTGCAGGTAGAAGATGAAGCAGTTGATGGAATCTATGGTTCAGAAGTGTACAACAGATACCTTGCCGGATTGGAAAACCAGTTGATTTATTTTCGGTTTATGCTCAATATGACCATGCAGGGAGGAACAAATAGTAGTTCTCCGGATTCTGATAAGTACGATTATGTAACAGGTTATGCAAAATTCGATAAAACCAAAATCGCTGATTTAAAGGTTACGGACATTGGAGGTACAAAAATTCTGGTATTGCCGGTTAAATTGGTGGAAAAAGAAGGGGGGCTCGGAGGAAGTCAATTGGTGAACCCAATAGCGAAAACCGGTTGGCATTTCGGACGAAAATACCTGAGTAATCATGTCTACAGCAACCAACCAAATGGTGATTCGGAAGATATCGAAGCTGTTGTTGCAGAAATGTTGAGCAGTGTTACCAGTCTCATGGAGATCTTTACCGGACCGAATGGGGCGTTAGAAAACAAGAATGTCTGCAGAAAATTTGTGACAACCAATTCCTGGGTACGTTTGATAGCAGGAACCAGGAAGAAATTAGGTGGAGGGGCACGTGTTAAGGAAATCAAAATGACGGACATGTGGGCCTCAATGGAATCCGGTGCTGAAAGTATGTCATATGGACAAAAATATACCTACACACTGGAGTCGGGTGGATTGTCGAGTGGAGTTGCAACCTATGAACCAATTGGAAACAAAGAAAACCCGTTTGTACAACCAGTCTTCTCAACAGAAGAACACTTGTTGGCACCGGATGAGGAAAATTACATTGAAAAACCATTCGGAGAATCCTTTTTCCCAAGTCCGCAAGTAACCTACTCGAGAATTTCTGTTTCCAGTGTGCAGTATGGGAACAAACCATTTGCCACTGCAGGGATCAAACCGTTGCACAAGACAGGAAAGGTAGTGACAGAATTTTACACCTCGAAAGACTACCCGACAATCGTAGACCAGACCAAGTTGGATTTGAATGAAGACAAAAGTAACGCATTGGCCAACATCCTGAACTTAAAGACCCGGAAACATATCATTGGTTCACAGGGATATGTGATTCACCTGAATGACATGAACGGAAAGCAAAAATCCCAGCGGATTTATGCTGAAGGGCAGGAAGCTGCTATTTCGGGAGTTGATTATGTCTATGATGATTATACAACTCCTGCGGGTCAGAGTGCAAGTTCCAATACAGGCATGAATCAAGGGAAATTAAATAACCTGGTGAAAGTCATCAATCCGAATGGTTCCATCCAGATGAAAACCATTGGTGTAGAAACGGATATTGTCAACGACTTCCGTGAGAATAAAACTGTTTCCGAAGTGAGTGGAATCAACGCGAATCTTGCAACGTTCTTTATCGGGGTTTTTCCGGGAATTGTTCCCATTCCCCTTCCGGATTTTTCCAAAACAGAAGATCAATTCCGTTCTGTTTCTACAACAAAAGTGATCAATACGTTTGGTATCCTGAAAGAAACAGTTGCCTATGATGCAGGCGCACGCGTAACTACCAGAAATGTTGCCTGGGATGCTTCTACGGGTGAGGTGCTGGTAACACAAACAGTAGATGAATTCAACGATAAATACTATACGCTCAACTATCCTGCTCACTGGTACTATAGGGGAATGGCACAGGCATCTATGAACCTGGGACTCACTGGTAAATTGAATGCACTTGGAGGTGGGACCTATAGCATGGCGAACTTGCCTGTGGGTTCTGCATCATCCAATTACCTGATCAATGGAGATGAATTGGTGGTGAACAATCAAGTGTACTGGGTAACCAATCTCCAGGGAACTAATTTCAGGTTAATTAATAAAAACGGAACTGCAGCTACTGGTTTAGCGGGAGGAGCTTCCTTCTTTGTGTCCCGTTCAGGTCACCGAAATCTACAGTCGGCAGGAATTATGAATGTGACCATGAAGCACCATCCACTGAAAGCTGCAGACGGTACAACGGATTTGTCTTCCATCAGTCCTACTTATCTGAATACAACGCTTTCAGGAAATCACTGGAAGGTAATCAATGCCGGAGCAGTTGATTATTCTGATGAGTGGACGGTAGGGTGTGAATGCGGAACAAACACACTGACGGGTGTTTATAATCCATATGTTGTAAACGAACGAGGTGTCTGGCGAACAAAGTCATCCAGAACTTATCTGTCGGGAAGAGATTACCATACACGCGTAACACCACGTGTAGATGGATACATGACTGATTTTGCTCCGATGTATAAAACATCCGGAGGAGGACATTGGGTCAAAGATATTCAAAACTGGACTTTTGTTTCCGAAGTAACACGTTACAGCCCGTATGGATTTGAACTGGAAAACAAAGACGCACTGGAACGTCGTTCAGCCGCTCAATATGGTTACAACCATAAATTCCCGATGGCTGTGGGAGCTAATACGGCATACCGCCAGATTGGGTACGATGGCTTTGAAGATTACAATTTTGAAGGATGTACCACCAATGCACATTTTAATTTCAAAGATGTGATGCCTTCCGGAGCAGTGATTAATACGCAGGCACACTCAGGTAAACATAGTATAAAAGTAGGAGGTAGTGCTTCCATTACATTAACTAAAATTTTGAGCTGTGGAGAATAAAAATTGGCATCATCGATACGCAATATCTATGAAACGAATAATAGGATCAATTTTTACGTATTGTTTTACGTTTGGTATACATGCACAATGTCCGGGAGTCAATGATGTCGGATTTGAGATCGGGGTTACGCAACCTTCTGGTTTTGGGGGAAATTGTTGGGTTGTAGCAGAGAATCCGGATCATATAATGGCGTATGAAAATTTTTATATTTATTTAACGCTACCGGATGGTATTAATAATACCAACTTTGATTTTTTGATGGACGGTGTCCCTGCTCCTAATTTGTATTTGACGGCTCCCAATAATTCTCAAGGCCTTCCACCATCTTGGGCACAGTTTTTAGATTATTACAGAACATGGATTGTAGATCCTGGAGTTCACGTTTATGAACTTCGTGTGTATAATAACGGTTGTCCGACAATTGTAAAAACGGATACAATTGAGATATTTGAAAGAGACTGTCCTTATGTCGAATCAGATTATGCTAGTGGTGTTACTTATTGTTTCCTGAGAGATTCGAGTATTGAAGTCCAATTAACTACAAATACAGGTGATCCGATTATTGGAACTACATGGGAAATATTCCATACAGATTTTCCTTTTTATACGTATGCAAATCAGGCAACCATTAGTTTTGATCAGTCCGAAGGAGATGAATATACTTTCAATTGGCCTTATCCGGGAACCTATCAAGGTAATGGTTATGCTGAAATTTTACTTCCCGATGGAACGACATGCTTGTCTAAAATTGATGGATCAACCCATTTATGCCCATCATTTGGTGCTACTGTAATCTTCTCAGATTCTTATTTTGAATTGGAAGGAGATTTGGAATGTGGTGAAGATGTTGATGTTATATTTAAAGGGGATATGATGTTTAAAACATCTAATCCGGAAGCAGGCTACGATCCTTTTACTTATACCTTGTATTTAAACGGATCACAGGTATCGGCTTTCGCTGATTTACAATACGATCAATTAGTTCATACATTCTCTACACTACCACCGGGAGAAAATACAATAATGTTAGTTGGGGTTTCCAACAAAACATGTCCGGATACTACATTGTATACCCTTAATATTGAAAGTCCTTGTACACCTATAGAAGTCCCTTGTGAATCCTGTAACACGTTTCGCCCGCAACCCGGAGAACGTTACTGGGTAAGCGCATGGGTAAAAGAAAATCAGGCAAATCAGGTAAAAACGTACACAAATCCTCGATTGGAGTTTGGCTTTACAGGAAGTGGTGTTGCGGCAGTTCCGTTTTATCCGTCAGGAGATATTGTAGAAGGATGGCAGCGGATTGTTGGATCATTCACGATTCCGGCAAATACGACAGCATTGGATATTAAACTAGTCAACGGACATGCTTCCATGGAAGCCTATTTTGATGATATTCGTATTCACCCGTACAACGCAAGTATGAAGTCATATGTGTACGATCCGGCGACTTATTTGCTTTCTGCAGAATTGGACGATAATAATTACGCGACCTTCTATGAATATGATAAGGAAGGGCAATTGATTCGTATTAAAAAAGAAACGGCACGTGGAATTATGACGATTCAGGAATCACGGTCATCTAACCCGAAACGATAAGTAAATATGCGTGTGAGAGAATATGTATTGACACTGATTACATTGGTATTTTCCGGTCTCAGCTATGCGATGACCGCAGATGAGGTATTGACCAAGTTGCGATCAACGTATTCTACTGTTTCGCGCATTGAATACAAGACAGTTTACGAATTGTTTAAAACGCATCAGACTTCGGAAATTGTTACCACCTATAATGGGTATGTATACCGTCAGAGCAACCAGATGTACCAGAAAATCCATAACACGGAATTTATACATGGAACGGACTTTTCATTGAAAATCAATGCAGAAGAACAGGTCATCCAGCTAAATAAACCGTTAGGAACACTGGATTTGGAATTGAATCTGACAGAAGTGCTAAAAGAGTGCAAGGAGAAGACGTTAAAAACACTGGAAGCATATTATTCCGTGACACTTCTTTTTAAATCGACATCAGCCATTCCGCTTAGTGTGATGAAAATCCGGGTGGATAAAAAAGACTTTAAACTTCTACAGTTGGATTTGTATTATTCCGTCCAACAGGATTTTTCAGATGATTACCGGGTAAAAGACCTGAATCGTCCACATTTACGTATCCGTTTTACAGATATTACATTCAATCCGGCTGACAATAAACACTTGTTTCGCCTGGATCGCTACATTGAGAAGAAAAAAAATTACTTAACTCCTTCTGCGAATTACAAGGGGTATACATTAACAGATTTACGCATATAAATTATGAGGTACTGCTTATCTTTTTTGTTTTTAGTTGCTTGCAGCATTGCTGTATATGCATCGGAAGTTCACTGGACCAAACGGTATGAAGGTGCACAGGTTTCGTCAGCTTTATCATTCGGTATCGAAGACGGAGATTTGGGATTGTACACAACCACAAACACTAATTTTGTGAGTGTTTCCCAACTGGGATATGTACGCCTGGGAGTTCAGGAGCGAGTAGGAGTGATACCCAACAATTCAGCTGCTGAGATCAAAGCAAAAGTACGAATTACGCCTTATAACTATGTAGGAGCTTCTTGGGTGGCACAACCATATGTAGATGTAGATTTGATAGTAGAATTTCATGCGTGGAAACATACAGCAGAAATTGATCTTTCAGATTACCGGATTCCGGGTGCGTACAAATTTGATGTGAAGGTTTTGAGTATTCAGGAAGACAATGTAACCCTGCCGGGTGCTCCGGGCTATGTCTACCTGGAAGCAGGTATTTATGCTGAACGCTATTATAATCTGGATATTACAAGTACGCCAACGTTGAATATTCGATTGGTTAATTATAATCAGGATGGTTCTTATACATGGAGCAATGTTGTTACCGGAACAGAATCTTCTACGGATGAATTATATGTAAGCTGGGATTACATTGCAGGGGTGGAAGCCTATGATCTGGAATGGACCTGGGTAGATAATTACTCGGCAGCAGGTATTTCTTCCTTCCTTGGTCCGAATGATATCTCTCTGAAGGAAACAGAGTTTATAAGCAATAGTACACGTATTCGTACCCGAGATCATTTTCACCGTATTCCAAATGTGTTTGCGAAAGGATACTTGGTGATCCGGGTTCGTCCGGTCGGACGTTGGCTCGATACTCCGGGAAAAGAGAAATACGGTAAATGGAGCAGCGGAATAAACCCGAAAACGAATGTTTTAAGTTGGCCGCATTATATTCAAATTACTGAAGAACACGCAAATGGCAAAAACTGGCAGTACCAGGCTACCTATGCAGAAGACGGAAAGAAAAAAGAAGTCGCACAGTACTTTGACGGGAGCCTGAGAAACCGTCAGACGGTGACGCGTATCAATAGTAATAACCAGTCTGTTATTGGCGAAACGGTTTACGACAACGAAGGACGTGGAACAATTAATGTACTTCCGTTCCCGCAAAATGAGCCTTCTATTCGCTACTATAGTGGCGTTACCCGAAATAACGGTTCGGGAAATCCGTTGTACAGCCACAAAGATTTTGATTGGGAAGATACACTATCACCTGTTTGCGCAGGTGCTGCTGCAGCACCGGTTTCTGCGAACCACGGAGCAGGTCAGTACTATTCTGCGGCGGCACATACGACTGATGCGGATTGGCAGCAATACGTTCCGGAATCCAATGGATATCCGTTTACGCACGTGGAATACACACCGGATAATACCGGACGGATCCGCCGACAGGGAGGGGTAGGACCTGAATTTCAAATCGGATCGGGGCATCAGACAGATTACTATTACCTGCAACCGACGCAGGAAGAATTGAACCGTTTGTTCGGATACAAAGTCGGTTACAGTAGCCGCTACAAAAAAAACATGGTGGTAGATCCGAACGGACAGGTAAGTATTTCTTACCTGGATGCCCAGGGACGTGTAGTTGCAACAGCAATGGCAGGAGATAATACCACAGAATTCGAATCCCTTGACAGCGAATCGGATCCTGCTTATCACCAGCTGATTTATTCGGACTATATGAACAAGTTGAGTGCAGCTGCTGTTGATACGCCTGAAGATAATAACAACCTATATAGCACCGGACGTTTCGGATCCAATGACGACGGATTAGCAGTCAATACGCAATTGGGAGTTACTTCAGACGGACAACAATACACGATTGCATACAATGTTACTACATCCTGGTACGAGGAATGTGAAGAGCAGTTAATCTATCCGTATGTCTATGACCTCTACCTCACGCTAAAGGATGATTGTGGCGAAGAACGTTTCTCAGCCGTTTACAATGGGGTGACAGTTGGTGATTCATCCATTGGGTCTGCCGTAGGAGACGTTGAGAATATTGCTGAAACGCTTACATTGCCAAGAGGAAGCTATACCATTGACAAGCGGTTAGTCGTTAACGAGGCAGCACTTTTGAATTATGTAGCGCACTACCTGAATCCGGATAAGAATCCATGTTTACTGGATACGACCATTTTTGAAGTGGAAGTACCGTTTGACTGTAATACAACCTGTGCCGAATGTGCAGAAGGATTGGGAACGTTGGAATCATACCTGGTGGAATCGATGTTACTGGAAGGTGATACCTACGACGAAACAATTGCGACGAATCGGTACAATGCGCTTTATAAAGCGTGTTACGAACCATGTACACCACTTACTTCATGCGACGTTTACCATACCATGCTGCGCAGAGATGTGAGCCCCGGCGGACAATATGCCGGATTGGATCCGAATGACCCTGTAAGTGTATTTGCAACAGGCAAATGGCGGGCTACGGTATTTTTGACGGGAGCAAAGAATTATTTTAATGAACAGGGCAACGTGGCGTATGTACAAGCCTATCCGATTCCGGGAAGTTCCATTTCGGGTGCTCCTTCCGGAACACAGGAACACCAGTTTGCAGATAACGGTGAAACACCAGCGATGGTAAAACCGTGGCAGCTACGGAGAGAGGACTTTATTGCGTATTTTCAATCCAGTTGGGGAGAAGCATTGATCGAATACCATCCGGAATATGCCCTATACCTGTATATGACGGATATCTGTTCCCGCAAGGAATTTCCGGTTAAAGACAAAGATGGAAAGAACCAGTATTATTCCAGTGAAGAATTTGATGCCATTCTGCGCCAGACACTGGACGGTTACGAAACAGCGATGGAGAATGTATACGGAATAGATTTTATGGATGATCAATCCAATCTGTTAGGGCCGTTATATAGTGTAGATCCGTTTTTTAACCAAACATATACGGCACACAGTGATGTGAGTACAAACCTTACCACCTGGAAAAATGATTTAATGGAGGAAGCATTGACTGTTGAATACAAGGAAACAGGAATGACCATGTTTGAATTTGCTGCGTTGACCGTTTTATGTGGAAACAATCCTTCGTCGTGCGGTTACACGATTCCGTCTCAATGGACAGATGCCGCATTTACGGGGCTTCCGGTCGAAAAAAAGAATGAAATTTTTCAACTCTATAAATCCTATTATTTATCGTATAAAGGGCAGATCAATCAGCTGTTGATGGATATGAACGGTTTTTCTCAGCCAACAGGAATTTTCAACGGATGCATTGGTCCGGATGGGTTTAGCTCGGGTGCAATACAGGCATTTACGCATAGTAGTTTATACTCTGTAATGATGGCATATATCCAGTACGACCTATGGGGATGGTATCTAACTTATGGAAATCCAATCTCATGGTACAACAATCTTCCACTTTTTGTGCCGTATGATGCTACCTGTTTGTGTTCGGAGTATTTCAACAGTAAACAAATTCGTATTACCCGTATCGGAGCGTTGTACAATGAAGGTGCTCCGGCGTCTGTTGTGATTGCAGAAGGTACCGCTACTACCGATTATGAGCAATGGCAGCAAACAGGTTTGTGTCCGTTGGCTGTAGACATGGAGCGTTTGTTGAACAAATTGGCAGTTACAGACCAATTAATCGGGAGTGTATCTACTGCGGATGTACCGGAAATGGTGCCGGATCTATACCAGGCAATCACCGGTTCTTACCCGGGAGCACTGATGAGTATCAATGGAACAGTTAGTGGAACAGCGCTTCATTTAACCTTTGACTACGGGCAATCCTCTCCTTCTGCCTGTGTGATGATTCCTCAGATAGATAATTTGCTGTGGAGCGATTACGGTTCATGGCACATTTTCAGTATCTCACAAAGTTATCCTGTGTCCAGTGGATTTATGAAGGTACTCATCCGGGCGGGAGCCACGCTTGCTACTTCACAGGAACATGTGGTGACCTATCAAAGTTGCATTGACCTGAACGGATGCCAGGCAACCTACCAGGCTGACAATTCGGATGCGGTTGATTGTACAAAAGAGCAGGAATTTGAAACTGCATTACTGGCATTATTGCAATATTTGGCAGGTGAAGGAAGATTAAATACTACGTTTAATTTGACTTCTAATCCCTTAATTACACAAACAATTTTGGCTGATTATGTTGGAACGAACGCAATCTGGTATGGAAGTACCAGTGAACTACAAGGAAGTATTGGAGGTGTCTCGAGAACATTTTCATTTAATCATGTTTTTTCAGATCCCGTATTGATTACCAATATTGATTTACACCGGCCAACACAGCTTCTTCATATCACTTTTTCTGAATTAGACGATACTCCGCCGACTACTACTAATGCTATTGGTGTTGCGTACACATACCGGATTAATGATAATATTTCCCTGATTGATTTCAGTTGTTCGTGCGAAGAGGCACAGGCAGAAGAAATTGCAGTACAGGTAGAAAACTTGCTCAACGAATTGTTTTTAATGGGAGATCCGGAAGGGTTACAACCCCAGGCATTACTGGATATGACCTGGTTGTTTTTAGATGTAGAACAGGATATTTCCGGTATTTACAATGAATTTACGTACCATTCCGATAGTTGCGTAACATATCAAACGCACTGGAAACCAGTGGGAACAAAAGTGGAATCAACATTACCGTGTCTGACCATCAATGCCTGTGGAAAAGAGGTATTGGCAAACTATCCGATTGAAAGCGTTTCAAACTTGGTATTGGATTTATCAACAATGACCTTTACTGCGTCTGCTCACTTTTTTGGTGGTGCAGTACAGCCGGCGACAGGTACTTTGAGCTGTGTCACAATTCCGGCGTGCGTGGAATGCGTTCCGCAGGCACGGGAACCGATCAGTTGTGAAGAGGCGTATGACAAAGAATACCTGGATTATGTGACATCAACCGTTTTTGTTGGATTTACACCACAGCAGTTGGACGAGTATCTGCTGGATGATTCAACCTTTTGTGCCGGACAATTAGCCTACATTGCACAGGCGTATAAAAATTACCTGATCTTGTTCGGGATTACAGATGTTAACGATCCATTGTATCTCACTATCACTGAATTCGGATTCACTCCGTTAGGTTATTCCAATACGTTGTTGGACGCAGCTGTTATCGCTTACAAAAACTCAGATCATGCTGATGCAGGAGATTTGAATGATTTCCTCCCGTGGAACGAATACATCTCTACTGTTTATATGCCGGCTAACCCGGGACTTTGTCCGCAACCACTTCCAGCACGTGATTTCCCGGATGTGACCGTTGAATTTCCGTGCAACCAGTTGGAAAACAATGTAGCGACTGTGAATGCCCAGAACCAACTCAATATTTACCTGGATGCCAAACGCATCGAATTTATCCGGGCGTACATTGAGGGAGCGATGAGTTCCGTAGTGGAGCGGTTGACATCTACGCATCAGGACAAAGAATACCATTACACCTTGTATTATTATGACCGCGCAGGAAACCTGGTTCAAACCGTTCCTCCGAAAGGTGTCAGTCGTCTGGAATACCAGTACACGGGAACGTTGCCCGGAATCAGTGAAACACCTGTTCAGAACGCGAAACAGATCACAGGGGCACCGAATGCGGTAATCAATACCATTCGAGCAACTGCACCACAGGAGACTGACGAGATTGTTTCCGGTGCTTCTCCGGATTATGCGGCGCCGAATCACACCTATAATACGGTGTACCGCTACAACTCGCTCAATCAGTTGGTGTACCAGGAAACGCCCGACGGAGGAATGACCCGTTTTGCGTACGATAAGCTCGGGCGTATTGTGATGAGCCAGAATGCGAAGCAGGAACCGGACAAACGTTATAGCTACACCCGTTACGATGCAATCGGAAGGGTCGTGGAAGCAGGAGAACTGGGGTTAAACGGACATTCCATCGGAGAAGACGGCAGGCTGTACGATGCAAATGGTGTCAGCGATGCGGTGAACCATCCGAACTTCCCGACCAACCTTTCTTCCGACCGGACAGAAGTAACGCGCAGTATCTACGATGAATTGACCAATGTGAACATTACCCGTTATGTGGGAATGACACAAGTATCCAGCTCTGTACAGGATGTGATCGGAGGGTATGGACAATCGTATGCGACAGATAATACGCGTAACCGGATTACGGGAGTACTTTATTTTGCTGCTTTGAATCCATCAAATCCGAATACGAATACAAATTATGAAACGGCAACATTTTACGATTATGACGTACACGGAAATGTGACACAATTGATGCAAGTAAATACGGTTGTACCGATGGAGTATAACCAGCATATTAAACTCATGCGTTACACCTATGACCTGGTAAGTGGAAACGTGCTGAAAGTGACTTACCAGCCGGAAAAACAGGATCAATTCATGCACCGTTACCAGTATGATGATGACAATCGGATTACCATTGCGGAAACCTCGAAAGACGGTTTTGTGTGGGAGAAAGACGCGAAATACTTCTATTACGACCACGGACCGCTGGCACGGACGGAACTGAGTGAGAAAAAAGTACAGGCGCTGGATTACGCCTATACGTTGCAGGGATGGATCAAGAGTGTGAACGGAGAAGAAGTAAGCGAGCAAACCATGATGGGCGCCGACGGAAAACCATCAGGGCTGAACAAGCAGGTAGCACGTGATGTATTCGGGTATAGTTTAAGCTATTACAACGGGGATTACACGGCGGCAAATACCTCCATGCTCAATTATACATTGAGTGCTTCACCAAATCTTGGAGAAAGCCTCTACAACGGAAACATCCGCAGCATGCATACGGCACTTTCGGATGAGTCGGAGGCGTCAATGATCACCCACCAAACGAATTATACCTACGACCAGTTGAACCGGATTAAATCCATGACAGGTCATTACAGAATGACTTCGTCAACAGGACTTTCAGGATATTCAAGTAGCTACAGTTTTGACGAAAACGGGAACCTGAAAACTTTGAAACGCTATGTAGAGGGGTATAGTACACCCATGGACGATTTCGTTTATCGCTACAATGCAGGAACGAACCAACTGAATTGGGTAGACGACGATGCGGGAGCTTCCCAGTTTGGAGGTGTGGATATTGACCACTCCATGGATACAAACAACTATGTTTACGATCCCATCGGACAATTGATTTCCGATACGGACGAAGGTATTAACTCCATTGAATGGACGGTAACGAACAAAGTGAAGCAAATCACCTATGGAGATGGAAAAATCATCCGTTTTGATTACGATCCGTTAGGAAACCGTGTGGCAAAACACGTCACTGTGGCGGGCACGACTACCAGTACCTCATACGTGTTAGATGCACAAGGAAATGTAATGAGCGTGTATAAATTTGACGATACCGATAATAATGTATATCTTCGGGAACGTAACCTGTACGGTTCAAGCCGTCTGGGGCAAGAACAAGTGAACATGCAAATGGGAACAGCAGCATATCAATATACTGGTTTACTTGCCCACGAGGTAGGCGACAAACGCTATGAGTTGTCCAACCATTTGGGGAATGTACTACAGGTAGTGCGGGATGCAAAACTGCCGGTCATCACACAACAAAATACAGCATCCATTACCTTTGTAAATGCAACAGGAGTTTCTGTTTCGGGTAATAACCTGACAAA
>DHNG01000020.1:187094-187443 GCA_002409405.1 Flavobacteriales bacterium UBA5422 | reverse complement strand
AATCCGATTGATTTTGAAAATTCTGAAGGAAACATCGGAATTGCAAATGCATTGTTTGAGCACTTGTCGATCAAATTACCGGTTTCAAGACTACAACGGGATTTGACAGATTCAACTGTTTTGCGTACAATTGGTATGCCTTTTGCGCACACATTTATCGCATTCAAAGCAACGTTAACAGGATTGGAGAAATTGTTATTAAATGAACAGGCTTTTCAGGATGACCTGGAAGACAACTGGGCAGTAGTAGCAGAGGCCATTCAAACCATTCTCCGAAGAGAAGGATTTGAAAAACCGTACGAAGCATTGAAAGGATTAACAAGAAAAAATGAGCGTGTTACAAAAGAAA
>DHNG01000020.1:184556-186969 GCA_002409405.1 Flavobacteriales bacterium UBA5422 | reverse complement strand
AGCGTGTTACAAAAGAAACCGTACATTCATTCGTTGATACATTAATAATTAGTGAAGCGTTGAAAGAAGAATTAAAACGGATTTCACCGCACAACTACACAGGAATTCAATTAGTAAAATAAAACGCCCATGAATAAGCTCCTTGCAACCCTCTTAATATGCATCAGCCACCTCACACTGGTAGCCCAGGAAAAGATGCTGGAATGGGGTGAGTTGGAAGGAAGATCCGGGCATTTGATAGAAATGCTTCCCTTTCACAGCAAAGATTTTTATACCCTTCGCTGGAAAGGAGGAAGTATCTTAGGAGGTTATTATCTTTCCCGATTTGACGATCTCAAAGAAACCAAAACAAAACGGGTTTCTATCTCTGTCAATAATAACATCGCCAACTTTGAACGGGTATTGATCATTGATGAGCATCCGGCAGTTATTCTAACCAATGTACGGGATGGTAAAGAACAGGTTTTTCTTCAACAGTACAGCTATGAGTTAGAACCGAAAGGAGAGGCGATCCTGTTAGCTGAGTACGAACTCATCAAAGGAATGTCGAAAGAACCAATCAAGATTATTCAGTCAAAAGACAAAAAGTATTTTGCGGTCTTGTGGTTATTAGTCGGGAAGAAAAAAGATCAGGATGTATATGGGTATGCCGTCTACGATCACAAATACAAACAAGTAGATGAAGGGGAATATGAAGTTCCGTTTGAATCCCGTTATTCGCAGATTACAAATCACTTACTCAGCAATACCGGTCACTATTTTTTTGTGGTGAAAGAATTTGTACGAAATGAAAACCGAAAGGCAGGGCAATCCGACATCATCTACAAAGCAATGCATATCTATCAGGTGAGTAATGATGAAGGACTGGAACGATATACGATGCATTTAGGTGGGAAACGAATTGAGGCCATGTCTGTAAATACAGATGACAGTACAGCATTTACCATCACTGGCGTATACGGAAGTAATGACTTCCGGGGAGTACAGGGAGCTTTTTTTATGAAACTGGATTTCAGGAATCAGAAAGTCATACAAGAAGGGTTTCAGGAATTCGGAAAGAATTTTATCACCGAAGACTGGTCGGATAAGGAAATTGAACGAGCTGAAAAACGTGCCAGCAGAGGCAAAGAAGAACCTGCGTTGTACAATTATCAAATGCGTGAAGCACAATTGTTACCGGATGGAAGCATGATCGGGATCATGGAGCAAAATTATGTTGTTGTCCGTTCGTTTTCAGATACGCGCAGCATGGTTACGTTTAGTTACACCTATTATTACAACGATATTGTTATTTTTAAAATCGGGCAGTCAGGGCAATTTGATTGGATCGAAAAGGTTAGAAAATCACAGATATCTTCCAATGATGGCGGGCCATACAGTTCTTTCGCCAGTATTGTTGACGGAAATAAAATCCGTTTGATCTTCAACGACAACATTGACAATTATGATAACAATGGCAAGTATATTCCGGATTATGTCTATTCTTCCCGTTTTAATCTGAAACACAATACGGTTTCCATGACAGAGATCGATTTGGCTACCGGAATGCAGGATCGCTATATGCTGTTCGGAAGAAAAGATACGAAAACCATTGCTATCCCAAAACAGTTCAAAATTGATTTGAATTCGAAAGAAATGCTGTTGTATACAGCTTATAAAGGAAAGGAATTATACGGGATATTGAATTTCAAATAACCGTTACAACGACTTTAAAACTAAAAAGGGCAATCAAATTGATTTGATTGCCCTTTTGTTATTTCATTACAGGTTTTATTGTTTCGTTCCGATACCTTTGTGTTCCGAACCTCCTCCCTGCTCAATTGTAAACGTCATCGTACTCCCTGTCACTTTTCCTAAACCGGAAAGTCCCATTTGAGAAGGAATAGAGAAATTTGTTCCGGCAGTAATCGCCTGCAGGCTTCCGCCTTCATTCCAGAAGTTATTGATGTAAAGCGTGTCTTTCTTCGTTCCTCCTTTTGTAACCTGAAGTACATACACCTTTTGTTCAGAAAATACACCCCCCACAAATAAACTATCTGTGATCAGGTAATTTCCTACAATCTGATCCCGTGAATCTGTTGCTGCATATTTACAGCTTCCGTCATCTTTTTTGGCTTTTTCTTCGTAATTGGTAGCTGCTGCATCCGTACATCCGTCTTTCTTACAACTTACGAACATAAATGCAGAACACATCCCGGTAATGGCTGCGATAGCCAAACTTCTTTTGTTCATCATTTTGGTTTTTAAACTGATTAATAAAAATAACGTAGTAATCTTCTTGAGATGTTAACGTTTAGTTGTTCCTGCGAAAATAAGACAATAATCAGAAATGGCGAACAAACAGTTGGCTTTTTCTGTTAAAACGGTACAATTTTAACTATTAAATTGTGTCCTCCCCCTTAATCCCCCTCCA
>DHNG01000020.1:164570-184434 GCA_002409405.1 Flavobacteriales bacterium UBA5422 | reverse complement strand
TCCTCCCCCTTAATCCCCCTCCAAAGGGGGAAACAAAATCCATCTTAAAAAATAAATGAAAAATAGGATGAGACGTTGGCACATCTCCCCCTTTGGAGGGAGATTAAGGGGGAGGAATTTGCACGTACAACAAACAACTGTAACCAACAAACAATTAGATAGTTATAGTATAAAATCAGAAACTATGAAATCACTCCTCTCCATTGCCTTCTCCATCCTGGCATTCTGTGGAAATGCATCCACTATTGACATCAACGAAGCGTTGAAAACCGGAAAAATAACTACCGTACCGACTTATAAAAAACTGGGAAATAACGGTATTCTACTCACGATCAGTAACAACACTACACAAACAATTACTATTTCCATTCCCGGAGGTACTACCTTTCAACCCGAAGGCGGTAACGAACAAGTGTTAATGAACATTGAAGAAAAACAACTGGCATTGAACGGAAAAGAAACGAAATCAATTCATGTAGGAGGCTATTGCACGCAATTAAGCAAGGTAACCCCCAGTCTCGATAATCGGTTCAAGGTTGGAACAACAAATAATACACAATTATATGCTTTATTGACATTTTTAAAAACCAATAAACCTTCTCCTGTCAATTATCAGGCGGCTGTTTGGGCACTGACAGATCAGGAATCAATTGCTGCGATTGAACTCATTACACCTGCTGACAAAAAACTCCGGGAACACATCGCTGCGTTGACAAAACAAAAAGATCCCTGGTATACCAGCGGTCAAACAGTTCTTGCAGAGCCCGGACGCCCTGTTCAACGCACTACAATTGCAGTAAAAGGAAACCTGGAAGTGACATTAAAAGAAACGACGGAATTTGAAATTGTCGTCGTCAATTCAACCAATGAAGTAAAAGCCACTATGCCAACCAAAGAACCGATTGAGAAAGATGTAAAACACAGCTTCAAATTCGGGTTAACTGTACAAGGATGGGAAACAGGAACCTATCAGGTAATGCTTCGAAGGATATCGGACGGATCGACCATTGCTTCTTTTCCGTTTCAGGTGTAATTACAACTCGGCTTTCTCAATAAATTCGAGCCACTCGTCTACTTGCTTTGCATCTTCAATCCGGTATTCTCCAGAACGAATGCGACGCAGTTCTATCAGTGTACCTCCGGAATGTAATTTCTTACCGAAATCGCTGGCAATGGAACGGATATAAGTTCCCTTGGAACAAGAAACATTGAAGGTTATCTGTGGGAAGTTACTTGCATCAATCTGAAAATCGGAAATGTGAATGCGATTGCTCTTTAATTCGACTTCTTTTCCTGCTCTCGCCAGGTCGTACGCACGTTTTCCGTCTATCTGCTTGGCAGAAAATAAGGGAGGAACCTGGTCTTGTTCTCCTAAAAACGATTGTCGTACTTCTTCCAGTAACTCAGCAGTGATGTGTTCCGTAGGAAAATCTGCATTGTATTCCGTTTCCAGATCAAAAGACGGTGTCGTCTTTCCCAACAGGATAGTACCGGTATATTGCTTTTCACCCGGCATAATGGAATCAATCAGTTTCGTGTTTTTTCCAATGCAAAGAATCAACAAGCCAGTCGCTAACGGATCCAGTGTTCCTGCATGGCCAACTTTGATTTTCTTTATACCTAGTTTTCGTTTGAGGTTCCAACGAATTTTATTTACAACATCAAATGAAGTCCAATGAAGTGGTTTGTCAATTAAAATCGTTTCCCCCTGCGCAAATTCCTTCAGCATCAATCTACAATTTGAAGGTTAATTCCCGAAAGCAACAAGATGATTAATGCAGCGCCAAGAATAATGCGGTAGTAACCGAATGCTTTGAATCCGTTTTTGGACAGGAATGCAATAAATGTTCGTATCGCAATATATGCAACAATGAATGCGACTATATTTCCTACAACCAACAGCAACCACTCATTGTTTGAAGACTTCAACAACAGTTCTTTCTCGTCCCAGATACTTTTTGCAGTTGCAGCAAACATGGTCGGAACAGCCAGGAAAAAGGAAAATTCAGCTGCTGCTTTTCGTGTCAGTTTCTGTGTTAATCCTCCAATGATTGTCGCAGCAGATCGGGATACTCCCGGTACCATTGCAATACATTGAAAAACCCCGATCAGAAAACCAGTTTTGTAGGAAACTTCTTCTGTTCCTTCTGTTTCATTTTTTGCAAACCATTTGTCTACAAAAACAAGTACAATACCTCCTAACAGTAGTGAAGTAGCAACAACCCACACATTTTCCAGCAATGCATCAACATGTGATTTAAGTAACAAACCTATAACTCCTGTCGGAATAAACGCAAAAGCAAGTTTTTTGTAAAAATCCCATGACTGGAGAAAGCGTTTGAAATAAACAACTACAACCGATAAAATTGCTCCAAATTGGATCGCAACGGTAAATAGTTTTGTAAAATCACCTGATTCGATTCCCATAAACGTGGAAGCAATGATCATGTGTCCTGTAGAAGAAACAGGTAAAAACTCAGTCAAGCCTTCAATAACGGCAAGAATGATAGCTTCAATAAAATTCATTTGCGGAGGTGCTTATTCTTCGTTGTTCGATTGAACAGATTTATTTTTTTTCATGATAGCGTAGATCATTACAACGTAGCCACCAATAATCAGCATCGGAGAAATCGTTAAACGCGTCGTGCTGAACAATTCCTGTTCCTTGAATACATTCGGATCGTCAGAACCTCCTCCGATCATCAACAGAAAACCGATCACGTTGATCGCTAAACCGATCAAAAGCAGTTTGTAATTTTCTTTTCTAAATCCGAAATGGAATTTTACTTCGTTCGTTTTTTTCTCGCTCATGCCCCAAATTTAATTGAAAGATTTAATATTCAGAAAAATCACTGCTAAAATAACATTTTTTTGAGCCTGGCCAACATCCGTTCCCACAAACTTTAATGCACCCAGCACATAAGCAATATCGCAATTTTCAATGTTATTCTACGTTTTTATTATTCTTTTCCATGATCCATTTCGACAAATAGCGGGTACTCATCAAGGTATGGTGTTGCACCAAACTGGAAAAATATCGTTTTTTACGCTTCATTTGGATGGTGGTTGCCAGATTATCAATTTGATCAAGAAATTCTTGTTCGAAAAGTGATTGGGAGAAATACGTTTGAAGATGCTGTTTTCCTGATTTTCGGTAACTTTCCCATTTCGTCCTATCGCAATATTGCGATATCGCTTTTTGCACAAATGACGCCCAGTCATCAGCTACACAGTCCTCCCAATCCGCACCAAAAAACATCCCTTCCGTACCCACACTTGTCGACATAAACGGAACACCATACTCAAGTGTCTCCATAATTTTGCCTTTAATTCCTGCACCATACCGAAGTGGAATCAAACTAACCCGTACAGTTTTATAAAGCGCATCCAGATCCTTAACATGCCCCACAACTTTAATCCTGTTTTTTTCATTATTAAGTTGCATGATGTGTTGTGAAGGATAAGCCCCCGCAATAATCAATTCAGCATTCGCACACTGTTTCCTGAGTTCCGGCCAAATAGATTCCACAAGTACCCGAATTGCGTCCGCATTTGGTTCGTGGAGCATGTTTCCGATGAAAAGAAAATTTTTTCGTTCTTCAAACGGAATGAAAGATTCCGTTTTTTGCTCTGTAAACAACGGCAGGTAAGCCAATAATTCACCCGGTACCTGCATTTCTTGCTGTAACAACTCCATTTCAAACGGAGAAATGATTAAAGTCAGGTCGCTTCTGTAGATGGAAGCCAATTCGCGCATGGTTTCTTCGTTCTGAAAATCAAGCACTGTAGTATCTACTGCTATGCGATTGGTTGTCTTTACAAATTTCTGTCGGGTTTTCCGCAAAAAGTGAAGGTCTTCCGTATTCAGAATCCGGATAGCATCCGGGCAGTGTTCCATAATTCTCCACCCATATTGCTCTTCCGTTAAAAATCGGTCAAAGACAACAATATCAGGATTCAATTCTCTGAAATACACATTCACCGCATCATCATTCAGTGCAATTTGTTGAACGGTGACTTCCATTGATTTCAGATCTATTTCATTCCCGGTTAATGCATTCGCACAAGCAAAATGTACCTCACCGCGATATCGCAATAATGCGATCAGTTGTTTCATTCTCCTTCCTGCAGCAGATGAATCAGGCTCGGGCCATACTTTACCGATGATGAGAATTTTCATAGCACAAGGTTACATAAAAGAAACTAAATTCTCTTCCGGAAGTCAACTTTCGCTTTCAGTTACCTCTGACTCGTTCTTTTTTACACCAACGGTTCGCAATAAAAAGTAACCGCTCAATCCTCCGATTAGGGACGCAATAATGATCCCTATTTTGGCTTGCGATATATACACATCTCCAACTTCTCCGAGTGGTGTAAATGCCAGTTCATTAATAAACAATGACATCGTAAACCCGATTGCAGAGATCAGCCCCAATCCGAATAATTGCCTGTAATTAACACCTGCAGGCATCGGTGCCAGTTTGAACTTAATCATCAATCCGGAAACGCAGAAAATTCCGATGATTTTTCCGATAATCAATCCCAATGCAACTCCAATAGCAACGCTGCTGGTCGCATCTGCCCAAATATCATCTCCGAAAATAACCCCTGCATTTGCCAGTGCAAAGATCGGCATGACAATAAACGCAACCAGAGGATGCATGTCGTGTTCCAGCTTTTGAAGTGGTGACATGGCCTTTTTATTCAGTGATTCCATGTCTTCCAAAATGTGTAACTGTTCAGCCGTCAGCACCGGCTTATCGTTCGGATCTGCTTTTTTAAATTTTTCAAGGTATGTTTTCATTTTTTCAATGAAATGAACCTCATTGATTTTCGTTGTCGCCGGGATGGCAAATGCTGCCAGAATTGCTGCGATCGTCGCATGTACTCCCGATAACAGGAAAAACAACCAGACTCCTCCGATTCCCAGCAAGCCGTAATAAAATGTGTTTCTCACCCCCAATAAATTGGAAAGAATCATTACTCCCAGTACACCAAGACCAATTCCAAGGTTCTGCATGGAAATTTCTGCTGTATAAAAAATAGCAATCACCATCACGGATCCCAAATCATCAACAATGGCAAATGCCGTAAGAAAAATCTTTAACGATGCAGGAATACGATCACCCAGCAGGTAGAGAATTCCCAGTGCAAAAGCAAGGTCTGTCGCCATCGGGATTCCCCATCCGTTCATAGATTCCGTCCCCTGGTTAAAAAAGGTATAGATCAGAGCCGGAAAAAGCATTCCTCCCAAACCGGCAACAATCGGTAAAATGGCATTCTTTGGTTTGGAAAGTTCTCCTGCGACAATTTCCCGTTTGAGTTCCAATCCGATTACAAAAAAGAAAACGGCCATCAACCCGTCATTGATCCAGTGATGAAGTGTCATGTTAAGGTCCAGATCGTTATGTAAACCAATCGAAACTTTGTATTTCCATATACTATTGTACCATTCCGACCAAGGAGAATTGGCCATAAAAATAGCGACAAATGCGGCTATGATTAAGACAATTCCACCGGTAGATGATTTACTGATAAAACGGTTGACAGGATTAATAATCCACTTGTCGACAGGAGTAATTTTGATGTATCCCATAGGCATATTTTTTTGTGAAAGTCACGAATATAGTGAATTTCAGGGAGAATAAAAAGAATTTTTACACGGAATCCTGAATGCGTCAAATTCACACGCAATTCAAAAAATTACTACTTTAGCAGTCTAACTGTGAATGGACAGGCAACAATTTTTATACATCAAAAACAATGAAAGAAGCTACAATTGTCGGGGCGGGTTTGGTTGGCTCTTTGTGGGCTGTTTATCTAACAAAAGCCGGGTACAACGTTACTATTTTTGAAGCGCGTGATGACATCCGGAAAGCGGATATTTCTGCCGGTAAATCAATCAACCTGGCACTGTCCAACAGAGGATGGAAAGCACTGGAGACAGTCGGAGCGGCAGAAGAAGTACGAAAAATAGCAATCCCGATGTACGGACGAATGATGCACGACCTGGAAGGAAACCTCACTTTTCAACCGTATGGAAAAGAAAATGAAGCCATTTATTCCACATCACGGGGAGATTTGAATTCAATCCTGATGACTGTTGCCGAAAATACAGGAAAAACAACTATTCTGTACAACCATCAATGTGTTGATATTGACCTCCAGAAAAATGAATTGACATTTCTCAATAAAAAGACAGGAGAACACGTACGCCATAAAACGGATGTCATTTTCGGATGTGACGGTGCCTTCTCCGCAGTCAGGTATGTTGGATTGCAACGAACTGACCGGTTCAATTTCTCTCAAAACTTTATTGCTGACGGATACCGCGAAATTTTGCTCCCTGCCAATGCAGACGGAACACACAAACTGGATAAAAACGCATTGCATATCTGGCCCAGAGGTCGCTTTATGCTGATTGCACTTCCCAACGAAGACGGTTCATATACCTGCACACTGTTCATGCCGCATGAAGGTGGAGAAAATGCATTTGACAAGGTGAATACACGAGAAGAAGTAGACGCATTTTTTAAATCGACATTTCCTGATTTTTATACGTTAATGCCTCAAATTGCCGATGAATGGGGAAATCATCCGTTGTCATCACTGGCCATTATGAGAAGCTATCCGTGGCACCACAATAAAACTGTATTGATGGGCGACGCTGCACACGCGACTGTTCCGTTTTACGGGCAAGGAATGAATGCCGGATTTGAAGACTGTACGGTGTTGTGGGATCTGATGCAGAAACACAATGAAAATTGGGAGGCAATCTTTGAAGAATACAGTACAACCCGGAAACCGGACGGTGATGCGTTACAGGATTTGTCCCTGTACAATTATTTGGTAATGCGTGACTACGTAGCCGATCCGATGTTCCTGTTGCGCAAAAAGATCGAAGCAAAATTCAGTACACTGTACCCGAATAAATGGATGCCGTTATACTCTCAGGTAACGTTCAGCGATATTCGCTATTCTGTTGCTCACAAACAGGGAGAAGTTCAGAATCAAGTCATGGACGAGGTGATGGCTATTCCCGGAATAGAAGAAAAATGGAATTCGCAGGAAGTAATGGATAAAATTTTAAGCTTGGTATAATGAGAATAATCTTCAGTTTTTTGCTGATCACCGGATTGATTCAGTTCGCTTCAGCACAACGAAACATGGTTCCCGGAAAGGGGAAAGGCAAAAAAGATTTTTTTGGCGGTGCATCTGATTTCAACGAATACAGACCGTTTGGATTGCAATTATCCGTCGGATCGACATTTACATTAGCAACACGCAAAACACCCATCACGACAACTTATCCGGCTATCGGACGTTCGTATGATTTGACGACAACTCCCAAAGGATTACCAGGGATTTTTGCAGAAGTCGGAATGATTCATTTCCCGAAAAAACGCTCCAAATTATCTCAAAAACTGAAGTATATTTTCGTTTCTTACATCGACTGGGGTGTTGGAATTAAAATGCTCAACGGAAATGAGACGACACGCATCGACTTGCTGGATCCGGTTACTAACAATATAATTGCTACGGATGAACAAACAGGACAGTTTCGAAACTTGTTTGCATCAGCACGCGTTACCGTTCACAAAAATTTTTACATCGGTAAAAAATACTTTATTGACAACGGTTTCGGGGTTAATTTAGATTTCAACTTTAAGCGCCAGGAGGGGTCTGCTTATACAGATTTCGTTACAGCAGCTGTTCCGGGAAGGCATTATTTTCACCATCCGTTCATGGCACACGTTCATTATGAACTGGGGTTTGGAATTCGTCTGAGTAGAAGAAGTATGTTGATTCCATCTGTACAAGTCCCGATTTTCGGAATCCACGAATGGAGAAAAGGTGCTTCTGACTTCAAATGGTTTGATTCTAATTACTATCCAATGCTGGCTAAGATCAAATGGACGTATTTGTTCCAGAAGAAAACGAAAGGTTGTCCGCCTGCACAGGTAAATGACCAGGATAAAAACACCATGCGAAATAATTGATCCAATGAAACGAATTTATCACCTAAAAACGTGTTCTACCAATCAACGGATTTTAAAAGAACTGAATACAGAAAACTTTGAGCTGATCAATATCAAAGAACAGAACATCGATGCCGACACCTTAGACTGGTTAGCAAAAAAAGAGGGTTCATACGAAGCATTGTTTTCTAAAAAAGCAACCAAATACAAAGATCAGGGATTGAAAGATAAAAATTTATCCGAGCAGGACTACCGTCAATTGATGCTGGAGGAGTACACTTTCTTAAAGCGTCCGTTCATTATCAACGAAGATGCTGTGTTTATCGGAAATGCGAAAGAGGTTGTAGAAAAAGCAAAACAATCGCTGAATAGCTAAAATGGGGAATCCGGCAAAAGCCCATGTAGCGCTGTTTTTTGTCAATGCATTTTACGGAGCAAACAACATTATTGCCAAAGATGTTATGCCTACTTATCTTACTCCGAATGTCTTTATTGCATTCCGGGTATTGGGTGCAACGTTTTTATTCTGGGTAGTATCCTTGTTTACCAAGCGCGAGAAAGTAGCAAAAAAAGACCTCCTGAAACTTGCCGTTTGTGGTATATTTGGTGTGGCTGTTAACCAGTTGTGCTTTTTTCACGGACTCAATCATTCTTCAGCGATCAATTCCGGAATTATCATGACTCTCAACCCGATCATGGTTGCGATTATGGCATTCTTTATCCTGAAGGAAACCATGAATAGCATCAAAATTATCGGTGTACTCATCGGAGCAACGGGAGCTGCTTTCCTGGCCTTGCAATCCGACGGAACGGACGGCAGCACCTTATTTGGAGACATCCTGTTATTTATTAATGCCGTGAGTTATGCCATTTACCTGATCCTGGTAAAGCCGTTGATGCAAAAATATTCCGCCCTTACTGTAACCACATATGTATTTACATTTGGTGCAATGTATGTACTGTTATTTCCGCAAACGCTGATCGATTTTACCCTGATTGATTTCTCCTCCATCCCATTTGGTGTATGGTTGCGGATTACGTATGTGATCATTGGGGTGACATTCTTTACATACCTGTTGACCATGTATGCGATGAAGTATCTCAGCGCAAGTGTAACAAGTACTTATATTTACCTGCAACCGGTCATGGTCATTGTCTTCGCCTATTTATTTTATGCGATTGGTTTTTCGGAAGATTACACCAAATCCATTACTGTATTGAAACTTCTCTGGATGTGTGTTATTTTTACGGGAGTATATTTAGTTGTACGTTCGGAAGGAATCAAAAAAAGATTGAAACGATAATTTTACCCTTTTTTATTCTTTTCAGAAAAATAAACTGATTATTTTCAAATTATTCACGTTCAACTGTTGACATCTTGGAATTTTTATTTACCTTTGTCATCCATTTTTTAGAAATTAATTAATAAAAACAAGCTATATGTACGCAATTGTAGAGATAGCAGGGCAGCAGTTTAAGGTGCAAAAAGACCAAAAAGTGTATGTTCACCGCTTAGATGCAAAAGAAGGAGACAAAGTAACTTTTGATCGTGTTCTTTTGGTTGACAACGGAGGGAATGTAACTTTAGGCGCCCCGGCTATAGAAGGTGCTAATGTAACAGCGGAAGTTGTTGGGCACGTAAAAGGAGACAAAGTAATCGTTTTCAAGAAGAAAAGAAGAAAAGGTTATCAAAAACAAAACGGGCACCGTCAATGCTTTACAGCAATCAAGGTTACCGGAATTAAAGCGTAATTAAGAACTAGATCGGACAATGTCCGGTTAAAAATTATAAAACATGGCACATAAGAAAGGAGTCGGTAGTTCTAAAAACGGTCGTGAATCTCAAAGCAAAAGATTGGGTGTGAAAATTTTTGGTGGACAAGCAGCAATTGCTGGTAACATTATCGTTCGTCAAAGAGGTACACAACACCACCCAGGACAAAATGTTGGTATTGGAAAAGACCATACATTGTATGCATTGACAGATGGTACTGTAGAATTCCGCAAGAAAAAAGAAAATCGTTCTTTCGTATCTGTTGTTCCTTTTGAAACAGAGGCTTAATAACAGTTGGAAGCAAAAAAATGAAAGCGAACTCAAATGAGTTCGCTTTTTTTATGATTGGTTGTTTCTACTTACGTGTAAACTTCGTATCGAAGCTGAATTTATCTGGACACTGAAATTCTCAACTTCTGCCCTTTGACCTTATGTTTTCTCAATTCCGGCAACAGCTCCTGAAGCTGATGAGATCGAAGCGCGACATATGAACTTCTGTCCAACACTGCAATCATTCCTACATCCTGTTTACCAATCCCCCCTTTCTGGCAGATAAATCCCAATAAATCGATTTTATTGATCTTATCTTTCTTCCCGGCACTGAAATATATGGTTGTCCATTCAGGAGAGCGATACTTAGCTGTTTCTTTCGGTTTGTATCCAACACATTCCGGCAGCGGGTAACGTGCACCTTCCCGGTCTTCTTCGAACAGATAAACACTACCGTCCTCACTCATTCTGGCCGTTCTTCCGTTCCTGTGAATAAAGGCATCTTCTTTTTCCGGTAACTGGTAATGAATAATGTGCTTGATTTTTGGAATATCCAGTCCTCTGGCACCTAAATCCGTACAGATTAACACAGGTGTGCTTCCATTTCTGAATTTAATCAGAGAACGTTCACGCTCGTCCTGCTCCAATCCTCCATGATAGGATGTAACAGCAAAATCCTGTCCTTCAAAATACGCTAACAATCCGTCTACATCTTCTCTGAAATTGCAAAAGATAATCGTTGGTTCCGATCGAAATCCGGCAATCATTTGTTTCATTTTTTGCGGTCTGTTTCGCTCACCTGTCACTTCATAAAATGTAATATCAGGCTCATCCATATCTGACAGTGCATCAATGTAAACAGGTTTTTTCAGTTGCACAAAATCAGGAAACGACTCAATCCGTGTCGCGGAACAAAAAATACGCTTCTTCAGGTTTGAACACCTCGAATAAACTTCCTCCATTTCTTTCAGGAAACCAATCTCCAGACATTTATCAAACTCATCGATTATGAAATGGGTCACTGTATTCATCTGAATATGCCCCCTGTGAAGATGGTCCGCAATTCTTCCCGGAGTTCCTACAATAACGGAAGGTCCGGCAGACAGGTTTTTCACTTCAGTCTTGATGGGATGTCCGCCATAGCATGCTGTAATACCAATCTCTGATTTTAACGACTTAAATACTTGCTCAATTTGAAGTGCCAATTCTCGTGTCGGAGAAAAAATAATGCATTTCAATTCCCCGGATGTGTCTCCTTTCAAAGAGTCAATTAACGGAATGAGGTAAGCAAGTGTTTTTCCTGATCCCGTAGGAGCATACAACACCAGTTCGTCTTGTTTCGGATACTGTACAAAAGATTCACGCTGTACGAATGTCCATTCATTAAATCCCAGCGTTGAAAGGAAATGGTTGTGTATATTCATCTCTGCAAAATAAGTGATAAAAACGCATGATGAGCAGGTTACAATCACAATTAAAATCAGAACTTGTCTACACAAACAAATAAACGGTTGATTATCAGTTTTTTAATTGTTTTGATTGGAAAAACGAAAAAAGTCGTCTAAAAAATACAATCGTTTGTCGAAAAACTTTCACTAAATCAGTTTAGCTTGCGTATATTTGTCTCACGAAAGTTGATAGTTATTTATACATAAATATACAATCAAACTAGAAGTCTTTTTCAGTGAATAGTGGTTAGGTTAGGTTAGGAAACGGTTCGAATATTCGAACCGTTTTTTTTGTCACAAAGAATGGAGAATGACAACTAAATTATAATTACCTTTAGTATCTGATTTGTATTTCAACTATGATTTTAATTTTCATATTCTTATTCTCTTTTGCAAGCTTTTCACAAGAAAAAGAAATTCAGTACGAAAACAAATTGTTGTGGGAGATCACCACAAAAGGCAAAAAAGAAAAAAGTTACCTGTTCGGAAGTTTTCACACTAATGACAAACGTGTGTTCCAGTTGAGCGACTCCGTCTATGTTGCTCTGAACAACTCCAAAGCAATTGTTCTGGAAACAGATATTTATGCCATGTTCAAAGATTGGGATACCCGTTATGATTATTTACAGCTGGAATATGACAACGAAGGGAAACCCTATACCAAATCTTCCTCTGCTTCGAGAACATCGTATGGAGATGAAGATGGAATGCCTCAGTTTTTGGACCTTTACTTTATGCAATATGGATTCAATGCCAATAAGAACTTTTACGCCCTGGAGGCAATAGAAGATCAAATGAGTCTGGTTGAAAATCCGTTCAATTTTTCGTATTCATATGCCGATCAGTTCATCCAGGCAGAAGATAAAGCCATCAGTCTCTATTTAAAAGGGAATGTCGATGCGCTTGAAAAATTATTGAGAACCAGCCTGAAATGGAATCCTGAATTTTTTGAAGATCTGATCACTAAGCGCAATGTGGTCATGGCTGACGGTATTGATTCGTTGCTCAAAAAAGAAAATTTATTCATTGCCATCGGAGCGGGACATTTAGGAGGAGACAAAGGAGTTATCAATTTATTGAGAAGTAAAGGACACCACCTACGGCCTGTTTTATACACACAGAGCAAAGAGGCTATTCCTGAGAAGTTACAGGTACTCTCCACTAAAAATTACAATTACTTTGATTCCATTACACAACTGAATGCTGTGTTTCCGGGAAAACCGTTTGACATTGACAAAGAAGGCGTTGTGCTTAACCTGATCTATCGTGAAATGGGACAAGGAAATTCGTACTCGATAGAAGTAATTGCCAAAGAAGATGGACAGACATTGCAATCCGTTGCGATGGATTACATCCAAAGTCCCGGTGATTCAAAGAAAACAGAAGGTGTTTTTGACGACGAAACACGATACATTGAGGGAATTTCAGATTCGTATCCGGAAGGGATTTCCTGGGTACGGGTAATTGACTCCGATCATTATTTTGCCATTCTCAAAGCATACGGTGGAAACAAATTCATGAATTCACCCCGACCAAAGCGTTTCTTTGATAACATTTGGTTTGAATATCCGGAAGAAGATAACCGGTAATTGATTCAATTAAAAACCGTGATGTACCTGTGGAGATTAGCAGTTGTAGAATAACGATTTCTCACTGTCTCTTGTCCTTTTAATCCGATTTTCTTTCGCAGTTCACTGTCGATCATCAATGCTTTCAAAGCAGTATAGACCTCATCGGTTGTTGTGGCTAAAAATCCGTTTTCACCGTCCTGAACAATTTCCGTGTTTACACCAACAGGAGCAATAACACATGGGATCCCCAATGACATATATTGCAATGCTTTGAATCCACATTTTCCGTTCGACCATTGATCTTCACGAAGTGGCATTACCCCTATTGAAAATTCAGCCAAATCTTCAATTTCTGTTGCTTTATTCCACGCTTTGTAGACCAGCGACCTCAACTCCAACTCAGGTTTTTTATTGGAAATGACGACAAAATCAAAATCAAATTCTTTTTCAAGGCGTTGTAATGCTGGAACAATATCAGTGATATAACCAATCGTTGAATGTGTTCCTGTCCACCCAATTGTTATTTTTTCTTTTTGAAAATCGGTTGTTTTATTGTGGTGATTGTCCATGTCAATGGTTGTAGGAATCACTACCACATTTTTATTGTATTTTGCTGCATATGCTGCCAGGTAATCATTACCAACGGTCACTTTAGAAGCCCAACGAATACAATAAGGAACTTTCCAATAACACTTAATCCAATGCACATTGGCATTTGAGTCCGAATAATTCGGAAGCCAAATCGCATCATCGAAATCATAGATATATTGAACGCGCAATAGTTTAGCGGTAATCCATTCAAATACAGGTGGACCGAATTGAGCCATTTCACGGTGTACAAACACAACAGCAGCTCGCTTCAATTTAAACAACAGCAAAAATCTTCTCCAGCATCCACCCAGCATTGTCAGTGCTTTTTTATGAAACTGTCCTTTTTTATAGAGTAATTCCCATCCTTTGCGACTGATGAATGAATACTCTTCGATTGAAAAATTTTCCTGTTTTAAGGCATCAATGTATTGTTCATAACGAAAACGCTGAGAAGGAGCCGTTCCGTGTGGATAAGGAGAAAGAATGTAAATTTTCTTGTTGTTTCGACTCATTGTTGTGTTGTCATCCTGCTGTCAAAAGTAATAAAATAATGACTGTTTTGAGTGGTCCGGATCATTAAAACTATCCGTCATTTCTATTGATTTTTGTTTCTCACGCAACCAGATTCAACTTCTTCTGACAGAAGCCCCGCAAATCAGATGAAAACACATTTGCAGATAAAAAGAAGGTATTATCAACCTATTCAAAAAACCTGTTTATCGGTTTTATTACCGGATCCATCTAAAATTAACGTTTTTTTAAGAAAAAAAATCTGCCCTATACGCAAAAACGCTATATCTTTGTACCAAGAGTTAGTTTTCATAAGTAGTAGTTTAGGTTATACAAAAGAGAGAGTCCACTTTGATTCTCTCTTTTGTATTTATAGCAATTCTGATTATAGAAAAAATCAATTATTTCCCGTTAAACACAATATTTCTGTCTATTTTTCGTTTTAAGATAAGAAGAGTTGCTAATAATTTGTTAAACACTTCTTAAAGAATGTTAATTAATATGCACGCATAGAAAAAAGTTATACATTTGTAATGTGAATCAATCACAAAACCGAAAGAAACGAGTGAACAAATTGGCACAGATTTTGAGTAGGATTAAATAGTAGTAGTAAGAGTTAGTTTTCATAAGTAGTAGTAGTAGTTTAGGTTAATGAAAAAGGGAGAGCATTTGTTCTCCCTTTTTCAATTTATATCTGTACTGTTTTTGAATTAGCCGGACCATTTTTCAGTTATTTTCACTATTTTTGCAACAAGATCGAACTATGGGACATCATTTACCAAACTTGATTGTTGACCTGGCGCTGATTCTCTCCGCAGGAGGAGTGGTAACGCTTATTTTCAAGAAATTAAAACAACCTTTAGTTTTAGGTTATATTCTGGCCGGATTTTTAATCAGCCCCCATTTTGATTTATTACCCACAGTAAGAGAAACCAGTAATATCAATATCTGGTCTGAGATCGGGGTGATCTTTTTATTATTCAGTCTGGGATTAGAGTTTAGCTTTAAAAAATTAGGAAAAGTCGGAGGGGCCGCATCCATTACCGCTCTGGTGGAAATCATCGGAGTCGGATTTTTTGGTTTTGTCATCGGATCCATTTTGGGATGGAAAACCATGGACAGCTTGTTTCTGGGAGGTATGCTGGCCATGTCCTCCACAACAATTATCATTCGCGCATTTGATGAGCTGGGGTTAAAAACAGAGAAATTTGTAGGAGTTGTATTCGGAACACTGATTGTAGAAGATTTGATCGCCATTATCATGATGGTCTTGTTATCAACCATTGCCACCAGTTCCGGTGAAGCACAGAACGCAGACATTTTCCAGGCCATCCTGAAATTACTCTTCTTCCTGGTGTTGTGGTTCATTGCGGGGATTTTCTTCATCCCGACAATGCTGAAGCGAACAAAAAAACTGATGAACGATGAAACACTGTTGATCGTGTCATTGGCATTGTGTTTATTGATGGTTGTTCTGGCTGTTGAAGTTGGATTTTCAAAAGAACTCGGAGCTTTCATCATGGGGTCAATATTAGCAGAAACCAAGCAGGGAGAAAAAATTGAACACCTGGTAAAACCATTAAAAGACCTGTTCGGTACTATCTTTTTCGTTTCCGTAGGAATGTTGATCAATCCATCTATGATGCTGGAATACATCGTTCCGATCGTCATTCTTACATTCGTTACTATTTTTGTCAAAGGGTTTTTCACGTCAACCGGTGCGTTTCTATCCGGTCAACCATTAAAAACATCGATTCAAACGGGAATGAGTATGGCACAAATCGGTGAATTTTCATTCATCATTGCCACACTCGGACTTTCATTAGGGGTTATCAGTGAGTTCCTCTACCCGATTGCTGTTGCTGTTTCTGCTATTACAACCCTGACAACTCCTTATATGATCAAAGCTTCCGTTCCCATATACGAATGGGTAGACCGGAAAATGCCTAAGAAACTCAGAGATCGTTTAAACAAGTATACACTCAATGCGCAATCCGCTTCAGCAACAAAAGACTGGCAGAAGCTCATCAAGGTATCCCTGACAAATTCTGTGATTTATTCTGTGATTCTGATCAGTATCATCATTGCATCTTCCCGCTACCTGCGACCTTTTATTTCTGAGCGGTTTGAATTTAAACTCTCTAACATTACTACCGCATTCATTACCTTATCAGCAATGGCTCCTTTCTTATGGGCATTGGTAGCCAGAAATCACCATTCTGAATTAAGAAACAGGTTATTATTACAAGACCGGTACAAAGGATTGGTTTATCTCGTCAGCCTCGTTAAAATGGGATTGGCTGTATTTTTTGTCATCTTCATGCTGCGTATCTTCTTCTCAGACGTTGTTGCAGCGACGGCTACAGTAATCATTTTTGCATTCCTGATTGTGTTCAGAAAGAAAATTCAACGGTTCTACCGGGTAATTGAAGATCGCTTTAAAACCAACCTGAACGCACGGGAAATTGAAGCAGCGGCTCAACAACAAAATGACAATCGTCCCGCTCCTGAACTTGCTCCGTGGGATGCCCACATTGCAACCATTCAGATACCTGCTAATTCTCCGGTAATCGGAAAAAAATTAAAAGATCTACAATGGCGGGAACAATCCGGAGTTAATATCGCATGCATCCATCGCGGGAATCACAACATCCGGATCCCGAATGCAGAAGAACACATTTATCCATACGATGAAATCAGTGTGATCGGAACAGATGAACAATTGGCCAATATACAAGGATTGGTGGCCCCTAAAGGACACATCGATTTTGTTATTGACGATCCCAACGTTTCACTTCAGGCAATTACCATCACGGATGATTCTCCGTTTATCGGGAAATCTATTCGCAATTCAGGTATAAAAATCAAAGTGAAAGGACTCGTTGTTGGAATCGAGCGAGACAAGGTTCGTCACCTCAATCCTGAATCTGACTGGGTCATTGAATCCGGCGATATTGTCTGGATTGTAGGGGATACAGGTAAAATCAGTAAGTTGATCGGGTGATCAACCAGTAAATTCGCTCATTTTTCTTTTACCCGGCTTTATTTTGTAAGAAAAGATGTGTCTGTCAACGTATTTAAAAACGCAATGAGTTGTCGTTGTTCCCCTGTCGTTATTTTATACCCGCGCACCACTTCCGATCCATGTGCTTCTTTTTTCCCGGCGTAGAATCGAAGTACTTCCTCTAATGTAGTAAATCTTCCGTCGTGCATATATGGATGTGTGATCGCGATATTGCGAAGTGACGGAACTTTAAATTTTCCTTTGTCTTCCGCTTTCCCCGTAGCGCGGTATCTTCCCCAATCTTCTGTTGTGAGCTGAATGCCATTGCTCTCCGGTTTCCCATTAGTAAAATGTGGTTCCGCGTGACAGGAAATGCAATTGAATGTTTCCATAAACAATTTCTTTCCGGCCAGTTCTTCTTCATTCAACGGATACTGTTTGGGATTTTTTTGATACAGATCATACCGTGAGTCGGTAGAAGTTAATGTACGTTGAAATGCCGCCAGACTTTGTGTGATTGCTTGCGCATCCAGATCACGTCCATATGCTTTGTGTACCTGTTTTTTATACACTTTGTCTTCTTTCAGTTTACCCAAGATCTCCGCAATAGAGCTCCCCATCTCGTTGTGATCCTGAATCGGGCTTAGTGCCTGGATTTCCAATGTTTCAATCACACCATCGAACATAAACAGGGATTGATCCTTCATGTTGAAAAGCGTAGGTGAATTCCGAAAAGCAGTCCTGCCTTCAATTCCCGCAGATTTGGGAACTCCGTCTGTAAATGCCAGTTCAGCAATGTGACAAGCAGCACATGAAACGGTATTGTCTTTTGACAACCTGCGTTCGTGAAACAACAATTGTCCCAATAAGCGTTCTGCCTCTACTCTATCGACTTTCTCTTCAACAACAACTTCCGGCTGGTCAGAGCACGAAAAAACAATTATCAGTAAGATTCCAAAAAACGGTATGAACAAACAACTGCTTTTCATTTCAATCAAAGGTTAGTCTTTATGAAAAATGTAGAGTATTTCTCCTTTCATCAACCGGTAACGTTCAATTTTTGCTGTTCCGATCTTCGTTTCCTTATCAAATATTTCTGTTCTGAAACCCGCTTTTTCCAACCAATTCGGGTAATCCAATCCAAACAAACGCAAGTGGTCTTTCTGCCAATAATATTTTTCCCTGTCCTCAGGAGAAGTAATATTCTTATCTTCAAATGTATCCGCACGTTCAATATCCTGTGGCACCTGCATAATTGCCCAGCCTCCGGGTTTCATTACACGATACAGTTCTTTCATGCATTGAATCGGATCATCCACATGTTCCATCACGTGGTTGCAAAACACAACATCAAAGCGGTTATCTTCGAGGGGAATGGAATGCAGGTCGAAGTGCATATCAGCAATCGGAGATACCAAGTCAGCTGTCAGGTAATCCAGGTTTTTTTGTTGCTGAAATTTTTTGTGAAAGCATTGTTCGGGAGCAATGTGCAGTACCTTTAACCGGTCTGCCGTAAAGAAATCAGAAAAATCCCGCAAGTACAGCCACATTAAACGGTGTCGCTCCAAGGTCAAATCTCCCGGGCAAAGAACATTGTCCCTGTTGTTTGCTCCATATGAAAGGAATTTTGAATAACTTTTCCCGCAAACCGGACACTCGACATTGTTTCCTTTGTACAGCAGCGGTGCTAGTTTCTTAAAAGGATAACTCAGGCGAATCAATAAAGGTCGCGGCAATTTATTCAGTAAAAATTTATAGAGTTTTTTCATGGGAAATTTCCGTCAAAATTTTGCTGTGCAAATATAAGCAAATCAACGGACTCTTTTGCAAACAGTCAATTCCATCTTTATACACATATCGACATATCGCAATATTGCGATATCGCTACATGACATTATGTGCATCACTTCCAGGAATCACGGAGCACAACCTTTTCCCATCGTTCTTTAAGCAGCAACTACAACATTCTTCCCACTTTATACCATTAAAATCACAGAAGCAATTATCTTTACAGCAAATTTTCTTCACAACAATGAACAATATTTTAGTCAGGACATTATCCGGAGCTGTATTCATCAGTCTGATACTTGTACCATTGTTTCTGGAGAATTCTGTTTATACCGTCGTCATTCTTTTTCTGTTCATGACATTGGGAATTGTTGAATACGGAAAACTTGTGCAACATGCAGGTAGCATTACTATCAATTGGCAGCTAAACACCGTATTTTCATTACTCATCAGCGGTTTATACATTCTGAAACTATACGGTTACGCTCCCTGGGCGTATGAAGTCATTTTCTGCCTGGTATTTATCTGGAGCAGTACAGAACTTTGGCGAAAGAAAGAACATCCACTCATCAATATCGGTATATCGCTATTTGGCTTTATATACGTCTGCCTGCCGTTGTTGTTAGCCATTTCAATTCATTTTACAGATAAACACTCTTTTCCGTTACTAGCCGGAATGTTTATACTGATCTGGACCAACGATACCTTTGCCTTCCTAAGCGGTAAATTCTTTGGAAAAACAAAATTATTCGAGCGCATTTCACCAAAAAAAACCTGGGAAGGAACCATCGGGGGGATTCTTTTCACCCTGTTAATGGCATTTGTTCTCAGCACTTTATTTGATCCGGAACAACAGTTATTCTGGATCGTATCTGTCTTGTTTATCGTTCCTGCAGCCATCTATGGAGATTTGCTGGAATCCTTATTCA
>DHNG01000020.1:162810-164447 GCA_002409405.1 Flavobacteriales bacterium UBA5422 | reverse complement strand
TGCTGGAATCCTTATTCAAACGCAGCCTGGGGGTGAAAGACTCGGGCAACATCATGCCGGGACATGGTGGTATTTTAGATCGTTTTGATGCTTCATTTTTTGCGATCCCGTTCTTTTTAATGTGGCATCAGTTGTATGTATATTTAAATTAAGAGTATGACATTTCATAGAGAAGGTTATTTAATCATGCTGATCGGGTTTCTTTCCGTTACCCTGTTACAAGTTGGAAATTTCTTTTTATACCGCACCCTGGGTTGGTTGTGGTTGTACGTTATCCTGTCGTTGGGATTGATGGTCTTATTGTACCTCATCATCCAGTTTTTCCGTATTCCGAACAGAAAAGCAGTTTTCGGAGCATTTGACATCTTATGTCCGGCTGATGGAAAAGTAGTTGTGATTGAAGAAGTGGAAGAAACGGAATATTTCAAGGACAAACGCATCCAGATTTCCATTTTCATGTCGCCCTTGAATGTGCATGCGAACTACAATCCTATTTCGGGGATTATTAAGTATGTGAAATACCACAAAGGACTGTTCCTGGTGGCATGGCATCCGAAAAGCAGTACGGACAATGAGCGATCTACATTTGTGACACAACACGCCAACGGGCAAGAAGTATTGTTCCGTCAGATTGCCGGAGCAATGGCGCGAAGAATTTGTTATTACGTAAAAGAAAACCAACAGGTAACAACCGGGGAAGAATTCGGATTCATCAAATTCGGTTCCCGCATTGACTTGTTTTTGCCATTGGATGCTACGATCGATGTGAAGATCGGAGATGTTGTCAAGTCAAAATTGACAAAAATCGGCGAACTCTCTAAGAATTGAGTTGATTTCGTGCAGATTTTTTTCTGAAAAGGGAGGAAAGCAGTACCAGACCTGTTGTAATAGCAACGACAGAAATGATCAGGATCACTTGTTCATTGATGGGAAACTCTGCCATTTCGGTATAAACAATGGAGTTTAGGCCTACAAAACTGACAAATGTTACCCGCTGAAACCTTCGAATGTTCTTCATATTGTTACAGTATAGTACAGATGAAATTAAAGAAAAAAAGAATAGCTTCCAATGAGATTAACATTTAATTTAATCAGATTTGCAAAAACGGTAAGATAATATTACCTTTGTAGCCCGCTAACAGCGGTTTTGTAAATTCAGCAGTCATTTTAGATTTCAGTTGTTTTACACCAACAGGCTCCGTGGCGCAACTGTATAGCGCACTGGATTTCGGCTCCAGCGGTTGGGGGTTAGAATCCCTCCGGGGTCACTCTGATGAAAAGCATTCGCGAAGCGAGTGCTTTTTTCGTTTAGAGCAAATCGAACGTGTTCGAATGAGTGGTAAACGAAAAAAGTACGAAAAGACCTGTTAAGGTCTGATGCTTTTCATCCACTACACAACAATCAAAATTCAATAGAATGACTTAAGTTGGTCATTTATTGGAGTAGACATATTGAAAACATTAAATCAGACTTCATTTTGCGGTAACGACATCATTCAAATATAGAGTTGCATTTTCGGATACTTTCCTCTCTTATTGTAATCCTTGGAAAAATTTAATAGACCTGAACAATGGGCAAAAAAGATAAAAATTTAGGATTTGACGAATGGTGGTTATTGACTTTTTTCTTAAATTTA
>DHNG01000020.1:161822-162628 GCA_002409405.1 Flavobacteriales bacterium UBA5422 | reverse complement strand
TCAATTTCCGCCACTGACGCCAAAGCCTCGAAACGTTACCGGCCAAGTTGTGCGCAACTTTAAATAAGACCTAAATAACTGACAATTGCAATGCTCAAAAAAAAGATATTTACTTTATCATTCTTTTTTATTTCTGCTATTTCTTTTGGCCAATTGCCAAACAATAGTACTAAAATAATTACAGGTTTTATATTAGACAACGTAGAATATACAAGAACTAAAGTTCCGGTTGTAGAAGCAAAAATTGAGGTAAAAGGGACAGAAAGAAATATATTTTCTGATCAAGATGGAAAATTTAAAATAGAAGCCAAGGAAGGTGATAAATTAATTGTTTCGGGATTGGGAATTGAAACAATCGAGATTTTAGTTACTGATAAAGAATGTTATACAATCGATCTAAATAGAAATTTATTTGAACCGCTTATGGGTGGAAGATTTGGTAGAAAATACAGGAGACAGCAACGGAAAGTTGAGCAAAGTGTGGAACGCAAAATGAAAGAAGGTTTTTATGATTGTCCCTGAATAAAAACAACACGCAACTAATAAACAAAACTTGAATATGAATCTCAGTTCTAAAATTTTAATATTTCTATTTGTTAGATGTTCATCTAATGCACAAACTATCAATAGAATTTCATATAATTCTGTCGGTGGAGAACAAGGAGGATATACAAACGTAGAATTAACTAAAGATTCAATAAATGGAATGATTGGAAGTCCAAACGAAAAAATCATAATCAAAGAAAAAATCCAAAAAACGCTTTGGGGTTCTTTAACTAAGTCCACGACATTAGATGATTTCAAGG
>DHNG01000020.1:161465-161717 GCA_002409405.1 Flavobacteriales bacterium UBA5422 | reverse complement strand
TTTCAAGGAAATAAAAAGCGGGAAAAGTGTTACACATATTGATGGCATAGATGTTTCCGTAAAAATTGAAACTAATGAATACAGCTATTCATTTTTAAACGGAAATATAGACGAGGTTCAAAATAAAAAAGTTTTTCATTTCATGGAAATTTTAGAGAATGAGCTAAGAAATATTTATCTTAGAATGAATCATTAATAAAACCTGCTGGTAATACTCATATTGACGTTAAACTTTTCTTGCGTTGAAAAGAA
>DHNG01000020.1:147579-161235 GCA_002409405.1 Flavobacteriales bacterium UBA5422 | reverse complement strand
ACACCTTGAAATTTACTTCGGGAATACGTGTTATCTTTCAAGACAGTAAAGGTAATTATTGGTTTGGAAGTCATAATGAGGGTGTAAGTGTTTATAATGGGATATCATTTGAATACTTTACAACCAATGAAGGTTTATCAGACAATCAAATCCGTTCAATCCAAGAAGAAGACCAAAATAAAAACTTGCTTTTTGGAATGGCGGAAGGTGGTGTTTATAAATTCAACGGGAAAACATTTGATAAACAATTTTAAAAATATGAACGTGCAACAACATATTGACAAAATTGCGAACATAATTAAACACAACTGTTATCTATATTTTCTCGTAGCTTCGCCAATAAGATCAACGTTGTGCACAATACTTTAAAGACATGAAAACAAAAACTTCTGACATCATTAAAAAATGTGCAACGACTTTTCTAATTGTTCTTTTATTTATTTCCTGCGGGCAACAGAAAAAAGATTTTAAACTAACAACTTCTTTTGTAAACGATGACACTAAACGATTACAAATATATACTGGTGGCGAAGGGGAAAACACTGTAGTATTTGAATCAGGACTTGGCGTTGATGGTTCGACTTGGTTAGAAAGTGGCATTTTTGACACAATCGGACAAAATGCACAAGTTATCGCATATGACAGACAAGGCTATGGAAAATCTTCTGCACCAACTGACACAAGAGGAATGCAAGCACTTGTGAATGACCTTGACTTTATTATTAGCAAAACAGGAATGAATCAGAAAGTAATTATTGTTAGCCATTCTTTGGGTGGTGCAATCGCCAGAGGATATGCCATCCAACATCCCGACAAAATAAAAGCTTTATTATTTATAGAACCAAACAATGAAAACTTCAAACAATATGCAACAATGTCTCAAGCACATGAAGAAATACTTGTTCAACAATTTATGACAGAAAAAATGAAAGGAGCTGCAATGGAAGCTGCTGAACTTATAGAGAATGTAAATTTTTTAAAAAAATTGCCACCTTTACCCAACATACCTATAATTGTAATTACTTCAACTAAAACAGACTACGAAATGACTAAAGAGCTTGTACTAGATTGGTCTTTGGCACATCAATCTTTAGGAAAAGGAATTACAAACTTTACTCAAATAAAAACTAATAAATCTGGACATTTCGTTTATCTTGAAGAACCGAACCTTGTTATAGAAAATATAAGAAAACTAATAAAATGAGTACTGTGCACAACACAGGTTTTACGTCAGGCAGGCTGACGTAAAACCTGTGAGCTTTGTGCTTAGATAACCCACCTTCGGCAAACCCCTACGTATTCAAAAACGAACATAATCTGAATGTTCAAATCTTTTAAAAACCAATGATTTCCAATTCTTTAATTTGCTCCCACCCTCACTTTAAACTCTTTTTCTTTTCAGAGTGAGAGCGAAAAAAATATGAAAAGACCTGCTAAAGAATCAAAGCCAATCAATTATATGACTTTCTGAACTCTAATGGAGAAATTGATGTACGGCTTTTGAACAAGCGATGAAAAGATTGTGAATGTTCAAAACCTAAAGAATAAGCTATTTCGGACACAGACATTCCAGTAGTAGACAAAAGTTCTTTTGCTTTTTCAATGACTCTGTTTTGTATATGTTGTTGAGTCGTTCGCCCTGTTTGAATACGCAGCATATCACTCAGATAATTGGGACTAAGATTCAATTCTCCTGCAACAAATTGTACCGTTGGAATACCTTTTTCAAGCAATTGTTCGCTTTTGAAATAATCATCTAACAGTGTTTCCAGCTTCGTTAGCAAATCATTATTGACTTTCTTTCTTGTTAAGAACTGACGATTGTAAAAACGATCACAGTATTTGAGCAATAACTCAATATTAGATATCAGCAGATCTTGTGTAAACGCATCCATGTTGGCATCTATTTCACGACTGACATTTTCGATAATGTCCATTGTCGATTTTTCTTCCTTTTCAGAAAGGAATAACGCTTCACTGCTTGCGTAAGAAAAATACCCGTAATCCTTTATTTGAGAAGCTAAATTATAGCCTTGCAAGAAATCGGGATGCATCACAAGCACAAAGCCTTTCACTCCATTCAGAAGTACATCTTCAAACTGTAACACTTGATGTGGAGCTATGAAGTACATGATTCCTTCATCAAAATCATAATACTGCTGGCCGTATTTGCATTTGCCACCTGCACAATCTTTCTTCAGGGTAATCACATAAAAATCGGTAGTAACAGCATTGAGAATCATTTCTGACTCTAGTTTCATGTCGTCAAAATTGAATACGCTGATCAGCGGATTGGAGGGTTTCTTTAATCCTAAAAACTGATGCAAGATGCTAATTGACGAAACTTTTACCGGAGCTTTCATCTATTTATGTTCTGATTGATACATTGCAAATGTACTTTTTTTTATTTCTGCACTGAAAGTGGTTCGTTCTTAATCTGTTCTATTCCTTCTCTGTAGCTAGTCACATTAAACCCGGGAAAGTGTTTTCTGAATTTTGAATCATCAAACAAATTATTATGCTCATATCTTGGAAGCAATTCCTTCAATTCTTTCACCCGTGCATTGAATAATGAACCTATGTTAAAAATGAATTTCGGTACAACTGAATACTTTAATTCTTTTCCATAGACCTGAGATGACAAGGTAATAAACTCTTTGTATGTCGGATGGCTTTCATCTACTGGTAAATGCCAGGTTTGACCATACGCGTCAGGTGTATTTCCTATCAAAGCGGTTGCACGGCTTGCGTCGGGAGTCCAGATCAGGCTTCGTTTTTTTGAATCGCTTAAAGGTAGTCTCAGCCTTTTACCTTCCTTTATATTGTTAAAAATTAAAGCATTGGTGATGCTTTGTGTTTTTCCCGGACCGTAAAATTCAGGAGCACGACAAATAACTGCGTTCAATTCACCTGACCGAATTTCCTTTAGCACCATTTCTGCCATTCTCCTTCTTACTTGTCCTTTTCTGCCAACAGGTTTAAAAATGGTTTCTTCTGTCAAAATTCGACCGTCTTGCGGATACATGTAGGTATTGTCAAAAAATACGAGTTTTGTTCCGTTGATTTTACAGGCATCAATTACATTTTGGAGAATAAGCGGAAACTGGTTTTCCCACAGTTCTGAACTAATTGGAAGGCCTAAGGTGAAATAAGCTATTTCACTTCCTTTCACAGCTTCAATAGCTTTTTCCCGGATAGATAAATCCGCCGAAAACACTTCATCTGTATCATTGATTTTCTTTGCATCACGGCTTACGATCCGAATGTCGGAAGTAAAGTTTCGTTTCAATTCTCTTGCCAGTTCTTCGCCAATTTGTCCGTTGGCTCCAAGTATGGTTTGCATTGCTCTTTGTTTTTAGTTGAAAATTATTGGCTGATCTTTTCTAATTGCCGCATAACCACTTTGGCCATTTCTTTTGAGCTGAAGGGATTTTGACCTGTAATCAGATTATCATCAACGAGTACTTTTGAAGTCATTGGAATAAACGCTTTTTTATAGTTGGATTTTCGTTCTTTCAAGGCTGCTTCCAGGTTAAAAGGAACCTGTTTTTTTCGACGAGCTAAGCTCTCTTCAAACCAGTTAAATCCTGTTATGGTTTTACCCTTTATCAAATAGTCGCCATTAGAAAGCTTCACATTTAGCAATCCGCCTACACCGTGACAAATTGCAGATATAATTTTATTTTTTTCGTAATGGGTTCTGATGATTGATTGCAACGTGCTGTCATCTGGAAAATCGTACATCGTCCCATGTCCGCCGGCCAGATAAACACAATCAAACTGCTTATTGGAAACTTCTTCCAAGCTTTTGGTATTTTGAAGCAGTTCTCTGAAAGAGGAATCTGCCCAATAGCTTTCGGAAATTTTATCCCGTACTATTGGTTTTAAACTTTCAGGGTCAATTGGAGTCACACCACCTTTCGGACTTGCAATCGTCACTTCATATCCGTGCTCTTGTGCACCTTGATAAATGTGTGTCAGTTCGCTTACCCATAATCCTGTTTCCAGATTACTGTTTTGATACATGTTCACGCTGGTTACCACAATTAGAATCTTTACCATATCCGTTTGATTTTAAGGTTAGAACAAAGTTCCGAACTTAATACAAATAAAATGTAACTCAATTAAGGATTGTTGTAACAGAATCTCGGACACTAAGATTTTGTAATTTCTGCTCCAAACCCTCCATCAAAAAATTAGAAGTTTCCCCGCTTGAGGTCACGAAGAAAAGCACCTAAGTTGTGGCTACTTCTTTTGTTGGGGATGAATTGTTTATTGAAAAGTTAAATGTTGACGATTTATATGCTTTGATAAAAGACCTCAAACTTAAAAAAGTCAAAATTTTGTGTCATTCTATGGACACATTGGCTGGAATGGAGTTTACGAAACAACACCCAGAGTTCGTGCTAAATTTGGCTCTTACAGGCACTATTATTCCAAAGTCCGACAGTTTGGAAAGTGTGTTTTCCGAATGTTATGAAAAACAGGTAAATATTCTTTTAAATAGATCAGAGGTTGCTGGACTAATTAAACTTTTCAAAGACAAAGGAGTTAACAGTCTAAAATCAGTTTTTATGAAAAAAATAATTTAACTTCGAAAAATAGGGTTTATTTTAAAAATATTCGGCATACCGCCAAGCCCGAAAACGTTAACGGTCATTGTAATCGAAACAAAAAGGAGACAAAAAAATGAAACCATCAGAATTATTATTGAAAAGTTTTTTAGGATTGTTATTTCTGCTTTGTACTATGGGAGCAGCATTATTTCTCTCATACGGAAGTTTTAAGTATACTTTGGCGTGGTTGTACTTAAGTATATTTACCAGTTCTGTTATTACGATTACAGTTTATCTTTTTTTGTTTGACAAACATTTATTGAAAAGCAGGCTTGCAGCCGGACCTGTGAGTGAAACAAGGGTAACACAAAAAATAATTCAATCCATCGCTGGGCTATTATTCTTAGGAATTTTTGTTTTATCAGCACTCGATTATCAAAACAAATGGTCGAATGTTCCAATACAACTTTCTTATACCAGTAATTTGGTTTGTGTCCTTGCATTTATTTTCTTATTCTTTGTTTTCAAGCAGAATACATTTTTGAGCGCAACGATCGAAGTACAGGAAAAACAAAAAGTAGTTTCGACAGGATTGTATGGAATTGTACGACATCCAATGTATACAGGTGCTTTAGCTTTATTATTATTTACCCCAACAGCCCTGGGTTCTTATTATGGTTTGCTGCCTGTTTTGATTATTGCTTTCGTGATTGCTTACCGAACGATTGATGAAGAAAACGAATTAAAACAAAATTTAGTTGGGTATAAAGCATATTGTGAAAAAGTGAAATATCGATTTATTCCATTAATAATCTGAAATTAAACAGTTGAAAAACAAATCATTGTCAGTTATAAACTAAAGTAGTATGAATCTTCACCTCTTTTAAACATCAAGGTCTAATAGTCAGAAGTTTCCCCGCTTTTTCTGAAATAACAACAAGAACCGATACTATTTACACTCAATATAACTTAGGCAGAGAAATCAATTGGTTAACATTTGAGATAAAATCTAAGTATGGGCATTTCACAACAGATTAAATGATTGATTCATGTTTATACATACATTCACCGTTATTTAATAAGAACAATGCTACATTCATTATTCAATATGAAGTCTGATTTAATAAATTAACTTATTGTTTTATTGTGGGTTAAAATAAAAAAGAGAAAAATGAAACGTTGTAAAACATCGAAATACTTTTCATTCTAAAAATTATCTGAAAATGGGAAAGACCCGTTATTACCCCAAACTTCTTCTCTTCCAGAATACGTTCGATTGATGTTTTTCCATCTGATAATAGTACGCCTGGTGACTCTTGTAATGCGTCCATATTTTTTCCATTTGTTCACGGAACAATTCATGGAACATCAGTTCATGTAATTTATTTTCAGTTGTAATAAAATTAACCGTTTTCAGTAGATCTGTCAGCTGCATCGCTGTTGCCATCGCCTTATATGAACCCTGAGATGAAAGCGGATCAAAACACATCGCTGCATCGCCGATGGCACACCACCCATCATCACAAAATTGTTCCAAACGAGCAGTATTCGCAGCCTTGGTTCCTAAAAATTGAAACTGGTTCGGATCCATGCGACCTATTCGTTCGTTCAATGCGGTATTCGCGTAAATAAATTCTGCAAATTGTTCTGCCTTTCCCGTAAGGTTTTTATTGATCAAATCTGCATCTGTGTAATACGATAGCTGTAATTTAGCTGGATGCAGCGGGCAAGCAAACCACCATCCGTTTGTATCGGAAAAGTTTTTACACAACAGATTTTCCGTTGGGTTATTTACAACAGCACTGATGCAAATTAATTTGTCTTCAATGATTCGTTTTATACCTATTTTTCGGGCTACTACCGCAGATCTGCCGGAAGCGTCAATGATAAATTTTGCTTTATACCGCTGAATGGCCTCATTATTCGTCTTGATTTCAACATTCCAGCAATCATGCTCGTAAGCTAATGTATGAATTGTTCCTTTTAACAAGGGAAAAGAAAATTGTCCCGTGTGATTCCGCAACTCATCTAAAAAAAGTTTTTTATTCAAAATCCAGTTTTCCCCCTCGGGATTTCGCAATGCATCTGCATAAACCGGCACGTTTCCCCCCCAGTATGCAACAGAACCATCAGACAACCGGTATGTTTTTTGACAAGGTTCCGTCACCAGCCAATCCCGGAGATTCAATTCGTTAAAGATCCGTCTACCGGATGCGATTAACGTTTCTGTCAGATAGTCCGTATCTGTTTCTTTTTCAACCAACGCAATGTTAAAGTCATGGTGCAGGGACATAGCGGAAACACATCCCGCCATGCCCGCCCCAATGATCAGTATATCCTTTTCGACAAACTTACTGTTGCCCATCATTTTTTATGCTGCGTTTGCCTTCTAAACTGCTCATGAATGGTAATCACTTCCGTCCCCGGTTTAAGGATTGCTTTCTTATAATGCTCATCAGCCTCTCGTATGATACCTGTGAACCCTTCCTGCAACTGCATTTGCAGCATCGCTTTCGATTTGGATTTTTGTGCCCCGGATAATAACCTAACACCGTCAGCTTTTTCAATCTTTAAAACAGATGCGATACTCTTACTGAGAAACTTCTCCGACCGCTCTTTAAATTCCATCAGAAAATCAATGGTATTCCCGATTTTATTGAAATCATCCTTAAAGATCGGTTTCAAAATAGCATACAAATCGTCTTTCGTCAGCCATTTCGGTTGGTGAAGCAACTCATAAATGATATTCACCAAGTGATGTAACGTTTTCGGAAATGCGATCTGAATGTTATCTGTAATTCTCTCAACAACAGTTGTTTCTTTTTTCAGAACTACACCTACCCTGTCGTAATGACTAACCATACTATTGATCACCTCCCGGTAATCCGTAAAACGTGTCGGTTCTCCGGGTAAATCTGCAAGCCATTCTTTTCTGTAGTTGAACAATGCCAGCTTTTCCTTCATGCCCAGATCAGGGGATTCTAACTGAATCGCGTCACTCAACGCCAGGATATTGTTTGGAACCCGTGCAGGCCAAAACGTCGGTACGTAAGGATCATAGTCTAAATCATACCCATCCCGGCAGCTGGATGTATCTGTTTGCCAGGGAACCGCCATCCAACGGGTAAGTCCACCGGCTACCTGTCCACCGAAAGGATTAACATCCGCATTGATTATCGTGTAATCAATTGTTGCTCCATAATTCAAATACTTACTTAAATCCTCGTCATTATCTATGAAACTTTTTGTTGATTCATGTTGAATGCGAAACGCATCCATGTACATAGTTGAATTTCGGATTGGCCATGTTATTTCACATCCCGGGTGAAACGCATCCGCCAGGCAGTAATCCAATGCCGCTCTGGTTAATAAATCAGGCTGTTCTTCCAGCGGATATGCATCAATGTCTTTCCATTCGCGCGGTGGAATATTTTCTTGTTTAGCTGCATGAAACGGACATCCCTCGATCAATGGCATTAAATCGTTGACAAACTTTCCTTCCATCCATTGCTTTAAAAACCGCAATTGTAATGTTGTTAAAGTGGAATGCTGTGTATTTGACTCTGTCTGAAACCTCTCCATTCCATCACCATACAACCATGGCCATAGTGCAGGAGATTGAGAAGCCGGTAAATCTATTTTTCTGAATTGGTTGTACAAAATTCTTCTGAATTCCAGATTTCCCTGGGAAGCATCGCTGATTTTATTCATCCATTCAGGTGAATTAAAATTAAATGGTCCCAACGCACCAAAATAATCTGAAAATCCTTTATTTACCCATTGTAAATCCGTCATCCGTTGAAAAATGGGTAAAATATCCTCTTTCAAGGACGGAAGTTCAGGTATTGGTAAGAGTTTATTGGTGACCGCCAAATCGCGCATTAAATCCCACATTGTGCGAACGGACTTTTGCAGTGGTGCATAATCAGGCGGACCACAAATTACCCATGCAGGTGCTACCTGAATATCTTTCCCATTCCATTGTACTTTGGCATTCACCGGACCATCGGATGTATCATCATACCATCCATCATTATTGGCAAACGTAATTGCCATATCTCCATTGATATTTTCCGACTTTCCTTTACCTCCCAGTACAATTAACCGATTTGAAGTGTCTTCAAAGAAGAGTTCTCCCAAATAAATATCGCGCTTCGTCAGGAAGTTTCCTTTAAAAATTTTCTTCTTCTCTGCTTTTGTATTCTTAATGGTTTGTCGCCCTCCGTCAATAATCAGTGATTTCCGATCGTTGATTTTTAAATTGCGGGGATTACAAGCAGGATAATTTTTAGCATCGGGAATATCTAACGCAACATTGAATTCATACCAGCCCGCCTTTTGATTTGCTAAATGTACGGACCATTCGATCTTCGCATTTTTATCCGCTGTCAGTTCTTTAACAACTTTTCCCTTCGCATTTAATCCATAAATTCTGAACTGAGCCGCCTGACGCTTCAACCTTCCGAATTGATCCCTGTAATTATCCAGGTTATTGTCAGGATTTGGTTCAGGTACCAACGGTCCTATGTAAAACTCATCACTGTTCCCCACCCTCATCACACCGATGGAAGGATAAATTGCTGCTGTTACGATTTCGTTGTCCAACGGACTGTCTCCTGAGCCTTGTTCATACTGTTCCGGAAGATGATCATTCTCCTGGTACACCCACCCGTTGGCACTGTATCGCGTTTTGGCACTGTACTCATACACACTCTTTCTCGCTGCTGCGATGCTTCCTAAAGGTGAATGCTCTTCAGGTATGCGCCAAATGTTAAAGCTCAATTGATCTCCGAATTCCGGTTGTCCTTTTGAACAAATATCCTGTTGCACCAATTCAATTGTTGCTGCCTCAACCCATTCAATCGGGTTCCATTTTTCCTGCAATTGATTGACCTTATCTTGAGCATCTTTTGTCGTTTGTACTCCTAATTCGAGTTTGAACGAATACCGCTTGTTTAATAAACGCTGCTGCAAGTCATTGGCCAGGTAATTTTTATCTTCAACCGGATACGATTTTTCACTTTCACAAGGAGTCAGCCGGTATTTAATAATGTAATCATTTCCCAGCTTGAAAGGCACAACAGACCAATAAGTAGTCGTCAAGCAACTGCCTTCAGGACGAGCCATTTCATCAATCAGTTCCTTTACTCTTTTATGTTCGTCAAAATAGGTATCTACATTGCCTAAAATAAGCGCTGCGGTTTCAAAATCTGCCATTTCCTCTGCTGTATTTACAAAGAACCGGTCAAAATTCTGGAAAATGAAGTCTACATTCGGTCCTTCAAAATTTGGATTGGGAAACCGGTCTGTGAGTACTTTGATCCCGACACCAACTGTAGAATTCAAATCATTTTTGGTGGGTGCCGTATCCGATGAGAATCGGAGTACACAAGGGAATTGTTCACCCGGGGAGTTGAATAGTCCTATTTTATACTTCGCACGTAAGTCCGGGTTGACCGTAAACATTCCGAAGACAACTCCGTGTTGCTTCCGGAATACTGCTCTTGGAGCTTTCCCGGGATTTTGATTAATTAATTTTTTTTGATGTAAATCAACAAAAAGTGTTCTTAGCCGGTCAATCGCTAATTTGTCATCTGGTAGTAAACTCATACTGTTTAGTTTATTCGTTTTCCCCTACTCTTTTTTCGCTTTTCAGGATGCGCGTTTGAATTACTGATTCTAGCCGTGGATTACTGTTATCTCCGCACATTCCTTGTAAACTGATGTTCTTGTCAGCTTTCTCGTAGTAGGATATGGATTGAACAGTTTAATCATATCAGTGGTTGATTAATAACTAATTTAGTTACAGATCTGTACAAAGTAAAAGGAATCTTTTTACTTTAAACAGGGTATTTATACCTGATTTTACTTGATCTCAGATGATATCGGGAGGAATAGTTTCATATGAATTCAATCATAAATGTACTGTCGCTAACAGTAGTTTGCTAGTTTTGCAGACACACTACGAATTCAAACAATATGTAATATGGGATTATTTGACTTTTTAAAAAATAAGAAAAACGAACAGTCTGAAACAGAAAATGAAGCAGACACACAACTTCAATCCGACATAGAAAGATTTGAAAAAGAATTGTTTGCTACAATTCCACGATATATTTCAACTCCGGGTGCGGAAGTTACTATTAAGGCGAGGCATCAGGAGACCAATGAAATTATTCCATTCGCCGTGGGTTTCCCTGAACAATTTGAACCGTGGCGAACGGTGAAATCATTAGCAGACAGACGTGGAATCATCTATTCGCTTATGGATACTCAATTTGGAAATCAGTTAGAATTGTGGCAAGTAATTGAGCGATTTAATGATGACAGATATGCTGAAAAAGCGCTACAGATTGCACACCAAAACAAACAAGAAAGTGATGAACAAAATCCGAACTTTTGGAATGCCCTTGCACGGACAAATTTTATATTGACGAACTATGAGGAAGCCGAACAAAATTGTATAAAGGCGTTACAACTTGACCAAGAAAATAGCAGAACCCAAAGAATTTATGCGGACATTTTACATACGATCGGCCAACACGAAAAGGCACACGAAATCTACAACGCAATTCTAAAGTCAAAACTTCCACAGGACAAACAACTGGATTTACCCATTCAAGCCTTGCTTGGTTTTGACGGCGATATACTCAACTCGCCGGTTTATGCAATAAGCTGGTTGAAAGCAGATAAAAATATGAACAGTGAAACCTGGGAATGGGCCAATGAAGAATTTTATTATAGTCCACATTTCCGGTCTCAATATGCTTATCATTTAATTGAGAATAATGATCCGTTAAAAGGTTTTGTAAAACTGCTCAACTTGACAAAGGAGATGCCCTGGTTTAAAGAAGGTGTTATAAATACCTACAACTTAATTGATCAATTGAATTTAACGGAGCAAATGTCCGAAGAGAAAGTAAGACTGAAAGCAATGATCGACCAGAATAAATGGAATGAGTGAAAACTGCTATCAACTTGTACATCAACAACACCTTAAAAAATTGACACATGAAGACAAATTTTGAAAAATTAATCGCGACCAAGCACATGTTAGAATGGTTTTCTGACAAACCATTTGAAGAGATAACTGCTACAATTGAACAGATGTTTATCAAACAAGCCCCGGCTACTAAAATGCTCAGTTTTGAGATAGCAAGTGATCCTCAATGGCTTACCGGAGGTAGAAAGTCTGAAAATAATGACAAGGTAATTTTGGTGCGAAGCGGTTTAGCTGTTGCGTGTAATTTTACACTTCAAAACAACGATGATATCTACGATCTTACGGGGATTTTTACGTGGGTCGGGACAAATCTGGATAGCAATCCTATCACGAAGAAGTGGATGGATTTAGACGGAACGTTAGAAGAGTTTGGACAAGATGGTTTGCTGAAAGAACGGATTTATGAGTTAGATTCATAAACAACATGACTGAACATCCTGCTACTATTTTTCTACTTTTCCATCTTCTCATTCAATTGACTCGCCTCCTTTCACTTTCTTTGATCGAATGCTGAAAAAAACTGTCTCATCCTGAGATACATGCCTGCCAATCAGCTCAAAAATCAGTCCAATAATCTCATATTAAGGTTATCCTATTTACTAAGTGTGCTTTCTTAATAAAAGAACCCGCGCATACAACGACCTTGCTCCGATTGGCCGTAGAGTAAAAATTAATATTCGACAAGATTCTTCGAAAAACTTAAGATTATCTTATTCATGGCTTTAAGCTCTGAAAATACGTTTGGTCATACCTTGCACTCAGGTTTCGAAACCCCTATTATTATTAACAAAAAATACCTATCATGAAAACAAAAAACAATGTAATCAAACAATTATTTACCACGAGTGCTATTGCACTAATGGGATTTGTCTCTAATGGGCAATTAGTAGAGACAATGGGAACTGCAGGAAGTGGAACGCAAACGATCAGCGCACGGGAAGCAGCAGGAAATTTCGATTTGGCAGCACTTACTTATGCCGGTACTGCAGATATGAGAACAACCACTCCGTCAACGGGTTATGCCGGTGCTTCAGGAGGGTATAACACACTCATTCAGGCGCAAGAGTATTTTGAAGTTCAGGGAATTAATGCTGCAAGCTGTTCAAGCAGAGATTCCATTCATTTTGGAATACATAAAAACACCAATGCTGCTACCGGAATTGATTATTTGGTAGTGGAGTTCAGTAACGATAACGGCGCTTCATGGAATCCGATGTCTTACGCCATCTTACCAACCGGATCGGGGACTTCAAAGTGGTATTTAAGATCAGCGGCTATCCCTGCAGCAGCTCATGTATCCAATTTACGCATTCGTTTCAGAAGTACATTAGTGGGGACATCCTCTTCCAATCCACAATACCGCATTGATGACATTTCAATGACGTGTGGCTCAACAACATCATGTGGAGAACCTACTGCATCGATTGCGGTTTCAGGTGCAACCGTTGTATGTGCAGGTGCAACAATGCCGGAATTCACAGCAACAACAAGTATTGTTGACCCTTACCTTCAATGGTATAACCAGGAAGGAATCATTCCGGGGGCAGACTCAGATTTGTATTCACCGACAACTTCGGGAACTTATTATGTCATTGCCAGCAGTGAAGATGGTTGTGAAGCAACAACAGAAAAAGTATACGTACATGTGTATCCGCAAATTGAATATTGTCCGATTACATTGAGCGGATGTGAAGGAGACCTTGTTCAGGCATGTGCAAAAGTAAAAGCACAAGATTTGTTATTTTCTCAATATGTGGAAGGAAGTGGTTTCAATAAGTATTTGGAAATTTTCAACGGTACATGTGAAAATATTGATTTGAGCAAATATGCAGTGTACGCATACCATAATGGTGCTTCAGGTATTCAAACATACACGATTCCATTGACGGGAACAATCCTTGCAGGAGATGTTTTTGTTATTGCGCATACAGATGCAACGATTTGGACAGGTACACCGGATTTGTATTCTGACAGCTTGCAGTTCAATGGGGACGATGCATTGGTATTGTTCAATGTAGGATCAGGAAATGCAGTAGATATCTTTGGTTCTGTAGGAAACGATCCGGGTTCTTCCTGGAGAGATGCTGATACAACAAG
>DHNG01000020.1:133755-147441 GCA_002409405.1 Flavobacteriales bacterium UBA5422 | reverse complement strand
ATACAACAAGCACAACGTATGGTTGGTCAACAGAAAACAAAACATTGATTCGAAAAGCATGTGTTTATGCAGGTATTACTGTTAATCCTGATTTGGCAGGAATCGATGGATTCCCTACATTGACAACAGAGTGGGACGCACTTTTAATCGACGACGTTACAGATTTAGGGACGCACACGTTTGGAGCTTCTTCATACAGCTATAGCATTGCTTCAGGTGATGCATCCATTTCAAGTCTTTCCGGTGATTGTGCAGACATCGCTGTCGGGTCAGAAAACTCAGTAATTAACGTTTCAGGAACATTCTGCTTGTTCAACGGATGTGAAGCAACTCCGGGGAAAATTGTTGTAAATACATGTGCAGCAGCACCGGCAAAAAGAAGTACAAGTGCATTTTCAGGATTGGAGGAATCAACTGTTGAGTTGTATCCTAATCCAACAACAGGTGAAATTACATTGACATTGAACACCACTTCAGATGAAGAAGTTTCAGTAGTAGTATATGACCTTTCAGGAAAAGCGCACATGACACTTCAAAACGGACATTTGGCAAAAGGAACACACCGTATGAAAGCTGATTTATCAACGCTTGCAACTGGAACGTACATCGTACAAGTTACTTCTGCGTCTGAAAACAAAACAATACGTGTTGTTAAAACAGAAAAATAATATCAGTAACAGTTAAAATAAAAAAAGAGTCCTCAGAAATGGGGACTCTTTTAATCGTTTATTAAAAATAGTACGTTATGAAACAACAATTATTCATGTATCTCACCTGTTTGTTTATCCTTTGTGGAATAAATAAAGGAAACACACAAAACCTTTTCAATCCCACCACCTATTCAAACTGGCAATCCACACCAGCTAATTTATTTGCTACGACACCTGCAGCACCGGGAGTTACCTTCTCACAAATTTCATTTGGATCCGGAAATCAGTTTTCAACGGCTCCGGACGGAGTCATCTGTGGTAAGTGGAATAGTGCATCCGCGGCAGTGGCGATTGCAGACAATCGTTATTTTACCTTCTCTGTTACAAGCAATAGCACCACCGCTGCTCAAATTGACAGTCTTTCATTCATTCTATATAAATCAAGCGCATCAGCACCGGATTCGTGCATTCTTCAATATAAATCATCCGCGACCGGAAATGTATTTGTTTCGATGAACGCTACTGTATACGCATTGCCATTTGCAGCCCTGATTGACGTCCCTGTTTTGATGATTCCTTCTTCTTCCATTCTCGTTCCGGCAAATGAAACCGTTGTTTTTCGTCTGGTTGCCTGGAACGCCACGAATACATTAGCGAAACTGAAAATTGTAAATGGTACACAAGTATTTGGTAGCGCAACTCTTGCCAATTCTAATTCCATTTCAGCTGCTACACCAGCGAGTACTGATCCGATCTGTATTTCTTCTGTCCAGGGGGATAGCATTGAAGTTTCATTTAATTCTTCCGGGACATTTAATGCCGGCAATACCTATTCGTTGCAATTATCAGATGCTGCAGGAAGTTTTGCTTCTCCGTTGACAATCGGCACCATAAACAGTTCCTCAAATAACGGGGCAATCACCGGGTTTATCCCGACAGGTACTGCAAGTGCGAATTACCAGGTACGCATTGCATCAAGTAATCCAGTTGTGAATGGTTTGGAAACAACTCAAATAACGGTACATCCAGGAATTATGGTCGATGGGGCTATTGCTCAGCCAACCTGTCCGAATGGTACGGGAGCAATCACATTGACGGTAAATGGTGGCTCCGGAGCTCTTCAATACAATTGGTCGAACGGGGACATCACACAAAATATAACAAATGTGAATGCAGGTATTTATCATGTAATCGTAACAGATGGCGTTACTTGTTTTGCCGAACAGGAGTTTGTGATTCAATCCGTTCCGGATTTTAGTGTTACAGATATCACTACACCGGCAACATGTCATTCAGGAACAGACGGATCAATTCAAGTAGCAATAACGGGTGGAACAGCACCTTACTCTATTTCCTGGGATGGTAACGGAATCAACCAAACAGGATTATCAGCTACCGGTCTTTCAGCAGGAACGTATACTGTGACCGTTTTAGATGAAAACGATTGCCTGTATACAAATGCATATATGGTTGATGAGCCGGATGCTATCACGATCTCTGCTGCAATTGTTCATGCTGCATGTCCTGGCTGTGACGGAAGCATTGCATTAAATGTAACAGGTGGAGTGGCTCCCTACTCATATATATGGAGCACAGGCTCCAATGATCAGGTACTTGTTGATCTTCCGGGAGAATATTGTGTAGAAATTTTGGACGACAACGGATGTCAATCGGATAGTTGTTTTACCATCGTATCCACCTTAGGAATCGGCGATAAAACAAACGGTACTACAACACTTGTGTTCCCGAATCCTGCAACTGATCTGATTCAGATTGTTTTTCCAGCAGGTGATCACGGACTGAAAAAAGAAGTACGGATCTTTAACACAATGGGAGGATTAATCTTCGAAGAAACAATCAATCCGGAGACAGAGCAATTGAACGTAAATGTCCAGGCGTGGGCTAAGGGCGTTTACACCTATCAGATTAATACTGAAATAGGTACGGTTGAAAGTAATCGAATTACAGTGATGCATTAGTGACACTTCAATAAAGGAAACGGACAGGGCTATAAATTAAGTTGTATAGCCCTTCTTCATATCAGCGCAATAATACAAAAAGAAACTGACGATGCTCCTTGAAATTACAAAGGGACAAAGGACTTGAATAGAGGAAGGCATTCAAAATCGAAAAGGACTACTATCCATAAAAATTAATGTGTATTTTTAATTCACCAGAGATAAAATAAGATATGCTGACCAACATACATCCAAAATTACCAATGCGGGACAAGGCCGCAACAAACGATTTTTATCTGAACAAATTGGGGTTTCAAAACTTTGGAAGCGCTGACTTTGACGGGTATTTAATGGTTGAAAAAGATAATATTCAAATTCACTTTTTTGAGTTTAAGGAATTGGACACAACAACAAACTATGGACAGGTGTATATCCGAACAAACGACATTGACCATTTGTATCAATCATTTCTGGACAACGATGTAACCATTCACCCAAACGGAGCTTTACATACAAAACCCTGGGGACAAAGGGAATTTTCTTTGCTTGACCCGGACAACAACTTATTGACTTTCGGACAAAGTATTTAATGAAGTAATCATTGAGTTGGATGTGGCAGATCGTATAAATCATCTAAACAGATTCGTTACGGGCACCATCGGTTAAACAATCACTAACGTGGTCAAAATTTCTTCTTCTGAGTTGCATAAGGTCGTTCCATTCTTTCTTTTTTCTCTTCTTTAATCATTTGAAAAACTGTACATTTGAGAAGTACTGTCATTTTGTTATCACCACTTCAAAAGTCAATTATGAGTATTTCACCTATTATCGAAGTAAGCGAGCTTTTCAATATTTTCAAAAACCCGGATGTTCTGATTTTTGATGCAAGCAATAGTAAACATGCTCGGACGAACTACGAGACCGAACATTTAGAGGGAGCTGTTTTTGTAGACTTAAATACACAATTAGCAGACATTAAAGACGACGTTTCGGTCGGTGGACGCCACCCCTTGCCAACCATAAAAAAGTTTTCCGAAACAATAGCCGATTTAGGAATTGACAGCAACAAACATGTTGTAATTTATGACGACAATGCTGGTTCCAATGCTGCTGCACGATTCTGGTGGATGTTAAAATCAACCGGATTTGAAAACGTTCAGTTATTAAATGGCGGATTTAACCAAGCTAAAAAAGAGAATTTTCCTTTGAGTTCAGCAATAGAACAAACGAAAAAAACATTCGTTTCAGATCAAATTGATCACTGGTGCTTACCGACAGTTGAAATAACCGAAGTGGAAGAAGTTTCTCAAAATAAAAATTATATCGTGATTGATGTGCGAGACAAAGCGCGATATGATGGAATAACAGAACCAATTGATTTAATTGCTGGCCATATTCCCGGAGCAATCAATATCCCGTTTACGGAAAACTTAGATAAAAACGGTTTATTCCTGTCGTCAAACGAATTAAGAAAGAAGTATCAAACAACATTTGGAAAAATACATCCGGAAAACATCATCGTACATTGCGGCTCAGGAGTAACAGCTTGCCATACATTACTGGCATTGGCATATGCTGAACTGGAACTACCAAAACTATACGTCGGCTCCTGGAGTGAGTGGAGTAGAAACAATAAAGAAATCGAACGGACAGACGGCTGAATTTATACAAAGTTGTATTCCGATTGGAAGTGTTCTAAACCTCTTATAAATCAAAATTCTTGTATATTTACCTCGAAATGAAGTATCAGAAACAACTCCCTATTTCTTATCTGCTTTTTACTAAAAGAGGGAGAATTAACCGTCGTACTTATTGGTTAATATCTATTTTTATCTGGACTACTTTTTATACACTATATAATGTACTGGAGTATCAAGTCGCTGAATCGGCAACTTGGATTTTGTATCCTTTATTGTATTGGTCTTTGTTCTGCACAGCAAATAAACGTCTACATGATGTGGGAATGTCGGGTTATTGGCTCTGGCTTATTCTAATTCCTGTCTTAGGTCCTCTACTATTGTTTTTGATTTTGGGATTCAAAAGAGGAACAAAGAAAGAGAATAAATTTGGTCCGTCTTCTTCTCTGGCTGCCGACTATTACAGAAATCCGAATCCGGAAACAATTAAACATTTGAAAACAGGTGAAAAGATTGTCAATGATGTATCTCGTTTAAATCCTGTATTAGTGTCACGGGTTGTTGTTCCGAATTCAATAGCAGAAATACAGGAAATTATTATAAATGCACCTTCCCATATCTCAGTTGGTGGTGGTCGTTTTAGTATGGGGGGACATACGGCAAGCTCTTATGGGATTCATATTGACATGCATGTCATGAATCGCGTGCTTGATTTTTCACCGGAAGAAAAAGTAATTAAAGTAGAAGCAGGAATTCGATGGTGCGACATTCAAAAACACATTGATCCATATAATTTAAGCGTTAAAGTTATGCAATCCTATGCGAACTTTACAGTTGGTGGTTCAGTCAGTGTAAATTGCCATGGAAGATACATGGGTTATGGTTCACTGGTAATGACTGTCCGTTCATTGGATATTGTAATGGCAAATGGTGAATTATTAACGGTATCACGATTCGTAAACAATGAATTATTTGAAGCTGTTATTGGTTGTTACAATGCCATAGCAATCATTGTAGCAGTCGAGTTAGAACTAACAGAAAATGAATTATTGGAACGGAAGTGGAAACTCATGCGTGCAGATCAATATATAGATTTCTTCAAGCAAAACATCCGAAATAATCGTCAGGTTATTTTACAAAACGGTGATTTATATCCTCCTGATTTTTCCCGAATCCGTGTCGTTTCCTGGGAAAAAACGAAAAAGAAAGTTACCCGAAAAGAACGCTTAATTGCATTACATGCCAACTATCCGATAGAGCGTTTCTTTATCAGTTCCTTCAGTAAAAGTAAATTTTCGAAATGGAGAAGGCAATTTGTCATTGATCCGATACTTTATAGTCGCAAAAAAATTCATTGGAGAAATTATGAAGCAGGTTATGACGTAGCAGAGCTCGAACCGGCTTCCCGTGAATACAGTTCTTATATTCTGCAGGAGTATTTTGTTCCGGTTGATAAATTTCAGGTTTTCTCCACAAAAATGGCCGAAGTGTTTAAGCGTTACAACGTCAATGTGATTAATGTTTCTATCAGACATGCCGTTCAAAATCAGGAATCACTACTTAGTTGGAGTGATCAGGAAGTCTTTGCGTTTGTCATCTGGTATAAACAAAGTACAAATGAAAAAGCCAAAAATACGGTAGGAATCTGGACAAGAGAATTGATTGATGCTGTATTAAGTTGTCATGGAACTTATTATTTGCCTTATCAACTTCATGCAACAGAAAGACAATTTCACCAAGCCTATCCCCGTGCTAAAAAGTTGTTTCGTTTAAAGCAACAAGTTGATCCGAATTATAAATTCAGAAATTCCCTTTGGGAAAAATACTATCATCCAACTGTCACTTATGAATAAATCCGAATTCAAATCTGTTTTCTCCGATACGCTTTGGAGCGATAATTTTTATAAATTCCTACAGGGAATCTTTCATTTATATCCGGAAGATAAATTTCACCACCTGATAGCCGATAAGTCGAATCAGTTTCACACAGATAAAGAGATTTATGAAGCGGTCCAGAAAGAGCTAAAAAGTATTACTCCTTTTCTTGCACCACTAACATATGCCTTACCTGCGCTTAAAAAGCAAAAAAAGGAAATGGCTACTCAGGTAATGCAGATTCTAAATAATCGCCAGGAAATAAATGGGTATTTGGAAATCGGATCTACAGGTAGGTACATCAGTAGATTAAAAAAACACATCCGTGTATATACTCCTGTTTTTCTAATGAATGATATTGCTCCGAATAATGGGCTTGCAGATATTATGGAACGTGGGAAAATCGGGAAAATCGGCACTTTTCTTCCGTTGGATTACGCTCCTATTTCACATCAAATAACAGATAATAGCCTTGACATTGTAACATGTCATATAGGCCTGCACCATTGTCCGACAGAACTACTCCCTTCTTTTGTTCAGTCCATCAACCGTGTTTTGAAACCGGGCGGACTCTTTATTATGAGAGATCACGATGTAACTTCAGAGGAAATGTCCGTTTTTGCCTCATTGGTACATACGGTATTTAATCTGGGACTGGGCGAGTCTTGGTCAAAAAATGAACAGGAATACCGTTCTTTCAAATCAGTAGAAGAATGGGTGAAAATTGTTGAAGAGTATGGATTTAAAGATCTTGGGTTTCGCATTTTACAAACAAACGACCCATCATTAAACACGTTACTAGCATTTGAAAAAATATAAGGTTTATGCGTCGCTTGTTGTTATTTACATTCGTTTCTTCCTCACTTGCATTGATGACATTTTTCATGCAACAACCAAATACATATGTAAGTGCAGAAGGCGTTTTAATTCCTGAAGAATGGACTGCTGGCAATAAACATTCACAAACTCCCTCGAAGTATCAAAGACGAGTAGATCAAGCTATTTTAAGTATTCCGGAGTGGTATTTAGTATTCAGTCCGAAAGAGCAAGCAGCCTATACCGCACATACAACAGCAACCACCTTTCCTTATATGAGACAAAATGCTCAGATTTGGGATATCCACAAGATCATTAAAGTATATACAGATACCAATAAAACAAACTACCGATACAATGGGGAGTATCAACTAATGATTTATGTCATTAACATTAGTTCTTCGGCCGAATACATTACCAAAGGATGGTACGAACGAACTGTTGGTAAGCTAACAGATACCAAAACAGTTGAAACAGATGAAGATCGTTTTGCATCTCATTATATGAATGATTATGTTGCATTTATTAACGATAATTTTTGGTATGAATTTGATTTCAAAGATCGCCTGAAACGACTTTGGACTGAAACGTCATTTTTTGACAATCATTTTTTGAGAAAGATCGAGCGAAAATATTATTTGACCTCAGAATTGCTTGTCAAATGGGGATATGGAAAGTTGATCAAAATGGGTGCTGAAACGATTCACGGACCAGACGATACATACACAACTGTTTTAGTGGATTCGTTTCCATCACAATTCAATGACAAATACGCTATCCTTGAAACTAAGGATAAAAATACTCTTATTCAGTTCAATCGTTATGCTCGTTTTAATGGTGAGATCAATCAACTCGCCGAAGACGGATTATCGTTCAAGGAAATTGCAGGAAATAATGCTGCCATTTTCGTTTCCCTTAAATTGCCCTCCAACAAATTTTTTTCAACTGTTTATAGCGAAACTATATTCTCTCAGCCAATTCCTTCTGAACCGGGTAGAAAACGTGTCGTTCTGGCCGTGTTGGTGAAAGACCTTCACAAATTACTTTTGCAAGCAAAAGAGGATAAATATGAGGTAGAACACGTTTTCGATTATTGACAACAGCAATTTTATAACAATCAAAAGTCCTCTATCCTTTCACCTTATACTTATTCTTCCACTCTTTCGACTTCGTTGTCATGATCTCAATCAAGTCTTCCGAACGGTCTTTTTGGGTTTCTGTCAACTCTGAATTGAAATCGTATTTTGCCTGTTTCAGTTGCACTTGTTTGTCCTTTTTCTTGACGATTTCTTTCAAATAACCTTGCGTTTGGCTATGTGCTTTTGCAATTTGGGCGTTAAAATTCCGGCTGTTTAATATCAATTGTTTTACCGCCCGGATTTGTTCTTCTAATAAAGTCGCCAGGTGAGTCTCGTATTGACCTGGATGTTGCACTTGATTGGCCGTTTCCATCGCTTTCAGCTCCGTTTTCGCCGCTCGTGTGTATTGTTCAATTTTTTTCACAGCATCAAACAACGCTTTGTCAAACAATTCCAGTTCCATTGAATCGGTAATGATCGCGATAGCTTCATTACTTTCAACAGTAATCAATGAATCTACTTTCGCAATCACGAAACTTGTTGAATAATTATTGTTGGGAATAAAATTCTGATTGGCATTGTACAGATAATCCAGGTACTGCAGATTGTTCACATAACGATTCAGAGAAGAATTGCTGCGCAATGTGGTTAACTGGTCTTTCCCCTTCGTAATCAGCGCCTGCTGAATCTGAATCGAATCAATCCATTTCTGAATCACCTGAATATTCAGATTGTCCGGCTTTTTGTAATCCATCGCAGCGGGGTAATCAGCTCTGACTTTTGCATACATGACGTCCAGTTTTTCCAGTTGGTCTTCCAGTTTACCGGAATTTGTACCCAGAACGGATCCAAACTTTTCAGACTTTCGCTCCAACTGCGTCATTGCCTTTTCGTTTACCTTATCCCGTTCTTTCGAAGTTTTGAAGTCAGCACTATCAAATTCCTTATTCTTCTTGTACAAAACTTTCTGGAATTTTTTATCGAGTGAAATGTATTTAATCAACGTATCATTCAGGGAAGAGAGCGCCCTGTACTTCGACGGATCGATTTCATATTGACTTCCCCGTGCAAGTTTTTGCAGGTCCTTGCGGGTAATCAGTTCGAGAAAATTGAAATAATACAATGCTTTAACAGAAGGATTTTTTGGGTTGAATTTATGCCCTTCCTCGCCCAAAACCAGCAATTTCTGAAGGTAATCCAATTCCTGGTATTCAATCAACGCCAATTTGTTATCCAGTGAGTCTGCGCCTTTGCTTTCAATGATCGCAACGATGACAGAATCCTCATTGGAAAATTCTTCAATGGAAATCGGGTTATTCCGAAGTTGCCAGATGGGATTGGTTGGCAAGTGGGACAATAAAAATGTATCCGGGTGAATCAAAAAGAACTCCTTTTTAGGGTCGCGCACAAATCCGTGTTTTTCCGTGTACGGTGGCTTTTTGTCGTACGCTTCCTTCCGTTTCGCTTCTTTTGCTTCCCGCTTTTTTGTGACTTTTTCAGCCGTTTTCTCATCTTTAAATGCCTTCTCTTTGTAAGTTTTCGGCTTGTACGGCTTGATCGGAATGCGACCAACATACCCTGCATCCCATGTCGGGTCTGCCAAATACCATTCTTCTTCTATCTCAATGGCAATCCAGGCATGTCCTTCTTGAAAAAGCGTATCGCCGGGCTGCCAGTGTGCATTGTGCGTATACCCCGGGATTGTTTCGGATTTGATCCCGATTTCCCCCAACATCGCGTACATCAGTTCAGCATAATCGGTACAGATTCCCTTTTTGGATTTCAATATCTTTTCCGGGTTGGTCCCCACGAATGTTTTATGTGACGTCAGTTTATCGTAATCGTAATTAATGTTCCCCGTGATCCACTCATAGATGCGTTCTACTTTATCAAAAGGATCTGTTTCTCCTTTGGTCAGGTGTGCAGCCAAATCCGGTATGGACTTCTGAATCTTTTTTGGAATCTCCGGTTGCTTGTTTTGTGCGTAAGAAAGTGTAGTGAAACTAAACGTGAAAATAAGTAGATGGATACCTATCCGGGTCATAATTGATGTGTTTTTAAGATGATGTATGTATTTGAGTGGTGCAAAAATAGGAATCTAATCGTAATAACTGCCGATTCATTGTTATTATTCTAACAAAATGTGTGGTTTTACTGAAAATAGTTGTTGCTCCAACAATTGAAGAATGCTTTTTTACCACGGATGCACGAATGGATAAATGTATTGATTGGTGTATACTTCTCGGATTTCAATAAGAGCAACAAACAGGTAGTAATACGTATTTTTAGTTTGAAAGGGATGAAGTAGTTTTGGGAGCGGAATGATAGCTGCTATAAATATACTGGAAATCACTGAAAAATCGGAAGACGATTGGTTTGATGTGGTTGTTTAGTGTATTTGAAGGTTATCAACATAATAGAAAAGAGGAAGACAAACTAATCAATAATTAATAAGGAATAAACCATGGCATTATACACAATTTCATATGACCTTTCTAATCCAGGGAGAGATTATGAAAGTATTTCAAATGCTATCAAAAATTATGGATTTTGGTGGCATCAAACAGGTTCTGTTTGGATTATTTCAGCAACTAATACTAACACCGTCCAAATCAGGGATTATTTAAAGCAATTCATTGATATAAACGACAAAATCTTTATTGCTCGACTTTCGGGTGAATGGGCAGCTCATGGTTTCACTCAGAAAGAGTATGATTGGATTAAATCTCAAAACGCATAGCCCTATGGAAGGAATAAACTATTTAGGTTTAATTGCAGACATATTAGCTATTGTTTCCTTGGTATTAGCTATGTATTTCTATTACGGTTCTAGGAATAAAGAAATTGATGAATTAAAGATCATTGTTCAAAACAACTCAAAGGCTGACTTAGATGAGTTGAAAAAAGAGTTGAGAGAAATAAAAGGAAGTATAGAACACTTAAATAAAGAAACCTTTGATTTATTAAAAAATCAGGTTTCATTTATGCAACAACAGGTAGGACAAGTTGGTTCTAAAACACCTACTAAACCAGATGTGGAGATATTAGATGTGGTAATGAAACATCAAATAATTACTATAGAGACTTTGTGTATGAATTTTAATCATCTTGATAGATTCATTGTTGTGAAATATGTAGAACAATTTTGTGAAAGAGGTACTCTAGTTTTTGATGGGACTGTGATTAAGCTAAATGATCGTAAGGAAAGAAAAGAAGATAAAAGCTAAAAATAGGTTTTGAATGAGATGGAACGAGCTACCCGCCCACAACAATATGTTTTTACTGACTAACAACTAATATTTCCAGAACTAATGGGGAAAGCTGAAAACCAATTTAGAGTAGGCAAGTTAAAAAGTAACCAACTATGTTTGACGAAAAAACACAACAAGGATTAAAACATTATGTATATATGTTGCTTGACCCAAAAGACAACATCCCCTTCTACGTCGGTAAAGGCGTTAACAATAGAGTATTTAATCACTTGAATTGTGCATTAACGGAATTAGATACTTCATCTGTCAAATACGACAAGATAAGAGAAATTATTGGAAATGGTCAGATAGTAAAGCATGTTATTATCCGACACGGACTTTCAGAAAGTGAAGCCTTTCAAATTGAAGCATCTTTGATTGACACATTAGCTTATTGTGGAATTCTACTATCAAACATAGTTGGTGGGCATAACTCTATTGAAAAAGGACTGATGACTTCGGAAGAAATCATACGACATTATAATTCACAACCTCTTAACCAAATTGGAGCAGATTGCGTTTTAATTAATATTAATGAAACATACAAGCGTGGCAATGAAACAAATCCGATATATCAAGCGACAAAAGAAATTTGGCTAATAAGTAAATGGAAATTACCTCAAATTAAATATGTTTTAAGCGAATATAGAGGTCTAATAGTCGAAGTTTTTGAAGTTGAAAATTGGTATCCAAAACAAAGACTAAAAAATAAAACTATTGATAAAGAGCAAAATATTAAAGTTCAGATAGAAGTAACGGGTTATGGTTTTAATGGAGTTGTAGCCCTAGACGAAGTTAGAAACCTATATATAAATAAATCTGTTGCTCATACTAAAAAAAGAGGAGCAGCTCAGGCAATTAGATATAATTTATAACGATTAATAGAATATAGCAGAATAACTATTGTTATAATATATGACGACTTTCATAAATCTTGACATAAAAGTAGACTGATATTTAGTAACTAATAAAATAAAAAATGAGTGACGTAAATTTTAATACGATTAAAGAACATACATATTATGGTGACTTAACCGGTGTAATTCAAATTGATGGACATTCTAATATCTCTTCCATTTATGATCTATGTAAAGACCATGAATTTGATATGAGTAACAAATTTGTTATAGGCTTTGGAATCGAGGAGAGTACAATATTAGGTGTAGGTAAAGATGAAAGTGCTTCTTGTTCTATTTTATATGTTGACAAATCAGAGTATGGTGACAATTATGAAGCGATTGAACGGAAAGTTAGAAATGAGGGGATACTAATTTAAAACGAAGAAAAATTGAAGTAAAATACTCACATCTTGGCAAGTATATTAAACGCTTTAATTTTTTAACAACATCGGAATTGACAAGATATACTACAACAATTATAACATATACGAAACGGAGGCTTTACCCCTCAACCTCTTCCCTTTTTAACATTCCTTTAATTATTTAACTATACCCTTTTAACGGTATAGGATATCCATTCGTAAAGTTGTAATTTCGCGCCGATTATTTAGACTAAATTCAAATTAGTTTAGTTGAACAATTGGAAATGATTCAAAAAATTAGATACATCTCTGCAGCAGTTTTAATGCTGATTTTAGGTACACAATGCCTGGCTCAACAAGGAACCCTGAAAGGAGATGTGCAGTTCAAAAATGGGGAAGTTGCTGTCGCAGTTGCCGTTCAATTAGTCAACACAGAATTTCGAACAATGACAGATGCGGACGGTCGTTTTCAAATCACCAACATTCCTTTCGGAGAATATACCATCCAACTCAGTTCCATTGAAATAGAAAAAACCGCATTTTCCCAGACAATCAATAAAGAAGAAGAACGACTCTCCATCACCGTTAACACCTCCGATAAATTGCTCGGTGAAACGGTTGTGTACGGGAAAACAGAGGTGCGGGAAGTGCGCGACAAAGGATTTGCGGTTTCGGTCATCGAACCCCGGAACTTAGAGTTGCAATCCATTCAAACCAATGATTTACTCGATCGCACAGCGGGTGTTCGCGTTCGGCAATCCGGGGGCTTGGGATCGGATGTGAATTACAACCTCAACGGACTTTCGGGAAATTCAGTCAAAGTATTCATCGACGGCATTCCGATTCGAAATTACGGTCCTTCGTTTTCCATCAACAGCATCCCTCCTGCCATGATCGACCGCATAGAGATTTTTAAAGGGGTGGTGCCTGTTCACCTGTCTGATGACGCGTTAGGTGGAGCCATCAACATCATTTTGAAAAAGAAAATGACCAATAATTTTGCAGTTTCGTATTCCTACGGGTCGTTCAATACCCATCAATCTGATTTCAGAGGCAATTACCGCCACGAAAAATCGGGTTTTACTGTGAATGGAAGCGGGTTTATCAATTATTCGGATAACAATTACAAGGTATGGGGTGACAATGTAAATGTGCAACT